>LT599017.1:3002939-3605878 GCA_900079765.1 uncultured Eubacteriales bacterium | reverse complement strand
TGAAGGATTTCACGTCAGCCTCCAACAGACGATTTAGGGCTTTGCGCTCCAAGGTAAGGGCAAAGCCGGTCGCACCGGAGGCGGTTACGGAAATATCTACACTGATGCCATTTGCGGTGTTGCTGTTAGTCTTAGCAGCTGCCAGTGCTTTTTCAATCGCCGTCTTTGCCATGCTGTCAGTAATAATCAGGGCTGCATTGCCGTTTGTCACTTGTGCGGTGGCATTTACACTGGCGATAGTGGGCTGGTTGGGCTGTGCCGTGGGAATAATAGTTGTATTGCGGGAATCGCTGCTGTCGCCTCCGCTACTGGAGCGGTTGACGGCGTTAAAGGTGACATTGATGCCGGATACCTCTGTGTAAAGAAGCGTATCCTCCGGCACAAACCGGACTTCAAAGGTATTGGAGCCTGATACGGCGGCCGCCGTTGGGTTGACCCATTCAAACTGCCCGCTGACACTGGCTTCTCCGCCGGCCAGCGTGATTTGAGACAAGGCTGTTCCGGTGTAAATCGTACCGCTGACGGACGGTGGTGTCGTAATGTCCGGAACAATTCGGGCTATGGTAAAGGTCGCCGAGCCGGTGCTGCCTGCATAACTGCTAATGCCAATGATATTGACGGCCGCGAAGGCTCCCACATTGGTGTTGTCCTCATAGGAATAATTGAAATGCACACCCTCAGTCAAAACCGTGGTTCCATCCCTTACCTCCGGCGTAGGTGTAACGGCATTGCCTGTGTAAACCTGTGTTCCAACCGCATCCACCGTGAAGGTAATCACACGGGGATTGACAGCCACCTGAAAAGCAGCGTTTTTGGCGTTGTAATCATCATCTGCCGCCTTTGTGACAGTGATGTTTACCTCTCCTGTACCGGTGGGAGTCAGCGTTGTTCCACTGATTTCGCCGGGGCCTCTGGTTACAGCATAGCTGACAGAGCCAGTACCGGAGCCGCCGCTAATAAGCGTGGATAAATCCAGCGTTTCGCCGTAATTCATCCAATCATTTGAAGCGTTTATATTTGCCTGTTCCGACTTTGTAAAGCTGTATGCCAGCACCGTGCTGGTTGCACTGTTATAGTTGCTGTCCCCACTGTATTCCACGGTAAAGCTGTAGTCATTGGCCGCATCGGACGGGGTAAAAGTGGCGGTGTTGTTTGGCAGGGCTACGGCTTGTATGGTGTCTGTCCCCGCCTTAAAGGTCAGGGTTCCAGTCACATCGGCAGGAAGCGTGACTGTCAGCGTTGCCCTGCCGGGGCGGGACTGTGTTCCTGTGGGGCTGGCTTCCAGCGTCAGGATGGCCGTGGCTTTGTTCACTGTTACTGTCACATCCGCCGTAAGCGTTACGTTTGTATAATCGTAATTCGCCGCGTCTGTCGGTGTATAAGTTACTGCAAAGGCATTTTCGCTCTGCGCCACGGTGGGTGCGGTGGACGGAGCAGCCCATGCAAATGAACCATTTGCATCGGAAAGTTTATCAAGCGTTGCGGCCGCCAGCGTTTGCCCGTAGGTAATCGCCGTTGCTGCGGTTGGGAACGTGATAGATGGAGCCGTGGCTTTGTTCACTGTTACTGCCACATTCGCCGTAAGCGTTACGTTTGTATAATCGTAATTCGCCGTGTCTGTCGGTGTATAAGTTACTTCAAAGGTATTTCTGCTCTGCGCCACGGTGGGTGCGGTGGACGGAGCAGCCCATGCAAATGAACCATTTGCATCGGAAAGTTTATCAAGCGTTGCGGCCGCCAGCGTTTGCCCGTAAGTAATCGCTGTTGCCGCAGTTGGGAACGTGATAGACGGAGCCACTGCTTTTTCCACATTTACCGTAATATTACCGTTAGCGGCTTCGTAGTTGCCGCTGGGGTCGGTATAAGTAGCCGCGAAAATCTGTCCATTGCCTGCCGCCGTGATTGCCGTTGACGAGTTCGTCCACGCATAGTTTGCTGGCAGGATAATATCCGCAAGTGTCAGCGTAGGTGAATAGGTAGTCATAACAGCATCTGTTGATGTGAAAGTACCGGATGCTTTTCTGATGGTGAAATCTGCGGTAGCCGTTTGGGAATTAAAATTTGACGTAGCTGCCGACGTTCCCTGAACCGTGTAGCTTCCTACCGCTGTTGGTACAACCTCAGTATAGGTGCTGTCATTTGTACCCTGTACCTTGTATCGGTAAGACATTGTTCCCCCGCTAATATTGGCAGTGGCATTTGGTACAGGCTCTTGCCCGTAAGTGATATTGCCGCAGGAAATACTCAAGAAATTATTTCCTTTGATGATGGTAAAAGGTTTTTCGCCGGTACTGCCCGCGTAATTCCCTCTTCCACTGACCAAAACCTTAGCGAGTTCTCCGACATTCGTATTGTTGCTGTAGCTATAAGTAAAATCCATGTTTTCTGTCAGAACTGTGCTGCCAACCTTTACCTCCGGGGTAGGCCTCATGCCTAAGCCGGTGTAGGTCTGATTCGGAATCGCCGCAATGGTGAAATTGGCATTAGATTTCGGGGAAATTGTGAAATCCGCCGTAGCTGTTGCGGCACTATAATTTGCCGTTTCCGCCAAGGTGCCCCGCACGGTATAGGTCTTCGCATTTGCAGGTGCTTGAGAAGTATAGGTACTGTTATCTGCACCCTGCACTTTATATGTGTAAGTTACCGCACCGTCACCGGTCTTATTTATAATTTGCGGGCTTGGCGTTCCTCCATAGGTAATATCGGCGCAGGAGATTGTCAGCGTACTGTTTGCCTTGCCGATGGTATAGGTCGCATCGGTCTTTGTGCCTGTAAAGTTGCCCTGACCGGTAAGTGTAACGGTCACCGTTCCGGCTTTTGTTCCCGCGCTTGTCCCGCTGTTGTCCGCGCTGGTAATGGAAACGGTGTAATCCGTATCTTTGACGAGCGTGTGACCATCAAAGGTAACGGTTGGATAAACCGTTTCTCCGGTGTAGCTATAGCCTGTTGTCTGCACCGCGGCATACTGAATATCCCGCTCTGCCAGATACAAACCCCCATCACCGTTCTGCCCGGAAATATCCTTCAGTACGGGCAGCTTGTCATCTGTAATAGTCCAAACGGTCTCGTCCCACGCAGAGCCGCTCCAATTGCCCAGTGTCTTCCAGAAGCTTGCGGCGAACAGGGTCCGAGCAGTCACGTCTGCACCGTTATCCTTACTATCGCCTTTGCTCGTGCAGTTCATGCCGGTGTACGCATAGTTGTTGGCAAGGGCGCTGTTATTATGATATCCCACTACGCGCCCCACATTGCCTGTACCGCTGACTGTGGGGTTTAACGCCGCGCAATTTTGCAGCAGCGAGGATTTAACAAATCCTGCCACACCCCCGACATAGTTGCTTGTGCCTCTGATACTGCCTGTTGCATAGCAGTTTTGCACCGTGCCACCGCTTTCAACGGATCCTGCCACGCCGCCGACATAGCTGTTGCCGCTAACGTCGCCAGTTGTGTAACAGTTCCGTACTGTGCCGTTAACATACCCTGCCACGCCGCCGACATAGTCGACGCCGGAGACGCTGCCGGTTGCATAGCAATTTTGCATTGTTTCGTAAACATGCCCTGCTACGCCCCCAACGTAGTAACCGCCGGAGACACTGCCGGTTGCATAACAATTCTTCACCGTACCTACAACCATACCCGTCACGCCGCCGACATACCAATAGCCAGTGACACTAATGTCGGTGACTCCCAAATTTTCCACTGTGCCGTCGATACCGATGTAACCGAACAGGCCCTTATAAGGCGCAACGCTGTAGCCGATGGTTAGCCCGGTGATTTCGCTGCCGTTGCCGTTAAAGTTGCCTTCGAAAGGTTGGGACTCATTGCCGATAGGTACCCACCCCTCACCTCCTGCATATCCGGAAAGGTCAAGGTCGTTTTGCAGCACAAAATGCTTGCCAGAGAAGTTATTCCCGCTGTTTACTAGTCTTGCCAGTCTTGCCAGCTGCTCAGCTGTGCTGATTTTGTAAGGGTTGCCGTTGTTGCCTTCTCCATCAAAAGGAATAACAGAGGATTCGGTCAAGTGCAGAGGAAGCTCAACTGCGGTGCCGAAGCCAGGGAGTTTGTCGACCTCAATATTCCAAATTCCTGTATCCCAAGCTTCTGTAAAGTCGGAGGAAGCCGTCCAGAAGCCTGAAGCGCGAATTTCACCGGCACTTTCATCTGCGCCGTTGCCATTGGATGCCGTGCCATCTGATACTGAATTGCCGTTGACTGTCATGCCGCTGAAAGCTGTGTTTCCGGAAAGGCCTGTGAGACCAGAACCAGCTACGCGTCCGACATAGTTTGTGCCGCTGATGCTGGAATTCAGCGCAGCACAGTTTGTCACTGTGCTTGGCCAATCAACCAGCCCTGCCACCCCCCCCGCATAATCACCGGCGGAGACAATGGCGGTGCTGTAGCAGTGATCCACCTTGCCGCCTGCATCAGAACTATGATGGTTCAGAGAGCCTGCAATACCGCCCGCATAGTTACCTGTCGCGATAATACTGCCGGTAACATAGCAGTTTTGCACGGTGCCTTTACTTCCGCCCGCTATGCCGCCCACGTTATTTTTGCCGGTAATTTTCGCGTTTTCCACGCCCAGCTTTTGCACGACACCGCCATTTCCAACATAGCCGAACAATCCCTGATAAGCCGAACTGCTGCGGTTAATGGTTAGTTCTGTAATTTTCTTGCCGTTGCCGTTAAAGTTGCCGGTGAAAGGATGGTCCTTATTTCCAATGGGTGTCCAACCTCCGCCGTCCGCATAGGCAGAAAGATCAAGGTCGTTTTGCAGCTGAAAATACTTGCCGGAGAAGTTGTTCCCTCCGTTTACCAAGCTTGCCAGTCTTGCCAGCTGCTCAGCTGTGCTGATTTTGTAAGGGTTGCCGCTTGTGCCTTCACCCTCAAAGGGACTCCCAGAGGATTCCGTCAAGTGCAGAGGAAGCGCAACTGCGGCAGCAAAGCCGGGGAGTTTATCGGCCGCTATCTGCCAAATTCCTGTATCCCATGCTTCTGTAAAGCCGGAAGAAGTCGTCCAGAAGCCTGAATCGCAAATTTCACCGGCATTTTTACCTGCGCCGTTGCCATCGGATGCCGTGCCGCCGGATACTATACTACCGTTGACCGTCATGCCGCTAAAGGCTGTGTTTCCCTCAAGATTTCCGTTGTACCCCTTATTTCCTACCACTCGGCCTGTCACGTTGCCCCCACTGATGCTTGGATTCAGCGCAGCGCAGTTTTTCACCGTACCACCGGTTACATATCCGGTTATTCCCCCTATATACATGTCTGTGCTTGTGATACCAGAGGTACTGTAGCAATTCTTCACGGTTCCGCCGGTTACATATCCCGCAATTCCGCCTGTATATTGACCGCCCTCAATACTGCCAGAAGAATAGCAGTTTTCTATCGTAACGTTATTGGTAACTCCCGCTATGCCGCCCACATACTCGGATGCGCTTGTGACGTTGCCGCTAACATAACAGTTTTTTATTAGACCGGAAGCGACAGCTCCCACTATCCCGCCGGTATATTGACCACCGGTAATCGATACATTTTCCAAACCAAGGTTCTGTACTGTTCCGCCATTCATAATACGGCCAAACAAACCTTGATAGGACGTACTTTCGCAGCTGATGACAAGCCCGGTAATTTTATTGCCGCCCCCGTCAAAGCTGCCTTTAAAGGGATTTCCCTCCCTGCCAATAGGCGTCCAGCCTTCACCGTCTGCATACGCCGAAAGGTCAAGGTCGTTTTGCAGCTCCAGCGTGACCTGCGCTGTCGAGTCGTTAAGCAAAAAGCTTTCCAGCCTGCCCTCGTTCACCAATTCGGCAATCTCAGCAAGCTGTGCCGCCATGGTGATTTCCAGCGGGCTTGCCGTTGTACCGCCACCGATCATGCGAAGCAGTCCAGAGGTTCTGCGCACCGTTTCCGGGATGAACACAGTGATATGGGGCGGCTCCACGCCGTCAGCCAGAGCATAGCCCTCTCCCAAAAGGGCAGTGAACACATACAGGCCGCGTACCGGATATTCCGCATCGTACTCCTGCTCCGTTTCCCATATTACTGGAATGTGCGCCATTTCACCATCAATCATACCGCTTATGGTTTCTGGAAATTCCGGCGCATTGGTATTTTGCCAGCGAGTGTCGTCGGTCAGCTCGTCAAAGGCCGTCACCGTACCGGTAACAACCGCCGTACCAACCGTGACGGTGATGGTCGGAATTTCCACGCCGTCCGCGAGGGTAAGTCCCTCCGGCAATTCGGGTGTGAACAGATAGGTTCCCGTGGTTTCGCCGTCATATTCCGGCTTCGCTGCCCATGTCACCGGAATTTCAGGCTCCGTTGTAGCTTCGTCTGTTCCGGTTTCCTCAGGTTCGTTTTCTCCATCGGAAACAGGTTGATTCGGTTCCTCCGCGTCCTCGGCCATAATAGCGGAGCCGGTAGTCACCGGAATATTCTGCGCGGAGGATTCTGTTGCCAAATCGGAAGTGCTGTCCTGCTCAATCGGTTCTGATTCACCCGAATACTGAACAGGCTCTTCCTGTTCTGCATCCTCTGCGCTTGCTTCTGTTCGTATCATAGCCGTCAGCGTTTCCGGCAAATCCAAATCCTCAATGGCTGTATCGAGCTCCACCGCTTGGCTTGCTGTTTCCTCGGGTAAGGCTTCAAAGGAGACAATCTCCCCGCTTGTGCCGACAGCTTCCTCGGCCGCCATAACGGTAACCGGCGTTGTGCCCAGCGCCACTGCCGCCGCTAAAAGCAGCGCCATCATGCGCCGCATTGGTTTTTCTTTGTGCATAGTGCATCCCTCCTATGTGTTCTTTCTAATTGTCATGCGCCTGTTCGGAAACAGGCTGCGCTGTCTGCCTGCGGGGTCGTTCCCTTGCTTTTTCACGGCTTTGCCGCTTCTGCGCAAGCCGCCGCCGGTTGCATTCGGGACAGCCGGTTCCCTTGGAGCGGGAAACTGCCATGGTCTGCCACGAATGCCCGCAGACCTCGCATTTCCACCAGATGAGTCTGCTGCTGGTTTTGGCAACGTTGTGGGGCGTATTTTCGCCGTTTTTCACGGTATCCCATTGCTCCAGCAGCCATTCCCGCCCGGTGGAAACGCAATGCTGGTAAAAGCTGATTTTCATTTCGTTCCTCCTATATGTCGCATTCTGTATCATTTTGTGGTATGATAGGTTCATCATACACCGTCCATGGATGGACGGGTCAATAGGTTTTGAAAATTTTTCTGGAGGGATGTATGAAAAAATACGAGGGCTTGTTTCAAATCGGGGAGGTAGCGCTTCTCTGCGGCATCACCCGCAAAATGATACTCAATTATGAGGATTTGGGGTTGTTGGCCCCCACGACGGCGGACATTGCCTCCGGCTACCGTTACTATGACATCAGGGCGATCTCAAAGGTGCAGACCATACTGGATTTGCGTCAGGTGGGCATGTCTCTTCCCGAAATCGGGCAGTATCTGAACGGCGGACTTTCGGCGGAGAGCAAAATCGCCGCTCTTGAGGAACAAAAGCGGCAGCTTGATTTTATGCTTGCGGAGATGAAAGCCCGCGCTGTAAAATCCGACGAGTATGCCATTGAGGAAATCTTCCTGCCGGAAACGGTCTGCATTTGCACAGACTATGTTGCCGCTGATATTGAAGACGGGCTGAGCGCCTATATTGCCGCCTATGAAACTTGCATCAATCGGAGGATTCCCTTTGCCGCTACCTCTTATCATTTCTGTGAATTTCCGGAAGATATCCTATCGGACGAATTTTTTAAAACCGAAAATATCCCCATGTGCATCTGCATTTCCGTAGACAGAAAAAAAGCGCCCTCCGACGCGGTGATTTACCCTGAATGCTGGGCGCTTTCACTGATATATCGGGGCGCTTACGAAAACAGCGTTTTCGCCTATGAGCAGCTGCAAAAATATATAAGCGAACATGAAATACAAGGATACGGCTATCCCCGCGAGCTGTATGTGCAGGGAGATTTTGATGCGGATTCAGAAGAAAATCTGGTGCGAATTGTGGTGCCGGTTATGTCGAAGGAAAACGGGGATTTTCTGTAATACTCTTTACATTTTTTGATTCTTACAGTAAAATAAAATCATATCATATCTTTGAACCTTGATAAATGAACATCGTATCCCGCAATGCAACGTGAGCATTGGGCGAGCGACGAGCCGAAGGGCGCTGACGGAAGTTGATTTCCGGCGATACACCTTGCGGCTGTTACTACTGTATGGTACAGCAGGATTGCAACGACCCCGGTGCGTAATCATGATACTTCTGCTGTGGCGGCAGGCCTGAAAGATGGCAACACGCATCACCCTGATTTGAGAAAGAATCGGGGGCGGCTGTTATGGGATTTGCGTAACCGGCAAATCGGCATTGTGGACTGGAAAACCTTTTTATTACGCTTTTATTATTTTTTATGAATGTTGGATTTTTAAGAAGAAACAGCCGGTTCCAAGGGGATAGTATGTTCATTTGCAATATAGAATTTTAACCGAATAGCTCTGTGTGATTTTTTCGCACAGGGCTATTTTTGTGTCCATTTGAGGGTAAGCGTGCAGCACTGCCAAACGGTAGTTTTGCACGCTTACCCTCTTTTCTTTTTGCGGAGAGCGTCAGACAACGAAGACGAATTCACACCCGAAGGGTGTGGCAAGCGTCCTATCTGTCGGACATCCGTCCTCGCCCCTTGCGGTGCGCAGATAGTTTTCCTGCTCCGCAGAGGGAGAAAAACGCAGATGATTTTGCACCCTTGTAATCCAATTCAGGAAGGAGTGCTACCATGAACAGAACCCATAGAATTTTATTTCGGGTATCGGATTATGAACTACAACGGATACAGTCCAAGGTCAAAAAATCAGGTATCCGAATGTCAGATTTTTGCCGTCATGCCGTGCTGGGAAAGGAAGTCCGCACCGCCAAAGGACTGGACAAATGTAGCTATGAGCTGAATAAAATCGGCAATAATCTCAACCAGCTTACGGTACTTTGCCATCAGAGGGCGGTGCAAAATCCGAACCTTGAAGCAATGCAGATACAGCTTTCCAATGTTCTGGAACGTATTTATACAGCTTTGGGAGGTGATGACAATGGCGATAGTCAAGCCGATTAAGGTGCGTGTTGGTAACCTTGCAGGACTGCGGGCGGTGCTGGACTATATCAAGGATGACCGAAAGACCCAGAACGGCGCACTGGTCTACTGCAAGGACTTGCTAAAGGGCAAGGAATACCAACAGATGGTTATCACCAAACATGCCTTTCACAAGGACACAGGACGGCAATATGCCCACTTTGTGCAGAGCTTTGACCCAAGAGACAAGGTAACGCCTGAACTGGCTTATGAAATCGGTCAGGAGTTTATCAAACGGTATGAGCACTTTCACGGCTTTCAGGTGGTGATGGCGGTGCACACCAATGAACCGCATATGCATGTCCATTACATCATCAATTCCGTTAGTCATGAGAACGGCTGTAAATGGCAGTCTAGTCCAGAGGATTTGAAACGAATACGTTCCCTTTCCGATGAACTCTGTTTGGAGCATGGCTTGTCCGTCATTGCTCATGGCAGAAAGGGACACCGTTCCTATGGTGAATACACCCAAACAGCAAGCTGGAAACGGCAGCTGGCACAGGATATTGCAGATAACCTTACGCTTAGCCACAACAGCGCTGACTTCATGCACCGCATGGCACGACTTGGAATAGATGCGGATGTGAGTGAAAAAAGCATTTTATTTACCATTCCTGCTGGTGTATATGGCTTAAAGGAAGAACGAAAATGCTCTAACCGCAAGTTGATGTCTTACGGCGATTTCAGCATAGCGAACTTCAAGAATACATGGAACTGTAATACTGCACTTGCAAGAATCGGAGGCAGTGATATGCAGCTATTGCAGGAGGTTTTATTGGAACTGGGCCAGCTCCATTGTCCAGATACGCCTGACCGCTATCAAGATATGTATTTTCGGGATATTCCCTTTGAAGGCTTGACGAAGCAGGAAATTGAGATCGCCCTCTCCCGCAAGGCACTGGATTCTATGCTGGAAAAAGCACGGCAGGCACACGAAAAGGCACAGGCAGAAAGCCAACAAGCTGGGCTTCTTCTGGCTACTATAGCGGATACCCTTGACGAAGTTTTGCGCTGGCAGGAGGAGCAGCGGCACAATGCACCATACCATAACTATTACATCGAATATGAGGAGGAAAATGAATATGAACTGTAACCGCATCAAGCTATTTTTTGAAGAAATATGCCGCTTGTTTAAGAGCAAAAAAGGTACATGGGAACAGGAAGAGTCGGGCAAGCGTCCGGCCCTTTGCTATGTCATTGGTGGTGTCAAATACTTTGTAAATTCTTACTTCAAAGAAGAGTCCGCACTGTCTGCGGAGGATAAAATTACCCGCCTGATTGAACAAGATATAGAGCACAGAGAAAAGAAAGAATAAAATGTCTGGACGCGCAGAACGATTCTGAGTAAAATGGATTCATACAATTTATTCGGAATCGTTTTGGCTGTACAGAGGAAAGGAGTATTGAATTGTTACAGTCAAACGAAAAGATTACGGCACTTTACTGCCGTTTAAGCCAAGAGGACGAGCTTGCAGGGGAATCGGGCAGTATTCAACACCAAAAGCAGATACTGACGGAATATGCCCAGAAAAACGGCTTTCCCAATCCGAAAATGTGGGCAGACGATGGATTTAGCGGTGTGATCTTTGACCGCCCTGCCTACAATGAAATGATGGCAGAAGTGGAAGCCGGGAATGTGTCCACCATTATTGTGAAAGACCATTCACGACTGGGCAGAAACCGCCTTATCATGGGCTATCTCATTGAAGAGAAACTTCCCGACTACGGAGTGCGGTACATTGCTATCAATGACGGTGTGGACACCGACAAGGGAGTAGATGAAAGCCTTGCAATTCGTGACTTATTCAACGAGTGGCACGCCCGTGACACCAGCAAAAAAATCAAAGCAGTAAAAATGGCAGCGGCAAAACGTGGGGAACGGATCGGCTCTAAACCGCCCTACGGCTACCAGAAAGACCCTAATGACCCGAAACGGATTGTTCCTAATGAGGACACTGCCCCGATTGTTCGGCGTATTTTTGCCCTGTGTGCCAGCGGATTAGGCCCCAGCAAGATTGCCCGCATTCTGCTGGAAGAACAGGTTGTTTCACCTACAGTCTATGATTATCGCACTTATGGTACAAATAGCGCTGCTCTTAAACTGGATCAGCCTTATGCATGGAGTTCCACTTCTGTTTCACACCTCTTGGAACATGAGGAATACATCGGCACTACGGTAAACTGCCGTTCCTACATTCCCTCCTTCAAGAGCAAAAAATCAAGAGAAAATCCACCGGAAAAGTGGCTTCGATTTGAAAATACTCACGAGCCACTCATTGACAGGGAAACATGGGATATTGTTCAGAGGGTACGGCAGGGCAAACGCAGACCTAATAAAATGGGTGAACAGGATATGCTTTCAGGTTTGGTAGAATGTGAAACTTGCGGGACGAAGCATTACCTGTGTCGCTGCGGAAGCTGGAATGAGGAACAGTATACCTATGCTTGCGGAAAGTACCACAACCACAAGGAAGAGTGTACCCCGCATACCATCAAGGTCATGGCACTGCATCAGATTGTGCTTGGAGAAATCCAGAAGGTGACAGCCGAAGTCAAGGAGCACACTGAACAATTTCTGCAACGGGCACTGGATAAACACCAAAGCCAGCTAAAACAGGAGCTTTCAGCTAAGGCACGGGAGCTTGAAAAGGTTCAGAAACGTCTTGCGGATTTGGATAAGCTGTTGCAAAAAGCATTTGAACAGTTGGCACTGGAAAACCTGTCCGAAACACAGTTCAAGGCATTGACTGGAAACTATGAAACGGAACGACAGGAACTTACCCAGCGCTTTGAGAAGCTGGAACAGGAAATCCATTCTGGAAAAGACACCATGCTGAATGCCGAACGCTTCCTGACCATTGTAGACAGGTACATCGATATTCAGAAGCTGACACCTGAAATCGTGCGGGAGTTTATTGAGAAGATCGTGGTACATGAACGTTCCGAACGCTGGAAGAAGAAAAACTATACCCAGCAGGTTGATGTCTATTTCAACTTTGTGGGCAAGGTTTAAGTCAAGAGAAAAGCCGTAGGACTTGATATCCTACGGCAACTCTTAAAAACTGAAAACATCCTTATTGACACGGGGCAAAACGGTGCGGCGTCCTTTTTTATTTTACCGGTGCTCGCCCTGACTGTAGGCGACCACGGTGCGGCGGTTGGGCTCGGTGCCGGTGGAATAGGTGGTCACGTCGGGGTGCTCCTGAAGGGCGGTGTGGATGACGTGGCGCTCATAGGCATTCATGGGCTCCAGGGTAACGTTGCGGCGGTATTTGACCACCTTACCCGCTACCTTCTCGGCCAGGCGCACCAGGCTCTCCTCCCGCTTGGCGCGGTAGTGCTCCGCGTCCACGTGTACCCGGACGCGCTTGGCGTGGCCCCGGTTCACGGAGTAGTTGGTGAGCTGCTGGATCGCGTCCAGGGTCTCCCCTCGGCGGCCGATCAAGGCCCCAAGGCTCTGCCCAACCAGCTCCACCTCATAGGTGTTCTCCTCCCCCAGGGCCACCTGTGGCGTGGCATCCACGCCCATATGAGCCATAAGGCCGGTGAGAAATTCGGTAATGGCGGAGGCCCGGTCATCATCCTCCCCCACTGGGGTGGTGAGCTTGACGGGGGAGGGCGCGGGCTTTGCGGGGACAGCCTCCTTCAGGGGGGCAGCTTTGACGGGAGCGGTAGGCGCCGCCGGGGTCGGCTTGACCGGGGCAGCCGGGGCCGGCGCGGGCTCATCGGGGGCCTGATAGGTGATCTTTACCTTGGCGGGGGAGCCGCCGATACCCAGGAACCCGGACTTGGGGCGCTCCAGAATCTCCACCGACACGTCATCCCGGTCCAGGCCCAGTTTCTGAAGGGCGGCTTCAATGGCCAGGTCTTCGGTGCGACCAGTCATTTCAAGATATTTCTCCATAAGAAATGGTCATTCCTTTCATCCGGAATAAAGGCTTACTTCTCCTCAGTTTCCTGCTTCTCCTCAGATATGGCCTCAGATTCAACAGGCGCGGGGGCGGCTCCGTCGGAGCTGAACCGGAGTGGGTCGTAAGCGCGGCCCCGGGCGTAGGCGCGGATACCCACGCGGCTGGCCTCCTTGACGGACGCGGGGATTTTGTCGTCCTCCTCCTTCTTGGGGGCCTTTTTCTTGTTCTTAGACTCCTCAATGCGCTTGGAGCGCTCGGAGCGCTCGATTTCGCGCTGGCGCTTCTCCTCTTCCTTCTCCTCCTCCTCACGGCGCTTGGCATCCTCGGCCGCCTTCTCATAGTCTTTCTTGAGTATCTTTCCGGCCAGATATTCCTGGAGGAGGGAGAAGATGTTCTGGGCGATCCAGTAAATCGACATGGAGGCAGGCATGGCAAAGCCGATCCACAAGGAGATGATGGGGCTCATGAACATCATGCTCTTCGTAGTGGAGTTGGTAGCCTGGGCACTCTGCTGGTTGATGGCGTTGGTTTTCATCGAAATGAAGGAGAAGAGGAAACTGGTGCCCGCGGAGATGATGGGCATGAGGGCAAGTCCCACGCTGGGCCAGCTGATTCCGTCGGTCCAGAATTTCCAGTTGGGGGTGCTGGCCAGGTTGATGCCCAAGAAGTCAAAGTTGAGCTCCAGAAGGCTATCCTTGAAGGCGGCCACGGCGGGGTTCGCCGCGACAGCGCTGAAGCTGCGGGCCAGCACGTCTGCGGCGGTGAGCTGGTAGTACGCGCCGGTCTGCGCTACGGTGGTGGGCAGCGCGCCCAAGAGGGCGGTGATCTGGTCGGCGGTGAGTCCCATCATATAGGTCAGGGGCTCACGGACGATATAGTACAAGGGCAGGAGGATGAGGAGAGGAAGCATACTCCACAGGCAGCCGCCCATGGGGTTTACATTCTCCTTCTCGTAGAGTTTCTGGACCTCCAGGTTGTACTTCTCCTTGTTGTTGCCGTACATCTTTTGAAGCTTGTTCATCTTGGCGGAGAGGGCGTTCGTCTGGATCATGCTCCGCTTGCCTTTGATGGAGAGGGGAAAGAGAATGAGCTTAACCAGTAGGGCGAAAAGGATGAGGGCGGCGCCGTAGTTGCCGAAGAGGTCGTTAAAGACCGTGATCAGCCAGGAAAAGGGTGTCAGAACAATCTGCATGATAGCTGCCATGAAACTTGCCTCCGAATACGTAATTAGGGGCTTTCAGGGTAAGGCGGTAGCCGTCCGCTCAGGGGACGGGGTCGTACTCAATGGACTTCTGGCGGTGGAAGGGCTGACATTTCAAAATCCGCTTGAACGCGAGCCAGCCGCCCTTTGCTGCGCCGTACTTCTCCACCGCCTCCAGCGCATAGGCCGAACAGGTGGGGATAAAGCGGCAGGAGGGTGGTCGCAAAGGGGAAATATACCGGCGGTACCCTCGGATGAGGAGCAGAAAGAGCTTTTTCATGCCCTGTTCTCCGGCTCTGCCAAAAGGCCCAGCTTGTCCGCCGTTTGAAGGAGATGGCGCTCGATCTCCCGGTACTTGGCGTGGACGGCCCGGGTGCGGCCTACTACCACGATGTCGTACCCCGGGAGAAATCGGCTCTCGTTGGTGCGGTAAGCCTCCTTCAGCCGACGGCGGACCCGGTTGCGGACTACGGCGTGTCCCAGCTTAACCCCCACGGTAAATCCCAGGCGGGTATATCCGCGGTTGTTCTTCCGGCAATAGAGGGCCAGCGTAGGGGCCGCGGCGCTCTTCCCCTTAGCATAGAGCCTGCGGAACTCATGATTTAGTTTGAGGGAAACCGTGTGTTCCATAGGTGATACCCCAAGGAGTAGATTTTCGATGTCACGCTCACGTAGGGCGCATGGCTGGGTCGCCTACGCTCGCGCTTCTGCGTATGCTACGCGGGGGCGGAAGGTATACACTCCTCCGCCCCTCAAAAAAGCCCTATTTGCTTGTTGTCCGCCATCTTAGTGGGAGAGGCGGGCGCGGCCCTTCGCACGGCGGCGGGCCAGGACCTTACGGCCATTGGCAGTTCTCATTCTCTTGCGGAACCCGTGCTCCTTGGAACGCTGACGCTTTTTGGGCTGATAGGTACGAACCATTGTTGTACACCTCCTGTTCGTTCTTCCGGCGCGGCCCGGAGAGGGACACGCCCACCACAACGACCGTTTACGGCCGCGGTTGACAACCATTACGCCTTTACAGCAAAAACCGATATAGGCGCAAATGGTATTATACAGGATGAACAAAAGCCCTGTCAACCTTAATTTTCATTGGTTTTTCAAGAGTTTTTCCTTCCTATACTATATCTTGTGGTCAATTTTTTCATCTATACAAACAACCCTTATTATTTATAAAGGTATCTGGGGAAAAAGCGTTGCTCTGAGGGACGTTTTTTGGTATAATTAATAAGATACAATTTTTGCAAAGAAAGGGGATGCAGCCTTGAATTCTCCGGCCGATATCTGGGCAAAAATCCTTTCTCTCATGGAGAATGATATGACGGCTACCACCATCAACACCTGGTTTGATGATGCGGTGGCCGTTGCTCTGGAGGAGGACCGATTTGTCCTCCACACCCCCACCAACTTCAAGCGGGACATTATCAACTCCCGCTACGTCCCTGCCATCCAGAAGGCCCTGCGGGAGCTTTTCTCTGCCGACTTCCAGGTGCTTGTACTGGGGGAAGGGGAGTTGGAAAGGTTTTCCGCCAAGGCGCCCGACAATTCATTTATGCCGGGGACCGAGGAGTACACCTTCGACCGGTTCGTGGTGGGCTCATCCAACAAATTCGCCCATGCAGCAGCACTTTCGGTGGCCGAGCGGCCAGGCAAGAGCTATAACCCCCTCTTCATCTATGGGCAGTCCGGCCTCGGGAAGACGCATCTGCTCTATGCCATCGCCCACTCCATCCACCAGACCCACCCACACTTCAACGTAGTCTACATTAAGGGTGACAGCTTTACCAACGAGCTGGTGCAGGCCATCCAGACCGGGCGAAATCAGGAGTTCCGGGAGAAGTATCGCTCGGCCAACATTCTTCTGATGGATGACGTGCAGTTTATCGCCGGAAAAGACATCTCCCAGGAGGAGATGTTCCACACCTTCAACACTCTCTATGAGGCCGGACACCAGATCGTCTTCACCGCTGACCGGCCCCCAAAGGAGATGCAGCGTCTGGACGACCGGCTAAAGACCCGCTTTGAGTGGGGCCTGCCGGTGGACATCCAGCCCCCCGACTATGAGACGCGGGTAGCCATCATTAAGAACAAAGCCATCCGTCGGGGCATGAATCTGCCCGACCCTGTGCTCCAGTATATTGCGGACAACATTACCTCCAACGTCCGGCAGATTGAGGGTACAGTCAACAAAATTCTGGCCTTTCAGGAACTGATGGGCGAGAGCGTGGACGTTGATACCGTCATCCGGGCAGTGCGGGATATGTTCAAGGAGAAGGCCGAATTTCTCCCCTCCGCCGACGTCATTATTGAAGAGGTTTGCAAGTACTATAACATTGAAAATGAGTCCCTCCGGGGCCAGGGCCGCACCAAGGACACCGTGCTGGCCCGGCAGATCGCCATTTATATCATCCGCAACATGACCAACCTCTCCCTCACCGAGATCGGCAAGGAATTCGACAAGCGGGATCACACCACCATCATGCACTCCATCGGACGCATTGAGTCTCTGATCAAGCAGAATGCAGAGGTTAACGAGATCATCAAGGACATCAACGCAAATATCAATGCGAGGTACGAATAGATATCTGCCGCCCTACAGGCCTTTATAAACTTGATAAAGAACAACCCCGAACAGAGATATGAGTGGAAACGACAGGGGTGCAGCACAAACAATCCGTTCAGGCCAATACAGGTGATGCGGAGCAAAACAAATTGTTCCCTGAGAGCCGGGCGCCAAGGATATCCCCCCTCACCGCTTTTCCACATAGGGCTGTGGATATGGACAAGGTCTTATGTGGATAAAATATGATTATCCCCTTGACCTGTGGAAAGACAAATAAATTATCCCCACCCCCTGTGGAGCTGGAAGCCACTGGGGGCCTTGGGCGGAGAATGGTTTTCCACATATCCCCGCCCCCTACTACTACTACTGTTCTTAAAAAAACCTCTCCTCTCCTCCCGCTGGGAGGAGAAAGTGAGAGTAACGGAGGTATTGCTATGAAGTTCTCCTGTGAAAAAGCGCTGCTCCAAACTGCCATCACCACCTCGGGCCGGGCGGTAGCTGGAAAAAGTACCATTCCCGCCCTGGAGGGAATCCTATTGGAAGCGGAGGATGACCTGCGCCTGACCGGCAACAATTTGGAAATCGGTATTCGCACCATCGTTCCAGCCGACATCCAGCGCAAGGGATCCATGGTGGTCTCTGCCCGGCTGCTGGGCGAGATTGTCCGCCGTTTGCCTGACGATGTGGTGTTGATCACAGCCAACGACCTGATGATCAACATCCAGTGTGGAATGAGCGAGTTCAACATCATGGGTACACCGGCGGATGAGTTTCCTGCCCTGCCCACCGTGGAGTATCAGAACTCTTTCGAGCTCCAGCAGAGCGTTTTGCGGTCCATGATTAATGAGACCCTCTTCGCAGTCTCCGGAAACGACAGCCGCCCCGTGCTCACAGGGTCCCTCTTTGAGGTAAACGAGAAGGGTCTCACCGTCGTGTCGGTGGACGGGTTCCGCCTGGCTATGCGGCGCGAGCCGGTGGACAAAAAAGAGGGGGCTGAAGCCTTCTCCTTTATCGTACCCGGCTCCTCTCTCTCCGAGGTGGAGAAGATTTGTGCCGACAGCGAGGCTCCCGCATCGGTGACTCAGGGGTCTCGCCACGTCATGTTCAAGGTAGGTGACACGATGCTTATCTCCCGTCGGCTGGAGGGGGAATTTATGGCCTACGAGAAGTCCATCCCCCGCAACAACCCCATCCATATCTATGGCGACACCAGGTCTCTCATCACCTCAATCGACCGGGTGAGCCTCCTCATCAGCGAGAAATTCAAGAGTCCCCTCCGCTGCCTTTTCGAGAAGGATATGCTGCGCATCGACACCAAGACCGCTATCGGCAACGCTACCGACCAGTGCCCTGTGGAGGGGGATGGCGGCGGCCTGGAGATCGGTTTCAACAATAAGTACCTGATGGACGCACTGAAGGCCGCCCCCGCCGACCGCATCCGGCTGGAGTTGGGGACGCGCATATCCTCCTGCGTCATTGTCCCCGCCGAGGGGGAGGAAAATTTCCTCTATATGGTACTGCCCACCCGCCTAAGAGCCGACGATTAAAGGAGCAGCCATGAGAGAAGAAAAAATCAAAATAACTACTGAGTTTATCAAATTGGAGGCCCTTTTAAAGTTCTCCGGAGTAGTGGAGACCGGAGGCGAGGGAAAAGTGCTGATCCAGGCCGGCGGAGTGGGTGTCAACGGTGAGGTTTGTACCATGCGGGGCAAGAAAATTCGCTCCGGGGACAGTGTGACCCTGGGAGACGTAAAGCTGGTCGTTTTATGATTGTCAAGGCCATCGAGCTTGACTTCTTTCGTAACTACGTGCATTTGGAAGCAGACTTCTCCCCCGGAGTGAACATCATCTGGGGGGAGAACGCCCAGGGAAAGACCAACCTTCTGGAGGCCGTGGCCTACCTCTCCACCGCCTCCTCTCACCGGGCGCGCTACGATAGGGAGCTTATACAATTCGGCGTGGACCACGCCTTCGTCAAGGCCGAAGTGGGGGCGCGGGAGAGGAGCTTCACCTTGGAGGCAAAGATTAGCCGGGGAGCGCGCCGCCAGCTTTTCTCCAACGGTGTGCGACTCAAAACGGCGGGAGAACTGTCCGGGATACTCAATACAGTCCTCTTCTGCCCCGAGGACCTGAGCCTTATCCGATCGGGGCCGGCGGAACGTCGCCGTTTTCTTGATGAGTGCATCTGCCAGCTCCGGCCCCGGTATGCTGCCGCCCTGGGCGAGTATCACAGGCTCTACGACCAGAAGAGTCGGATTCTGAAGGACTACGACGAAAAACCCTCTTTGCTTGACACGCTGGACGACTTTAACCTCCGCTTGGCCCAGACTGGGGCGATCCTCATCCACTACCGGGCCCACTTCGTCCGGCGGCTCAGGGACTGCGCCCCTGCCATCCACCGGGATTTCTCCGGCGGGCGGGAGCTGCTGAGTCTTAAATATGAGACGGTAAAGAGCATTCCTGATCCGGAGGCGTCTCCCAAAGATTTGCTGCCTCGCTTATTGGAGCACCAGGAGGCCCATCGAAAGGCTGAGCTGGAGTGCCGCCAGTGCCTCTCCGGGCCCCATAAGGACGATCTGGTGGTGGAACTGGACGGGGTGGACGCAAGGACTTATGCCTCTCAGGGACAGACCCGTACGGCTGCCCTCTCGCTCAAGCTGGGGACCCGTGAGATTTTTTATCAGGACACTGGGGAGTGGCCCGTCCTTTTGCTGGACGACGTGCTCAGCGAGCTGGATGCCCGGCGGCAGAGCTTTGTTCTGAACCGCATCGAGGGGGGGCAAGTATTCATCACCGGATGCGAAGACAGCCGCCCCAAGGGCTTGGAAGGCGGAAAGGTCTTTCGTATCCACGCCGGGCAGGTTTTGAAGGGGTAAGGGAAGAAGGAAGATATGTTCCATTTAATGCTCGGATTAAGTGCGCTGGCAGCGTCCTGGGTCATACTATTCCTCCCTTTTTGGTTAGGTGGTATTCTCCAGGCGATAGTGACGATTTTTTGCAGGCGGTGGTATTTAATCCTTCTCCCAGCCATACTCAGCGTGGTCTGCATGGTCTGGAGTGTCCTCAGTCTATATGAGACCATAGGGGCTATGGCCCTTGCGATTTATTGGGGAATTTACTTCTTATTTTTGATGATCCTTTTTACCATAATTTTTTCCATTAAACGATTTGTTTTGCGGTGGTGGATGGCGAAGAACTTATGATGTTCGGAGGATGCCATGTACATGCATTTAGGAGGGTCTACGTGGATAAGAGGGCGGGAGGTAATCGGTTTTTTTGACCTGGATAACACCACCTCCTCTCACCTCACCCGCAAATTTCTGGAGCAGGCGGAGCGGGATGGGCGGCTGGAGAGTTTAACCGACGACATCCCCAAGGCCTTCGTCCTCTGCGGCGACCAAAAAAAGAGCAAGATTTTCTTCTCACAGCTCTCTACCGCCACCCTTCGGGGCCGGGCGGAGGGTGGGCGGTTTGAATAATAGTGGGCGGCCCGCCAGTGGCGGGCCCTACAAAAGGAATGGCCTTGTAGGGCCTGCCAGTGGCAGGCCGCGACCCAATACCAATGGAGGTTATAGAATGTCTGAAGAGTTTGAGTTAGAACACGGACCCACGGCGGTGCAGCACGAGTATGGTGCATCCGAAATTCAGGTGCTGGAGGGCCTTGAGGCCGTCCGTAAGCGCCCCGGCATGTATATCGGATCCACCTCCTCCTCCGGCCTGCACCACTTGGTGTACGAGATTGTGGACAACGCCATCGACGAAGCCCTGGCAGGGTATTGTACCGAGATATCGGTGTCCATCCTGCCGGACGACGTTATCAAGGTGACCGACAATGGCCGCGGCATCCCAGTGGATATCCAGCACCAAACCGGCAAGCCAGCCTTGGAGGTGGTTTACACCATTCTCCATGCCGGCGGCAAGTTCGGCGGCGGGGGCTATAAGGTCTCCGGCGGTCTCCACGGAGTGGGAGCAAGCGTCGTCAACGCCCTGTCCGAGTGGCTGGAGGTGCAGGTCCACAAGGACGGGAAAATCTACGAGATGAAGTTCGCCCGCGGCAAGGTGACCAAGGAGATGACCATTGTCGGAAGTACCGACAAGCAGGGCACCGTCGTCACCTTCAAGTCAGACCCCGAGATGTTTACCGACACCACGGTGTATGAATACGACATCCTGCGCACCCGCATGCGGGAGGAGGCCTTCCTCAATGCGGGCCTGCGCATCAAGACCGTCGACCTCCGTCCCGGCAAGGAGCAGGAGGACGACATGTGCTACGAGGGCGGCATCCGCGAGTTTGTCAGCTACCTCAACCGCAGCAAGGACCCCATCCATGCGGAAGTCATTTATATGGCGGGCCAAAAGGGGGACTCCGTTTGTGAGTTGGCCATCCAGTATCATGACGGGTATAACGAGAACATCGTCTCCTTCGCCAACAATGTGCACACGCCTGAGGGCGGTATGCATGAGACAGGCTTTAAAAGTGCACTTACCAGTACCCTGAACGCCTATGCCACCAAGATGAACCTCATCAAGGAGGGGGACGAGGTGAAGGGCGAGGACTACCGGGAGGGGCTGACATGCGTGATCTCGGTCAAGCTGACCGACGCGCAGTTCGAGGGCCAGACCAAGGCAAAGCTCGGCAACAGCGAGATCCGCACCTTAGTGGCCGCTGTGGTATCCGACAAGTTGAGCGAGTACCTGGAAGAGCACCCGGCGGTGGCTAAGACCATTCTGGAGAAGGCCCTCCTCGCCTCCCGCGCCCGGGAGGCCGCCCGGAAGGCGAGAGAATCGATTCGCCGCAAGACTGCTCTAGGCGGTGCCGCCATGCCTGACAAGCTTCGGGACTGCAACGAGGTAAACCCTGAGCTCACCGAGATATATCTCGTCGAGGGCGACAGCGCCGGCGGTTCGGCCACCCAGGGGCGTGATTCCCGTTTCCAGGCCATCCTTCCCCTCTGGGGCAAGATGCTTAACGTGGAGAAGGCCCGGGTAGACAAGGTGTACGGCAACGATAAGCTCACCCCCGTCATCACCGCCCTGGGCGCGGGCATTGGGGACGAATTTGACGCCAATAAGCTACGTTATCACAAGGTTATTATCATGGCGGATGCCGATGTCGACGGCTCACACATTCGTACCCTCCTCCTCACCTTCTTCTTCCGTTTCATGCGGCCCCTCATCGAGCAGGGGTATGTCTATGCCGCAGTGCCTCCCCTCTACAAGCTGACCCGGGGGAAGACCACCCGCGTCGCCTTCTCCGACGAGGAGCGGGATCAGGTTTCCGCCGAAATGCGGGGCGGCAATCCTAATGTGAAGGTGGAAATCAGCCGCTTTAAAGGTCTGGGTGAAATGAATCCTCACGAGCTGTGGGAGACCACTATGGACCCGGAGCGGCGTACCGTCAAGCGTATCGAGCTGGACGACGCCGTACGGGCCGACGAGACCTTTACCGTCCTTATGGGCGAAAAGGTGGAGCCGCGCAAGGAATTCATCGAGAAGAATGCGAAGTACGCGGTGAACCTCGACTACTAAGTGCGATTTATGCCGCACCAACTCGGTACGGCGCGGTGATAAGCCGCGCCGTACTATGAAAAGGAAGGCAGTTACATGAGTAAAAAGCCCCAGTACGATCCGGAGGAAATCCGCTACCCCAACCAAAAAATCGTCTCCTCCCCACTCGTGCCCGAGATGGAGAAGTCCTATATCGAGTATGCCATGAGCGTCATCGTGGGCCGCGCCCTGCCTGACGTGCGGGACGGCCTCAAGCCGGTCCACCGGCGCATCCTTTATGCCATGTATGAGGATAACTTGACCCATGATAAGCCCTTCAAGAAGTCGGCCACCTGCGTGGGCGACGTTCTGGGCCGGTACCACCCCCACGGCGACGCGTCGGTATACGACGCGCTGGTGCGCCTAGCCCAGGACTTCTCCATGCGCTACCCTCTGGTGGACGGACACGGTAACTTCGGCTCCATCGACGGAGATCCCCCCGCCGCCTACCGTTATACCGAGGCACGGCTGGACAAAATCTCCGCCGAGATGCTGAGAGATATCGACAAGGATACCGTGGACTGGGACCCCAACTTCGACGAGAGCCGCAGGGAGCCCCGAGTCCTCCCTTCCCGGTTTCCCAACCTTCTGGTCAACGGCTCCTCCGGCATTGCCGTGGGCATGGCTACCAATATTCCGCCCCACAACCTGCGGGAGGTCATCAACGCCACCATCTGTGTGCTTGATAACTCCGAGGCCACCTTGGACGACCTGATGGAGCATATCAAGGGGCCAGACTTTCCCACCAAGGGCATCATCATGGGCCGTGCGGGAATCCGGGCGGCTTACGCCACGGGGCGGGGTATGCTCCGCCTCCGGGCCCGCACCGAGTTTGAGGAGTTTGGCCAGAACCGCACGCGCATCATCGTCAACGAGATCCCCTATCAGGTTAATAAGCGTATGCTCATCAAGAACATGGCCGAGCAGGTGGAGGACAAGCGCCTGGAGGGCATCTCCGATATCCGGGACGAGTCCGACCGCAACGGTATGAGGGTGGTCATCGAACTCAAAAAGGACGCCAACGCCCAGGTGGTGTTGAACCGCCTCTTCGCCCAGACGCAGCTCCAGACCTCCTTTGGCGTCAATATGCTGGCGCTCGTCAATAACCAAAGCCAGCCCAAGATACTCTCTCTCCGCCACATCCTGGATGAGTACATCGCCTACCAGGAGGAGATCATCGTCCGCCGTACCCAGTACGATCTGCGCAAGGCGCAGGAGCGGGCCCACCTCTTAGAGGGCCTTCTCATCGCCCAGGACAACATTGACGAGGTCATCAAGATCATTCGCACCTCCTACGACAACGCCAAGGAGAACCTGATGGCCCGTTTCAGCTTGGACGATATCCAGGCCCAGGCCATCTGCGACATGCGCCTGATCGCCCTCCAGGGGCTCAACAGGGAAAAGCTCCAGGTCGAGTACGATGAGCTGATGGTCCGCATTGCCTACTTTAATGAGCTTTTGGGCTCCGAGAGCATGCTCAGAGAGGTGCTCAAGACCGAGCTAGTCGAGATACGGGACAAGTTTGGGGACGACCGGGTCACCGAGATCGGTTTTGCCGAGGACGATTTGGATATTGAGGATCTCATTGAGGAGGAAAACAGCGTCTTCACCCTCACCAGCGCGGGGTATATCAAACGCTTGCCCGTCTCCACCTACAAGGCCCAGCGCCGGGGCGGCAAGGGTATCACCGCCATGGCCACCAAGGAGGAGGACTATGTGGAGACCGTATTCACCGCCTCCACCCACGACTTCATCCTCTTCTTTACTAGCAAGGGCCGGGTCCACCGCAAAAAGGGCTACCAGATTCCCGAGGCAGGCCGCACCGCCAAGGGCACCAATCTGGTGAATGTTCTCCCCATCGAGCCGGACGAGAAGGTCACCGCCATGATCCACCTGCGGGAGTTCCCGGAGGACCGGTATCTCTGCATGGTCACCCGGAACGGCACGGTGAAACGCATCCAGCTCTCCTCTATCAACACCGCCCGAAAGGCGGGTATCCGCTGCATCACCCTGGATGAGGGGGATGAGCTGATCTCCGTCCGGGAGACCGACGGTGAGCAGGCCATTCTCATCTCCACCTTCAAGGGCGCTTCCATCTGTTTCCTGGAAACCGACGTGCGCTGCATGGGCCGTGACGCCACCGGCGTCCGGGGCATTAAGCTGCGGGATGGGGATTACGTCATCGGAGCAACCTGTGCTCAGCGTGGCTGCCATGTGCTCATGGTCACTGAAAATGGGTACGGCAAGCGCACCGAGATGGACGAATACATCCGGGGCGATGGGCCGCAAAACCGTGGTGGATACGGCCTCAAGGGCTATAATGTCACCGACAAGACCGGCGGCGTGGTGGGCCTTAAGGTAGTCTGCGACGAGGACGATTTGCTCATTATTAACGATGCGGGCGTCATCATCCGCATGGCGGTGAAGGACGTCAATTCTTACAGCCGCACCGCCCAGGGCGTCAAGGTTATGAACCTGGGCGACGGCGTGAAGGTTATCTCAATCGCCCTCACCGACCACGAGGAGCCGGAGGACGAGGAGAGCACAGAAGAGCCCGCCGGGGAGTAAGAGGTGAGCATGAAAGAAGTCACCATCTACACCGACGGCGCCTGCTCGGGCAACCCCGGGCCCGGGGGCTGGGGCGCGATTTTACGATACGGCTCCTTCAAAAAAGAACTATCCGGCGGCGAGGCGCAGACGACCAACAATCGCATGGAGCTCACCGGAGCTATCACGGCCCTGGAGGCCTTGAAGGAGCCCTGCGCCGTGGAGCTGTACTCCGACTCCAAGTACGTCATCGACGGGCTGGGTAAGGGCTGGGCCAAGGGCTGGAAGGCCCGGGGGTGGGTTAAGGCCGACAAGAAGCCCGCGCTCAATCCTGACCTGTGGGACCGTCTTTTGGCCTTGTGCGACTACCACAAGGTCACCCTCCACTGGGTCAAGGGGCACGCCGACAACGAGAACAACAACCGATGCGACGAGTTGGCAGTGGCCGAGAGCAAAAAATTTAAATGATAAGACCGGCTGTCGTCAAGTACGACAGCCGGTCTTATTCTTTCTCTGCTATCCCGTAAAGTGCTTGCGCGAGTAATACTGAACGCCGTTGAACTGCCGGACCAGCTCAAGATTATCGGGGGCCAGGGTGTCGGTGAGGACACCGTGCTCCAAATAGAGATAGGTGGACTGGCTCATGACGCCCACTCGATCCATCAGCTGGTCCTGGGCCTGCATGTAGGCGCTCCCCTCCCAACCGCAGAGACGGAAGACCTGGTCCATCAGGAAGTAGGGCCCGATGTCTGTGCCGGTGCCCTGGAAGCTGTTCCCGAGCGCCTCCTTTGCCGCGTCGTTGGCCCAGATGAGGTAGCGGGTGGCATAGTAATTCATGAAGCCCGTCTGGGTGGAGAGGTCCAGGTCAATGCCCAGCAGATTGTAGATACTGTTGTTGTCCCCCATCCAGGGGTTGTGATCGCCAAACATGATAATGACCACCGGGTCGGAAGAGGCGCGGTAGGAATCGAAAAAGTTCTTCAGGGCGTCGTTGGTGTCCTGGATGGAGCCGAAGTAGTTGTTCATCAGGTTCAGCTCTTCCTGAGTGTACTGTCCATTGTCCACCACGAATCCGTCCCCCAGCCAGGCGTAATCGGTATCGTAGGGGCCATGGCCCTGGTAGGTGACGTTAAAGGAAAAATAGGGTGCATCAGAGCTGGCCTTGTGTTCCTCGTAGAGGCGGATGATCTCGGGAAAGAGGATTTTGTCCCCCGCAATCTCATTGTTATTGAGGGCGCCGTAGTAATTTTCCAGGAAATAATAGTTGTCAAAGCCCAAATTTTCATTGATGTTGGTACGGTTATAAAACCAGGCGTAGCAGGGGTGGCTGCCCTCAGTAGTGTAGCCCTGGTTCTTGAAGTAGCGCACGTAGGAGTTGGTGGGACTGCGGAATGAGCCAAGGCGAGAGTAGCCAGTTAGGAAACTGCGCTCCGTGTCCACTGTACCGCCTGCAAAGATGTTTGTGACCAGGTTGCCCGAGTAACCCTCGGCCTCCAGCTTGTGAAACTCCTCATAGACCAAGGGGGAGAGCTCCAGCGCACCAAATCTGGAAAAATCATTGTACGCCTCCAGCTGGATGGCGATAATATCCACTTTCTGGTTCTCGGGGATATCCACGTCGGTATAAGAGGAGAGAATGGTCGCGGCCCGTTCGGCATCGTAACTCCCAGGAGGCGCGTCGGCGGCCTCCTGGATGCTGTAGAGGAAGGGGTAGAGGAAACCCTTGGACGTGTATGCCTGGGTGGCCGACCAGCTATTGATGAGGCCGACGTTGGCGGTCTTGTTTATGTAAAGGTCCAGGTCTGTGTACAGGACGCGCAGCGGAAGGGCCACCATCAGGAGGAGCAGGGTGCAGATCAAGCGGGGCCGACAGTCAGTCCCCGCCCGGGCGGCGAAGAAGAGGAAGACGCCGCCCAGCAGAATAAGAAAAAGAGCCGTGACAATGCTCCTGTTGAGGAAGAGCTTGTACTTCCCCGCCATGTTGCCCGCCTCCTTAATGAGGAGCAGATCTTCGAACATGACAGGGTCGTTGCGAAAGGTGAGCTTGTAGTAATTGACCACGGAGAGGCCAACCACTGCCGCGGCGGTGACACCATAGGAAATCCAGGCCCGGCCAGTGAGAAAATAGAGCAGCAGCGTCAGGAATAGGGGCGGGAGCAAGTTCAAAATGATAATATAGGGGTTTTTAAAGTAGCTCAAAAACATGGCCGTGTGGTTGTCCATCACAGCAAACCACAGGGATAAGAGGCCTATGCCCAGCGCCGCCAGGGCGAGGAGCGCGGGGGTGAGGAGGGGGTCGCGGGACAGCTTGTCCAGCCGGCGTTTCCAATCGTTCATTCGTTATCTTAATCTCCAAAAGACCAGGCCCCGGTAACGGGGCCTGGTGGGGGTTATATTGGCGGATACGGACGTAGGAACGGTGGGAAGACGGGACGCTTAAAACGCAATCTTCCGGGCGAGGTAGTCCTTCAGCTCATTAGTGGGAATCCTCACCTGCTCCATGGTGTCCCGATCCCGGACGGTGACGCAGCGGTCGGCGGGGGTATTTTCGTCGCCCACGGTCTGGAAATCCACGGTGACGCAGAACGGCGTACCGATCTCGTCCTGGCGGCGGTACCGCTTACCGATGGAGCCGGCATCGTCAAAGTCTACCATAAACTCTTTGCTCAGCTCAGCGTAGACCTCCTCGGCGGCGGGGGAGAGCTTTTTGGAGAGGGGAAGTACGGCGCACTTGAAGGGAGCCAGGGCAGGATGCAGGTGCATGACCACGCGCACGTCGTCCTTGCCGTCCTTGTCCTGACCGACGACCTCCTCGTCGTAGGCGTCCACCAGGAAAGCCAGGGTCACCCGGTCAGCGCCCAGGGACGGCTCTACCACATAGGGGATGTAGTGCTCGTTCTTCTCCTGGTCGAAGTAGGTCATGTCTTTGCCCGAGGTGTTCTGGTGCTGGGTCAGGTCGTAGTCGGTGCGGTCGGCAATGCCCCACAGCTCACCCCAGCCGAAGGGGAACATGAACTCAAAGTCGGTGGTGGCCTTGGAGTAAAAACTCAGCTCCTCAGGGTCGTGGTCGCGCAGGCGCAGGTTCGCGTCCCGCAGGCCCAGGTTCAAGAGCCAGTCATGGCAATACTTACGCCAGTAGGCGAACCATTCCAAGTCGGTCCCAGGCTGGCAGAAAAACTCCAGCTCCATCTGCTCGAACTCCCGGATACGGAAAATGAAGTTGCCGGGCGTGATCTCATTTCGGAAACTCTTGCCGATCTGGCAGACGCCAAAGGGCAGTTTCTTGCGGGTGGTGCGCTGGATGCTGGGGAAGTTGACAAAGATGCCCTGGGCGGTCTCCGGGCGGAGATAGACGGTGTTCTTCGCGTCCTCGGTGACACCCATAAAGGTCTTGAACATCAGGTTAAACTGGCGGATATCAGTAAAGTTGTGCTTGCCGCAGGTGGGGCAGGGGACGGCATGCTCCCCTATGAAGGCGCGCATCTCGTCCTGGGTGAAGGCGTCGATCGGCTTATTCAGAGTGAGGCCGTTCTCGGCGCAGTAGTCCTCGATAAGTTTGTCAGCCCGGAACCTCTCCTTGCACTCCTTGCAGTCCATAAGCGGATCGGAAAAGCCACCCAGGTGACCAGAGGCAACCCAGGTCTGGGGGTTCATGATAATGGCGGAGTCGAGCCCTACGTTATAGGGGCTCTCCTGGACAAACTTCTTCCACCAGGCGCGCTTGACGTTGTTTTTCAGCTCAACGCCCAAGGGGCCGTAGTCCCAGGAGTTAGCGAGGCCGCCGTAGATCTCGCTGCCGGGGTATACGAAACCGCGGCCCTTGCATAGGGCGACGATTTTTTCCATTGTTTTTTCCTGATTGGTGAGCATGACGGTACCCTCCATACATTAAAGCGATAACAGTCTAATTATATACGATATGGAGGGGATGTCAACCAAAAAGCCTTATAAAAGAGGTAAAAACCCGATTACAACAACTACCGCCATAATTAAAATGGCTAGGGTGGCGAATAAGTCTAAAGCAAAACCGGCCCGGCGGGCCCGACGGCGGGCCGGGGTCTCGGCTTCGGTGAATGCGGGGCAAAGAGCGGCGGCGGGCATGAAAGAGGGCTCCTCTTTGGACTCCTCTTCCCCGCTTTCCGCGGAGAGCTTGCGGCGGTATGTCTCCAGATCCAGCACCTTGCCCCCAGCCCCGGCGCGTTTCTCCTCCACCTTACGGAGGACGGCGTAGCTCCTGCACTGGGGTGAGGTCTCTCCGCTAGCCATGTTGCATACGCTTACCCGGCGGGCGTCCAGATTGTAATAGATGGTCTCCATAGTAAAAGCCTCCCCATCGGTTCTCATGGCTTCAGTATATAGGGCGAATTGTCCCATAAAACGGTCTCTGTGGACGTTTTGTTGATTTCTTTTTATAAAAAGAACTTTTGTTCGATAAAATAATATAACATATGTTCGAAAAAAGCAAGAGAATTTTAAAAAGATTTTTTGAATTGTGGAAACTTATGCTAATATGATATCGTCTAAGAGGACAGATGTGGAAACGATCCACAAGCATAGGAGGAGTTCTTATGAAGAAAGTTTTATCCCTCGTGCTGGCCGTAGCCATGATGTGCGCGCTGGGCGTCCCTGCCGCAGCAGCAGGGGCGGAGAGTACCGACGCGCGCCTCACCGCCGTTACCGAGAAGGTCAAGGCGACGCTGGACCTGGACACCTCGGTCTACACCGCCTTCCAAGGCGACCTGGAGGATGGCACAGTCACCCCCGTCTGGCAGCTCCAGTGGACGGGCGAGGACGGCGGGCTGACCATTTCCGCAACCGAGGACGGCAAGATCCTGAGCTATAATGTATACGATAGCTCCATGAACATCATCAGCTATCCGGGTCGGAGCGGCGGGGCCACCTTCCCCAAGCTAACCCGGGCCGATGCCCAGAAGACCGCCCAGTCCTTCCTGAACAAGGTACTCACCGCCGGGGTGGAGACCGCAACGTTTGAGGACGGCGGCGCGGGCGGCCTCTCCGTCACCAGCCATAGCTTTTATGGCGCGGTTCTGGAAAACGGCCTCCCCTCCCCCTTCACTTTCCGCGTCGGCGTCCGTGTGAGCGATAACACGGTCACCAGCTTCTACTTGAATGGCAGCCAGGAGGACTATTTGGGCGGCATCCCCTCCGCCACTCCTGCGGCTTCCTCCGGCGCGGCGGGTGAGAACCTGAAGTCCACCCTGAAACTCCGACTGGAGTATGTGCTGGCTGATGACGGAAAGACGGCAGTGCTCCGCTACCTGCCCGAGTCTGTCCACGATTTCTATGTGGACGCGCAGACTGGCAAACTGGTGGACCTGACCAAGTTGCAAGAGGACCTGTGGAACACCACCGCCCGCGCTGGCGGTAGCCCGTATGCCACGGCTGAGTCCGCCGTTATGGATGAAAAGGGGGGCCTCAGCGAGGTCGAGCTGGCGGGTATCGCCCAGCTGGAAGGCGTCCTCTCCAAAGAGGACCTGGATGCCGCGGCCCGGAAAATCTCTGCTCTGGGGCTCTCCAAGTACACCCTCTCTACCGCCAGCTACCGTGTGAACCAGGAGAGCGGAGAAGTGTCCGCTACCTTGCAGTACGCCTATAAGTCAGGCGACAGCATCTACCGCCGCACCGTCACTCTCAACGGTAAGACCGGCGACCTCATCTCCGTGTACAGCTCCCGCCCCTGGAACGAGAGCGAGAAGGCCACAGTCTCCCTCACCCAGGCTCAGTCCAAGGCAGAGGCTTTCCTGAAGGCCATCGCTCCCGCCCAGTTTGCCGAGACCGCGCTCTATAATACCCCCGATAGTGAGAGTGTCGTCCGCGCCTTCCAGTACGCCGTGAAAGAGAACGGCTACTTCCTCCCCGCCAGCAGCATGACTGTGGAGATCGACGGGACCGACGGCTCCGTGAGCGCCTACTACAGTTACTACGTGGAGGGCGTCACCTTTGAGAGTCCCGAGGGCATTATCAGTGCGGATGCCGCCCTGACCGCCTGGTTTGATACCTACGACGTGACCCTGGGTTACCTGGCCGTCCCCGAGAAGCTGGACCTCTCCCAGCCCGAGTGGAAACCCCTCATCGAGGCGGGCCGCAACTACCTCTACACCCGGAAACTCGCCTACTACCTGGAGCGCGACGGCTGGTATCTGGGTGTGGACGCCAATAGCGGCGAGGCCGTGAAGAGCGAGACCGTCACGGAGAGCCCTATCACCTACAGTGATCTCTCCGGCCACTGGGTCAAGGCCCAGGCCGAGGCGCTGGCGCAGTACGGCGTTGGCTGGCTGGGCGGCTCCCTCAAGCCTGCCGAAGAGCTCAAGCAGATTGACCTCGTCGCCCTGCTGGTGAGCACCAGCGGCTATCGCTACGACCCCGCCCAGGAGGGCGCGGCCGATGACCTCTATCAGCAGGCCTACTACATGGGCCTCCTGGAGAAGAGCGAGCGCAACGACAGCGCCCCTGTCACCCGCGCGCAGCTCACCAAGCTCCTGCTGGATAACGCCGGGTACGGCAACGTGGCGGGTCTGAAAGGTATCTTCAAGACTACCTTCACAGACGAGGCCCAGATCTCCGACGAGTATCTCGGCTACGCCGCCGTGGGTCAGGCGCTGGGCATTGTTAAGGGCGACAAAACCGGCAGCTTCGCCCCCACCCGGGTCTCCACCCGCGCCGAAGCGGTAAGCATGCTCTATCAGTTCATGAGCCGGTAATTAAAGCATTAAAGTACGCGGACGCCGTAGGGGGTGCCCGCGTACTTTATTTCGCTGTAAATTTCTGACGTGCCTTGCTTGCTACCATATTCCTTCAGTTTTTCTGGGAACGTAAGTCGCTACGACGCGGCAAGCCGCGCCCTTCCCCTATAAAAAACGCCCCCCGGCCTTTAAGTCGGGGGGCGTCTGTCTCTTATCAGGGCAGATACGAAAGAGGGTTCACGTCGCTGCCGTTGATTTTCACCTGGAAGTGACAGTGGGTGCCGGTGCTGCGGCCGGTGGAGCCGGCCTTGGCAATGACCTGGCCCTGGTAGACCTTGTCGCCTACGCTGACCAGGAGGGAGGAGTTGTGCGCATAATAGGTCTGCTTGCCGTTACCGTGGTCTATGATGATATACTTGCCGTAGCTCCAGTTGGAGCCGGTGCCGGTGCCTGACCAAATGACGGTGCCGCCGTCGGCGGCCTTGATGCCGCTGCCATAGGGCACGGCAATGTCGATGCCCGAATGATAGCTGTACGAACCGAAGATATAGCGGTATCCAAACCGGGAGGAAATGCTTCCATAGGTTGGCCAAATGAAGTGCCCGGTGGGCAGCCAAGTGGGCCGCTCCTTGGTACCGACGGCCACGATCTTCGTGGTAGGTTCGGCCAGCACCTGGGTCTCAATCACGTCCCGGCCCTTTTCGCTGCCGTTGACATAGGTGACGTCGGCGGTGACCTGGGCCTGACCCTCCACGCCTTGGGTGAGGACCTTGGTCTCGCCCTGGTAGATGGTGTCGTCCTCTATCTCCTGCACGGGGCTGGCGATGGCTTCGGTGTAGATCTGCCGCTCCACTGTCTTGACCGAGAGGAACGGAATGGTCTCCCGGACCGTAAGGATCTGGCCGATATAAAGTTTATCCACATCCTGCTCGGGATTGAGGGCCTCCAGCTCTTCCATATCCATGCCGTTGTCGTAGGCGATCTGCATGAAGGTGTCGCCCTGCTTGACCTCGTATTGGGTCTCACCGTTGGTGTTGGCGGTGAGGGCCTGGGTCATCTTAGTGATGTCCTGATCAATGTCGGAGGGGGTATACTCCCGGACAATGGACACGTTCTCAACAAAGGCTGCAGAAGTAGTGCTGGTGTTTTCATAGGGGGCCTTGATAGTGTCCAGCATAGCGGTTAGAGTGGATTCGTCCACCGCCGCGCCGATAAATTCTCCGTCCACTCGGAGCACGTAGGTCCTCATCACTTCGCCCACCTGGTCGAAGAGATAGGTTTCAAGGCTTGACTCAGGGGTGAGGGCATCTTTCTCGGTGAAGGCGAACTGATAGTCGACATCGTGCTCGACGGTGTAGTCATAACCCAAAATGCGGGAGGCGCGTGTTTCCACCTGGCTGACAGCCTCCTCATAGACGGCGGGATCTTTCACGGCGCCCAGGGCCACGCCGTCCACCGTCACCTCATAGCTGGGGGTGTATACGGTGGTGAGAACCAGCGCTGCGCCGATGGCGGCGGAGGCGGCCAGAAAGACCACGGGAGCCAGAAAGCGCAGCACGCCGGGGGCTGCGTCCACCCGATGGAGCAAGCCAGCAGCCTTGCGGCGGGCCATCTCCAGCGTGTCCCACGCGGCGGAAGCGGAGCGTCGCAGCCGATTCTGACGGGGTGCGTCGCGCTCGGCCTCCAGTACGAGGAGGGCGGGTTCTTCATATTCGTCATGACTGTGCAGGATCTCGTCCATAGGAGCCGGACCTCCAATCATGTACCAAAAATCAAGGCCGGACAGCGCCCGGCCGGAAAGATTACAAAGTGGTTACAGCGGTTACAAACGGTATCATACACGCTTTTCCCGTCCAAGTCAAGTCTTTTTCCTCCTCCAAAAGCGCGCAGCCTTTGCACCCCAGTCAATTCGGGCCAATACGACATCTTGTGGTGCTTCCGCCGCCGCCCCGGGGGCATCCACCACGGGAGGGATAATTTCCCCCAACGTCCTTTACTCTTCATCCTCACGATTTGATAATAATCACAACTACCCAAAAGAAAGCCCCCGCCCTTTTTATATGGGCGGGGGCCGGGCGCTCTGCGTTGAGTAAACCTGTAGGGGCGGTCGCAGACCGCCCCTACAGGTTGTTTTCGGGTATCAGAGCCGCGTTACGTGTATGGTTTTACTTCAGCGCCGCAGTAATAATCGCCATAGAGTAGACCTCCAGGGCGTTGCAGCCACGGGAAAGGTCGTTCACGGGGGCGTTGAGGCCCAGGAGGATGGGGCCGTAAGCCTCGAAGTTGCCCAGGCGCTGGGCGATCTTGTAACCGATGTTACCCGACTGGATCTCGGGGAAGATAAAGGTGTTGGCTTTGCCGGCCACAGGGGAGTCCGAGCACTTGGTCTCGGCCACACGGGGGGAGACGGCGGCGTCGAACTGCAGCTCGCCATCTACGGAGAAGTCGGGGTTAGTGGCCACTAATTTCTCATAGGCGTGGCGTACCTTGTCCACGTTGGGGCCCGCGCCGGAGCCCTTGGTGGAGTAAGAAAGCATGGCCACTCTGGGCTCGACGCCGAAGATGCGGGCGCAGTGGGCCACCTCGGTGGCAATCTCTACCAGCTCGTCCTCACTGGGCTCGATGTTGATGGCGCAGTCGCCCATGGCCAATACCTCGTTGCCGCCCACGCTCTCTCGCACCAGGATAAAGCAGGAGGACACGATGCTGTTGCCGGGCTTGGTTTTGATAATCTGGAGCGCAGGGCGGACGGTGTCGGCGGTGGAGTAGGTAGCGCCTCCCAAAAGGCAGTCGGCCTCCCCCATCTTCACCAGCATGGTGCCGAAATAGTTGCTCTTCTGGAGCGCGGCGCGGCACTGCTCGGTGGTCATCTTGCCCTTGCGCAGCGCTACCATCTGCTCCACCATCTCGTCCATTTGTGGATAGGTGGCGGGGTCGATGAGGATGGCGCCTCGGATGTTAAATCCGCCTACCTCGGCTGCAGCCATGATCTCTTTCTCAGCGCCCACCAGAATGGGGGTGAGGAAGTTGCCCGACAGGAGCCGGGCGGAGGCCTCCAGGATGCGGGGGTCGGTACCCTCGGTGAAGACGATCTTCCGGGGATCGGCCTTTAAAATGTCAATGAGCTTTCCAAACATGCTTTTTTACCTCCGTATGGCAATTTTAAGTCCCATAGAACGCCATTATACACTCTTTCTTTCAGAATGCCAATGCTTAGGGCATAAAAAAAGGAAAAAAGTTGGCCTGCCGAAAAAGCATTTTTGATAGGCTGGTGCACTTTTCATCACTTTTTTAGAAATAATGAAAAGGGGCTTTTCTGTACGTGAAAAGGAGCCCTAATGAATCCTTTTCATACGATTCATCCCACTGAACCCTTTGAACCGGGCGTTTATTGTCAGTTAAAAAATTATCCTTTACTTTTTGTATTTCTGCAAATATACTATACTATGTGTCATTATATAATATAAAGGTGGGGCCAAGCTCCACGCCTGCCAGATATAGAAGGTTATAAATAAAGGTTGTGTGTGCATGAATTCCGACTTTTCCCGCTCCCTGTCCCTGCTGCGGCAGGAGAAGGGTACCTCCCAGCGCGCGGCGGCCCGCGACCTGGGCATTTCCCAGGCGCTTCTCTCCCACTATGAGAACGGCATACGGGAACCGGGCCTCTCCTTCGTCGCCAAGGCCTGCGACTACTATAATGTCTCCGCTGACTTTTTGCTGGGCCGTACCCTCAACCGGGACGGCACCACCATCGCTGCCGACGAGCTGTACGACTACAGCGCCGAGAAGGACAATTCCCTCCAGGGCAGCATCCTGGCCACCCTCTCCAAAAAGCTGCTGGTGAACTCCATCAGCATTCTTTTCGACCTCTTGAGCCGGACGGGGCACAAGGGGGCTATTCTGGCCGCATCCAACTACCTCTCTACCGCCGTCTACAAGCTGTTCCGTCACCTCTACCGGGCCGATGGTGCCCAGAACGAGGACTTTTTCTCGCTTTCCGCCCGCCAGTTTGTCTCCGGCATCCCGGAGGCCGACATGATTTGCACCGAGGTGGAGTACGTGGACGCCCTCGCCCAGCACGTCAAGGAGAAGGGCCAATTCCCCCCTATGAACCACGAGGCCCTGGTCCAGAGCTATCCCGGCCCCTACCAGTCCCTCCTTCAGATTATCCACACCACGGGGGAGCGGGTCAACAACCGCATCGTCATCCATCGTCCCGACCCGAAATCTTGATTCTTTTTGAGGTGTCTCCATATGACGGACCAGTCTAAAATTCGCAATTTTTCGATTATTGCTCACATTGACCATGGCAAAAGCACGCTCTCCGACCGCCTGATCGAGTTGTGCGGCGCGGTGGAGGCGCGGGACATGGAGAGCCAGCTTTTAGATAACATGGACCTGGAGCGGGAGCGGGGCATCACCATTAAGGCCCGGGCCGTCAAGCTCAACTATAAGGCCGCCGACGGCGAGACCTATGAGCTCAACCTTATCGACACCCCGGGTCACGTGGACTTCAATTACGAGGTGAGCCGAAGCCTGGCGGCCTGTGAAGGGGCCGTCCTGGTGGTGGATGCCGCCCAGGGCATTGAAGCCCAAACCCTTGCCAACACCTACCTCGCGTTAGAGCACGACCTGGAGATCCGCCCCGTCATCAATAAGATAGACCTGCCCGCTGCGGACCCGAAGCGGGTCAAGGCCGAGATCGAGGACATCATCGGCCTGGAGGCCCAGAACGCCCCCGAGATCTCCGCAAAGATGGGCATCAACGTGGAGGCAGTCCTGGAGGATGTGGTGGCCCACATTCCGCCACCAACGGGAGACCCCTCCGCCTCTCTCCGCGCCTTGGTGTTCGACAGCCAGTACGACGCGTACCGGGGCGTCATCGTCTACTTCAGGGTGATGGAGGGTTCCGTCCGCACCGGCATGGAGGTTCGGCTCATGGCCTCGGGCGCGGAGTATGAGATCCTGGAGTGCGGGCGCCTCCTGCCCCTGGGAATGGAGCCGTGTGACGAGCTTATTGCCGGCGAGGTGGGCTACTTTACGGCTTCCATCAAAAACGTGAAGGATACCCAGGTGGGCGATACGGTGACCAGCGTGGAAAAGCCCGCCAAGGAGCCCCTGCCCGGCTACCGCCCGGCAAAGCCCATGGTCTATTGCGGAATCTACACAGAGGACGGCTCCGAGTACCCCGACCTGCGGGACGCGCTGGAAAAACTCCAGCTCAACGACGCGTCGCTCTCTTTCGAGCCCGAGTCCTCCGCCGCGTTGGGTTTCGGGTTCCGCTGCGGTTTTTTGGGGATGCTCCATATGGAAATCATCCAGGAGCGCATCGAGCGTGAGTTCGACCTTGACCTCATAACCACCCTCCCCAGCGTCATTTACGAGATCAACAAGACCGACGGTACAACCGTCTATGTGGATAACCCCCACAACTATCCTGACCCCGCCCACATCACCGAGTCCCGGGAGCCTTACGCCAAGGTTTCCATCATCTCCCCCCCCGACTACGTAGGCAACATCATGCCCATGTGCCAGGAGCGGCGGGCCGAGTTTAAGGACATGCAGTATTTGGATACCCATCTGGTGGAGCTCCACTACTCCATGCCCCTCAACGAGATCATCTATGATTTCTTTGACACCCTGAAGGCGCGCACCAAGGGCTACGCCTCCCTGGACTACGAGCTGGATAAGTACCTGCCCAGCGACCTGGTGAAGGTGGATATGCTCTTGAATGGCGACCAGGTGGACGCCCTCAGTTTCATCGCCCACCGGGACAAGGCTTACCCCCGGGCCCGGCGGCTGTGTGAAAAACTGCGAGAGAACATTCCCCGCCAGCTCTTCGAGGTCCCCGTCCAGGCCGCCATCGGCGGCAAGGTCATCGCCCGCGAGACCGTCCGCGCCATGCGCAAGGACGTGCTGGCCAAGTGTTATGGCGGCGACATCACCCGGAAGAAAAAGCTGCTGGAGAAACAGAAAGAGGGCAAGAAGAAGATGCGCTCTCTCGGTACCGTGCAGATTCCGACTGAAGCCTTCATGGCTGTCCTTAAGCTGGACGAAGAGTAATGACTATTTCCACCTTTGCGGGGAGCACACTGCCAGGTCCCCTACCCCGTTCCCTGCTGACAAAAAACCGCACCCCCATACGGGGGCGCGGTTTTTATTATTAGTCGTCGTGGCTCATATAGTAGGGTCGAACAAGGCTGGGCTGCTCGGTAGAGTCCTTTTGGCTGCCGGGCCGCATGGACACCTCGGGGGGGCCGGACCGGCGGCCCTGGCCGCGATTGCGGGTCTTATGACTGTCCCGGCGGGTCTGCTCAGTTACGGGAGCCTTGGGGGCGGGGGACTTCCCCTGCTTTGGGGGGGTGACGTCCCGGCGCTTGTCCCGGGCCGACTCCTGCCGGGGGGGCTGCTGGGGCTGGGCCGTGCGGGGCCGGGGGGCCAGCAGCCGGGCGGTGGCGTCCAGAATCACGTCGCCGTCCAGGGGGTTGACGCGGTGAAAGTCGTTCTCTGCCCGGGTGGGCTGGGCGGGCATGGTGCCCGTCAAATCTTGGTGGCGCAGGCCGCGCTTTGACTTCTTGGGCGCGGCGGTTTCCGGCCTGGGCACGGGCGCCTTGACTGCTTTGGGCTCGGGGGCTTTTTGAGTCTTAGGTGCCTTGGGTACGGGCTGGGGTGCGGCGGCCCTTGCGGCTTCCTTGGCCCTTTTAGTTTCGGCGGCGGCCTTGTTGGCCGCGTCCCGCTCACGGCGGCGCTCCTTAGCGGCGGCCCGGGCTTCGGCAATGTCCGCGTTTACCAGGCGACCCTTGGCATCCTTGACGGCGGCCTCGAAGACCTGCATGGGCCAGGGGTGGTCCTCCACCAGGGGGACCTTCTTGCCGATCAGCTTTTCAATGTCCTTGAGATAGGATTTCTCGCCAAAGTCGCAGAAGGCGACCGCCGAGCCGCCCTTGCCTGCCCGGCCGGTGCGGCCAATGCGGTGAACATAGGTTTCGGGTACCTCGGGGAGGTTGTAGTTAAAGACGTGGCTCAGGTCCTCGATGTCGAGACCCCGGGCGGCGATGTCGGTGGCGACCAGTGCGCGGATGGCCCCACTCTTAAAATCGGCCAGAGCCTGCTGCCGAGCCGTCTGGCTCTTGTTGCCATGGATGGCGGCGGCGTGGATGCCCGCCTTCTCCAGGTCTCCGGCAACCTTGTTGGCCCCGTGCTTGGTGCGGGTGAAGACCAGGGCATTCTTCACGCCCAGGTCATCCATCAGCTTGGCGAGGAGGGCGCTCTTGTTGGCCTTGTCCACCAGGTAAACGCTCTGGTTGATGACCTCCACCGGGGAGGACACCGGGTTCACCGCCACCTTTACCGGATTTTTGAGGAGGGAGTTCACCAAGTCCGTGATCTCAGGGGGCATGGTGGCCGAGAAAAAGAGAGTCTGTTTTTTCTCAGGCAGGAGTTTTAAAATCTTGCGCACATCGTGGATGAAGCCCATGTCCAGCATCCGGTCAGCCTCGTCCAGTACGAAGATCTCCAGCTTTGAGAGATCAATAAAGCCCTGGCCCTGGAGGTCCATCAGGCGGCCTGGCGTGGCCACCAGAATGTCGATGCCGCGTTTAAGCTTATCCACCTGGGGGGCCTGGCCTACGCCGCCGAAGATGACGGCGCTGCGCAGGGGTAGGTAGCGGCCATAGGCCTCGAAATTCTCCTGAATTTGGAGGGCCAGCTCACGGGTAGGGGTGAGGATCAAGGAGCGAATGGGACGCCCCTGGGTCTTGCGGGCGTTCAGCTCCTGGAGAATCGGGGTGGCGAAGGCGCAGGTCTTGCCTGTGCCGGTCTGGGCGCAGCCCAGTACGTCCCTGCCCGTCAGAGCGGGACCGATGGCTTTTTCCTGAATGGGGGAGGGCTTTTCATAGCCCTGTTCGGCCAGCGCCTTCAGGATGGGGTCGATGAGGCCGAGGTCTTGAAAGGTCATAAATTCGTTCCTTTTTTAGTATTTGCGGAGGAAGCGTGCAGGCCCCCGCAAGCGGAAACCTGCCCATCGGAAGCTCCGACAGGCAGGTGCACACCATACTTTCCTACAATTAATTATACCACAAATCGGCAAAAATAACAAGAGGAATGAGAAGAAAGGGTGGGGACGGGAGACAGGCCCATAAGGGTATCGGGCCCTACGCCTCAATCAGCGCCCGCAAAACGGCGGAAACCGTCTTCTCCAGGGTTTGGTCTCCCACCTCCACGATCTTGTCGGCGTACCTCTCGTACAGCGGTGCGCGGACGTCGTAGATGTCCCGGATGGTCTGCCCCGGCTCCATGGCAATGCCCCGGGTGCTGATATTACTCAGCCGCCGATCCAGCTCGTCAGGGGAGACCTTCAGGTAGACCACCGGGCCCAGGGCCTTCAGGTGGGAAATGGCTCCCTCCCGGCAGACGGCGCTGCCCCCGGGGGCGATTACCGTATTTTCGCAGGAGACCGAGCAAATGGCCCCCTCCTCAGCGTCGAGGAAGGCCTCAATGCCGCGTGCGTTCAAAATTTGCTGCAAAAGTGCGCCCTCCCGCTGCTGGATGGTCAAATCTGTGTCCAAAAAGCCATATCCCAAAGCCTTCGCCAACAGCACGCCCACCGTGCTCTTCCCCGAGCCGGGCATACCAATTAATATTATATTTTTCATATAATGCACCTCGCTTTTTTCCTGAACAAGGATAACAGAAAAACGATCTCCACGCAAGGTAAAGACCAAGAAAAGAAATAAAAAGGAAAATTGCTGTCATATTTTACATAAAAACGACATCTGTCTGTTGAGGTTTAATTAATTCGGCGATACAATAAACTAGACATGAATTTTGCATAGGAGGAAAAAAGGAAATGGGACGGGGGTATACCCTGTCCCCGTTGTGGGTTTCCCGCAACGGGGAGACAACAAGGAAAGGATGATAAACCGATGAAAACGCGTTTTCAGAAACCCTTGGCGCTCTTCCTAACTCTCGCGATGTGCCTGTCATTGCTCCCAGTGGGGGTGATGGCGGCGGATGACAGTACCACAATTATTGGATGGGAAACCACTATTGCATCATCTTTGGGCCAAACAGGGGTTAACCTGACAGCGGGCGGCAAAGCGTCTGTTGGCCAACAGACGGGCTATATTCAAATTGGAAGCTTTATTAAAGATAATCCCGGGTATTTTCAGTTCGTCTTTGACGCCTCTGGTTGTACAGGAATGTCTCTTTCAGCTGATTTAGCAGCAAATGCATCGACACCGAATGGTTTTAAAATACAGTACTCTATAAATGGTGAAGATTTTTCTGATATTGATTCAATTAATCTTCCTACATCTACCACCACAAGTAGTTATACTACTTACGGCCCTTTCATGATTCCGTCTTTTGCGGAGAATAGTCCCACAGTTACAATTAGATTTTCGAAGAATTCAGAGAAAAAAATCAATGGTACTGACGATTTAGGGACAAGTGCTGCTGGTGCTCTTCGTGTTAAAAATCTGGTTATAGAGGGAGAAAGTAGTTCCGTTCCCTCCAAAGTTTCCACCCCCGCCGTTTCCCCTGTGGGTGGCACATTGGAAGTCCCTGTCGCAGTGGGGGCGGGTACTGCCGTTACGCTTAGCTGCGCTACTGCGGGTACTGAAATTTATTACACCACGGCGACAAGCGGCGAGCCAGCAATACCCACTGAAGCAAGCACTAAGTATACAACCCCCATTATAATTAATGAAGCGACCGCTATCAAGGCCTATGCAGTTGACCCGAATGACGTGATGACCGACAGCGATATTTTGACGGCCTATTACACCGTCCTTGCCCAGAACAGCATTGCTGCCGCCCGAGTACAGACGCAGGGGTCCTCCGCGTCTGTTGCCGGCACAGTTACCTTTACGGACGGGCGCAACGTGGTTATTCAAGACGGCACCGCTGGTATTTTTGTTGACTTCGGATCTTCCGGCGCGGCCAAGATCAACGGGACGGCTGTCGCGCTCGGGGATGTTATCTCAGTTGTCGGCACATTGGGAGTCTATGGGAATCAGCTCCAGCTGGCCAGCCCCGTTGCTGAAAAGACAGGCACCGCCGCCCTGCCCGCTGCGTTGGAAAAAAATATAACAGAACTGAACACGACCCCACCCAACACGTTGGAAGGCACCCGCGTGAAGCTGTCCGGCGTATTGCTCGGCGTGATCAATGCAAGCGGGGATACCTATGTGTCCATTGGCGACCAGAAAATCAGCCTGTATAAAATGCCCGCGCTGGACAGCGGCATCTATGAGGGCTGCACGGTCACTGTAACGGGTGTGCTGGGCCGTTATAACACCGCACCCCAGATTCGGGTGGCACAGACATCGGACGTTGTGCTGGTTTCCCAACCTACAAAGGTCTCAGCCCCTGTGCCTTCATCAGCGACTGGCTCCTCCCTCCAGCCAAATGCCGCGGTGACCTTTTCCTGCCCCACTCCGGGCGCGGCCATCCAGTATAATACCTCCTCTGCCGCTGCCACTGAGTGGACGGCGATTCCCTCCGGCGGCCTGGTGATGCCCAACATCGTAGGCGACTACACTGTCTATATCCGCGCGGTAAAGGACGGTATGGATTCGAGCGACGTGCTTACCCTTAAATACTCCATTGGGCAGGCATCCCTGATGACCATCGCCACGGCCCGCAAGGCCGCAGTGGGCGACCAGGTATACATCAAAGGCATCATCATTGGAGATACCGGGGGGAGCTCAGGCTTCTATGTCCAGGACGACACCGCCGGACTGTGCGTTTATGCAAAGCTCGCCGATTTCTCCGGCGCTAAGGTGGGCGACGAGGTCACTATCAGGGCTTATGTGGTCGCTCCGTTCAATGGGCTCTTTGAGATCGGCAAGAAAGACGAAAGTCCGGTCCAACTTACGGTGACCAACGCGGAACCCACCGTACCCACCCCCCTGCCCGTCACCGTGGCCATGCTCAACACCGGAAATTACCAGGGACGCCTGGTCAGGCTTACCGGCGTGACCTTGTCCGTAAACGGAGGTACGGGCGGCGCTAAGAACCATACCATCACCCAGAACGGAGCGACCGTCACCTTCCGTGCAAACCTGTCCAGCGCGTACCCCCAAGGCTCTGTGCTGAATGTCCTGGGTGTCGCTAGCACCTATAACACCGTCCAGCTGATTCAGCAGAAGGTTGAGGCCGACAACGGCGTCACCGCTGGCACCCCCGACGAGGGCACCGTGGGGGACCCCATTGAAAAGCTTGTGGTTTGGAGCGCGGCGGGGAACACTGCCAGTGCCTCCTATCCAGCAACTTCCGGTGTAAACAAGGACGGGGCGACCCTTTCCACAAGCGTGGGTGTTACGCCTGCGGCAGCGAGCGGACGGGGTTTCAGCGCCAGCGGCTGGAACGGCGGAACGGATAAAAAATACTGGCAGATACAGTTCTCTACCAAGGGTGCCTGTGATATTGCTGTGAGCGCAACTCATTCGTCCAGCGCCACCGGCCCCTCCTCGTTCTACGCGCAGTACAGCCTGGATGGAACCACCTTCCAGGCCCTCCCGGGCGGTGAAGTAGTGCTCGGGGCGGTCAGCGGGCAGACGTATGGGCAGGTGGAAACCAAGAACTTGTTGCTGCCCCCAGACGCCAACAACCGTGAAACTGTGTACATTCGATGGGTTATGGGGAAGGATGGCCAGTTCGGCGTACCCGCCTCGGCGGTCGCCGCCGGTGGTACCAGCCAGATTAATGGTATCGTCATCTCGGGTACCGAATACTACGGTCCCAACGACGTGGCCCCCGTGAAGGCGACCCCCTCCAACAGCAGCCCAGTCGCGCAAGGCACTTTCATCACCCTCACCTCCGCCACGGCGGGCACCACCATCTACTACACCACGGACGGTTCTGCCCCTTCCACAGAGAGCGCTTCCTACTCCGACTTCGCCCCTATCGAGCTGACCACCCTCCCCATGACCATCAAGGCCATCGCCGTAAAAGGCGAAAAGGTGAGCATGCTTAAGGAAATGACGTTTACCCAGATCAAGCTGGACGCGGTCTCCAGCAGCAAGCTGGACAACAGCCTCATTTCCCCCACGCTGGACCGCATTACCCTCAGCGCGAAAAAGGGTGTGACGATTCAGTACCGCGTCAATTCCGGCGACTGGACGGCTTACACCGCCCCCGTTGCCCTGACGGCCGAACAGTTCCCGGTGACGCTGGAGGCCAAGGCCACGGCCGAGGGTTGCCTGGACAGCGAGGTCTCCACCTTCCACTATACCTTGAGTGCGGGCGAGCCCAAGAACTACTTTGGACAGCTCCACTCCCACACCACCGCCTCCGATGGCGCGGGGTCACTGGAGGATGCGCTCAAGTACATTTGGAATACCGCGCGGAGCAACAACGTCCAGTTCGTCTCCTTCACCGACCACTCCAACTACTTCGATGGCAGCGACCTGGGCGGAGTCAACCCCGCCGGCGCACTGTACGATATGGGTCTGGCCCCCGAGCTCGCCCAGGCAAAGTGGAGCTCCTATAAGAGCGCCGTCGCCGCGTTCAACACCGCACACAGCGGTGAGATGCTGGCCCTGGCGGGTTTTGAAATGACCTGGTCCGGCGGGCCCGGCCACATCAACACGTTTAATACCCCCGGCATCGTCAGCCGCAACAACACCGAACTCAACGACAAGACCAACGCCTCCAAGGACCAGGGCATGCAGAATTACTATGACCTGCTCAGCCAATCTGAGGGCGCAACATCAGTCTCCCAGTTTAACCACCCGGGCACCACTTTCGGCACCTTCAGCGAATTCGCCTACTGGGACCCCATTATCGACCAGCGCATCAGCCTGGTAGAGGTGGGCAACGGCGAGGGGGCCATCGGCTCCGGCGGGTACTTCCCCTCCTACTCAGAGTATACCAAGGCCTTGGACAAGGGCTGGCACGTGGCCCCCACCAACAACCAGGATAACCACAAGGGCTACTGGGGCGACGCCAACACCGCCCGCAGCGTCATCTACACCAACGATTTCACCGAGCAGGGCCTCTACCAGGCCATGAAAGACCGCCGGGTCTACGCTACCGAGGACAAGAACCTTAACATCCTCTACACGGTGAACGGTATGGTCATGGGCACCCTCATCACCGATGTGCCCGAAACCCTGAGCATCAAGGGCGTCATCAACGACCCGGACACCACCGATCGCATCAGCAAGGTGGAACTTATTGTAAACGGCGGGCGCGTCCACTATACTTGGAGCAATATTGACAGTAACAGCTATACCGCCGAGGTTACCTTTACCAAGGAGGAAATCAAGGATTACAGCTACTTCTATCTCCGCATTACCGAGGCGGACAAGGACATCGCCGTTACCGCCCCTGTGTGGGTGGGCGCGCCCGTCCTCACCGGCGTCGCCTCCCTCGTCTCCGGCACTTCCATGCCTGTCATCGGTGAGGCCATCACGTTCACCTCCGGTATCTTCAACAATGAGGACGTCGCCGCCACGCTGACGTCCGTCTCCTACACCGCCAATGGCGAGCCCATCCCGGGAGCCATAGCGGGGACGACGATTCCCTCTATGGGTGCCATTGAAAATAGCGTCTCCTACACGCCGACGACCGCGGGCACCCTCACCATCGAGGTTACCGCCGTGGTCACCGTGAATGGGAAGGCCAGTACCTATACAAAGTCTGTCACTATCACAGTGCTCGACCCCGCCACTATGCCCTATATCGGCATCGATGGCTCCCATTATAACGAGTACGTGTCCGGTAACTACAAGGATAATATGGGCAACTTCGGCCTGCTGGCCTTCAGCCACAATACCCGCACCAATATACTCAACACCAGCGCCGACCTGATTGCCGCCTGCGCAAACGAGAAGTACAAGATGCTTGTGCTCACGGTGCCCAGCCGCAGGGACGGCACGTCCCTGCGCAGCCCCTATGGGGTTTATAACGATGCTGAAATCGCGGCCATCAAGACCTTTGCCGAGAACGGCGGCATCGTCGTGGTGACGGGCTGGTCTGACCTCTATGAAAACTATACATCCTTCCCCGCGGAGGACCATATGGCGGCCCAGCAAAACAAGCTGCTGGCGGCCATAGGTTCCAGCCTGCGCATCTCAGACGACGGCGTGATCGACAAGACCCATGCCGCCAGCGCTACCGATACAGCCCGGCTCTACCTCTCCAACTATAATTTCGATAACCCCCTCACCGCTAGTATTGTCTTCGACGCCGACCATATCTACGACGGGCAGAACAATCTCTATACCCAGGTGTTCAGCCAGTACGGCGGCACCAGCGTCTATGCTGTGGACGGTGGGGGTAATCCGACCAATACCCTGCCCGCCAGCGTCAGCCCTCTTGTCAGCGGCTTTACCACCACTGAGTCCAGCGACAGGGACGGCGACGGCCTGGGTGGCGCGTCTACGCCCAGATATCCCACCGCCGAGGGGAATAAGTCGGTGGAGGCTCTGCTCCTGGCCGCCACCGAGACCGTGACTCATGCTGGCGGCAAGACCTCCTTGGTGGTCGTAGCGGGCGGCGCGTTCATGTCCAACTTTGAGATCCAGTCCTCCGCCGAGAGTGACAACAACGCCACTCTGGGGTACAGCAACTACAACATTCTGGAGAACTTGATCGAGCTGGTAAATCCCCCTGTTATCACCGACATTGCTAACGTTCAGGCTGCTCCCGAGGGTGAAACCTTTACCGTGGAGGGAATCGTTACCGCTAACGCCTCCGGCTACGACAAGGACACAGCTTTCTTTGACTGCACTTACGTACAGGACGCCACCGGGGGCATCAACGTATTCCCTGTGTCAGGTAAGTACCGGGTAGGCCAGAAGGTGCGCATCACCGGCGTAACCAGCTCCTACCAGGGTGAGCGCCAGCTAGCGGTCACCAGCATCAAGCTCCGCAACTCCATGCCCATCGCCGTTGAGCCCAGACTTGTTACCACCGAGCAGGCTAACTCCGGCAGCGCGCTGGGCCAACTTATCAAAATTCAGGGCGTGATCGTGGACTTTACCGAAGAGGTCGGCGCGATTCAGACTATTATGGTCCGCGACGCATCCGGTATTGATGCCCGTGTCTTTATTGACGGCTACATCACCAAGGAGAAGGACGCCGCGCTGAAGGCCGGGCTCGCCATAGGAAATATGGTCACCGTCGTAGGCCTCTCCTCTTACGACAGCTCGTTTGCGGGAGTGCCCAACCGCATCCGAATCCGTGACCGGGCCGACATAGTGACATCCTCCATCGTCAGCATTCCGCCAACGGGCTTTGCAAGCGGCCTTGCCGGCGCGGAGAATGACGCGTTCATGCGCGAGGGGGTGGTTCTGGCTACGCCTACCGGCAAGGAGACAACAGCGGTGGCTGTCACCGGCACGCTGGCCTATAAGCAGGGCTTTACCGGGTTCTGGGAGGATAACGCGGCCATGCAATCGGGAAACTTCTTGGGCCTGCGGCTCACCTTGCCCAACTACGCGGGCCTCTCCCCCGTGCTCACGTTCGGGGATAAAACCATCACTGTGCCCGATGGTGATATCAACGGTAGCCCCTTCTATGATTTCATCAAGCGGATCGACCCAACTGACCCCGACTTCACCATCACCGTGGATCTGGACGGTGACGCCGTGGCTTATTCGCCTGTCACCTACCGCTTTGACCTCTCCGGTCTGACACTGAGTACCGCTTCCACCGGCAGTACAGCTACCGCCTCCGCCACTGTGACGGTGGGTGACGACTCCATCCAGGTGAAGCTGTCCAGTGTAGGTGCCAAGCTGACCGCTGCTGCCAACTCAAAGGTCATTGCCGCCAACGCTACAAAGCCTGTGGTCATATCCGGCGGCGGACTGAACATCGTGATCCCTGCGGGCACCCTGACCGCGGTCAGCGACGTAAACGCCATGCTGGTGAATCCCAAGGCCAGCGGCAGTGTCATCCGGGTGACCAAGGCCGACGGTACCACCGTCATCCTGCCCATCGGCGTGGTCAGCGGCGGGAAAGCTGCCTATGTCGCCAATATTCCCGGCACCTATGAGGTCATCGACAACACCAAGACCTTCCCGGACACCGGGAATCACTGGGCGGGCGAGGCGATCGGGTTTGTCTCCTCCCGCGAACTCTTCAAGGGTGACGGCGTGGGCAACTTTAACCCCGACCAGCCCATGACCCGCGGTATGCTTGCTACCGTCCTGGCTCGGATCGATGGTGGTAAAGCCGCCAGCGGCACTCCTTTTGCCGATGTGTCGGACAACGCCTGGTACGCCAAAGCGGTGGCCTGGGCGAGTCAGAGCGGCCTGGTGGAGGGCGACGGTATGAACTTCAATCCCGACGGCCTTCTCACCCGCGAGCAGCTCTGCGTCATCCTGATCCGGTATCTTGACTACTCCGGCCTCACCCTGCCCGAGACCGCGCAGGCGGGCGGTCTCTCCGATCTGAACACGGTCAGCCCCTGGGCGGCGGAAGCGGTGGAGCGGGCCATTAAACTTGGCCTCATCAGCGGCAAGAGCGGCGGGCTCCTCGATCCCAAGGGCCAGGCCACCCGTGCAGAGATCGCCACCATCGTCCAGCGCTTTGTAGAGGGCGTTCTGAAGTAAAAAACCACCCCAATTCATCCGTGCGGGGCCGGCCATCCGTGAGGGATGACCGGCCCCGCACACTGTAAAGGCAGGTTGAGACATGAGTAAAGAAAAATCAACAAAGGCAAATGGCCCGGATGCCAGGCCTCAGGGCTTGCTGTGGGCACGGTTTCGGACAGGCTGTACCCGGGGGCAGATAATACGCTATGCCCTATACGTACTCTTTGCGACCCTGTTTTGTGCTGCGGCGGTGTTCCTGAACCGGCCCGTCCAGGGCGCGGTGCCCACCAGCGCCAGTCTACTGCAATACGCTCCGGTGGAGGTGCTGAACGTCCTTGAGGACAATGCCAGCGCCGACACCTGGACGGAGGGCCGCAGGGTCGGCTCGCAGAAACTTCAGGTCAAGATACTCTCCGGGACCCTGAAGGGCCGTATTATGGAGGTAAACAACTACCTGGATGCGTATTCCGGCGTAGATGCCCGCAAGGGAAGCCGCCTCATCGTCCTCCTCTCCAAGGATGACAATGGGGATCCCAGAATCTCCAATATATACAGCTTTGACCGTCGGGCTGTGGTTGGCGGATTTGTCCTCCTCTTTGCGGGGGCACTAGTGATCATCGGTGGAAAAAAGGGGCTGAAGGCGCTGCTTGGTCTCGTTTTTACCTTGGTCTGCCTTTGGTTCATTCTGATTCCGATTATTGTCCGGGGGGCCAACCCCATCTTGACGACGGTAGGAATCGTGGTACTCACTGCTGCGGTCTCCCTTTTGCTGCTAGACGGGCCAACAAAGAAGACCCTGTGCGCCGTTTTAGGCTGTGCCGCCGGGGTGATTGCCGCCGGGGTTTCCGCCGCGGTGGTGGGATACCTGGCCGGGCTCAACGGTTTTAACATGAGCGAGGCTGAGGGGCTTGTATTGGTGGCTTCCGACGAAGGGCTGAGAATCAGTGGACTGCTTGTGTGTAGCGTACTGATTGCCTCCATGGGTGCAGTAATGGACGTGGCCATGTCCATTGCCTCAACCAGCAACGAGCTCTATATTCTGAACCCGGAGCTTACAGCCCGCCAGCTGTTCCAGTCCGGCATGAATGTGGGCAGGGACGCCATGGGCACCATGGCGAATACCCTAATCCTGGCTTTTGTGGGTTCTGGGCTTAATATGCTGATTCTCTTCCGGGTCTATAATTATCCCATGTTGCAACTCATGAACAGCGATCTTATGGTGCTCGAGATCCTTCAGGGTATCGCTGGTTCCATCGGCATCATCTTTACCGTACCCCTGGTGGCAGCGGTGAGCGCCTATATGCTGCGCGGCGGTGGGAAAAAGGCCGCGACAAAGGCAGTCAGGAGCTAGGACAAGAACATCTCCACGTCCTGCATCGTCAGTCCGGTCTGAAGGGCCAGGTTGACGCCGTAGCCGATGACTTTGGCAAGGTCCGCCACCTGGCTGTCAATCTCCTTGGGCGTGACGATGACGCCTTCTGCGGCCCCCCGGAGGGCCTCGGGGTCCAGGTCCGCGTTTCCCGCCTCGGCCAGCACATCCGCACAGAGGGTGGCGGCGTCCACCACCGTGGGCACCCCGATGGCGACCACGGGAACCCCCAGCGTCTCCTGAGAGAGGGCCGCCCGTGCGTTTCCTACCCCAGAACCGGGAACGATGCCGGTATCCGCGATCTGAATTGTGCGGCACACCCGGTCAAGGCTCCGGGAGGCCAGAGCGTCTACCGCCAGGACGCAGGCTGGGCGGATCTCCTTTACCAGCGCGGCCACCAGTTCCCCGCTCTCCACACCCGTAGTGCCCAGCACTCCCGTGGCCAGCGCCGACACCGGGCGGAAGGAACCGAAATGCTCCGGCACCTGTTCCACCAGGTGGCGGGTCGCCATGGTAAGGTCGGCGGTCTTGGGACCCACCGCATCGGGGGTGATGGCCCGGTTGCCCAAGCCCACCACCAGGGCGGGAGCCCCCTGTGGCAGCTTTAAGAGTTCCTCCAGTTCCGCCGCCAAAGCCCTGGCCGCCCGGCCGAAGGCGTCCTCCTCTCGGCGGGCCAGGCCGTCCAGCAGGAGGGTGACGTAGTTGCCCACCGGCTTTCCCAGGGCCTGGGCCCCCTTTTCGGTGAGGATGCGCACAGTGGTAACCTTGTAGCCCTCGCGCTCACTATCCCCGGCCTCCACCCCCTCCAGCTTGGTCCGCTCGGCGGCCTCCTCCTCCCAGAGGGCCTTGGCCTCCATGGCAAGGTCGGTTCGGCGTTTGAGCATATTGCCCCTTCTTTCCCCACCAGATATGGTGGCAATTGATACAGTACATACTATTTTTTGCACGGAAGAGCTCTCTATACAAAAAATCCGCGAAAAAATGAAATTAATCCTTGCAATTTCGGGCCTATGCTGGTAGAATAATATCCTGCATGAGCAAACTATACGCAAGTTTGCGTGTTGAAATCGTCATCGGAGGAGGTGTTTGGTTTGCCGAATATTAAGTCTGCCAAGAAGCGCGTCCTGGTGAACACTGCAAAGGCCGCTCAGAACCGTTCCGCGAAGTCCGCCGTCAAGACCGACCTGAAGAAGTTTGAGGCCGCTGTGGCCGAGGGCAACCGCAGCGAGGCCGAAGGCGCGTACAAGGTGGCCGTTAAGGCCGTCGATAAGGCCGTGGGCCATGGTATCCTGCACAAGAACAACGCCGCTCGCAAGAAGAGCAGCATGACCGTCAAGCTCAACAAGCTGGCTTGATGGCCTGAAAGAGATCGAGACAGCGCCGTCCGCAAGCCGCGGGCGGCGTTTTTCGTTTGCCTTTGACGGCGTTTTGTGCTATACTACCACCGCTAATGTGGAAAAAGAGAGGAGGGATCGCTGATGCGGCGCATGCTGGGCTTTCCGCCCATCCGGTTCGTGCTGGAGCTGGTAGAGCTCTATTTCTCTAAGCGCATAGCCCGCAGCGCGGCCGCCCTGGCCTATTTTCTCATCCTCACCTTCTTCCCCGTCCTCATCTGCGTCAATGCCTTCATCGGCCTCCTTCACCTGGATGTGAACATGGTCATGCTGGCGGCGGAGCCTTTTCTCCCCACAGAGAGCTTGGGCGTCCTGGGGGATTATCTGGGCTACATTACCGAAAATCAGTCCACCGGCCTCCTCATTGCGGGGCTGGGCGTAACTATCTTCTCCGCATCGTCGGCCTTCCGCACCCTCATGAGCACCATGGACGAGCTATACGACCGCAACAGCTACACTGGAGTCTGGCAAGTGGTGGCGAGCTTTGCGTTCTCGGTACTGCTGCTGGTGACCATCTACCTCTCCATTGTGGTCCTCCTCACGGGCGAATGGCTCTTCAGCCTGTTGATAAATTTCCTTCACCTAGACGCCGCCTCCCTGCCTTGGGACTGGCAGTGGATGCGCTTTCTCCTCCTCTTCGCGCTGGTGCTCTTCTTCGTGCTGCTGGTCTACCGAGTGTCGGCTCCCAGGGGCAAACCTAGGCCACCCGTCCTCACCGGCGGAATTCTGGCTTCCATCACGCTGGTGGGCGCATCCATCCTCTTCTCCTGGTTCATTGGCCTCTCCTCCCGGTACTCTCTGGTGTATGGGTCCCTGGCCTCAGTCATCATCCTGCTTGCCTGGCTGTACCTCTGCGGAAATATCCTCATGCTGGGCAACGTCTTTAACTGCGTGTGGTACAGGAGAAAAAAGGTGCGGTATTTGAAAAAGCTCAAGCGGGACTCCGCTCCGCCGGAATCACTGGGGGGCTGACATGGGAAATTACACGGGCCCCAAGCGCCGACGCCCCTTACGCGCTGTTCTCGTCGCCCTGGCGCTTCTCCTAGCGGCGGGTTGGTTTTTTTTTGACCAGCAAAACCGCATCCAGACCGAAGTTTTTACCCTCTCCTCCTCCACCCTCCCCGCAGCCTTTGATGGGTTTCGGGTGGTCCAGATATCCGACCTCCATGGTAAGGAGTTCGGGCCGGAGAATGAGACCCTGCTCCGCAAGGTGGCCGAACAGAGTCCTGATTTGATTGCCATTACCGGGGACCTGGTGGATGATGCGGCGCAGTTTTCCATGATAGAGCCCCTGGCGAAGGGCCTTGCCGCCATTGCCCCGACTTACTATGTTACCGGCAACCACGAGTGGGCCATCCGGGAAGCGTACACCGTGAAGGCCCTCCTCCGGGAGTGCGGCGTGACGGTGCTCTCCAATGAGTTTTTCCCCCTGGAGCGTGGGGGGGAGACCATTGTCCTGGCGGGAATTGACGACCCCAATGGCCCCTACGACCAAAAGACGCCGGAGACCCTGGGCGAGGAGCTCCGCGCCGCCTATGGCGAGGCGTACACGCTGGTGCTGGCCCATCGGAACGAGTACCACGCGACCTACTCCGCCGCAGGCTTTGACCTAACCCTGGCAGGGCATGCCCACGGCGGACTGATCCGACTGCCATTTACCGACGGGCTGGTGGACGCCCGGCGACAGCTCTTCCCCGACTATACCGCCGGGTGGTATGCCCTGGAGGGCGGAGGGGAGATGGTGGTCTCCCGGGGCCTCGGTAACGTGGGGTATACGTTCCGCCTCTTTAACCGCCCCCACCTGCCAGTCATTGTGTTGAGCGCCGGGTAAATAAAGAGGGGGCCACACCCCCTGCATATTGTACGTCCGCCATTTCATTGCGTATGGAAAAACGCTGAATTTCCCAATAAGGCCGAGCCTGCCCCCGCCGCGGTCTCTCTACTTTCTGAAAAATCCCACCCAAATCGAGGAATCTCTATGGACTACTTTGCCGGAACATACGACCTTGCCGTCATCGGGGCGGGCCACGCGGGCATCGAGGCGGCATTGGCCGGAGCGCGGCTAGGGCTGAAGACCCTCTGTTTCACCGTGAACCTGGACGCGGTGGGCAACCTACCCTGCAACCCCTCCATAGGCGGTACAGGTAAGGGCCATCTGGTCCGGGAGATTGACGCCCTGGGCGGCGAGATGGCCAAATGCGCTGATAAGGCCTGCATCCAATACCGGGTACTGAGCCGCAGCAAAGGGCCTGCCGTCTGGTCCCTCCGGGCCCAGGCCGACCGGCGGGAATACCAGAAACTGATGAAACACACCCTGGAACTTCAGGAAAACCTTTGGATCAAGCAGGCCGAGATTGTGGAGGTACTGACGGAGAACGGTACCGTCTCCGGCGTAAAGACCGCCACCGGGGCCGTCTACGCGGTCCGGGCCGCCATTATCGCCTCGGGCACCTATCTGGGGGGCCGTACCATTGTGGGGGACGTGATGCGCCAGTCCGGGCCCGACGGCCTAGCTCCCGCCCTTCCCCTCACCGAGAGCCTCCAAGCCCTGGGGCTCACCCTCCGCAGGTTCAAGACGGGCACGCCCCCCCGGGTCAACCGCCGCAGCGTGGACTTCTCCAAAATGGAAGTCCAGCCTGGGGATGAAATAGTTGTGCCCTTCTCCTTTGAGACCGAGACGCCGCCCGAGAACAAGGCGGTCTGTTACCTTACTTACACCAACGAGGCCACCCACGCCGTCATCCGGGCAAACCTTCACCGTTCCCCCCTCTTCTCCGGGGTGATCGAGGGAGTGGGCCCACGGTACTGCCCCTCCATCGAGGACAAGGTGGTCCGTTTCGCGGACAAGTCCCGGCACCAGCTTTTTATCGAGCCCATGGGCATGGACACTGAGGAGTTGTACGTCCAGGGCCTCTCCTCCTCCCTTCCTGAGGAGGTACAGGGCGAGATTCTTCGTACAATCCCCGGCTTGGAGCATGCCGAGATGACGCGCTGTGCCTATGCCATCGAGTACGACTGCCTGGATGCCACCGAGCTCCTCCCCACCTTGGAGCACAAGCAAGTAAAAGGGCTTTATGGCGCGGGGCAGTTCAACGGCTCCTCCGGCTATGAGGAGGCCGCCGCCCAGGGGCTGGTGGCGGGGGTAAACGCGGCCCTCAAGCTGCTGGGCCGCCCGCCCATGATCATTGGCCGGGAGCAGGGGTACATCGGCGTCCTTATCGACGACCTGGTAACCAAGGGCACCAGCGAGCCCTACCGAATGATGACCTCCCGCACCGAGTACCGCCTCCTCTGCCGCCAAGATAACGCCGACCAGCGACTTGCCCCCCTGGGCCATGAGGCAGGGCTGGTGAGCGACGAACGCTACCGCGCTGTGCTGGAAAAGTATGCCGCCGTAGAGCGGGAAATCAAGCGCCTGGAGCATACCGGTACCGGCCAGGGGCGGCTCGTCGACCTCCTACGCCGTCCGGAGAATAGCTACGAGGCACTGGCCCACCTGGACCTCAACCGTCCGCCACTGTCTGCTGCGGTGGCCGAGGCGGTGGAGATCGAGGTGAAGTACCGGGGGTACATTGACCGCCAGCTCCGCCAGGTGGAGGAGATGCGTCGGTTGGAGAGCCGCCCCCTCCCTCCGGATATCGACTACCTCGGACTCTTGGGACTGCGCATCGAGGCCCGGCAGAAGCTGGACAAGATACGCCCCCTCAGCTTGGGCCAAGCAGGCCGGATTTCCGGTGTTTCTCCCGCTGACATCGGGGCGCTGATGGTGTACTTGGAGCGAAAATAGAAAACGGTCTGTATTCTACGCTGCGTAGAATACAGACTGTTTTCTATTTTCGTTTATTTTGCGCCCTTAAGAGCTCTCATGCGGTCGCCATGATCGAGAAGACGCTTACGCAGACGCAGGGTCTTGGGGGTGACCTCAAGTAGCTCGTCATCGGCCAGGAACTCCAGACTTTGCTCCAGGGAAAGCGTGCGGGGCGGAGTGAGGCGCAGAGCCTCGTCGCTGCCGGAGGCCCGCATATTGGTGAGCTGCTTTTTCTTGCAGATGTTCACCGTGATGTCCTCGCTCTTGGGGGTTTCTCCTACCACCATACCGGCGTAGACTGGCACGCCAGGGCCGATGAAGAGGGCGCCTCGCTCCTGGGCATTGAAGAGGCCGTAGGTTACGCTCTCCCCGGTCTCAAAGGACACGAGGCTGCCGCTGGCCCGGCGGGCGATGTCGCCCTTCATAGGCGCGTAGCTATCGAAGATGGAGGCCATGATGCCCTCGCCCTTCGTGTCGGTTAAAAATTCATTGCGGTAGCCGAAAAGGCCCCGGGCGGGGACCAAAAACTCCAGTTTCATGCGGTTGCCAACAGGAGTCATCTCCACCAGGTCGCCCTTGCGGGAGCCAATTTTCTCAATGACCGCGCCCACGCTGTCGCTGGGCACATCCACCACCAGGCGCTCGATGGGCTCGCAGGTCTTCCCGTCGATCTCCTGGAACAGTACCCGGGGAGGAGAGACCTGGAACTCGTACCCCTCCCGGCGCATGGTCTCAATGAGAATGGACAGGTGCATCTCGCCCCGGCCCGCCACGTTTAAGGAGTCGGTGTTGTCGGTCTCGGTGATGCGGAGGGACACATCCTTCAGCGTCTCGCGCATCAACCGCTCCCGGATCTGCCGGGAGGTAACAAACTTGCCCTCACGTCCGGCGAAGGGGCTGTCATTAACCGAGAAGGTCATCTCCATCGTAGGGGCGGAGATCTGGATAAAGGACAGGGGATCCACAGCGCCGGCGGCGCAGATGGTGTCGCCGATGGTGATATCGCCGATGCCGCTCATGGCGATGATGTTGCCCGCGGAGGACTCGGTGACCGGGGTCTTGGCCAGCCCGTCGAACTCATAGAGAGAAACCGCCTTTGCCCGCTTGCCGGGGGCATCGGGGTCATGGTAGTTGCACACCGCGATCTCCTGATTTTGGCGGATGACGCCCCGCTCAATGCGCCCGATGGCGATGCGGCCTACGAACTCGTTGTAATCGATGGAGGAGACCAGCATCTGGAACGGCGCGTCGTTATCAGCCTCGGGGCCGGGGATGTAGTTCAAAATGGTGTCGAACAGGGGCTGTAGGTCGGTGCCCTCCACCTCTGGGGAATAGGAAGCGGTGCCCTGTCGGCCGGAGCAGAAGAGCATGGGGCTGTCAAGCTGCTCCTCGGTGGCATCCAGATCGAGCAGCAGCTCCAGAACCTCGTCCACCACCTCGTGGATGCGCTGGTCGGGCCGGTCGATCTTGTTGACCACAACAATGACTCGATGGCCCAGGCTCAGGGCCTTGGAGAGGACAAAACGGGTCTGGGGCATAGGGCCCTCGGCGGCATCCACCAGCAGGATAACACCGTTTACCATCTTGAGGATGCGCTCCACCTCGCCGCCGAAATCGGCGTGGCCCGGGGTGTCCACGATATTGATCTTGGTGTCCTTGAAATGGACGGCGGTGTTCTTTGCCAGGATGGTGATGCCGCGCTCCCGCTCCAGGTCGCCCGAGTCCATCACACGCTCCACGGTGGCCTGGTTCTCCCGGTATATGCCGCCCTGCTTGAGCATCTCGTCCACCAGCGTGGTCTTGCCGTGGTCGACGTGAGCGATAATGGCGACGTTGCGTAATTGATTATTCTGCAAAGGGGATGCACCTCAAATCTTTCTTTCACAAGGCTTGTTTCAAAAACTCGACCCTGTATTATACCCCACTATGCTATAAAACGCAACTTTTTTTCGTTGACAGGGGTGAAAGCTTAGGGTACAATAAAGCTTGCGCCGCATTCCTCTTTGCATAAATAGGGATAAAGCCCAGCGCAGCGGAGAGAGCTGTGCCATCAACACGGACTGTGGTCCTACGTGTTTCTGTACCTCGCCAGGACAGAGGGCCCATTTCCTAAACATGCGATGGCATCCCTCCGGTTATTAAGCAAAAAGCAGACAATTCAATACGCGCCTGTAGCTCAATAGGATAGAGCGCACCCCTCCTAAGGGTGAGGCTGGGGGTTCGATTCCCTTCAGGCGTGCCAAAAGGTTCTGGAAATGACTCTGTTTTCAGGACCTTTTATTATCTGTTCCTGCTAATTGCAATAGGAGAGAGCCCCGCTATGGGCAAAGAGGGAAAGAATAAAAGACCGCTCGTCCTCTGTCTTATCTCAAGGAGCCGGGATGCGTTGATTAAACAGCCCTTAGCATTTCCCCTGGAAGCGCTTCATCCCCAGATGGTCTTGTCTGGTTAGTTATACTGCTTGAAAGTAATGCGTATAGTTTCTGAAAGCTTTTGCTTTTTGCCAAAAAAGGCTTATAATATTATGTGTTTGTTTCGCCCTGGCGTAGTTCTATATTGTTTTGAATCGGAGGTGGCAGACCCTCGCCGGTACCAAACTCTGCACAGCTTCCAAAATTCAGGCGGACATTGATAGTGTACAAGTATGATCCGTACTGGTCCGATGGGGGAATACAACGATGGTTATCGCAATTGAGGAGCTTGTCAATAAGAATTATCATAAACTGAAAGAAACTGATCTTATCATCTGGAAATATATTTCAACCCATCGAAAAGCCTGCTGTGATTACACCATCTATGAGTTGGCGGATGTCTGTAATGTATCACGCACAACGGTATTGCGCTTTGCGCAGAAACTTACATTAAGTGGTTACGCGGAATTAAAGACGTTATTGAAACTGGACTATCAGCAGAAGTCTGCGAATTACATCAGCAATCCTAAAGATCTGATTTTACTCTATCACCAGATCGTTACCGAGATGCAAAACAAAGATTTTACCAAGATCAACCAGATGATCTACAATGCCAGGCATATTTTCGCCTATGGCACGGGTAATATGCAAAACAACGTTCTTCGAGAAATGCGGCGGCTGTTCCAGTGCAGCGGTGATTATATCATAAGCATACAGGGCGAGGGAGAACTCTCATTCCTACTGAAAAATGTTACCCCCCAAGATCTGGTTTTTATCATTTCTTTTAGCGGCGAAACACCGGCCGCATTGGAGTTCGCACGGAATCTTTGCGCAAGAAATGTTCCTGTGATTTCGATCACCCGCCTAAAGGACAATTCACTGGCCTCGATCTGCGATGAAAATATCTATGTGCATACGATGGACTTTCAATTTTATTCAGAGTATCACGGCTATCGGATCGAGTCTGCTGTTGGATATTTTATTGCCATTGAGACATTGTTTTTACAGTATCAGCAGTATCGAACCAATATGCTTGCAGAACCAGAAAAAGCGCTGCTTGAGCTTCCTGGCGACGCCAAATCGGAGAAATGATCGCATCTGTTCAGCCGCTTTCATAAGCTGCGTCTGGTCAACGGAAAGATATCGATTGAAAAAGCAGATCCTTCGGGATCTGCTTTTTTATAAATCTGCGTGCGGGGCAATACGCTCTCACATAAAAAAACATACCTGCAGCCGCTCCCGAATCAGCTCTTAGCGCAATCACTGCTTTCGTTCCTCAAACCTTTTGTGATAAATCACGAATAAAGGGATAAATCCCGACTTGTGAGATAAGGAACAAGCTGGTTTAAAAGTGTTGTAGTACACTAGTAAAATTTCTATAATATTGCAACAGAAACGCAACGATATAGAGAGGTGTTCAAAAATTTGAAAAAATATAAAACCATTGTGAATGGTGCGACCATGGCTGGAATGGCAATTGCTTCATGTGATCCCGAGGGAACACTTATTGTAGATCGGGGAAACCAGCTGGCAAGTGATTTTTTTGCCAGCATGCGGGCCGACCCCATGCCGGAAAGGGGGATACAGGGAGAGACCGCCCGCAAATTCTGGGCCTGCATGAAACAGTCCCCAGCGCTTGTTCAGGATGGGCAGCTCGCCATCACCGAATGGATGCCCGCTCTAGGCAGATACGCGGAAAGTCAGAGATTACAGATATTGTTCGATTTTTCGATCCTATCCCGTCAGCGAAATGTGGATCACTTCACGCTTACAGGCATCTGCCGGGATGAGATCTATCACATACAGGCGGAAAATTATGTAGACACTACCGAATTTTTTGCAAAGCAGGCCGCCGATGGAAGTGTAACCGAAAGTTTGAACCTTCTGATCTGGAAGGCCGGCCAGGATCGTGTGATCTGCCCTTGCGCCAATATTCATGACTTTGCAGCTGGGGGATATTACATTCTGGAAATGCCGGCAGACGCGGAACTATCATATCCGCAATTGCGAAAACAAGCCCTCGCGCTGTTTTCTTGCACGCGAACCGACAGCAAAGATCTTTTGCTGAAAGCTGCGGATCGGATATGCGTCAGGGGTAAGCAGTCGTCTGTTCTTTCTAATTCAAATGGTTTTATTTTGTGTTCCTGCTTATCGGATGATCTACTGCATGCTATGGAACGTGGGGAACAATTCTGGAGGGATCACCTATGCTGATGTTTCAACAGGTTCTCGAACACGGAGAAATTGCTAAGGAACAACGAGATAAGATCTCTTTTACTAAACATTTTGACGCGGTCGTTCTCGGGGGCGGTACTGCCGGGAGCATCGCGGCGATCTACCTTGCTAAAAAAGGGCGGCATGTTCTGATCGTAGAAAAGCTGAATTTCTTGGGCGGTGTACACAGCGGGGCTATGTTCCATTATTATCAGGGGTCTCCCGGCGGGATCTATGAAGCGTACGATGAACGAATCGAACAACAAAAAAAGCAGTATCGCCTTCCGGATGTGTTTGGGTCTCACCCGCTGATACGTATGTGCGTGTATGAACAGGAATTGGAGGATACAAACTGTCAAGTCAGCTTTGATTCCGCTTTGACCGGCGTATATGTGGATGGAAGAACTATAGCGGGCATTCAGTACCTTACCCCTTTTGGGCTGAAAGAAGTTTCCGCCGATTACTTTATTGACGCCACAGCCGAGGCGGCCCTGTGCAGAATGGCTGGATCAGCCAAAAAGAATGGCAGAGAATTTGATGGCCTGTCACAGCCGTTTTCCAATGTGCGGCTGTTTTTCGAAAAAGGCACTTGCCGCATGAATTTTGATAACATAGACGCGGGTTATGTTCGCCAGGAGCTAGCTGAAGAATATGCCAACCACATCGTTACTTCACTGAACAATCCCGTTTACAGTACCTGGCAGAATGGTCAAATCACGATGGGAATGTCCCCTCTGCTGGGGGTTCGAGAGGGATTTGCCATAGACGGGATCCGGCAACTGCGCATGGACCAGGTAATAAAAAACCAGGAAACTTTAGAGCCGTTGTTTTTCTCGAGTGCCAACATTGATAACCATGTGAAGGATATGGCATTTGAAAGCCAGACTCTGTGCGATTGGGTTGTTGGGCTTAGTATGTGGTCCACCCTGGTTTCGGTACCAATCGATAAGGACGTGATGATTCCAAACGCACTGGACAATGTGATCGCAGCGGGGCGGATTTTATCGCTGGATCATGACATGGCTTCGCATACGCGAATGATGCGCGACTGTCAAAAATCCGGCGAAGCGGCAGCCGCAGTTGTGGAAGAGGCCCTTTACCTGGGGCTTCCGCTGCAGGATGTGCCGTACCAGGCATTGAAGGATAGGCTTTCTCAAACGAACTGCCTTTCTATACGAAATCATTATGTATTAAGAGACAATCCCCCGCCTGAGCGCGAACAGATTACCCGTTTTGATTCAACAACGCAGCAGATCCGCAAGGGCCTATTATCCAATAGTCCAGGTTTTGCGATGCTGGCCGCATGGCAGATGCGGATCATAGAGGCTTTAAAAAGCTGGCTGACCGAAGATAACAATAATTTGAAGGTGAACAGCGCTTTGGTATTGGCTTTGTGCGGGGATGATTCAGGTCTTTCGGTTTTGATCGAAACGGCACAGCGAAGAGACTGCTATCTGCCGCAAACCAGCAAATCGTACAATTCCTTAAGAGGGATCAGCGCCGTTTATGCATTGGGAAGGCTTCACAGTGCCGCGGCAAGTGAACCGCTGCTACAGATGTTGCAGCAAAACGAAACCTTTATTAATGACAGTGTTCGTTTCGATAAATTTATCGGGCATATGCAGGATTATCGATTCCAATATGTCAGTCATCTGGTTCGCGCGCTGCTTACAATTGCCGATTATCACCCTGATTTGTGCCGGAACATTTATCAAGAAGTAGAGGAGATCGTTCTGGCCCCCCAATTTACTGTATCTTGTACACTGAAAAGCAATCCAGGCTGCTTACACGATATGACAGGAAGCCTACGAAACTATATTCAGTGGAGAAAAACTAAAGGAGGAAAAAGGTTATGAGTAACGCGATTAATACTACGGCGATTATAGAAGGTCTGGGTGGCATCGATAACATTGCAAAGGCAGGAAACTGCATGACTCGTCTGCGGGTGACCGTTCATGATGCGGCACTGGTAGACAGGAAAAAGCTTCAGTCGATCCAGGGTGTCATGGGATTGGCCGGAGATGACAGCAATCCCCAAGTCATCTTGGGCCCTGGCAAAGCGGATGCGGTCTGCCAGGAGATCCAAAAAAGGCGGGGACCATCACAAGCCCCGTCCAGAGATCGGGTAGAGGAATTTAACCAAAAGAAAAAGGGTAGAAACCAAATATTCACCATCATTTCTCAGATCTTTACGCCACTGATTCCCGCCTTTGCTGGTACGGGCCTTTTGTACGGCATTATGAAGCTGCTGCAGTATATTTACATCTATTTTGGTGTCCAGTTATTTAATCCCGCAGGAATTGCGGACGGCGGTTCTGTTTTTATGGCAGCGCTCAGTGTGATTGCTGGTTCTTTCTTCTCTATCATGAACATCGCGGTTGCCGGGCAGTCCGCCAAGGTTCGCGGCGGCAACCTGTTTGTAGGCCTTGCGGTTGGCGCAATCGTTACGAATGTTGGCGCCCTGAACGGCGTTTCCATGGGTATCCTGAATCTGCAATTCAAAAGCGGCTTGGGCGGAACGATGGCCGCGCTGATCGGTGGTATACTGGCAGCCAGTATTGAAAAACGTGCAAGAAAGATACTTCCGAATTCGCTTCAAATACATTTCCCGGCTTTGTTTTCTGTTGTGATCACGGGCCTAGCATTGTTGTTTATTATCCAGCCCATTAGCGGCATTGTAAGTGATGCCCTCAGCACTGCAATCCTGTGGCTGGTCTATAATGCCGGTGCGCTTGGGGGCGCTATTATTTCCGGCACCTTCCTTTTCCTGGTTTCCATGGGTATTCACCACATTGTTACGCCAATCAACACCTTGCTCCTTCAAGAAGTCGGCTATACCTGCCTTCAGGGCTTTACCTCTTTGGCAGGTGCAGGACTGGCGGGAGTTGCGGTTGGTCTGCTGATCCGGTATCGCGACAAGAAAAAGTATGGCAAGCTTCGTTCTGCCGTACTCGGCAACATTCCGACCCAGCTGCTCGGCATCTCGGAGCCTATGATCTATGGTATTTCTCTGCCTCTGTGGAAACCGTTCTTGGCCGCCAATCTGGGCGGTGCCTGCGGTGGCTTGGTATTAGGCCTGTTCAGAACTCAAGGCGCAGAAACCATGATGGTGTCCGGCCTTTTGGGTGCACTGGTCAACACCGAACCTCTGGCCTATTTGCTTGGATATGCTACCGCGGTAATCGGCGCTGCCTTCTTTACCTGCCTGCTTGGTGTAAAGGACGAAAACATGGCCGTATTCTTGGATAATGAAACGGAGAATATCAATGCTTAAAAAGGACTTTCTATGGGGTGGCGCAATTGCAGCCAACCAGTGTGAAGGCGCTTATGAAGCAGATGGAAGGGGCCTGGCCAATGTAGATGTCCTTCCTTATGGTGAAGATCGGTACGCGGTTGCCTCCGGAAAGATGGAGTTGCTTTGTCCGGATGCGCGGCATTTTTATCCAACGCATCAGGCAATCGACTTCTATCGCAGCTATCCTCAGGATATCGAGCTTCTATCTGAAATGGGCTTAAAATGCCTCCGCCTTAGCATTGCTTGGAGCCGCATTTTTCCCACCGGTGAAGAGGATACCCCAAACGAAGAAGGGCTCCGTTACTACGAAAGCGTATTTCGTGAATGCAAAAAACACGGTATGGAACCGGTGGTCACCATTGACCATTTCGACTGCCCGATCCATCTCATCCGCAAGTACGGAGGCTGGCGCAGCCGCCAAATGATCCCCCTGTTTGCCAAATATGCCAAGTGCCTGTTTCTGCGGTTTCATGGGATGGTCAAGTACTGGCTCACATTCAATGAGATCAACATGATCCTTCACCTTCCGTTTTTAGGTGCGGGTCTGGTGTTTCGCGAAGGCGATCAGGAAACACAGGTAAAGTACCAGGCCGCACACCACGAATTGGTGGCAAGCGCCCTGGTCACCAAAATCGCGCATGAAATAGGCGCTGATATGAAAATTGGCTGTATGCTGGCGTCCGGTAGCGTATATCCCTACAGCTGCCGCCCGGAAGATGTGCTTTGTGCCCAGCAGAAATCGCAGGAGGCTTATTTCTTTACGGATGTTCAGGCCAGAGGTTATTATCCGGCATATGCATTAAAACGCCTGGAGCGCGAAGGTGTTCAATTACAAACGGCCCCTGAAGATGCAGCGATCCTGCGGGAAAACCCTGTAGACTTTGTCTCCTTCTCCTATTATCAAAGCAATTGCGTCAAAGCGGATATGCCCGACATGAAAACCTTGAGCAATGTGAACGGTACTGCCAAAAATCCTTATTTGGAATGCAGCCAGTGGGGCTGGGGCATTGATCCCGTAGGTTTAAGAATTACACTTAATGAACTGTATGACCGTTACCAAAAGCCGCTGCTGATTGTTGAAAACGGCTTTGGAGCCAAGGATGAGATTTCGCCGGATGGGAAGATTCACGACCAGTACCGCATCGATTATCTGAAAGCGCATATCAAAGCAGCACTGGATGCAGTTGATTTGGATGGGGTAAATCTATTTGGATATATTACCTGGGGCCCCATTGACCTGGTCAGTGCAACTACCGGCGAAATGAGCAAGCGCTATGGTTACATTTACGTGGACCGGGATGATTTTGGCCACGGTACACAGAGACGAATGAAAAAGGACAGCTTTTATTGGTACAAAGAGGTAATTGCATCCAATGGTTTAAGCGTGCAGCAGTAAACACCGCAGATACAATACGTTTCGTTCAGCTAAGCTAACCCGTTAATATCCGGTGCTCACCTCAACGCCCATTGGAGAATTTCAAGGTCACCCCGAAGAAATTTTCCAATGGGCGTTTTTCCCTGCACACTTCAAAGGGATTGACTTATCAAACCAAATTACAGTAAATCCATCACCTGATGCTGTTGAGATACATTGCCATTTAGCTTTAGCGAAACAGTTTCAGAAAATGGCATGCGATATAAGCCGGTGTATATACAAAATGAGCTTAAAGCGAAACTATTGATTCACGGACCCGTCAGAAAAGGCATATCTTTCACTAAAAAGAAGGTATGCCTTTTTTCGTACGGGAAAACGTGCTACTATTAAAAGTAAAGATAAATTATGATACGCGAAAACGGAAATAGAGTGAGAGGGACATTGAATGATTAACGGGATATGCTTGGGTAATATTATGGTTGACTGTGATGACGAACAAATACTGTGCGAATTCTATCACAAATTGCTTGGCTGGGAAAAACGCAAAATGTTTGGCCGTCCCGCACTATGCAATGAGAATGGATTTGTCTTTCTGTTTATTGAAGAAGAAGGTTACATGCCACCTGTATGGCCGGAAGAAAAAGAAAAGCAGCAAAAGCAAATGCACTTTGACTTTCAGGTTTCCGATGTAATGTCGGCAGTTGAATATGCCCAGTCTATCGGCGCTATCAAAGCAGCATCACAATTTGGGGGGGATGATTTCGTCACCATGATAGATCCCGCCGGACATCCATTCTGTCTCTGTTCCAAAGATAATTGATGATATAGAGTTGGCTCATTAAAACGGTCGCCTTCCCGGCTCAAAAACGCCCCTTTTGGCAAGCCGCCTTTTTATAAAGCCGCCTCTCGGCCGGACGATGCGGTTTCCTATTTATTTTGACCAATTCTGCAGAATTGGCGGGTAAGGGGCTTTACAACGGAGGGCGAATGGGGTTTAATATAAGTAGGAAAACCCCACAACTAAATAGCCGTTTTGTGCCCCCGCGCGGCGTATGGCTCGTGGGGCTGAAAGAAGAGAACCAGGTGAGAATCCTGGACGGTGCCGCCGCTGTATGCGCCCGGAATCAACGCTCGTTGGCGAAAGCCAGTCATTGGGGAAACCTGAGAAGGCAGAGCTTGATCGGCAGGAAGTTTCCCTGCCAGGGCGTGAGTCAGAAGACCTACAAAACGGGGAAACTGCCCTTCATCGGGCATAATTGAGCAGAAAACCGGCTGCAGCAATGAAAATTGTTGCGGTCGGTTCTATTTATGTCAAAGCGAAAGGGGCGCGGCCTTGAAAGATACCTTTTCCACCTATCATCCGGCGGTGAGCTTTACCTATTTCGCGTTGGTGCTGGTCTTCTCCATGTGGTTTATGCACCCGATGGCTCTGGCAATTTCCGTGGCCGGATCCTTCGCCTGGTCGGTCTATCTGGGCGGGCGTAAGGCCCTGCGCTTTAATCTCCTCGCCATGCTGCCCATGATGCTTCTCACCGCCCTTATCAACCCCGCCTTCAACCACGAGGGCAGCACGATCCTTGCCTACCTCCCCAGCGGGAACCCCCTCACCCAGGAATCCATCCTCTATGGCGTTGCGGCCTCCGCTATGTTCGTCGCGGCCCTGTGCTGGTTCTCCTGCTACAATAAGGTGATGACCTCGGACAAATTCGTCTACCTATTCGGGCGTATCATCCCCGCCCTCTCGCTGGTCATATCCATGGTGCTGCGGTTCGTTCCCAAGTTCATTGAGCAGCTCAAAGTAGTTTCTGCCGCCCAGCGGTGCATCGGGCGTGACGTGTCAAACGGTGCTGCCCTACGGCGCGCGCGGCACGGGATACGCATTCTGTCCATCATGCTCACCTGGTCGCTGGAGAACGCCATTGACACAGCGGACTCCATGAAGAGCCGGGGCTACGGGCTGAAGGGCCGCAGCGCCTTCTCCATCTACCGATTTGACGACCGAGACCGCGCCGCTCTCGTCTGGATTTGTGCGCTGGGCGCCTTCATACTGGCCATGTGGCTGGCAGGGGGGTTCTCCTGCCGGTACTTTCCCACCGTCCAAATGGCCCCTTGGGACGCGTGGTCAGTCTCGGGCGGGCTAGCCTACCTGCTCCTGTGTACCACGCCATTGATCATAGATTGCTGGGAGGATAGAAAGTGGAAACAATTGCGATCCGGGATCTGACCTTTTTCTACCCCGAGCAGGCCGCTCCGGCATTGAAACATGTGAGCCTCGCGGTGAATAAGGGGGAGTTCGTAACCCTCTGCGGCAAGTCCGGCTGCGGGAAGACCACTCTCCTGCGCCAGCTCAAGTCGGTTCTCGCCCCCCATGGGGCAAAAACAGGGGAGATCCTCTTCGAGGGCGCGCCCCTCGATGCGCTGGACCAGCGGGAGCAGTCGGCACGCATCGGTTTTGTCCTCCAGTCTCCCGACAATCAGATCGTTACCGACAAGGTGTGGCATGAGCTGGCCTTCGGACTGGAGAGTCTGGGGTGCGATACTCCCACCATTCGCCTTCGGGTGGCAGAGATGGCGTCCTTCTTCGGTATCGAGGCCTGGTTTTATAAGAATGTCTCCGAGCTCTCCGGCGGGCAGAAACAGCTCTTGAACTTGGCGGCCGTCATGGCCATGCAGCCCTCGGTCCTTATTCTAGACGAGCCCACCAGCCAGCTGGATCCCATCGCGGCAGCAGACTTCCTCGCCACTGTGGGGAAGATCAACCGTGAGCTGGGCACCACCGTCCTCCTCACCGAGCACCGGCTTGAGGAGGCCTTCCCCCTCTCTGACCGGGTGGTGGTGCTGGATGAGGGAGTGGTCATTGCCGATGGCAGCCCCCGCTCCGTGGGTGCCGCGCTGAGGGACAAAGGGCACGACATGTTCCTCGCCATGCCCACACCTATGCGGATTTACGCCGCCGTCCGCAGTGATAGCCTCTGTCCTATCACTGTCCGGGACGGGCGGGACTGGCTGGTCCGCCGCGCGGCAGACTTCCCCTTGTCGCCGGTGCATGAACAGCCTGACACCACCCCCGCCACGCCCCCCGCCGTGGAGCTGGACGAGGTCTGGTTCCGCTATGAGAAGGACGGGCCGGACGTGATAAAGGGCCTACGCTTGTCCGTCCCCACAGGGGCTTTCTTCGCCGTGGTTGGGGGCAACGGCTCGGGAAAGACCACAGCCCTCTCCCTCCTTTCCGGGATCAATGTTCCCTACCGGGGCTCGGTACGGTTGGAGGGGCGCAAACTGTGCGATATTTCTGAAAGCGAGAAATTTGGCGGCCTGTTGGGAGTGCTGCCCCAAAACCCCCAGGCCCTCTTCGTGAAGAAGACGGTGGAGCTGGACCTATATGAGATGCTGGCTGATAAATCCCATCCCCAGGCTGAGAGGGACGCGAAGGTGTCCGCCGTGGCAGAGCTGTGTGAGCTTGGCCCCCTCCTGGGCCAGCACCCCTATGACCTCTCGGGGGGCGAGCAGCAGCGCGCGGCCCTCGCCAAGATTCTCCTGCTGGAGCCCCGCATCCTCCTGCTGGACGAGCCCACCAAAGGATTAGACGGCCACTTCAAGGAGAAACTGGCGCACATCCTAAAGCGCCTCCAGGCCGCGGGGTGCACGATCCTCATGGTGAGCCACGACGTGGAGTTTTGTGCCAGGCACGCTGACCGCTGCGCCATGTTCTTCGACGGCTCGGTGGTCACCCAGGGCCCGCCCCGGGCCTTCTTCTCAGGCAACAGCTTTTACACCACCGCAGCCAACCGTATGGCCCGCGCCCTGCTGCCCGATGCGGTGACGGCGGAGGACGTAATTCTCGCCTGCGGTGGGACGGTCCCCCACGTTGACGTGACCCCTGCCCCCCTTTACCGCGCCAAGACCGAGGAGGCGGAAAAGCGGCGGGAGGAGCCCGCCGCCACCCCGGGGCGCAGGGCCCTGGGGATTGGCCTTCTCCTCTTGGCGTTGGTGCTTGCCTGGCGGATTATCAAGGGAGTTCCGTTCCTTTCCGGCCTGCTTACTCCGTTGATTGGTGCGCTGGGCAGCCAGTGGGCCCAGGCGCTGAGCGTCCTGGCGGCGGTAGCCTCCGCTCTGGGTGGGGCCTGGTTTCTCTCCCCTCCCGCGGCCACCCAGGGGGAGTTGCTTCAGGTAGAGCGGACCCGCCGCAGGCTACCGGCGCGCACCATCGCCGCCGCGGGGATGATCCTCCTGCTCATCCCCTTCACGCTGTGGTTCGGCTCCGTGTACCTGGACAACCGGAAGTATTTCTTCGTCTCCATGCTCATCGTGCTGGAGACCATGGTGCCCTTCTTCCTTATCTTTGAAAAGCGCAGGCCACAGGCCAGGGAGCTGGTGGTCATCGCCGCCCTCTGCGCTATCGCCGTGGCAGGGCGGACAGCCTTCTTCTTCCTGCCCCAGTTCAAGCCGGTGGCCGCCGTCGTTATTATCTCTGCCGTGGCTTTCGGCGGGGAGTCGGGATTCCTGGTGGGAGCGGTGTCCATGCTGGTCTCTAATATCTACTTCGGGCAGGGGCCGTGGACGCCATTTCAGATGTTCTCTATGGGCGTCATCGGTTTTTTGGCGGGGGTCCTCTTTCGCAAGGGGCTTCTCCGCCGCAGCCGGGCTGCCCTGTGTATTTATGGAGGGCTGTCGGTCTTTTTCCTCTACGGTATCATCATGAACACTTACTCCGTCTTCCAGTACCAGTCCCACGTCACCTTTGGAATGATCGTCACATCCTGCATGATGGGGGTGCCCATGGACCTCATCCACGCCCTGTCCACCGTCTTCTTTCTCTGGGTGGCCGGCCCCGCACTGCTGGAGAAGCTGGACCGCGTCAAGCTCAAATACGGCCTGGTGGAGTGAGGCTCGTTTAGCCCTTCCCTGATGGCAAAATGAAAAAGGTGGGAAGACCCTATGATCGAGACCATCAGCTTTCCCGTCTATAATGAGAGCATGGCAGAGTACGGCGGGCCGGAAGACCTGCAAAATGCCTGCCGTGCGTTGGGCTGCGGAGGGATCGAGGCCCTCTGGGGAGGCGACACCGCCATGGACACCTTGCCCGGCAACTACGCCCCTGGGTACCACCTGACCTTTTACCCTGATTGGGTGGACTTCTGGAGGGGGGACGAAGTAGCACTCCTGCGGAAGTTTGGAAGCCGCACGGCCTATGAATCCTTTTACGGAGGCCCCGGCCGGGAGGCCCTCGTGGCCCAATACCGGGCGGATTTAGCCCGGGCGGCCCGCCTGGGGGTTAGGTACGTGGTGTTCCATGTGTCCGACGTGTCCATTGAGGAGGGGTACACCTACAGGTGGGAGCACAGCGATAAAGAGGTGCTGGATGCCTCTATTGAGCTCGTCAACCTCCTTTTTGATGGGGCGGACTACCCCTTTGCCCTCCTGGTGGAAAATCAGTGGTGGCCTGGCTTTACCTTCACCGACCCGGCGAAAACCAACTATTTGCTGGACGGCATCCACCACTTTAACAAGGGCATCCTGCTGGACACCGGCCACCTGATGAACGCAAACCCCGCCCTCCTGACCGAGGCGGACGGAATAGCCTATATCCATAAAATGCTGGACGAGCATGGGGACCTGGTGCGCCACATCCGGGGGATGCACCTCCACCAGTCCCTCTCGGGCCCCTACGTCAAGGCCAACACCGGCCGCTTGCCAGGGAGTATGGGCGGGGATTACGTTGCGCGTTTTGGCGAGAGCTACGGGCATATTTTAAAGATCGATCAGCACCGACCTTGGACCGACCCAGCCATTGCCGGGATCATAAAGCGAATTGCCCCGGAAGTTCTCACCCATGAGCTTTCCTGCAAGAACCGCGCTGAGCGGGAGCGGGCCGTGGCAGCCCAGCGGGAGACGCTGAAAAGAGGAGGGCTGTACCAATGAGCGGATTTCGCTATACCATAAAAGAGCTTGAGGCCGAGGCGGAGATGGACGAGTACCGGCGGTCCTGCGTGGATGTGCCCAAATTCTTGGCCTTCTGCGAGGCCTGCCACAACTATGGCGGGGCCTGGTCCTGCCCGCCTTTTGACTTCAACCCTATGGAGCGCTGGCGGCGCTATGGGCGCATGCGGTTATACGCGCGGATGCTCATACCCACAGAGCCGGGGCAGGCGGCGGAAGCTGCCCTCCAGGCCCTCCAGGAGGAGAAGGACGCGCACTTAGAACGCCTTCTGGAGTGGGAGGCCGCAACACCCAGCAGCCTGGCTCTGGCTGCGGGAAGTTGCACCCTGTGTACCCCCTGCGCCCGGAAGGAGGGTCACCCCTGCCAAAAGCCGGAGCAAATGCGCTACTCTATCGAGGCGCTGGGGGGCGATGTGGGCCTCACCGCCAGCCGATATCTGGGTAAGCCCCTCCTATGGATCCGGGACGGAGTGGTGCCTGAATATCTGATGCTGGTAGGAGCCCTGCTACTGCCGGATGGAGAGGGATGAGGAAAATGGACTTTTCAGCTCTGAACGCTGGCATTCCCGGCATCGATTTGGACGCCCTCGGGCGGTCTGAGGAGCGGTGGAACGGCATCGCCAAGCCCCTGGGCAGCCTGGGATTATTAGAGAAGACGATCTCAAAGATTGCAGCCCTCATCGGCAGCGCTGACGTAGCGCTCGACAAGCGTGCCGTGCTGGTTTTGTGCGCGGATAACGGCGTGGTGCGGGAGGGGATATCCCAGAGTGACAGCGCGGTTACTATGGCGGTAGCCGAGAACTTGACCCGGCGGAAAACATCGGTCTGCCGCATGGCCGCCGCCGCCGGGGCGGACGTGATCCCCGTGGATATGGGCATGGCCACCCGCCCCAGCTTTTCCGGCCTTGTGGACCTGCGCTTGGGGGACGGCACCGGCAACATCACGGTCGGCCCTGCCATGAGCCGGGAAACGGCGGTGCGGGCGCTGGAATCCGGTATCTCCCTGGTCCGCCGTTGTGCGGAGGAGGGCTATCAGATTCTCTGCACCGGGGAGATGGGTATCGGCAACACCACCACCTCCAGCGCCGTGGCAGCCGTGCTGACGGGGACGGCTGTCACCACGGTCACAGGTCGGGGTTCCGGCCTCACCGACGGGGGGCTTGCGCGGAAAATCGCGGTCATCGAGCGCGCCATCTCCGTCAACGATCCTGACCCTGACGACCCTCTGGATGTGCTGGCGAAGCTGGGTGGTTTTGACATCGCGGGGATGACGGGTATCTTCCTGGGCGGAGCGATGTATCGCCTTCCCGTGGTCATCGACGGGTTCATCAGCTCGGTCTCCGCCCTCATCGCGGCCCGGCTATGCCCCCGTGCGGCCTGTGCCATGCTGGCAAGCCATCAGTCGGGAGAGCCTGCCGGGGCTTTGGTGCTGGACGCGCTGGGGCTCAAGTCCCTGATTCGCGCGGAAATGCGCCTGGGCGAGGGGACGGGGGCCGTCGCCCTCCTGCCCCTCCTCGATTTGGCGCTGGCGGTCTACCACGGCTCCTCCGCCTTTGAGGACATTGGTGTTGAGGCTTACCAGCCGCTGGGGGGAGGCGGAGCATGACGGCCCTGGTCGTCGGCGGAGCCGCCTCCGGGAAGAGCGCCTTTGCGGAGGGCCTGGTCACAAAATGGAGAGGGAAACCGCTCAGCTACATTGCCACCCTCATGCCCTACGACGGGGAGGATGACCGCAGGATCGCCCGTCACCGGGACCTGCGCGCGGGTAAGGGGTTCACTACCCTGGAGCGGTATACCGGCCTCGCCGGTCTGGCGGTCCCGGCACGGGGCGCGGCTCTGCTGGAGTGCTTGGGTAACCTGGCTGCCAACGAGATTTTCGCGCCTCAGGGCGCGGGGGAAAACGCCCTGGACGCCGTCGTGGGTGGGGTCTTCTCTCTAGCAGAGCAGTATGAAGACTTGGTGGTCGTCACCAACGATGTGTTTGCCGACGGCTGCGTCTATCCCAAGGAGACGAGGCGTTACCTGGAGGTCCTGGCTGCCGCCAATGCCGCCCTGGCCCGGCGGTTCGACCGGGTCTACGAGGTAGTTTGCGGTATCCCTGTGACGATAAAGGGGGAGGAGCTATGAACTTTTTGCGCTCGGCTAGCCTGGCCTTCTCCATGTTCTCTCGTATCCCCATGCCCCGTACGGACTGGAATGAGAAGAACATGCGCTATATGATGTGCGCATTTCCCCTGGTGGGGGTGGCGGTGGGACTCATTGTGTGGCTCTGGTGGCGGCTCTCCCTCCTGCTGGAGCTGGGCGCGTTCCTCCGGGCCGCAGGACTTACGCTTCTTCCCGTGGCCGTCACGGGAGCTGTCCACCTGGACGGATTCTGTGACACGGTGGACGCCTTGGCCTCCCATGCCCCCGCGGAGCGCCGACGGGAAATTCTAAAGGACCCCCACGCCGGGGCCTTCGCCGTGGTTGGAGCCTGTGCCTACCTCCTGCTCTACTTCGCGCTGTGCGTGGAGCTCTCCCCCACCCGGGAGGCGATGGCCCTCTACGCCCTGGGCTTTGTCCTGAGCCGCAGCCTGTCCGGGCTGTCGGTGGTGTCCTTTCCCGCCAGCGGAAATACGGGGCTACTCTCCATGTTCAAGGCTTCAGCGGAAAAGCGGATCTCTGCCGCCGCGCTGCTGTGCATGTTCCTGCTGGTCTCGGTTTTCATGGTCATTCTCCTGCCCCCCGTGGGGATGCTGCTCCCCCTGGCCGCGCTGATGTGTTTTGCCGCGCTCTACCGCACTGCGGGGTGGGAGTTTGGCGGCATGAGCGGGGATTTGGCCGGGTGGTTTCTGCAGCTCAGTGAGATATCCATGTTGGCGGCGCTGGTACTTATTCAAAGGGTGGTGGCGATATGGTTTTGATCATCGGCGGTCTTGCCGCCGGAAAGCGGGAATATGTGAGTCTTACCTACGGGTACTACCCGGAGAACATGGCGGACGGCCTGCTGGATGGCCGCCCGGTGCTCTATAACCTCCAGGACCTGGTGCGGCGCGACCCCGGCGTCGCGGAGGACCTCCTTCCGGTTTTGCTGGCCAAGGAGATCGTGATCTGCAACGAGGTGGGGGGGGGCGTCGTCCCGCTGGACAGGGACGAGCGTCTCTGGCGGGAGGCCTGCGGCAGACTCTGCGTCAAGCTGGCCGCCAACGCCCAGCGGGTGATCCGCGTCTGCTGCGGAATCCCCCAGGTTCTGAAGGGCTAGGGCAATGGAAGTAAGCCTGATTCGCCACGCCCAGACGGCGGGAAACCTGGCGCGCCGCTACGTCGGGCTCACGGACGAGCCGCTCTGTCCTGCCGGGCGGGATGCAGCCGCGGCCTCCGGGATCAACCCCGGCTTGGAGATCGTCTATATCAGCCCTCTGCGCCGGGCGGCGGAGACGGCGGCCATCAAGTTCCCCAATGCGCGCCAGCTCGTACTGCCAAATCTCAGGGAGATGGACTTCGGCGCCTTTGAGTACCGCACCGCGGACGAGATGGCGGAGGACGAGGCGTATACCCGGTGGGTAAACGGTGGCTGTACTGCTCCCTGCCCCAGAGGCGAGGGCCTGGAGGAGTTCCAGGCGAGGAGCTGTTGGGGCTTTGCCCAAGCGGTAAAAGAGACCATAGCCGAGGGGCGGCAGCGGCTGGTGGTGGTTGCCCATGGCGGCACGGTGATGGCGGTTATGGGCCGCTACGCCCGCCCTGCCCGGTCCTATTTTGACTGGGCAGTAGGCAACTGCGGCGGCTACCGGGCCGGGCTTGATGCGGCCCGCTGGCCTGTGGAGCCCCGGCTGACGGACCCTATAAGCTTTTAGGCATAAATAGACGGGACGGCTCCTTCTTCGGAGCCGTCCCGTTTTTTACAAAATATAGGCAAGAACGTTTTTGCCGGAGCGCATGCGTCTGCGCGGCGGGAAATCGTTCCATATCAAATGGGTGGATGGGAGCGGGCGCCGTGTTGGCAGACACGGCGTCCTGCCCCCGCTGAAAAGAGAGGTGTAAAGTAAAAACAGACATGAAAAAAGCTGCACCCCAAAGGGTACAGCAACAAAGCTATGGACGCGCCATAGGTAACTGCACCCTCCTTGACTCGAGGAGGCTTCTCGTGCGTCATATGCAGGCAGGTATTCTGACTTAGGCGTCTGACACGGCTCCTCGTCTTCCCAGAGCAAAAGCTCCAGTGACTATGTTGAGGACCGCTTCGCCAATACAGCAACGGCATTGCGCGGGATTCTCACCCGCTTCCCTGTTGGGCGCGCTTTAAAGCGCGCACCTACATACCACTCATTATGAAATTGTCTGTTTCTAAACCTATAATACACCCGCAGAGCGCTTATGTCAAGGGTTTCACCCCGTATTTCCACGGAACGAGGTATGCGGCGCTTCAAGGACACAGAGGGATCCAATGGGCAGAGGGGCAGGCCACGGGAGGGAAAAAGGGCGGGCCGTTGGGAACAGCGGCCCGCCCTTTCGTTTGCTCAGGTGAGGGTTTGCCAGTTCGCGGGGTAGACGAAATAGGCGTAGCGAGTCTTGTTGGGGGTCTGGAAGTGGATATGGCTGTTCTTGGGGATATAGATGATATCCCCGGGTTGGCCCACCACCACACGCCCATCGATTTCGATCTCCAGCGTGCCTTCGATGACGAGATCGTACTCGTCGTAGGTTAGGGTCCACTCGAAACTGGTGTGGTCCAGCTCCATGACGCCGCAGCCCATACGGGGGGCCTCTTCAAGTGTGACCACGTCCTTAAGGGTTACGCCGTCCTGGCCGAAGGGTTCGCACTTCACGGTGCTGGTTTTAATGCCGATGATGCCGCTGGGGTCCACATGCTTTTCAAAGTCCGGTTTGGGTGCGCTGGCCGAGACAGACTCCTGGAGGACCTTGGCGACAATTTCGCGGATCAGTTCTTCGCTTACGTTCATGTTAAATACCAGACCTTTCCGGTTGGGCTTACATCTTGGTGTTCTCGATCTTGGACAGCAGCTTGGGGGCCAGAATATTGGCCAGGATCACGGCGGTGACGCCCGCTACCAGCTTGCCGACGATGACGGGGAAGATCATCTCAGGCTCGTTGCCGGCGGTAAAGCCTAGGTGGTCACCAAAGACAAAGGCGGCGGACACGGCAAAGGCCACGTTGAGAAGCTTGCCCTTGGGGTTCATGTCGCCCATGATGTTGAACATGGCAATGTTGTTGGCGAGGTTAGCGACCATACCGGCGGAGCCGTTCTCATCCATGCCCAGGGCGCCGCCGATCTTCTTCAAGGCGCTGCCGAAGGTCTTGGTGATCCACTTGACCATGGGGAAAGCGCCGATGAGGACGATGGCAATCTGCCCGCAGACCAACAGGCCGCTGTCCAGGCCGGACATACCCGTGGTGGGATCCTTCTCGGACATGATGCTGAACACGGGCAGCATAATGCCGGTGATCTGCTGGAAGACGGCGATGGCGGTGAGGACCGTGATGACCACGGTGACGCCGGTGCCGAACTTGTTAAAGCCGTTGATCATCTTGCCGGGGGCGAACCACAGGCCCACACAGATGAGTCCGGCGATAATGATGACGGGGACCAGATTGATGAGGATGCGGCCTATGCTCATCTTATAGGGCGTCATGTTCATGACCAGGCCGCCCACGATGCATCCGATGGGGATGGTGATAAGACCCGCCAGCACACCGGCGCCGAGGAACGGACGGTCCTCTTTCTTAATGATGGACAGGGCCACAGGGATGGTGAACACGATGGTGGGGCCCATCATGGTGCCCAGCATCAGGCCGGCAAAGTTGCCGATGGAGGTATCTGATGCCAGCTGCATCGCCAGAGGATAGCCACCCATGTCGCAGGCCAGGATAGTGGTGGCAAACATGGAGGCGTCGGCTCCGATGAGGGTGTATAGGGGCTTGATAATGGGCCCGAGGACCATGGCCAGCACGGGGGCGGCGGCCACCACGCCCGCCATGGCGATGGCCAGGGGGCCCATGGCGTTGAAACCGGCTTCGAATTCCTCGCCGTAACCGAGCTTATTGCCGCGGATTTTATCCACCGCGCCCACGATCATGAAGATCATCATGATGAACATGATGACGGAGTTGATGGATAACCCGGAGACCCAGGCCTTGATACTCTCGACAAAAATACCGGGGTCGGCAGCGGCAATCAGTTCACTAAAATCCATTAAATGTTCCCTCTCTTTCAAATCTGGTTAGAATGAAGATGAATGCTACAGCAGGGATTGGAATACCTGGGGTGCGGGGCGCGGGATGACGGCGGTCCCCACCAGCAGCTCTGCGTCCTGCGCCGCCGCGGCCACCGCCGCGCGGACAGCCCCCACGTCTCCCGTCAGGGTCACGAACCCCTTGCCGCCAATGGCATAGCCGATGCGAACCTCGATGAGGGTCACGTTGGCCGCCTTGGCGGCCACGTCGGCGGCGGTGATGGCGGCGGCGATGGAGTAGAACTCCAGCACGCCCACCGCGCCGCCGGGCGGCACCTGGGTGGTCATGCTGATGGCGGGGATGAGCTGGGGGTGGACGTTGGGGAGCAGGAGAGTGTTCACCACGAATTCCCCGCCCTGCTTGGTCCCCTCCTCCATGGACGCCTTCACGTCGCCGGTTTCGCCGGCGATGATGACGATGTACTTGCCGGGGCAGACGGTAGAGGAGCGGATGAGCTCCACCTTGGCCGCCTTCACCATGAAGTCGCTGGTCTCGATGCCTCGGGCGATGCTGGTCAGCTCGACCATGCCGATTGCGCTTGCCATACCGCTCATGCCTCCTTTCGGCGGAGCCGGGCTCCCGCCGTGGTGATTTCTGTCACCACGCCGTCCATGCTGGCGTGGATGTTAGCGGAGAGGGCGTCGGGGGCGGCCGCCGCCAGCAGCTCCCCCTGCTTCACCGCATCCCCCACAGCCTTGACTGGTGCGGCGCTCTTGCCGATGTGCTGCTGGAAGGGGATGAATACGGTCTCCGGCGTCAGGGTGCGGCAGTCGTGGGCGTGGCGCCCATTGTACTTTGCCAGGCCCAGGCGGGCAACCAGCCGGTCGGTGGGGGTCTTAGAAGACTCCACCGTCTCCCGGGTCTGGGGGGTCATGTTGCGGGGAACCTGAAGGCCGCGCTTGCGCAGCTCACCCTTGATGTACCCGTTCACCTTTTGGGGGGAGAGACCCATGGGGCAGGAGAACAGCCCGCAGATGCCGCAGTCACAGCAGTTAGCCGCGTCCCCAAAGCAGCGCAGGAACTCCTCATTATCCTCCATGCCAGGTTCGCGCCATAGGTTACGCATAACCAGATGGGGGCGGATCTGGTGCCCGATCAGATAGCGGGGGCACAGGTCGGTGCACATGCGGCACTGGATGCAGGCGCTCTTGGTCTGGGCACGGATGGCGCTCATGGAGAGCTCCGCGCGGTGGAAGAGGTAGTGATCCCTTGGCAGGACCAGCAGGTTGCCTGTGGTCTTGGTGACCACTGCTGCGTCGATAGCCGCGCGGTCAGCGAGGACTTTGCCCATCATAGGCCCGCCGATGATGACGGCATAGTCTCCGATGGTGGGCTCCGCAGCCGCGATGCACTCTGTGATGGAGGTGCCGATGGGGACGCGGAGCATGATTGGTTCCTTTACCTCGCCCACTACGGAGAGGTACTTCTCGGTCACGGCCGTGCCGTCCATGGCATCCAGGACGCCTAGGAGGGTGCCCACGTTATCCACGACGCACCCAACGTCCAGCGGGAGGCCCCGCTCCGGGACTACCCGCCCCGTCACCTGCTGCACCATGGTCTGTTCATCACCGGCCGGGTAGAAGGTCTTCATCCGGAAGATCTCGACGTCGGCGTTCATCCGGCGGATAGCGTCCTCCAGGGCGGCAATCTCAGCGAGGTATTTCGCCTTCAGGGCAATGACGGTGTGCGTTGCGCCCAACTGGGCGGCCACCGCCGAGGCGGCGGCGATGATCTGGTCCGGAAAGGTACGGCATAGGTACTTATCCGTCTCGATCAGGGGCTCGCACTCGGCGGCGTTGACGATGAGGTACTCCGCCTGGGCCGCGAGCTTTACATGGGTGGGGAAGCCGGCGCCCCCGGCGCCGACTACCCCTGCGGCTTTCACCGCTTCGGTCAGATTCATGTCTTGACCATTCCTTTCGCGGGACTTGCGCATTTTTTCACGACAGGACGCTGAAGTCGATCTCCTGGTCGTCCACGATGCCGACGACCGACGCGTCCACAGGGATGCCCATGTCTCCGGCCGCGCTCCGGGCTGAGCTGCCGCCAACGATGAGCACTGTCTCTCCCACGCCCGCACCGATGATGTCGGCGGCGACCATGGGGGTCTTATCCGGCTTGCCGTCCAGTACGTTCAGCGGCTGCACCAGCAGCAGCTTGATCCCCGCCAGCTTTTCCTCCTTGCGGGTGGCCCAGATGGTGCCGATGACTTTCGCTACTTTCATAGCAGTGACCATTCCTTTCCGGTCTTGGTATTAGTGCGCGGCCGGAGCCTTGCGGTCACTCCCGCACCAGGCTGATGCCGTGGTCCTTCGCGTAATCCTGGGCCAGCGACGTGACGATGCACTTGGCGGGGAGACGGATGCGGGAGAAACGTCCCTCGATGGCTGCGGACACGTCCCGCTCGGTGAGGACGCGCTTGGTGAGGCTTAGCTCCTGCTGGCGCTCCGGGCAGGGCCGGTCGGAGATCAGGGAACAGGGACCTGCGGGGGCACTGGGCACGGGCCCGGGGCAGGTGCAGCCGGACAGGATGGCACGCTCCAGATTGCCCTGGGCGCTGATGGTCATGCCCGAGCGGGTCAGCAGGTCCAGTTTCTCCTTCATCATGGCATAATAGGCGGCGGGAGCGGTGGAGGCGTAGCGGAAGAGCTCCACCTCTTCGGTGGGCACGTAGATGCGCTTGCCCATCAAAATCGCCTGGGTGGCGAGCTTGGTATACGGAGTGTCGCACACGCCGCAGGCCAGTTTGCCAAGCGTTTCGTTGGTGAGCTGGTAGAGGACAACGACGTCATAGTCCGCTATGTTCACCTGATAGTCGTGGAGGAGGGCGCAGTCGGTGCGGAAGCACTTATGCAGTGCTTCGCTCTCCAGTCCGGCATGGCAGACTTCGCCATGCTGCTGGGTGAGGATGAGCAGACCGGGCTTGGCAGCGTCGGCGCAGGCGCCGCAGGTGGCGGCAACTTCTCCGGACTCGGCCAGCTTTGCCGCCACGCGGGATACGATCTCGTCGATGAGCTTGCTTTGGTCCATGCCTTCCCCTCCTTTCAATTTACTAGATTTTGCAGTTCATGGCGATGCCGGTAGGCGTCACCAGAAAGGGATTGGCAGGCTTGATGGTGCGGATGCCCGTCTCTTTTTCAAAAATGCCCTCGATGCCCGTGAGACAGCAGGTGCCGCCGCAGAGGTAGATGGTGTCCACCTCGGAAGGGTCTATATAGCGGCGAACGATGCCCGCCATCTTCTCGATCACGGGGCGGACGATGGGGAGGATCTCCCGGTGCCGCGCATAATCCTGCTTGATGGCCTCTGCCTCCTCGAAGGGGATGCGGTAGTTTCCCGACAGCACCAAAGAGAGGTGGGTGCCGCCGGTGGGTTCGTCCTCGGTGCGCACCACCTGGCCGTCCTTCAGAACGGCCAGACCTGTGGTGCCGCCGCCGATGTCCACCACCACGCCGTCCTCGATTTCATAGATGGCGTTCGCGGCGCTGGGTTCGTCCAGGATGTTGGTGACCTCCAGCCCCGCCCCCTCGGCCACGTACTGGTGGGTGCGGGCGCTCGACTCGGTGCCGGCAGGCATGGCGATGGCGCAGTTCACCAGCTCCGTGCCCAGCCGCTTTTCCAAGGTCTCCTTCAGCTCCCGGACGATGCGCAGGGCACCGGTGTAGTCCACCACCACGCCGTCCCGCAGGACGCTGGCCGCCCGCTTTTCGCAGGCGATGGGATTATCTTCCTCGTCCAGGACCACCAGGACGATATAGGCCGTTCCCAGATCTACGCCCACCTTAAGTTTCCCGCTTACGGGCTTGAAGGTGGTCTTCTCGGACGCCTCCACTCGGGATAGGTAGGCGTTTACGCGGTCAAGGTCCATCATGTCGCAGGCGCTCCTCTTGAAAACACTCGGGTGTTTTATTTTCTAATAATCTTGCCCAGGGTAAAGCCGCTCACCATGGCGGCATTGGCCTCGTCGAAGTCGATGTGCATTTTGCAGCTGTACTCGGTGCTGACCCGGATAATCACGTCGTGGAAAACGACAGGCCGCTCGGTCATGACCGCTACGGAGACCCGCTGCTTGTCGTGCAGGTCAAGCATAACGGAGTCGGGCGCGGTCACATGGATGTGGTTGTGGGCGACGATGGCCCCCTCCTCCAAATGAAGAGAGCCGCAGGGCCCTTCGATGGTGATGGGGGCAGATCCCTTCACGTCGCCGGACTCTCGCAGGGGGGCGTTGACGCCGAGATCCACGCAGTCGCTCTTAGAGAGCTCCACCTGCGTCGCGCCCCGGACGGGACCCAGCACGGCGGTGCGCTCTTTGCGGCCTTTGGGGCCCACCAAAGTTACCCGCTGCTCGGACAAAAACTGCCCGGGCTGGGACAGGGGCCGCTTGGGCTCCAGTTTGGCGCCGGGCCCGAAGAGCGTCTCCACGTCGGCGTCGGTCAGGTGGACGTGCCGGGCGGAGACCTCCACCTCGACCAGTCCAGCCTTGTGGACTGCGTCCATGACGGCAGATACGATCTTTTCCATACCTCTGCCGTCCTCCTCAGCGGTACTGGCCCGCCAGGTACATGCACATCATGATGTGCAGCGCGCTGGACAGGCGGTTGAGCTCTTCGATGATATCCTCCCGGGTATACTTGGTGCCCTCCCGGAAGGCCTCGGCCGCGGCCACCTCGGTTTCCCGGATGGCGGTGCGCAGCTGGTTGAGCAGGGCATAGTCCTTGCCCATGGTGTAGTCGGGCAGGACCATCTGCTGGATGCCGTAGAATTTCTTCGGGTCGTGGGACCGCTCCCGCAGCTCGGCGTGGGTCAGGCCGATGATGGCCTCGTTGCGGAACGCCTCGTCCAGCACGTCGCAGCGCATCATCTCCCGGAGGATGCCTAGGATGTTGCCCAGGTCATCCACCAGCTTTTGGTTGCCGCCCTCGGCAATGGTGGCCTGAGCCAGCACCACCATCGCCTGGAGAGAATCCAGCTTTCCACGGAACAGGATGCGGGGGTGGTTCTTCACCACCAGCACGTTTCCGTAGAGATGGGTCATGTGCTCGGGCTTCTCCATGTAGTAGGCTCCGGTCTCAAAGTCCACAAACTTGGGCCTGGGCCCCTCCGGTGCGCTGACCGCGACCTGGGGCATGGGGGGCACCTCGGTGGCAACCACCTTGGGTTCCGCCGTAGGCTCCCCCTCCCTGCCGATCTTGATCTTGCGCTGCTGAAGATACTCCCGGGCCGCGGGGGTCAATAGTTTGCCCTCCGGTATGTAATAGGTGTCTGGCTGAGTGTTTCTCAGCTCATGCCGGAGGATGTCCTCGGTGATTGCCTTCACGCGCTCCACCCCTTCCTTTGGTAGATGGACACGAGTCATTTGACCCGTGTCTTACTTCTCCAGAGTGGGAAGGATGAACTCCACCTCGTTGTGGGGACGGGGGATGACATGGACGGAGATGAGCTCGCCCACGCGCTCGGCGGCAGCGGCGCCCGCGTCGGTGGCGGCTTTGACTGCGCCTACGTCGCCGCGGACCATGACGGTGACTAAGCCACCGCCCACATGGACTTTGCCGATGAGGGTGACATTGGCGGCTTTGACCATGGCGTCGGCCGCCTCGATGGAGGAGACGAGACCCTTGGTCTCGATCATGCCCAGAGCTTGCATCGTGTTAGACATAACAGGAACACTCCTTATTATTTAGTGGGGTGTGGCAGTTCTTACTTTTCCAGGGTGGGGAGGATGAACTCCACTTCCTCGTGGGGACGGGGGATGACGTGGACGGAGATGAGTTCGCCCACGCGCTCGGCTGCGGCGGCACCCGCATCGGTGGCGGCCTTGACCGCGCCCACGTCGCCGCGGACCATGACGGTGACTAAGCCGCCGCCCACGTGGACCTTGCCGATGAGGGTGACGTTGGCGGCTTTGACCATGGCGTCAGCCGCCTCGATGGAGGAGACGAGACCCTTTGTCTCGATCATGCCGAGAGCTTGCATCGTATTTGCCATTGATGACCATTCCTTTCGAGGTACAAGATTAAGTTATGTTTTCCTTATAGAGCCTGGAGCCGCCCGATGATCTGGCGGACGATCTCGTCCACATCGATGTTGTTGAGATCAATCCCGCCGCCCACGCGGCAGATGCCGTCGGAGCAGTTGGGGACGGAGGCGCGGATATCCTCCAGCTCCCGGGAGCCGTAGGCCACGTAGCGCAGGTTGAACAGCTGCATGGGCCCCACGTTCTCCGAGGTGGCCGAGCCGCCCACTGCGCCGCAGCCCAAAGTCAGGGAGGGCTGAAGATTGGTGGTGCCGCCGATACCGCCCAAGGCGCTGGGAGTGTTCACCAAAATGCGGGAGGCGGGAACACGCCGCGCGAAGTAGTCCACAACCTTATCGTCCTTGGTATGCATGGAGAATGTGTGGCCCGCGCCTTCATAGTGGAGGATCTCGCAGACCTTGTCGCAGACCTCCTCGCAGCTCGCCGCGGTGTAGAAGGCCAGGATGGGTCCCAGCTTCTCGTTGGAGTAGGGGTGCCCCCGGCCCACGCCGGTCTCCTTGGCGACTAACACCCGGGCGTTTGCAGGGATCTTGTTGAGGCCCGCCAGCTTGGCGATGGTTTCTACGCTCCGGCCCACGATCTCGGGGTTCATGGTGCCGTTGGCCCGCAGGATGAACCGGCCAAGCCGCTCACGTTCCTCTTCGTCGAGGAAGTAGGCGCCTTGGCGCTCCATCTCGGCCCGGACGGCGGAGACCATGTCCTCCTCGCAGATGATGGACTGCTCGGAGGCGCAGATGGTGCCGTTATCAAAGGTCTTGGAGTCAAGGATACGCTTAACCGCCATCGGTAGGTCACAGGTCTTCTCCAGATAGGCGGGGCCGTTGCCGGGCCCCACGCCGATAGCGGGGGTGCCGGAGGAATAGGCCGCGCGCACCATGGCGGAGCCGCCGGTGGCCAGGATCATGGCCACGTCCCGGTGGCGCATCAGGTTGTCGGTGGCCTCCATGGTGGGGATAGTGATGCAGGAGACCAGGTTCTCGTTTCCGCCCGCCTCGGCGACAGCCTGCCGGATGACCTTGACAGTCTCCAGGATGCAGCGCAGGGCGGTGGGGTGGGGGGAGAATACAATGGCGTTGCCCGCCTTGACAGCGATTTCCGCTTTGTAGAGGGCGGTGGAGGTGGGGTTGGTGGAGGGAATAAGGCCGGCAATCACGCCCACGGGTACCGCAATGGCGCGTACGCCCTTCGCGTCGTCCCGGCTCACCTCTCCGATGGTCTTCATGTCCTTGATGTACTCATATACGCCCTGGCTTGCGAAGATATTCTTGATGACCTTGTCGTCCACGATGCCAAAGCCGGTGTCCTCGTTGGCCATCTGGGCAAGGCGTCTTGCGTTGCGGACTCCCGCGTCGGCGATGGCCCGTACAATGTGGTCCACCTGCGCCTGGTTCATCCGTGCCAGCTCCTGCTGCGCCTCCTTGGCCGCTTCCACCAGCTCCCGGACCTCCTGCATGGAGAGAAGGTCTTTGTCGATTAACTGCATATCGTTGTTCATTCCTTTCGCGGGCCTCATGCGCCCAGCATGAGGCTGCAGGTCTGAAACCATTTAAACTTTTTTCAGTGCCGGTCAGCCGTCCTTCCGGGCCTCCCTGATAGCGGCGAGGAGTTCCTCCTTCTTGGCAAAGCGGATCTCCTTGCGGGTCATACTGGCAAGGTCCATCTGCCTGGCCACGGCCCGCAGTCGGACCACTGGCATTGCCTCCAGGTCCGCGTCGGTGAGCGTGGTGAGGTCTAAGGTCTCCTCCGCCTCAGCCTCCGTGGGGGATGAGGGCTCTGGCCTGGCTTCCGGCTCCTGTTTCCGCTCGGCCTCCAGCTCGGGCGCGGGAGTTGGTTCGGGCCCGGCAGTCGCAACGGGAGCCGGCTCCTCCGGGCCCGGGAGAGGGGCAGGGCCGTTCAGCAGGCCTTCCAGCTCCATGTGGGGCCTGGGGATAACATGGACCGAAACAAGCTCGCCCACTCGCTCAGCGGCGGCGGCGCCTGCGTCGGTAGCGGCCTTGACCGCACCCACATCGCCCCTGACCATGACGGTGACCAGTCCGCCTCCCACGTGCTCCTTGCAGGTGAGGGTGACGTTGGCCGCCTTAACCATGGCGTCGGCCGCCTCGATGGCGGCCACCAGACCCCGGGTCTCGATCATACCCAATGCCTTCATAAGTACCTCCGTTCATCGTCCCCGTGTTTAGGCGCGGGGCGTGTCATCGTACCGTCAGATTTTCGGCTGGTCGGCGACGGACTCAACGGCGGCGGCGAAGGCGTCGCAGGCCGACTTGCAGGCGGACTGGCTGCCGGTGAGCAGCGCGCCGCCGAAGTTGGTCTCGGAGGGAGGGGTGTACAGTACGCACATCCGCACGTCGGCAGCCTTCAGCGCGGCATCGACGGCGTACATGGCCTCCAGGGGCGGAGCGATGAGGTAAGCCAGGGCCTCGCCCTCCTCGATACCGGCACCGGCGGACAGGTAGGAGCCGGTGCGGGAGATGCAGTGGGCGTAGTAGCAGATGGAATCGTCTTCATTGGCGGAGATGAAGTGGGCAACGTTCTCGATGGTGTCCACACAGGCCTCCAGCCCGGCGCGGACCTCGGCGGGGTTGGGCCCGGCCAGGATACCGATGATCTCGCCGGCCAGCTTAGTGTTGGCATTGGCGGCGCCAGCGTAGAAACTCTTGGCGTAGACCACCTTGACGTCGGCCTTCTTGGTGGCTTCATCCAGGGCGGTGTAGGTCACGTCATCGCTGTCGGCGGTGATGATGGCAAGAGACTTCTGGTCGGGGGTGAGGCCGAATTCCTTGGCCATGTCGGGGGCGACGTTGGGGATCAGGCGGGTTGCCAGGACGTGTGCGGGTAATGGATCTCTTTTCATGGTAGTTTTCCTCCCTACTCTTACAGTTTCAGATCGGTGCCGCTGGCTTTCTTCTCCAGCATGATCTTGATGATCTCAGCGATGTGGGCGCCGGCCTCGGCGGGGATGGTGCCCGCGCGGTGGATGTTGGATACCACGGTGCGCCGGGCCTCGGGCATGCCCACGGTGGCCTTGTAGACGATGTAGGCGGACATGGACTCGGCGGTGATGAGGCCGGGCCGTTCGCCGATCAGGGTGCAGGTGATATCGGCGTCCAGCAGCTCGGAGATCTCGTCCATCACGCCCACGCGGCCGTACTTCACGAAGAAGGGTGTGCCCACGTCGATCTTGTAGCTCTGCAGGCCCTGCAGGATAGCGGGCAGGAGATCGCCGATGTTGGCGGCCACGGCGGCGGCGGATAGGCCGTCAGCTACGTAGACCTGGACGGTGGGGCTCTTCTTGCACTTCTCCTTGATGGTGGCCACGGCCTCGCTGCTCAGCTTGCGGCCAAGGTCCGGACGGGTGAGGAAGGTGTCCTTGCTGTCACACTGGGTCTGGACGATCCACAGGTTCATCTTCTCCAGGAAGGCCTCGTCCACGTCATTGAAGACGGCATCCTGAGCTGCGGAGTGAGCGGCGCGGAACTGAAGCTGGGGATCGGTCTTATACCGTGCGCCGGCCTTGCCGATGCCCAGGCGGCAGGGGGCGTTAAACTTGAGTTCGGCATACTCTTCGCCGTGCTCGGGATTCTCAACCAGATACTGCTTGCGGATGTCCACCTCGGTAATGTCGGGGATGCAGCCATCCTCGACCTGTGAGGCCTGAGCTGCCGCGGGCGCCGCGGCACCGGGGGCTTTCGCGCCCGTTACGTTCATCTCGCTGAGCACCTGCTCAATGATGCTCCTTAAATCTTTCTCGTCCATAATTTACGCCCCTCCTTATCGCTTCAGAAATACGGAAGCGTCGCCCGCCTTGGGGGTCAGCTTGCCGTTTTCGGAGAAGCCCATCTTCTCCAGCCACATGTCGAACTCGTGGATGGGACGCAGGCCGAAGACCTCGCGCAGGGCGGCGGCCTCATGGTATCCGGTGCACTGGTACATCAGCATGCAGTCGTCGCCCTGGGGCACACCCATGATGTAGTTGCAGCCCGCGGCCACCAGCAGGGTGGCCAGGTTCTCAATGTCGTTCTGGTCGGTCTTCATGTGGTTGGTGTAGCACGCGTCGCAGCCCATGGGGATACCGGTGAGCTTGCCCATGAAGTGGTCCTCCAGACCGGCGCGAGTGACCTGCTTGGAGTCGTACAGGTACTCGGGCCCGATAAAGCCGACCACCGTGTTTACCAGGAAGGGCTGATAGCGCTTGGCAAAACCGTAGCAACGGGCTTCCATCGTTACCTGGTCCCAGCCGTGGTGCGCCTCGGAGGAGAGCTCGGAGCCCTGCCCCGTCTCGAAGTACATCACGTTTGGCCCGGTGCAGGTGCCGCGTGAGAGCATGGTGGCCCGGCCCTCATCCAGCATTTCGGCGGTCAGGCCGAAGGCCTCGTTGCCCTTCTGGCTGCCGGCGATGGACTGGAACATCAAATCGAGGGGCGCGCCGAACTGCTTGGCAGCGGCGGTCTGGGTGGTGACGTGGGCCAACACACAGATCTGAGTGGGGATGTCCCACTTGTTCTTGAATTCATCAAACATCTTGAGGATGCGTGCCACGCTCTCCACACTGTCATCCACGGGGTTCAGGCCGATGACGGCGTCGCCGCAACCCAGGCTTAGGCCCTCCATCACGGAGGCAATGATGCCCTTGGGGTCGTCGGTGGTGTGGTTGGGCTGGAGGCGGGCGGAGAAGGTGCCGGGCAGACCGATGGTGGTGTTGCAGTGGGCCGTCACGCGCATCTTCTTAGCGCCATAGATGAGGTCCAGGTTGCTCATCAGCTTGCACACGCCGGCGACGATCTCGGAGGTGATGCCCCGGGAAGCCCGGCGGATCATCTCGGGCGTGGTGCGGACGTCCAGCAGCCATTCGCGGAATTCGGCCACCGTCATGTTTTTAAAATCGTTAAAGATGGTCTCGTTGACAGCGTCCTGAATGATGCGCGTCACCTCATCCTGCTCGTAGGGGACGGCGGGATTGTTGCGCAGGTCGTTCAGTGTCAGATGGGACAGAACTACCTTCGCGGCGATTCTCTCCTCCGCGGATTCGGCGGCAATGCCTGCCAGCTTGTCGCCGGATTTTTCCTCGTTGGCCTTGGCCATGACTTCGCGGACGGACTTGAACTCATAGACGTGGCCAAACAGCTTTGTTTTCAGGATCATGCTACTTCACCTCTCGTATGCTTTCTCATTCTAGGAATTGAAGATCAAGGTCTTGATCACGACGGGCAGAACCTGCCCGCCCGCGATGGGCTCGCCGATATCGATGTAGTCGCCGCTGAGAGTCTTGATGCCATCGATGCAGATAACGCTCTTCTCGTTTTGCAGGAGTACGTTGAGCGCGTTGCCCAGAACTTTGCCGATATCGTTTTCCACCACAACGACCAAGGGATGCTTACTTCGGATCACCTCCTTCGCGCTTTCTGTGACCGCCGCTGCCAAAGCCTGAATGTCCGCAAAGCTGGTGCGCTTTTCTCCGGTAAAGGCGATGGCAATTTGCTCCACCTTACCCTCAGGCATATACAGCGGCATTTGATGAAGAATGGAAGCTTTTAGCGTCTCCAGCGACGCCTCATCTTCCTCGGACACCTTGAGAATGGGGACGTTCTTGAGGGGGAGATCCTTCCGGTCGTACCGGATGGTGCTTCCGCTCACCTCGGTGGTGTGGGTCCCCGCGCCAACCACCGTGGCCCGGATGGTCTCGATCGCCTGGCAGCGCTCGACGCGGTTTAAGTCCGGGTCTTCCCGAATGGCCCTGCCCAGCAGGACGCCGATGTCCCCATAGCGGAACACATCCCCCTCGGGGGGCTGGTACACGCAGTCGGCCACGCCCCCAGAGTAAGTCACGGCTCGCGCCCTGGGGCTTTCGGGCAGGGGCTTGCCGGAGTTGGTGTAAAGCCCCGCGTGTTCACCGTCGGGGGGCGCCAGATGCAGGGCCTGGGCTAGGTGCGCCGCCATCAGGCGGCATATGGCGTAAAGCTTTTCGGGGTCGGCCCGGTCCCCCGCTGCGACAGAGATGCCGTGTTTCTGCGCCAGGGCTTGGATCTTGGAGTAGACATAGGTGATGCGGCCCCCGTCTACCTTGATTAATCGTCCGCCGATGTCCAGGCAGCAGGTCCCCCGCAGAACGCCCTTCTCGTAGAGGGCGATGTTGCTGGTGCCGCCGCCCACGTCCAGGTTGGCCACCACCGTGCGTTTCTCGGTGGAGAGGGCGTCGGCACCCGCGCCCCGGGCGGAGAGGACGGACTCCAGGTCCGGCCCCGCCGTGGCGACTACAAAATCCCCGGCCAAGTCGGACAGGGCCTCCAGAACGTCGTTGGCGTTCTCCTTCCGGGCAGTCTCACCGGTGATGATGACGGCGCCGGTACGAAGGTCGCCGGGGGTCATGCCCGCGGCCTTGTACTCCTCCCGCACGATGCGCTTGACGGCCTCGGCGTCGATCTCGGTGGCCGACTTGAGGGGCGTGAAATAGATGTTGCTGCGGTAGATAACTTCCTTGTCCACGATGTCGATCCGGGGCACGGTGTAGCTGGTGGCCCGGTTCTCGATGGTAAGGCGGCTGAAAATCAGCTGCGTTGTGGAAGTCCCTATGTCGATGCCCACCGATAAAATTACTTCATGCAATGGATTCACCTGCTTTCCAGAGTCCGTGAAAGAAAAAAAGAAGCCCGGGCGCAGGGGTACCCCTGCATCCGAGCTTCGGCGCTCTTTTTCCTCGCCCCCCGGCGCTACGTCACGTCGGCGGCCTCGATGATTTGGTTTTTAAAGTCAAAGGTGGCGCACGTCCCATCGGGACTCGACTCGATCTCCAGCGTTCCGCGGAGCTTATCTTTCACCAGCGTTTGCACGATGGACAGGCCCAGGCGGTTTCGCTCTGTGTTGTTCACGTCAAAGCCGCCGCCGTTGTCGATGACCTGGATGCGGGAGTAGAGCTCCCCTTGGCTAACCACGATGCGGACCTGTCCGCTTTCGGTGTGCTGGAATGCATACTTCAGGGAATTCTGCAGCAGCTCGTTGATGATGAGCGCCACCGAGGTGGCGATGTCGGAGTCCACCTTGAAATCGTCCCCCTCCAGGGTGATAGCTACCTGGTAGTGGGGGTTTGCGAAGTAGCGCATGGTGTTGTTTTTAATGTTGAGGATGACCTCGCCGATCATTACCTCGTCCACGCCGCTCTGGGCCAACAATTCGTGGGTACTGGCAATGGAGAGGATACGGTTCATGCTCTCGCCCAATACCTGTCGGGTCTCTTCACTGTCGGTGCGGCGCATCTGCAGGCGCAGGAGGCTTGCGATGGTTTGTAGGTTGTTCTTCACCCGGTGGTGCATCTCCTTGATGGCCACCGATTTTAAAATGAGAGCCTTCTCCTGCTCCCGCCGCCAGGTCACGTCCCGCATGATGACGGCGAAGGCCATGTCCGGTGCGTCCAGCTGGATGCGTTTGATGTTGAGCACCTTGCGGCCCACGGTGGTCTCCACGTAGGAGTACCCGCCCAGCTCCTCTGTACCGGCCTCCGACTCCACCAGGCGGATGTTGGCAAAGGGCTGGCCCAGCACGTCTTCTATGTACCCCAGCGTCTGGTAGAGGTCCCGGGCCAGGGAGTTGCGGAAGGTGACCAGCCCATCGTGGCTTACCATGAGAAGGGCTTCGTCTATGCACTCCGTTAGCCAGTTGTTGTCCGACGCCATGTGGGCCAGGGCGTTCGCGATGGTCTCATAGCTCTGCTGGGAGAAGTGGATGCGCTCGCTGACCTGCCGCTGTTCATCCACCCGCTTTTCCCGGATCAGCACGCCGATGATGCGGCTGCCGCTGCGAATAGGCTCCACCGACTGGATGGTGCTGCCGTTTTCCTGGGTGATGGCTTTCATCTGTTTGGTACCCACGCCCAGCCGGAAGGTCCGGGCCACGGCGGGCTCATTCTCGGGCTTGGCGAGCAGGCCCACCACGGTCTTCTTGTAGGAGGACGGCACATCGGCGGGCTTTGCCTCGGCCACCACGATGGCGTCCCCGTCCCGTCCGGGGCAGTCGATAAAAATATCCGCGTCCTCCAGGTTCGCCAAGGGCTGGAGGATGTTGGACATATTCTCGATTATGCGGATTTCCTCGTCCGAGAGGTCGGTGTATTTCCTGCACAGATGCCAGATGATGTCCATATCCTATGCCCCGCACTTTACGAGGATGATTTCCGCGACCCGGCGCATGGACAGATTTTTTGCCTGGCTGAGCTTTCTGATATAGTCATATGCCTCCTGCTCGGTCATGTTCTGCTCGGCCATGACCTGGCCCTTGGCCTTTTCGATAATGCTCCGGTTTTCCAGCCGCTCGGTGACCTTCGCCATGTCCTTGCGCAGCTGTTTCATCTCCCGGCTGCGGGCCACGGCCAGCTCGATGTTGGGGACCAGGGATTTCTCGTCGATGGGCTTTACCAGATAGCCGCCGACCCCGTAGCTCTTTGCCTGCTCGATAAATTCCCGCTCACTGTAGGCAGTGAGCATGATGATGGTGTCGGCCAAGTCCTCGTCATAGATGATCTTGGCGGCGGACAGGCCGTCCAGGAACGGCATTTTGATGTCTAATAGCACCAGGTCCGGGTGGTACATTTTACAGTTTTCCACCGCGTCGAATCCGTCCGATACCTCGGTGAGCACTGTGTAGCCCTCCTCGGTCAGCAGCTCCTTTAAGTCCATCCTGGTGATCGGCTCGTCGTCCGCAATGATGACGCGCAGCTCGCCCTTGTCCATGTGGTCCCCTCCTGACTTCAGAGAAAATCCAGGTGCCTGACCAGCGCGTCCACGCCTTCGCCCGTAAAGCTGCTGACGACAAAAAGCTCGCCCGCGCCCGCCGCCTTCAGGTATTTCTTCGCGTTCTCCACCTGCTGGGGCGTGGCCAGATCCTTTTTTGTCACAACGCCCACCGAGGGCTTTGCGAATGAGCTGGTATACGCGGGCGGGAACATGCTCCCGTTCTCCGTCGCGTCCTGCACCAGTACGATGATGTCCGCATCCGTCGCAGTCACCATGAGCGCGCCGCGGAAATAGCGGCGCTCCAAGTATTCGCCCGGTGTGTCTATCATGCTCTGGTTGACGATCTGCACTGTCTGGGTCTTGTGGTATTTTAATTCCTCGTTGTTGATGCGCTGGCAGAGAGTAGTCTTTCCCGCGGCGGAGCGTCCAATGAGGATGATTCGCTTTTTTCTTTCCATGCTCAGGTCTTTGTGATGGGCGCTGAGGCAAAGCCCATGGACACGCACAGGACGTTCATGACCTCGGTGAGGGCCGCCTGCACGGCGGAAACGTCCCCGGTGATGACCAGGGAACCGTTGAAGCGGTCCACGAAACCAATGGAGACGTTGGCGGCCTTCGTCGCCACGTCGGCGGCGATCATGGCGGCCTCGCTGGGGGTGATAGTGAAGATGCCGATGGCGCCCGCGACGTCGATCAGGCCCAGCTTTGCGTACAGGTCTTCGTTTGGATTTGCTATGACGTGGGCCAGCGTGACCTGCTTGCCGGGGACGAATTCCTGTATAATGCGTTTCTTCTCGTCAAGTTCGATCAAGATGGCACACTCCTTACTCAAGCACAGGGCTTGCACAGAATGAACCGCGCCGCGCTCTCCTCACGCTGCCGGGCTGGAAGAAAAGACATACCCCAAGAATACAAAAAAGCCCCTAGAATTCCATAGTTGCATGAAATTCTTGGGAGCTCCGTCGCTCATGAGGTTGTCCGGCGAGCAGCACTAGCGTCGTGCCATCCGCTTGTTATGCTGTAATGTTTTGCCTGTTTTCCGTTTTCCTTTGTCTATTTTAGCAGGATTTCATGGCCGTGTCAATTGCAAATATCATGGAAAAGTCAAAAAGCTCCGCCGCGGGATCTCCCGCGGCGGAGCGCCGTGCTCGGGCTCAGGGCAGCTTCCCGATAAAGGCTTTGTGGAAGACCCGCTCAATCTCCTCCGCGGTGCAGGCTCTCGGGTTGGTAGCGGTGCAGCGATCGGCCAACGCCGCCTCAGACATGGAGCGCACCTCGGCCTCGAACTCTGCGCCGCTCACTCCGGCGGCCTGGATGGTGGAGGGGATGCTCAGCTTCTCCATGTACCGCCGGGCGGTGCGGATCAGGTTAAGTGCGCTCTGGCGGACACTGCTGCTGTCGAGCCGAAGCAGGCGGGAAATCTGGGCGTACTGCTTGGCGGTGGAAGTAAGACTCTCCGAGCATCCGGCGTTAAAACTCATGACATAGGGCAGCAATATCCCGTTTGCCCGCCCGTGGGGGATGTGAAACCGGGCGCCCAGCGCGTGGGCCATACCGTGGTTGAGACCCAGGCCGGCGTTTGAGAAGGCGATGCCCGCGAGGCAGGAGGCGTTGTGCATGCCCTGCCGGGCCTCCAGGTTTGCAGGGTCGCCATAGGCGGCGAGCAGGTGGCGGCGCACCAGCTTGATGGCCTTTTCAGCCGCGGCGTTGGAGAAGTCGTTGGCGGAAGTGGAGACGAAGGCCTCGATGGCGTGAGTGAGCACATCGATGCCGGTATCCGCGGTCACCGCCGGGGGCACGCTGGCGGTGAGCTGGGCGTCCAGCACTGCGGCGGCGGGGAGAAGGCTGTCTTCCACCAGGGGATACTTGAGCTCTTTCTCCCGGTCAGTGATAACGGCGAATTTACTCACTTCAGATCCTGTGCCGCTGGTTGTGGGGATGGCAATTAAGGGGCAGTCCCGCATGTCACGCTCCCGGGCGGCGAAGAAAACGATGGCCTTCGCCGCATCGATAGCTGAGCCGCCGCCGAAGGCCACCACCGCATCGGGCTGAAAGTCCATCAGGCTCCCCACCCCCTTGGTGACGGTGGCAATGTCCGGGTCGGCCTGCACGTCGGAGAAGATGCGGTGCTCCGCGCCCTCCCCCAGCCGGTCCGTCACGTAGGACACCTTGCCGCTCTCGGCCATGAATTTGTCTGTGACGATGAACACCCGGCGCAGCGGCGCCGTCAGGGTGCCCAGCCCGTCCCCTAAGATGATTTTCGTCCCAACGTTGAAAGTCTCCATACCCCTGCTCCTTCCCTAACGCTGCCTAAAAAATAAAAAGCGTCCTGAACAAAATTGTCCAGGACGCTCCGTCGCACCCGAAATATACCTGCGCCGCTGCCTCGCGGTCAGGCAAATATACTTTACCCCAGCTTTTTCGGACTGTCAAGGATTTTCTGCGCGGTTTCGGTCATTCTGCCCGGCGGGCGAAAATTGAATTGACTTTTTTCGTGAAGGCTGACATAATGACCTCGTCAAAGCAGGTGCGCGCGGAGCGTCTGACGCTCCGCACCGGGGGCGGGCCGCGCGGCGGCCCGGGCGGGGCTGTACTCGTCCGGGAAACTCGCAGCTCAGGCTCTGGCCAGGGGGCCGTCCGGTCGGCCCTTTGGGGATATGCCAAGCAACGCGGGCTTGAGAGGGCTGCCTCCCAGGCCTTTGCGTCATACCCTCGGGCGCCGGGCCTTAGGGTATGAGAAAGGAATAAATTAGATGGAAATCAGATTCGTTCTCCCTTCAGAGGTGGAGCAGCTGGCGCGAAACGTGGTTACCTCGTTCCCGTCCAAGACGCCGCCCTCACTCCTGAAGAATATGGAAGGCGAACTGTACCGGCCGGACGAGGGGCGCTACCTCGGCTGTTTTGACGATAATGGGACCCTGATCGGTTCCATTCTGATGATGGATTTCACCCTCAACGTCAGAGGTGTGATGATGCCCATGGGGGCCGCGGCCTATGTCTCCGCCAACTTTCTTCACAAGAAGGAGCGCATCGCCTACACCCTCCTGAAGGTACTCATGCGGTACTACGCCAAAATGGGGACGCCCATCGGCTGTCTCCACCCCTTCAACCCCGCCTTTTATGGCAACATGGGGTACGGCTACGGCAACGAAAATATTCTCTACCAGCCCAAGCCCTGTTATATCCGCTCCTTCGGGGACAAGTCGGGCCTCTCCTTCGCCCGGCCCGAGGACCGTGAGGAGCTCCTGGACTTCTACCGCGCTTACGCGAAGCGGACCCACGGGGCCACCATCCATCACTTTATGGATCCCCACCGCATCTTTGATATGCCCTACGCGGTGCTGTGCCGGAGAGGAGGCTGACGGGCTACCTTACCTTCGAGTTTGTGGATGTGGACCACTATACCGACATGTACCACGACCTGATGGTCCGCGAGATGGTCTACGAGGACCTGGATACTCTGCGCCAATTTATGACTTTCTTTGCCTCCCAGACCGACCAGGTCGAGAGGGTGCGCATCCTCTCCGGCGATGAGTACCTGCACTTGATGTTTACCAACCCCGACACCGGTGAAAACCGGGCCCATGACGGCTGTATCCAGAAGATCGGCCGACACACCATGGGCTACATGGTGCGCATCTTCGATGTGGCAGGGTATTTTCGTTTCCAGACTCACTGCGAGTCTCCCGTTAGCCGGAGCTTTGTCCTGGCCCTGGAGGTCAGCGACGATGTGATCGCGGAAAATAACGGCACGTTCCTGCTGGAGGTATCCGGAAACGCGGTGAAACTGGTCGAGCGCGCTCAGCCGGACGTAACCCTCTCCGCTGAGATATCGGCCCTCTCCTCCCTCGTCATGGGGGCATACCCACTGTCCCGGGCGCTGGCTCTGGGCAGGGTGACCCTGTCCGACCCGGGCTACGCCGCCGACGTTCAGCGGGCCATCGGCTGGAGCGCCAAGCCGGTCAACCATACTTATTTTTAAAGTATACAACCCAGTCCGCACAGCGGCTCCATCCGAGTGAAATCGGATGGAGCCGCTTTTTGTCCTTCGATCGCAGCTATACTGGGCCCCTTTGTGGTAGTGCGTGACAGGTTGCGTTCAGAAAAGGACCATTTACGCAAAACTGCTCCCCATTTAAAAAAAGAGCTGTTATACTCTGGGCATAACGTGTCCGGGCACATGCTGCCCTTGAAAGGAGCTGTCATAGTTTGGCTGACTTAAAGCATCGGGACCTGATCGGCGCAATGACACTGGAGGAAAAGGCCTCGCTCTTATCGGGCAAGGGAAACTTTACCACCAAGGAGATTGAGCGGCTGGGCCTTTCGGGGATGTACCTGTCGGACGGCCCCCATGGGCTGCGCAAGCAGGCGGGGGCGGCGGATCACCTTGGCCTCAACGCCAGCGTGCCCGCCACCTGCTACCCCACCGCTGCCACCGTGGCCAACGCTTGGGACGTCGCCCTGGGGGAGGAACTGGGCAAGCACCTGGGGACTGAGTGTGTAGCCCAGCGGGTGAATATGCTCCTGGGCCCCGGCCTCAACATGAAACGCTCCCCCCTGTGCGGCCGGGCCTTCGAGTACTTCTCGGAGGACCCCTACCTGGCGGGTAAGCTGGCGGCGGCCTACATCCGGGGTATCCAGTCCAAGGGAGTCTCCGCCTGCCCCAAGCATTTCGCGGCCAACAGCCAGGAGACCCTGCGCATGTCCAGCGACAGCGTGGTGGACGAGCGGACGTTGCAGGAGATATACCTCACCGGGTTCGAGATTGCCGTCAAGGAGGGCCGCCCCAAGGCCATCATGTCCTCGTACAATAAGATCAACGGCGTGTACGCAAACGAAAACAAAAAGCTCCTAAGGGATATTTTGGTGGACGAATGGGGGTTTGACGGCGTCGTCGTGTCCGACTGGGGCGGCTCCAACGACCACGTCTCCGGCGTGGAGGCGGGGAGCCACCTGGAGATGCCCGCCCCGGGCGCGTACAGTGACTGCGAGGTGGTCGCAGCCGTGCGGAAGGGCAGGCTCTCAGAGGAGACCGTGGACCAGCGGGTGGACGAGTACCTGAACGTCCTCTTCGCCACGGCCATCCAGTCAGGTGCCCCCACCGAGTTTGACGAGGCGGCCCACCACGCCTTTGCCGCTAGGGCGGCTGAGGCCTCCATCGTCCTCCTCAAAAATGAAGACTGCCTTCTCCCCCTCTCTTCCGAGAGAAGGGTTTCCGTGATCGGAGATTTCGCCTTCACGCCCCGATACCAGGGCGCGGGCTCCAGCATGGTCAACCCCACCAGGCTGGACGTCCCTCTGGACTGCCTGAAGGCCGAGGGGGTCAACGTGATGGGGCATGCACAGGGGTTCCGCCGGGACGGTGCGGCTGATGCCGCGCTCCTCGCCGAGGCCGTTGCCCTTGCCAAAGAGGTTGACGTTGTCCTCCTGTACTTAGGCCTTGCCGAAGTCCGCGAGGTCGAGGGCATGGACCGGGAGCACATGGCGCTGGCACAGAATCAGGCCGAGCTGGTAGCGGCGGTGGCCGCCGTCAACCCCAACGTCGCGGTGGTGCTCTCCTGCGGTTCGGCGGTGGAGCTGCCCTGGGCGGACTCCTGCAAGGCAATCGTCCATGGCTATCTGGGCGGCCAGGCCGGTGCGGCGGCCATGGCGCGCATCCTCACCGGGAAGGTAAATCCCTCCGGCAAGCTGGCGGAGACCTATGCCCTGCGGTATGAGGACACCCCTGCACGCAAGTACTTCCCCGGTGCGGAGCGCACCGCCGAGTACCGGGAGGGGCCCTTTATCGGGTACCGCTACTACGACACCGCCCAGGTGCCCGTCCGGTTCCCCTTTGGTTTCGGCCTGAGCTACACAACCTTTGCTTACTCTGACATTACCGCCAGCGATAAGGCGGTCTCCTTCACCCTCACCAACACCGGCGCGCGCGCGGGAGCTGAGGTGGCCCAGGTCTATGTGGGCAAGAAAAGCAGCGCGCTCTTCCGCCCGGCCAAGGAGCTCAAGGGATTCGTCAAGGTGTTCCTGGAGGCGGGCGAGAGCAGGACGGTCACAGTCCCCCTGGATGACAAGGCGTTTCGCGCCTTCAATGTGAAGAGCGGCAAATGGGAGGTCGAGGGCGGGAGCTATGAAATCTATGTCGCCGCCGCCGTCAACGACGTAAAGCTCACCGCCGCCGTGGCCGTGGCCGGTGCCCTGAGCGCGCTCCCCTACGACAGCGCCGCCCTGCCCAGCTACTATTCCGGCAGGGTGAGCGACGTGGGCGACAGGGAGTTCGAGACCCTGCTGGGCCATCCCATCCCGGCGGCCAGGTGGGACCGCACCCGGCCTCTGGAGCGAAATGACACCATCTCCCAGCTCTGCTACGCAAAAAACCCGATCGCCCGGTTCGTCTACGGGCGCATCGCCGCCATGAAGAACAAATCCGAGGCGGCGGGCAAGCCTGACCTGAACATCCTCTCTATCTATAACATGCCCTTCCGGGGCATTGCCAAGCTGATGGGCCCCATGGTGAATATGGAGATGGTGGACGCCATCCTGTTCATCGTCAACGGTCACTTTTTCCGCGGCGTGGGCCGCCTCTTCGGCGCTTGGTGGCGCAAGGGCAGGCAGGACAAGGAGACCGCCCAAATCTTAGCCGACGCCGGGAAATAATGCTCACCACACTCACTATCCGCAAGGAGGTTCACCATTTTATGAGTACAGTCAACGACCAGAAGGGCGCCAAGGGCGTCTGGAACCGTTTCAAGGAGAAACACCCTACCCTTGCCCAGTTCCTCGTCTTCTTTATCCTCTCCAATGGCATCACCGTCCTCCAGTTGGTTCTCATGCCAGCTCTTAAAGCCGTCTTCATGCAGACGGCCCTGGTCAACACCCCCTTCCAGGTTCTCCCCGTGGGCCATAACATAGACGGCAGCCAGTACTTCGTCTTCAACTACGCCGCCGGGCCGGTGGACGCAGCCGGGCTGGGTGGGGGACTCGCCTACTTCCTTGCGGTGCAGATCACTTTGGCCATCGCCCAGGTCATCAACTTCTTCCTCCAGCGCAACGTGACCTTCAAGTCTAACGGCAGCATAGCCAAGGCCGCATTCTGGTACGTCCTCGCCTACATCGTCATCACGCTGGTGGCCGGGGCCCTCCAGGGCCTCTACAAGGCCCCCATCTACTCCTTCCTCATGGGACATCTGGGCGGCGCGGGGCAGACCCTTGCCGATGTGGTCACCATGGTCATCAACAGCGCCATCTCCTTCTGGGTCTTTTTCCCTATCTTTAAGGTCATCTTCAAGGATAAGGAAGGCTAGCCATGCTTACCATAAAGAAGATCGCCGAGCTGGCGGGGGTGTCCCGGGGGACGGTGGACCGGGTGCTCAACGGCAGACCGGGAGTAAAGCCGGAGACCGAGGCGCAGATTCGTACCATCATGGAGGAGCGGGGCTACCGCCCCAATGTGGCGGGGAAGATGCTTGCCGCCCGGAAGAGAAGGCTGCGTCTGGCGTTCCTTGTCGTCCACGGGCCGGACTTCGCTTTTTTTGCCGACGTGCTCCATGCCGCCCGGGACAAGGCGGGGGAGCTGCGGGAGCTGGGCGTGGAGGTTGACTTCTATCTCATCCGCCAGTTGGACAACGCTTACCTGGAGCGCACCCTCCGCGAGGTGGAGGAGAGCGATCCGGACGGCGTGGCCGCCCTCCCACTGTCCGCGCCGCCTTACCGGGCCTTCCTGGAGCGGCTGCGCGCCAGGCGGGTGCCCACGGTCTTTTTTAACATCGACGAGCCCGCCGTCCCCCGCATTGCCTATGTGGGGTGCGACTACGTCCGGTCCGGCCGGGTGGCTGCGGGGCTGTGCGCCCTGTGTACCGGTGGGACGGGGGAGGTGGGCGTTGCCACCTATGACGACTTTAGCGACGTCAGTTTTTCCTCTCGGATGCAGGGCTTTACGGAGGAACTGCGAACCCACGCCCCCGGCCTGCTCTTGGCCGACCGGGGTGCGCCCGCAGTCTTTCGCACGGGAGACTTCTCTTCTGTTTATGACTTGCTGCACCGCCACCCCGGGCTCGCCGCCCTCTATATCGTTAATCTGGGGGACTTCAGTATCTGCCGTGCTGTCCGCAAGGCCGCACCGCCGGGGCTGGTGGTCCTTACCAACGACCTCATCCCCGCCCAGCGGGAGATGCTGGATGACGGGACCATCTCGGCCACAGTCTCCCAGCGCCCCGACCTCCAGGGGGCACAGCCTCTCCAGATTTTATACGACTTCCTGATCTTTGGCGATGCCCCACCGGGCGGCGCGGTCTATACCGACCTGGACATCCATATCCCGCAGAACATATAGTGCGCCGCGCAATAAAACGTCCCCGCCCTCTTTCGAGGGTGGGGACGTTGCGGTTTAAGGCGCTACTTCGAGATGGGGGCGAATCGGGCCCGCACGAGGCTTGCAAGCGCGGTTGGAGCCAACTCCACCTGGAAACCCAGCTTTCCGGCACTTACCATCATTGTGTTCAGCGCTTGTGCGCTCTCGTCGATGAAAGTATTGAAAAGTTTTTTCATTCCCACTGGAGAGCAGCCGCCATGGACGTACCCTGTCAGAGGGAGGAGCTCCGCCTGGCGGATCATCTCAATGGACTTCTCCCCAGCGGCTTTTGCCGCCGCCTTCAGATCCAGCTCCAGGAGAACGGGTACCACAAAGACGTAAAACTGCCCCCCCGCCCCACGGGTCACCAGAGTTTTGAAAGCCGCCTCCGGGTCTGCCCCCAGGGTCTCCGCTACTGTCAAGCCGTCCACCGGCCCGCCGTCGTAGGGGTAGGAGTGGGGGACATAGGGGATCCTCTTCTGGTCTAAAATACGCATTACGTTGGTTTTTTCCTCGGACATCTTGTAACTTCCCTTTCAAAACGCTATTATGATATGAGAAAATCATAGCACAAATGAGGAGTGGAATCAAATGGACGTGACAAGCTGCAAGCAGAGTTTGATGGAGGCAGCGGCGAGGCTCCTGAGTACCGACAGCCCCAGCGGGTTTACCGGCAGCGCCGCAAATTTCGTGGAGGAGTACGCACGGGGCCTGGGGTATGAGGTAACGCGCAACAACAAGGGAAATATCACGGTGGAGGTGCCGGGCCGGGAGGACTGCGCTCCCGTGGGCCTCTGCGCCCATATCGACACACTGGGCCTGATGGTCCGCTCCATTACTGCCGAAGGCCACCTGATGATTACCCGTATCGGCGGACCAATACTCCCCACCCTGGACGGCGAGTATTGCAAGGTCTATACGAGGGATGGGCGGGTCTACACCGGTACTATTCTCTCCCTCTCCCCAGCCGCCCACGTCTTTGACGACGCGGCCACCCGTACCCGGGACGAGCTGAATCTGGCTGTCCGCATCGACGAAGTGGTAAAGAGCAAGGAGGACGTGGAGGCGCTGGGTATTATGGCCGGGGATTTTGTCTGTTTCGACCCCAAGACGGTGGTGACCCCCAGCGGTTTCCTGAAGTCCCGTTTCATCGACGACAAAGGCAGCGCAGCCTGTATGCTGGCACTCTTAAAGCTGATGAAGGACTCCGGCGAGACGCCCCGCCGCCCCGCCGAATTCATCTTCAGCGTCCACGAGGAGGTGGGCCACGGCGGGGCCACCATCCCCGCGGGGCTGGACGAGCTCCTGATTGTGGACATGGGTTGCGTAGGCCTTGATCTCACCTGTACCGAGTATCAGGTCTCCATCTGCGCAAAGGACGGCAACGGCCCCTATGACTACGGCATGACCACTCGACTGGTGGACCTGGCAAAGGCGAACGGCGTGGACTTCGCCGTAGACATCTATCCCCACTATGCCTCCGACGCAGGAGTGGCATGGCACGCCGGGCACGACGTCCGCGCTGCCCTCATCGGCCCCGGCGTCCACGCCTCCCACGGCATGGAGCGCACGCATTGGGAGGGGATGAAAAACACCATCCAATTGATGGCACTGTATTTGGAATGTAAATAAAAAAGAAGGCCTGCCGTTCTCGGCGGGCCTTCTTCTTCTAAAATCGGGCGCTTATACCATCTTCACGGTCCACCCATACGGATCGGGCTCGGTGCCCCACTGTATACCGGTGAGGGTGTTGTAAAGTTTCTGGGTCAGGCTGCCAATGGCCCCGCCGCAGACTTGGACATTTCGGGCCTCCCAGCCCATCTCCCCGATGGGGGAGATGACAGCGGCGGTTCCTGTACCCCATGCCTCCTCCAACTTGCCCGCGTCGGCGGCATCGAAGAGCTCCTGAGCGGAGATGAGCCGCTCCTCCACTGCGTACCCCCAGTCCCGCAGCAGCTCCAGGCAGGAGCGGCGCGTGATGCCGGGCAGCACCGAGCCGGTGAGGGCGGGGGTGACGATTTTCCCGTCCAGCTTGAACATTACGTTCATGGAGCCGACCTCTTCGATATATTTGCGGTGCACCCCGTCCAGCCACAGGACCTGGGCGTATCCCTTGTCTTCGGCCCGCGCCCCGGCCCGGATGGAGGCGGCATAGTTCCCTCCGCACTTGGTGTACCCCGTGCCGCCCTGAACGGCGCGGACATCCTCGCTCTCCACGTAGATGCGCACCGGGTTCAGGCCCTCCTTGTAGTAGGCTCCCACCGGGCAGCAGATGACGCAGAAGAGGTAGCTGTGGGATGCGTGTACCCCCAGACCCGCATCCGTGGCGATGACGAAGGGGCGGATATAGAGGCTGGTGTCCGGCTCGCTGGGCACCCAGTCGGCCTCCTGCTTCACCAGGGCCTGGATGCCCGCCAGGGCCACGTTCTCGGGCAACTGGGGGATGCATAGCCGCTCACAGGAGGTGTTGAGGCGGCGCACATTGTCCATGGGGCGGAAGAGCTGCACGCCGCCGTCAGGGGTGCGGTAGGCCTTCATGCCCTCAAAGACCTCCTGCGCGTAGTGGAAGACCATGGCGGAGGGCTCCAGGGGAAGGGGACCATAGGGCACAATGCGCCCTGAGTGCCAGCCCTGGCCCTCGTCGTAGTTCATGAGGAACATATAGTCGGTAAAGCTTCTGCCGAAGACCAGCGTTTTGGGGTCCGGCTTGGGTTTCAAGGTCTTCGCCTTGGTGATGGGAAATTCCTGCATGAAAAACACCCTCCTCTTTTCATTCGGTTGCTAGTATAACACGATTTTTCTTATTGTGCTACTCCCCGAGGGAAAAGAATGTAAAGCATGATACAATTTAAGGGGTGACAGCAAAGCAAACAAAAGTGCTCCGTGCTTGTATTTACCCGTATTCTTTGATATAATAATTTCCCTTATTGTTTGCGGCGCGGAGGTGGACGAAGGTGAGGAAGAATAAGCTCAGCCATCTGCTGGAGCCGGGCGTGCGGCTCTACTTCATCGCCCTGGCCGCCTTTGCGGTGGCCTCGGCCTTTTTCAACGTCTACCTTGCGGCGGCGGAGGGGGCGGTCATCGTTCTGCTCTACTTCTGGTTCCGCCGGGGCAGCAGCCGCCGCAGGCGGGAGATTTTAAAGTATATTGACACGGTCTCCGCCAATATCGACGTGGCCAGCAAGGACACCATGGTCAACGCCCCCCTGCCCATGGTCATCTTCAAGCCCGACACCGACGAGGTCATCTGGTCCAACGAGCGCTTTCTCGCCATCACCGGCGAGCGGGACCACCTCTTCGATACCCGGCTGAGCGCCGCCGTGCCTGAGTTTAATGCCCGCTGGCTCATGGAGGGCAAAAGTGAGTGCCCCAGCGAGGTTCTGGTAGGGGATTCCCGCTACCTGGTCTTCGGCCATCTGGTGCGCACCGAGGAGAAGGGCCGCCAGAGCTTTCTCGCTACCACCTATTGGGTAGACGTGACCGACTTCTCGGTTACAAAAGAAGAATTTTATAACTCCCGCCCCGTGGTGGCCATCCTTTTGATGGACAACTACGAGGAATTTTTGAAGGGTCTGAGCGATAACGTCCGGGCCGCTCTTCTCTCTGCTATCAACGCCCGGCTGGATGAGTGGACGGCTCCGGCCCACGGTCTCCTCTGCCGGTATGACCGGGACCACTACCTCTTCCTTTTTGAGGAGCGGTACCTCCCCATGTTCCAGGACGGGAAGTACGCCGTGCTGGACGCAGTCCATGAGATCGTCAACCCCTCCGGCATCCCAGCCACCCTCTCCATCGGCATCGGCAAGGACGCCGACACCATCGAGGAACTGTTGCAGTACGCGAATCTCTCCATCGATATGGCCCTCTCCCGGGGCGGAGACCAGGCGGTGGTGAAGAACAAATTCAACTTTGAGTTTTACGGCGGACGCTCCAAGGAGCCGGAGAAACGCACGAAGGTGAAGAGCCGGGTCATGGCGAACGCCATGGCGGAGTTGGTGGGCTCGGCCTCCCACGTGTTTGTCATGGGGCATAAATTCCCCGACTTGGATTGTGTGGGCGCGTCGGCAGGGGTCGTCGCCGCGTGCCGCAAGCGGGGGGTCCCCGCCCATATCATCCGGGACCCCAACCCCAACCCCGGCAGCGAGATGCTCTCTCTCCTCGCCGCCCTGCCCGAGTATAAAGAGGTCTTCCTCTCCGCCCAGGACGCACTGATTCTGGCCGACGCCAACTCTCTCCTGGTGGTGGTAGACACCAACCGGCCCGAGCAGGTCTTGTCGGAGGAGCTGCTCCTCTCCTGCAACAAGGTGGCCGTTATCGACCACCACCGCCGTGCCGCCACCTATATCGCCAACGCCGATCTCAACTTTCACGAGCCCTACGCCTCCTCCGCCAGCGAGCTGGTGACCGAGCTTTTGCAATACATTCTGGAGCCCAACGACCTGTTGAGAATGGAGGCCGAGGCCCTCCTGGCCGGTATCGTGCTGGACACCAAGCAGTTCACCATGCGCACGGGGGGCCGCACCTTCGACGCGGCGGCCTTCCTCCGCCGCTCCGGGGCTGACACCGGAGATGTGAAGAAGCTCTTCCAGAACGACCTGGAGGGCACCATCGCCCGGTATGACATTATCCAAAACGCCCGAATGTATAAAAATAATATCGCCGTAGCCCGGGTCAGTCATACCGTGGGCCGGGTTACCGCTGCCCAGGCGGCGGACGAGCTGCTGAACATCTCGGGCATTGATGCGTCCTTCGTCCTCTTTCCTGAGGGAGAACGGATCATCATCTCGGCCCGCAGCATGGGGGACGTGAATGTGCAGGTAGTCCTGGAAAAATTGGGCGGCGGCGGCAACGCGGCCACCGCGGGTGCCCAGGTGCCGGGCACGCTGGACGAGGTAAGCCGCGCGCTTATCCGGGCCATCGACCAATATCTGGAGGACGAGTAGGGATCGCCGCCCATGGCGGCCCGGATTTCCCTTATGATACTGATAACCAAATTAGGAGGACATAACCATGAAAGTGATCTTACAGCAGGACGTAAAGGGACAGGGTAAGAAGGGCCAGATGATCGAGGCCAGCGACGGGTACGCCCGCAATTTCCTCCTCCCCCGCAAGCTGGCGGTGGAGGCCACGCCCGAGAACATGAACAAGATGAAGCAGCACGACAAGGCCGTGGCCGCCCAAGCCGCCGCTGAAAAGGCCGAGGCCGAGGCCGTCGCCGTCAAACTCAAGGACAGCGTGATCAAGCTCAGCGCAAAAGCGGGCTCCGGTGGTCGCCTCTTCGGCGCGGTCACCAGCAAGGAGATTTCCGACGGCCTCAAGGCGCAGTACGGCATTGACGTGGCCAAGGCCAAAATTGTCCAGGAAGAGCCCATCAAGAGCTTCGGCACGTACGAGCTGAAGGTCAAGCTGGGGTACGAGGTAACAGGTACCCTTTACGTCGTGGTAGCGGAAGATAAATAATCCCCGCGCGGAATAATAGAGAGATTGGGAGGTGGAAAGCATGGACGAGCTCTTATCCCGACAGATGCCCCATAGCGTGGAGGCCGAGCAGGCGGTCCTGGGCAGTATGCTCATAGACGCGCGATGCGTGCCCGAGGTGATAGAGGCCCTGGGTGTGGAGGATTTCTACCTCCGGCAGAACCGGGAGATCTACGAGACCATCTATTCCATGTTTAACTTCTCCCTCACCATCGACCCGGTGACCGTCCTGGATCAAATGCGCCAGCGGGGTGTATACGACGAGAACACCTCCCGGAACTACATCCTCCAGCTCATGGACATCACACCCACCGCGGCCAACGTGAAGGAATACGCGGCCATCGTAAAGGATAAGGCGCTCCTCCGCCGCATCGCTGAGACCGCGGGCAGCCTTACCGCCATGATCCAGGAGGGCACCGGCACCGCCCAGGAGGTGCTGGAGACCGCCGAGCAGCGCATCTACGCCATCCGGCAGGGACGTGCGGCTCAAGGCCTGGAGCACATCTCCAGCGTCATTCTGAACGTGTACGAGCGGCTCAACGAGCTGGCTGCCCGGGACAGCGCCATACCCGGCCTCTCCACCGGCCTGGGGGACGTGGACCGGGCCATTTCGGGCCTCAACCCCTCCGACCTCATTCTTCTGGCTGCCCGCCCCGGCATGGGCAAGACCTCCTTCGCCCTGAACATCCTGCTTCACGTGGGCAAGAGCTCGGGCAAATCGGTGGCCTTCTTTTCCCTGGAAATGAGCCGGGAACAACTCGCTATGCGCCTTATCTCGGGGGAGAGCTTTGTGGACAACAAGCGCCTGGTCACCGGGCGGCTCAACGAGGACGACTGGTATAAAATCTCCCTGGCGTCCGACGCCCTCAACAAGACACAGATCCTTATTGACGATAACCCATCTCTCTCGGTGGCCGATATGAACGCTAAGTGCCGCCGGGTGGACAACTTGGGGCTGGTGGTCATCGACTACCTCCAGCTCATGCAGTCGGCGGGCGGCCCCTCCCGTGGCGGCGACAACCGCCAGCAGGTGGTGAGCGACATCTCCCGCGCTCTGAAGATTATGGCGAAAGAACTGCGGGTTCCCGTCCTTTGCCTCTCCCAGCTCTCCCGTGCCAACGAGAGCCGCTCCGACAAGCGCCCTATGCTCTCCGACCTGCGCGAGTCGGGTGCCATCGAGCAGGACGCGGACATCGTCATGTTCCTCTACCGTGAGGACTACTATGACAAGGATGTGGCCGAGGAGGCGCGGCAGGCCGAATGCATCATTGCCAAGAACCGCCATGGCGAGACCGGCACTGTCTACCTCCAGTGGATTCCAGAGTACACCACCTTTACTAATATTGAAAACAGGTACGGAGAGCCGTAAAAAGAAAGCTTTCGCCGCCGAGCAGGGAGTTATCAACTCGGCCCGTCGAGAGAACCGCAACAGGGAAGCGCGTCCACTCCACCAAATAGGAGGAAACCATGCTGCAAGCGGTCAAGGCACTGACAAAGGAATACGATATGCTGCCCCGTGGGGGCAGGGTGCTCTGCGCCCTGTCCGGCGGGGCTGACTCCGTGTGCCTTGTCCACCTTCTGCTCACCCTTGTGGAGGAGGGCGGCTTTACCGTGGCTGCGGCCCACTATAACCACCGCCTCCGGGGCGAGGAATCCGACAGGGACGAGGCCTTCGTCCGTACCTGGTGCGCCGAACACGGCGTCCCCCTTCTGGTTGGCTCGGGTGAAGTGGCGGGCGAGGCCGCCCGACTTGGCAAGGGCGTCGAGGAGACCGCCCGGCATATGCGCTATTCCTTCCTCCACGCCGCGGCGGAGGAGCTGGAGTGCCAGCTCATCGCAACTGCCCACAACGCCGATGACAACGCCGAGACCCTCCTGCTCCATTTGATTCGCGGCTCCGGCCTACAGGGTCTCACCGGTATTGCTCCCCGCCGGGGGAAGCTGGTGCGCCCCCTGCTCACCGTCACTCGCGCTCAAATTGAAGATTATATGGCTGAGCACGCCCTTCCGTACGTGGAGGACAGCACCAACGCAGATACCGCATACACCCGCAACAGGCTCCGGCATACAGTCATGCCCCTCCTGAGGGACTTGAACCCCCGGCTCACCGAGAGCTTGTCGGACACGGCCCGCTACCTCCGCACCGACAACGACTTTCTCAACGCCCAGGCCGCAGCCATCTGCCAGAACGCGCGCTGGGCGGAGGACAACATCGTCATTGAGGCCCGTTTCATCGCCTCCGCCCCCAACGCGGTGGCACCCCGGGCCGCCCGGCGGCTGCTGGAGATGCTGGGGGACGGGGACACTGACTGTTCCGCCGCCCACCTGAACGCCATCGTGGACCTCTGCCGTGGGGAGGACCCCTCAGCGGTCTGTTTTCTTCCCAATAACCTGTTGGCCCAGCGGGTGTACCGGGAGCTCCTCCTCACCACTCAGCAAGATCCGCCTGGTCCCATTGACCCGGTGGCGCTCCACGAGGGCGAAAATCTCATCCCCTGCACGGACTGGACCATTGTTCTGGGCGGGCCCGCGCCTCCCGGCCTGGTGGCTCGCGCACGAAAGCCGGGAGACGAGCTCACTCTCCCCAAGCGGGGCACCAAGACGATTAAAAAGCTCTTTATCGATGAAAAAGTTCCCCGGCGGGAGCGGGAGCGCATTCCCGTCGTGGCGGATGAGCACGGCGTGCTCGCCTTAGCGAGCTTTGGCATGAACACCGCACACCAAACATATGGAAAGATAGAAATTACCTGCATAAGAAAAAGGGAGAAGGACGGATGAACATGGCTCTGCTGGACAAAGATATGGAAAAGGTGCTCTTCGACGAGGCGGAGATCGAGGCGCGAATCAACGCTCTGGGCGCGGAGATCACAAAGGACTACGCGGGAAAGGAGCCCATTCTCATCTCGGTGCTGCGGGGCTCCTATATGTTTATGGCCGACCTGACCCGGAAAATCGACCTCGCCTGCACGGTGGACTTCATGGCCATCTCCTCCTACGGGTCGGGCACCAGCTCCTCCGGCCAGGTGCGCATCATCAAGGACCTCTCGGACGAGATCGAGGGGAGGGACGTCCTAGTGGTGGAGGATATCCTGGACTCGGGCAATACTCTCGCCTACCTTCTGGAGCTGCTTAATGCCCGCAAGCCCGCATCTATCCGGCTGTGTACCCTGCTGGATAAGCCCTCCCGCCGGGTCAAAGAGGTCCAGGTGGACTACGTAGGCTTTACCATCCCTGATGAATTCGTGGTTGGGTATGGGCTGGACTACGCGGAGAAATATCGGAACCTTCCCTATATCGGCGTACTCAAGCCCAGCGTCTACGGCGGCGAATAGTACATTGACTCTCTTGTTGCGGCATTTGAAAGCCCGGCGTTTTTACGGTGGGGCGTAAGGAGTTGTTTGGCCTTTGAAACGGAAGATCAGCCTGAGGGACCTGTTCTTTTACGGTATGCTCGCGGTAATATTGGCGGCCACCGTCTATCTGCTCCAAGGGGTCAATAATGGGGAGAGCATCATTTACTCTGAGGTGCACGACCTCTTCAATCGGCAGCTGGTCAACGAAGTGCTGGTAAAGGAGGAAAAACTGACCCTCACCCTCAAGGAGAAGTATAACGGTTCCTATACCGTCTGGTGCGACCTCTATGACTTTGATAAGTTTTACGAGGACTTCAACGACACTATCGTCCGCCAGCACAACGCGGGCATCATCGAAAAATTTAACTACGAGGTTAGTTTCCACACGCCTCTGTGGTGGGATTTCGTGCCCTGGGTCGTCATGATCGTGATTTTCGGCGCACTTTGGTATGTGGTTTTCCTGCGTCAGGGCGGCGGAGCGGACGGCGGCGGGGGCGACAAGGGCGCGGGCCGGTATGGCCGCGTCCGGGCCAAAAACGCCACCGACAGCGGGAAGAAGGTCACCTTTAACGACGTAGCCGGGGCTGATGAGGAGAAGCAGGAGCTCCAGGAGGTGGTTGACTTCCTCCGGGAGCCTAACCGTTTCCTCGCCCTGGGCGCTCGCATCCCCAAGGGCATTTTGCTGGTGGGTCCGCCAGGCACCGGCAAGACCCTCCTGGCCCGCGCCGTAGCCGGCGAGGCGGGGGTTCACTTTCTCACCATATCGGGCTCCGACTTTGTGGAACTCTACGTGGGCGTAGGCGCCAGCCGCGTCCGGGATCTCTTTGACCAGGCCAAGAAAAATTCTCCTGCCATCGTCTTTATCGATGAGATCGACGCCGTTGGCCGGCAGCGCGGCACCGGCCTCGGCGGCGGACACGACGAACGCGAGCAGACCCTCAACCAGCTCCTCGTGGAGATGGACGGCTTTGCCGCCAACGAGGGGGTCATTGTCATGGCGGCAACCAACCGGCAGGACATTCTGGACCCCGCCCTCCTCCGCCCCGGCCGGTTTGACCGGCAGATCTACGTGGGCCAGCCCGACATCAAGGGCCGGGAGGAGATTTTGAAGATTCACGCCCGCAACAAGCCTCTGGCCGACGATGTGAGCCTCAAAGAGCTCGCCAAGGCCACCGGAGGCTTTACCGGCGCGGACCTGGAGAACCTGATGAACGAGGCCGCCCTCCTGGCCGCCCGTCGGGATGAGCGGTTTATCACCATGGCCGACCTCCACGAGGCGGTCATCAAGGTCATTGCCGGGCCCGAGAAGAAGAGCCGGGTGGTCATTGAGCGGGAACGCCGTCTCACCGCCTACCACGAGGCGGGCCACGCCGTGGTGAGCCATGCCCTGGAGACCGCCGACCCCGTCCACCAGATTACTATCATTCCCCGGGGTATGGCGGGCGGCATGACCATTTCCCTGCCCCAGGAGGACAAATCCTTCCAGTCCCGGAAGGAGCTCACCGAGCGCATCGCCTCCCTGCTGGGCGGCCGGGTGGCCGAGCAGATGGTCTTGGGCGATATCTCCACCGGTGCGGGGAACGACCTCCAGCGGGCCTCCTCCATCGCCCGAAACATGGTAATGCGGTTCGGCATGAGCGAGACCTTGGGCAGCGTGGTCTTCGACAGCGGGCACGACGAGATCTTCATCGGCCGCAGCATGGCCCAGGCCAAGACCTACTCCGAGGAGACCGCCAACCTCATCGACGCCGAGGTTAGGGCCCTGGTCGATAAGGGGTACAAGACCTGCGAGGAGATTTTGGCACGGGACCGCGACAAGCTGGAGCGCGTGGCTGTCTACCTTTTGGAGCACGAGACGATGGATGCCACTACGTTCGAGAAAATCTTCACACAGCCCGACTAGGCGCGGGACTAAAAATCACATCCCCCGGACCAGGTGGTCCGGGGGATGTTAACTGTTTACGCAAAGACGGTCTGCACCAGAACCATGTACAAGATGGTGCCGCCAAAGATGGACAGGAGGTTGTTCCGCTTCCAGAGGTGGAGGGCTACCACCGCCGCCACGGCGATGACCTGAGGTGCCCAAAGCGCCAGGGCGGCCATGTCCAGTGCCAGGGAAAAGGACAGGCTCCGCAGGCAGTAGACGATGAGCATGGCGATGACCGCCGGGGGCAGCACCCGCCCAAGGTAGAGAATGACCTTGGGGGGCGTCTCCCCCCGGTCGAAGAGAAGAAAGGGCAGGGCCCGGGTGAGCAGCGTGATGAGGGCCATCACCCCGATGGAGAGGGCAGCTTGCGCGCTCGTCATGGGGCGGGCACCTCCTTCCCTATCTGCTTCTCCAGCAGGGCCCGCAGAAGCAGGAGAAGGAGCACGATGGACACCAGCGCAGGCACCAGCATCCGGTCCGCGCCAAGCAGGAGGAGGAAGAGCAGCGTCGCCCCCGCCCCGATCAAGGCGGGCAGATGCTGCCGATACGTCTTCCACTGATCCACCGCGATGACCACGAAAAGGGCAGTCATGGCGAAGTCGATGCCCGTGATATCCATCGTGAGCAAGTCCCCCGCGATACCGCCGATTATTGACCCAACGATCCAGTAGAGCTGGTCCAGCACCGCGATGGCGAAATAGAAGTGTTTGGCGGACACCCCCACCGGCACCTGAGCCCCTGCCAGCAGGGCATAGGTCTCGTCAGTGAGGGAAAAAATCATGTAGACCCTGCGCCAGCCCATGCCCCGGAATTTCTCCAGCATGGATAGGCCATACACCAGATGGCGGAAGTTAATGAGGAGGATCATCAGGGCCACAGTGCCCAGGTTGGCGGCGGTAGCCAGCAGCTCCACGCCCAGGTATTGACCCGATCCGGCGTAGATGGTTAGACTCATAAAAAAAGCCCAAAGAAAGTTGTAGCCTACCCGCTGCAGCATCAACCCGAAAGCGATGCCGATGGAGAGATAGCCCATCAGCACCGGCAGAGTCACAGGAAACGCGGCGGCCAGCGCCTTGCGGTCCATAGAAAGTCTCCTTTTGTACGTTGCCTTAATAAAGTACTATTATAAGACCTTTTAACGGAAAAGGCAAGAGCCCGGTAAAATGCCGCCGCAACCCGTCTCATCCCCTTACATAGGCGTCTCCCCGGAGAGCGTGGTCCTCCAAGGAGAAGCGCCGAGGGGGAAGGCACCCACGGGAAAAACGGATTGCGCGCCAGTCCGTAGACTGGCGCACAATGAGAGAAAACCGGCAACTCACAACAATTTACAAATAGGAAATACATTTTTAAAAAAAGATAGTATAATAAGGGACATGAAAACAAGCAAAACGCGTTTTTAAGGGGATTTACATGGATAAGCTGCTCTTCATCTACAACGCTCAGGCGGGTAAGGGACAGGTGAGCACCCGGCTGGCCGGACTGCTGGATGCTTTTGTCAAGGCCGGGTGGCAGGTGACCGTCCGCCCCACCCAGCACAAGGGGGACGCGGCCGAGACCGCCGCCCGCCTGGGGGATCAGTTTGACCGGGTGGTCTGCTGCGGCGGGGACGGCACCCTCCACGAGACTGTGAACGGCCTGATGACGTTGGAGCGCCGCCCGGTACTGGGCTATATACCGGCGGGCACGACCAACGATTTCGCACGGAACCTCAAGCTCCCCCGGGGGTATGATAAGCGGGCCGCTGTGGCCGCTGCCGGGGTGCCTCGCGCCTGCGACATTGGACGGTTCAACGGGGAGCGCCACTTTGTCTATGTGGCCGCCTTCGGTGCGTTTACCGACGTAGCCTACGACACACCCCAGCCCTTCAAGAACATGTTCGGCCATTTCGCCTACTTGCTGGAGGGGATGATGCGCCTGGGCTCCATCGAGAGCTACCCCCTTACCGTCGAGCACGATGACGGCGTGGAGGAGGGGGAGTATATCTTCGGTATGGTGAGCAACACCGTCTCGGTGGGCGGCATCATCGGCCTGCCTGCCAGCGAAGTGGCTCTGGACGATGGGCTGATGGAGGTCGTTCTCGTTCAAAAGCCTAAGAGCGCGCTGGAACTCCAGGCCGTTATAACCGCGTTGATGAAGCAGGACTTCTCTGCAGCCGACGGGGTTACCGGCCTCCACACCGCTCACCTGAAGGTCGCCAGTGACCGTCCCCTCCCCTGGACCCTGGACGGGGAGTACGGCGGTGCGCCACAGGTGACCGAGATCGACGCCTGCAAGCAGGCCGTCATCATCGTGTACGGCGAGTAAGCTTCTATTCCAGTCCCAGAAGCACCTGCCCCGCCGCCCGGGCGAAGAGCCGGGCTCCGGCGATAGACTCCTGCAGCGTGTTGCCGTGGCTTCCCACCTCCACCAGGAGGGAGCCGGTGGTGAGATTCTGGTTGTACACCGGGCTGCTGATAGAGATGGGCCGCGCTAAGGTAGGGTAGAGGGTATTCATACTTTTCTGTAGTTTCATAGCCAGCGTGAGGTTTTTCTGCCAGTCCGGATAGTCGCCCCCCTGGGGTGAACCCAGCACCAGTTCCACCTGGGCCACGTCGGTCCCGTCAATCTTTGTCATGGTCTTGTAGACCGTGCCGTCCGCCCCGATGAGAGCGTCCCGGTGGACATCCAGCACGATCTTGATGGAGGGGTATTGCTCTAAATACTTCTGCACCCCATCCCCCGAGCGGGTGTAGGCCCCCTTGTAAGCGGGGTAGTCGTAGGGGGTTTCGTCGTGGAGGACGCTCAGCCCCATGCTCTCAAAGACCGCCTTCATCTCTTCCCCGATGCGCACCATGTTCTGCTCCCGGTCCAGGGTACGGCTGTTGTCGGTGGGGGTGTAGACATCGGTGCCCGAAGGGGTATAGGCCTCTGTGGCGTGAGTGTGCATAATAAGGATCTGGGGGGAAGAGCTGTCCCCGAGGCCGAGGTCTACCGCGGCGGCGCTGAGAGCCGCCGGGTCGAAATCCAGGTCCGTGCGGTTGAAGATGTACACCCCGTCTGCGTAGGAATACCCCTCGGCGCTGGTGGGGATGAGGGTGCGGGGCACGATGTCGTCCGGTGCGGCGGTGACGGCGGGGAGGGGAACCTCCTCGTCCGGGTCCTCCTTTAAGGGGTTCAGCGGGTCACTTTGTGCGGAGCTTCCTCCGGCGGGCTGGTCCACTGTGGGGACGGTACCGGGGTTTTCGAGATGGGCGGCCACCGCCGCTGCGTTGCCGCGAAGCAAGGCGGACTGGCCCAGCACCATGCGTCCCCAGCCGTCCAACTCCCCGTTCGTCACATCCCCCGATGTGCTCCCCAACTCGGCCCGGAGGAGGGCGGAGACGAAGTCGGCCCGCTCTCCCAGGGCGGCAAAGGCATCGGCCGCTGCTCCCAGCCCGGCCGCCATCAGGAGGAGCCAGACCGCTACCGTTGCCATAAAGAGGGCCGTCCCCCGCCGGAGGACCCTGACCCAGAAAATCCGCTTTCCTTTCATCTGTATGTCACCTGACCTTTCATTGGATCAATATATGCGTCGGGACAGGCTCTTATGAGCCTGTCCTTTTTTGCGTTTGTTTGAAATTCAAGATAGGTCTTGACATTCAAGGCTTACTCTGTATAATGATAACTACTTTGAGGCTCAAAAGAATTAGGGGTGGTTCAATGGAGGAGCATGGCGCGGTACTCAACCGCTTTTTGGTGGACGTGTTCAACGAGATCCTCAAGACGGAGGAACTCTGCCTTGCCGGCACCTACCGGGATCTCTCCCTGCGGGAGTTTCATCTCATTGAGGAGGTCTGCCGGGCCGCTGTCGAGGGACGGGACAACCGCGCCACCGCAATCGCGGCCGCCCAGAGGGTGACGGCGGGCACCCTCACCACCGCCGTCACGCTGCTGGAGAAGAAAGGATATCTGGAGCGGCGGCGGGACGAGAAGGACCGCCGGGTGGTGCGCATTCTGCCCACGGAAAAGGCCTTCCGGGCCGAGGCTCGCCACGCCGAGTTCCACCAGGAGATGGTTGAGCACGTCCTGTCCGCCCTGACGAGCGAGGAGACCGAGGTCTTCACCCGGGCCTTGGGTAGCGTGGCAGACTTCTTCCACCGAAAGTACGGTGAGAACGTCTGACCCATCAAATGCTATAAAAAGGAGAACGCGATTTATGATCCGTATTATTACCGACAGCACCTGTGACCTGCGCCCCGCCCGCCGGGAGGCCTTAGGCATCGATGTAGTGCCCCTCTTGGTCCACTTTGGCGAGGAGGTCTTTCAGGACGGGGTCGATATCACGAACGAAGAATTTTACCACCGCCTTTCCCAGGCTGAAAAGCTGCCCACCACCTCCCAGGTGAACCCGGAGACCTTCGCCGCACTTTTCCAGTCCTACGTAGATCAGGGGGACCAGGTGGTAGGCATCTTCCTCTCCAGCGCCATGTCTGGCACCTGCCAGAGCGCGCTCATCGCCAAGGACATGGTGGACGCGGGGGAAATTCATATCGTGGACTCCCATACCGTCACCTTCGCCCTGGGCCTCCTGGTAGAGGTGGCCGCCGCCTTGCGGGAACAAGGCTGCACCGCGGCGGAGATCGCCGGGGAAATCGCGGCTCTGGCGGGCCGGGTGCGGCTCTTGGCGGTGGTAGACACCCTGAAGTACCTGAAGATGGGCGGGCGCATCAATGCCGCCACCGCCGTGGTGGGCGGGCTTCTGGGCATCAGTCCCATCATCACCATTGAGAACGGCCTCGTAGAGGCCGTAGGCAAGGCCCGGGGGAGAAAGGGCGCCTTCCAGTGGATGGCGGGCTTTTTGGAGAAGGAGCGGCCCGACCTCTCCCTCCCCGTCTCCTTCGGCAGCTCCAACGCCCCCGACGCCATGGCCGAGTGCAAGGCCTTTTTCAGCGAGGCCGTCGCTGGGGCTCAGATCCTGGAGAGCGATATCGGCAGCGTCGTCGGTACCCATGCCGGCCCCGGCGCGACGGGGATCGTATTTTTTGTGAAAGAGTAGAGCAAGGAATTCCTGTATGGGTGAATAAGGGTATTTGGCTATCGTTTCCTTCAAAAATAAATCCCGTATTTAATGCATTTTTAAGCTTTCAGGAGTGATTTTTTTAACTTTGTAATGGTACAATAACCTCACAAAGGAAAAGGAGGCGCTTCTCATGAATGAACCCAAAAAGCTGTACCGCATCGAAAAAGGCGGTGTAATTGCCGGCGTCTGCGGCGGCATTGCCGAATACTTCAACATCGATCCCAGCCTGGTGCGTATCGCCGCTGCAATCCTCTTCTTCGCCGGTACCCTGAGTTTTTGGGTCTACCTGGTGTGCGCCATCGTCCTGCCCAAGAAGAGCGACGTGTACCCCGGCTACTAATCCACCGAGACTGCCAACCGCCTGTCTGGCTCAGACAGGCGGTTTTTCCGCTGTTTCCCTTGCGTTATTTCAAAGGCCGTGATACCATAGGTAAGCACTGGGAAACTAACTACGAAAGAGAAAACGAGGCCATTTTATTTATGCTGGAATTTCGAGAACCGCAGCTATCAGATAAGCCCTGGGTGGACGAACTGCTTCGCCACGCCGACTACCGGGGCTGCGAGTACAACTTTACCAACCTCTATACCTGGAAGGATGCGTATCATCACAAGCTCTCCCGTATGGGAGACTTTTTACTGGTTCACCTCTGCGGCGGCGTGGGGTGCAGCTACCTCTATCCCGCCGGTCGCGGGGACGTGAAGGCTGTCATTGGTGCCCTGAGGGAGGATGCCGCCCAGCGGGGTGAGCCCTTGCGCCTGGTATGCCTTGCCCAGGAGCAGGCCGACGAGTTAGAGGCCCTTTTCCCCGGCCGATTTGAGTTTGCCGCCGACCGGGACGGATACGACTACCTCTACGAGATCGACCGTCTGGCCGACCTGGAGGGCAAAAAGCTCCACAACAAGCGCAACCACGTCAACCGCTTTATCGACAAAAACCCCGACTGGACCTATGAGGAGATTACCCCCGCCACGCTGGGCGAATGCCTTGAGATGGACCGGGAGTGGTACCGCCGCAGCCTGCTGCGTGAAGGGGCCGCCGAAGAACGGGACCTGGGGGATGAGGGCAAGGCCTTGCGCCTCGCCATCTCCCACTTTGAGGACCTGGGGCTGGAGGGTGGACTCATCCGCGTTTTGGGTGAGGTGGTGGCTTTCACCATGGGCGACCCCCTCTCCTCCGACACCTTTGATGTCCACTTTGAGAAGGCCTATGGCGAGCTCCAGGGGGCCTATGCCACCATCAATCAGGAATTTGCCCGCTGGGTTCGCCGGCGCCACCCGAACACCCGCTACCTCAACCGCGAGGATGATATGGGCGTGGAGGGCCTGCGCAAGGCAAAGGAGTCCTACTATCCAGATTTAATGGTGGAGAAACTGTCCGCCGTGTACAAGGACTGAAGGCCGCCGCTGAGCAGCGGCCCATACTGAGAAAGGAGCGTTCCCATGCTTGAGCTGCGCCCCTCCAAAGCGGAGGAGGTCCCCGCCCAGAAGGCCCTGTGGCAGCAGACCTTTGGCGACGGCAAGGACTATATCGACGACTTTTACACCTACTGCGCCCAGCCGGAGAACGTGCTGGTGCTACTGGAGGACGGGATACTGCGCAGTATGCTGGCCCTGCTGCCGGTGACCGTTGCCCTACCCGACTGGACCAGCGCCAGCTCCTCCTATATCTATGCCCTTGCAACCGACCCGGGGGCCAGAAAACAGGGCTTTGGCCGGATGCTCCTTCAGTATGTGGACTTCTACCTGGGCGAGCAGGGGGTGGACTGCGTCACCACCGTCCCCGCCGAGGCGAGCCTACACAAATTCTTCGCAACCGTGGGCTTTACCGAGTGCTTTGCCACTCGCAAGATCGAACTGACCGCCGCCGAGGCCGCTCTTCCCACTGGAGAGGATAGCGCCGTCCCCATCGGCCCGGAGGAGTACGGCTACCTGAGGGAGGAGCTGTTGAAGGGCACTCTTCACGCGCAGTACTGCCAGCGGCTGCTGGCCTATCAGGAGCACATCTGCCGCGCCAGCGGCGGAGCCCTGCTCCGGCTGGACGTGGGGGGAGGCACCGGCTGCGCCGCCGTGGAGCGGGAGGAGAGCGGGCATGCTGTTGTCGTTAAGGAGCTGCTGATTGCCTCCGACAAGATTCCCGCCGCCTTGGCGGCGGTTGCCAAAGCCTACCCTGCGGACCGCTACCATCTGCGCACTCCCGCCTTCTGGCCCGGCCACCGTACGAGCTATACCCAGCCCTTCGCCATGATCAAGTGGCTTTCCGGCCAGGACAGGCGCGCCTGGTCTGAGGAGAACGCTGCCTATTTTGGATTTGCCTTTGACTGAGAGAAACCCCATGCGCTCATGGAGCGGTGCCTTCGATACGGCACCGCTCCATTTTTTGCATTTCCGCTCCGGAAAAGCTGCATGACGGCGCCTGGCTCCACCACATCGGAAAGGCCAAAATATGGCGTTTTCCCCGGCTTTTTTCTTCGGAATCCGTACTTTTTCACGCTAGTGCGCTCCTGTAAGCACAAACGTCCTCTCAAAGAAAACACTTCGCGGACAGATGGAAGGGCGTTTGTTCTTGTGGTGAGGACACTTGCAGGAATTACCGGTCCAACTCGCAAATGAATGGGTGTTTGCCCTTGACGGAAAGATGTTTCTGAGATAAAATATACAAATCCTTTTTAGATGCGACGGGAGAGGCCTGTCAATTTTCTCCCGGCGCGGAGCACCAAGCGGAGAGAAAATCAATAGCAAATTTTAGGAAGTGAAGAGATGGCGAAATTTATCCTAAAACGGGTACTGATGGCGATCCTTACGGTTTTTGTCGTGGCGACGGTCACCTTCGGCCTGATGCAGGCGGCCCCCGGCAACCCCTGGCTGGCTGAAAAGAACCCACCTCAGAGCGTGATCGACGCCCTGAACAAGAAGTACGGGCTGGACAAGTCGGTGCCCGAGCAGTATGCCATTTATATGGGCAATCTGCTGCGGGGCGAGTGGGGCGTGTCCATCAAGGCGCAGAAGAACCGTCCTGTCATGGACATCATCACCGAGAAGTTCCCCCTCTCGGCCAAAATCGGCGTGATCTCCCTGGCCTGGGCGGTGGTCGTGGGCGTGCCCTTGGGCTGCCTTGCGGCGTACCGAAGGGGCAAGATGACGGACAGCGTGCTTCGGGTGGTGTCCACCCTGGGCGTGTCGCTGCCCGGCTTTGTGGTGGCAACAGTATTGATGATCGTTTTCTGTGGCGGCATCCCATCACTCAACATTTTCCCCGGTACCTTTAACGAGGCGAACGGCGCCATCGGCTACGTGCTGCCGTGTTTCTGTCTGGGGCTGTATCCCATGTGCTATATCGCCCGGCTTACCCGCTCCACCATGCTGGACGCAATTAACCAGGAGTACATCAAGACCGCCCGCGCCAAGGGCCTGAAGACCGGCAAGATCATCTTTAAACACGCCCTGCGCAATGCGGTCATCCCCGTCATCACGTACCTGGGGCCCCTCACCGCTTTTACCCTGTGCGGTGGGTTCGTTGTGGAGAAGGTCTTCGGCATCCCGGGGCTGGGCAAGTTCTTTATCACCAGTATCCAGGCTCTGGATTACCCGCTCATCATGGGCACCGTTATCTTCCTGGCGACCTTTATCGTGTTTATGAACTTGGTGGTGGACCTCCTATATAAGGTTGTCGATCCCCGCATCAATCTGGCAAAGGGGGATAACTGAGCCATGGCAAAGGAAAAGAAAATGAAACGCGCCCCCATCGGCTCCCTCCAGGTGGACGTGGAGCCCATGCTGGAGTGGAACAACCTAAAGCCCGAGGATTTTGCCCCCGCCACCAACGAGGAGAAGGCCGACTTCATCCAGCAGCGCAAGAGCGTGTCCTACTGGGCCGACGCATGGCGCCGCCTGCGTAAGAACACGGTGGCTATGGTGGCCCTGGGCGTGCTGGTGATCATCATCCTCTTCGCTTTCATGGGTCCCATGGTGGTGCCCTATGGTTACGAGGAGTTCACCAAGGGGGCGGAGAATATTCACCCCTGGCACTATTCCCTGGAGGACCAGGCAAAGGTGGCGGCTGAGATGGAGGCCCACAGCGGCAGCGGCGTCCTGAGCCCCGATGAGGCTGTGGCCAAAGCCATCGCTGAGGCCGAGGCCAAGGGTGAGACCCTCTCCGCCACTCAGATTGCCATTATCCGCGGCAAGGCGAGAGCCGCCGCGGAGTCCGCCAATGAGTCGGGCGAGGTCCTCACCGAGGCGCAGGCCCGTGAGAAACTGGGCATCCGCGCCAAGCTGGGCGGCTACTCCAACGGGGAGCTCCAGCGCATCGCCAACGGCGAGAAAATTTTCCCCCACCTGTTCGGCACCGATAAGTTCGGGCGCGACATCATGGTCCGTGTCATGGTGGGTACACGTGTGTCCATGCTGGTGGGCGTATGCGCCGCCCTGCTGGTGCTTGTCATCGGCGCTGCTTACGGCTCTATCTCCGGTTATCTGGGCGGTAAGGTGGATACCGTCATGCAGCGCATTGTCGAGATCATCTACTCCGTGCCCGAGGTGCTGGTCATCCTGCTCCTCTCCTCCATGCTTAAGGGTCCTCTGGAGGCCTTTATGAGCAAGGGCGGCGCCATAGGCAGCCTCGCCACGGTGCTGGGCGCTAACCTTATCTCTATGTTCCTGGCCTTCGCTATGCTCTACTGGGTGTCCATGAGCCGCATCATCCGCGGCCAGGTCCTCCAGATCAAGCAGCAGGAATACGTCACCGCAGCCCGCGCCTTGGGCGCGTCCAGCGGGCGCGTCATCAAGCGGCACCTTCTGCCAAACTGCATCGGCCAGTTGGTGGTCACCACCTGTTTGCAAATCCCCTCAGCCATTTTCCTGGAGTCCTTCCTCAGTTTCCTGGGCGTGGGCGTCTCAGCTCCCATGACCAGCCTGGGCTACATGGCCTCCGAGGCCCTTATGGGCATGTACACCTACCCCTACCGTCTGCTGTTCCCGGCGATCATCCTGAGCGTTATGATCCTCTCCTTTAACCTCTTCGGTGACGGTCTACGGGACGCGTTGGACCCGAGACTGAAGAAATAAGAGAGGAGGAGACGAAATGACACACAACAAGCAAAACGGCAAGCTGGTGGAAGTAAAGGACCTTCGGGTCTCTTTCTTCACCCCCGCCGGTGAGGTCAAGGCCGTGGGCGGAATCTCCTACGACCTGAACTATGGCGAGGTCATGGGCGTCGTGGGCGAGTCAGGCTCCGGCAAGAGCGTGGAGGCTTACTCCATCATGGGCCTGCTCCAGTCCCCTGGCAAGGTCATCGGCGGCTCTATCACCTTCGAGGGCCAGGACGTGCTGGCCAAGAGCCCCGCGGAGATGACCGAATTCCGGGGCAATGAAGTCTCCATGATCTTTCAGAACCCCATGACCTGCCTTAACCCCGTCTACACCGTGGGCGACCAGCTGGTGGAGGCCCTGCGCGCCCACGACAAGTCCATTTCCAGCGCCGATGCCAGAAAGCGCGCCATGGAGATGCTGGAACTGGTTGGCATCAACAATGTGCAAAAGCGCATGAAGCAGTACCCCCATGAGTTCTCCGGCGGCATGCGCCAGCGCGTGATGATTGCTATGGGCCTTATCTGCAACCCCAAGCTCCTCATCGCGGACGAGCCCACCACCGCTTTGGACGTGACCATCCAGGCCCAAATCCTGGAGCTGATGAAGGACCTGCAGAAGAAGACCGGTATGGGCATCATCTTCATCACCCATAACCTGGGCGTTGTGGCTGAGATCTGCGACAAGGTCAGCGTCATGTACGCCGGCAAGATCGTGGAGCAGGGGCCCGTCAACGATATTTTCTATAACCCCGGACACCCCTACACCGTGGGGCTCCTGCGCTCCATGCCCCGGGTGGACGCTGAGAGCTACGAGCGCCTCATCCCCATCGAAGGCACCCCGGTGGACATGCTCAATCCCCCCTCCGGCTGCCCCTTTGCCCCTCGGTGCGAGCACGCCATGAAGATTTGCCTCAAGCAGATGCCCCCCTACGTGGAGCTGGAGAGCGGCCACCGCTCCGCCTGCTGGCTGCGGGTGCATGAGCAGGGCAAGGCCGCCGAGGCTGCTGAGATTGCCGAAAAGGAGGAGAGCGCAAATGAGCAATAACAATAACGACGTTCTCCTCCAGGTTGACAACCTGAAGAAGTACTTCAAGGTCAAGGGAGTCAAGGGCCCCGGCGTCCAGGCCGTGGAAAATGTTTCCCTCTTTATCCGTCGGGGTGAGACCCTGGGCCTCGTAGGCGAGTCGGGCTGCGGCAAGACTACCCTGGGGCGCACCATCCTCCGCCTGCATGAGCCCACCTCAGGCAAAATCATCTATGACGGCCAGACCATCTTCGAGGGACAGGACCCCTACAAGCTGGACGAGAAGGGCGAGATGGCCGCTGTCCGGATCCCCAAGCCCAAGGCCGCGAATATGCTCCCCTACCGCCGGAAGATGCAGATCATCTTCCAGGACCCGTCCGCCTCCCTTGACCCCCGTATGACGGTGGGCGAGATCATCGGGGAGGCCATTGACATCCACAAGCTGGCCTCCAATAAGGCCGAGCGGACCGAGCGCATCAAGGAGCTGCTGGAACAGGTGGGCTTGAACACCGAACACGCGAACCGGTACCCCCACGAGTTCTCCGGCGGCCAGCAGCAGCGCGTGGGCATTGCCCGCGCCCTGGCGGTCAAGCCCGAGTTCATCGTATGCGATGAGCCCATCTCCGCCCTGGACGTCTCCATCCAGTCACAGGTAGTCAACATGCTGGAGGATATGCAGAAGGATCTGGGGCTTACCTACCTCTTCATCGCCCACGACCTGTCCGTTGTGCGCCATATCTCCAACCGCATCGGCGTCATGTATCTGGGCAACCTGGTGGAGTTGGGCGAGAGCTACGAGCTCAACCGCAATCCCATCCACCCCTATACTAAGACCCTTCTCTCTGCGGTGCCGGTGCCCGACCCCGAGGTCTCCAAGGCCAGACAGCGCATTGTCCTGGAGGGCGACATTCCCTCCCCCATGAATCCCCCCACCGGCTGCCGGTTCCACACCCGCTGCCCCTACGCCACAGAGCAGTGCAAGCAGCAGGTCCCCGAGTTCAAAGAGCACGCGCCCGGACATTGGGCAGCGTGTCACCTGTTGGGGTAAAAAACGCTCCGAGCTTTAACCAATTGACGCGATGTTGAATTCGAATTTATTTTCAACCAAATTGTCAACTTATTTAAATTAGTTGAAATTGGGGACATTTACCATTGCGTCCCGTGCCTAATTGGAAACTCCTTGTATCCGTAGGCGCGGGACGCTTTTGGTCAGTTCTTAGTTTGCGTAGCGGCAACATTCGTCCCCGCAGAAAAAACAATCTCCCGCCACAGTTCATATTTTTGAAACAATTTGCTTTACATTGCAAAAGCCGCATGGTATAATACGCGCATACCCGTACGGCAATTCATCCCGTGTATCACGCCCTTTGGCGTAACGATACAAACCGACTAATAGGAGGTAGGATAATGAAGAAGAACAAGAAACTCTTGTCCCTGGCTCTTGCCGGTGCCATGACGCTCGGTCTGCTGGCCGGCTGTGCCAACGGTAACGGCAACGCCAGCGCGACGCCCAGTGCCACCCCGAGCACGACGCCCAGCACCACGCCCGTGGAGACCACCGGCGGGAGCTATGACGGCAAGAATCTGGCCGTTAACCTGGCGTCTGAGCCTGCCAGCATCGACCCCGCCCTCAACTCTTCGGTTGACGGCGCTATCATGATCCAGCATTTCTTTGAGGGTCTGATGAAGTGGGGCGACAGCGGCAGTGATGTGCCCGGCGTCGACGGCATCAATTATGCCGAGCTGGTTGCCGGTCAGGCCGAGAGCTATGAGAAGACCGCTAACGCTGACGGCACCGTCACCTATACCTTCAAGATTCGTGAGGATGCCAAGTGGTCTGACGGCCAGGCTGTTACCGCAGGCGACTTCGTGTATGCCTGGCAGCGTCTTGCCACTCCCGACACCACTGCTGACTACTGCTACATGATCGACATGGTCAAGGGCTATGCCGAGGTCAACGCCGGGACCGCCGAGCCTTCAACCCTGGGTGTTTCCGCTCCCGACGACCATACTTTTGTGGTCGAGCTGACCTATGACTGCCCTTATTTCCTGGAGATTGCTGCGTTCCCCGCCACGTTCCCCGTCCGTGAGGACATTGTGTCCGCTGACCCCGACAACTGGACCCGCAACGGCAAGTACATCACCAACGGCCCCTGGACCATGGCTGAGTGGGTGCATGACTCTTACATCAAGGCTGTGCCCAACCAGTACTATTATGACGTTGACAAGCTGGGCCCCGAGACCATCACCTTCCAGCTTATGGACGACAACAACGCCATGTTGGCCAACTTCAAGTCCGGTGAGCTCCAGTTCATCGAGGATATGCCTGTCGACGAGATTCCCAGCCTGCTGGCCTCCGGCGAGCTGCACATTATGGACTACATCGGAACCTACTATGTGGTCTATCAGACCCAGAAGGCTCCCTTCGACAACGCCAAGGTTCGTGAGGCGTTCACTCTGGCCATTAACTCCAAGTACATCGTGGAGCAGGTCACTCAGACCGGTCAGGTGCCCGCCACTGGTTTCGTGCCCGCTGGTATCGCTGATAAGGACGGCGCCAACGGCGACGACTTCCGCACCGTCGGCGGCGACTACTGGGATGCGCCTCTGGATGACGCCACCTATCAGGCAAACTGCGACAAGGCCCGTGCGCTCTTGGCCGAAGCCGGCTATCCCAACGGCGAGGGTTTCCCCGTTGTGACCTATCTGTACAACACCTCTGACGCACACCGCGCCGTGGGCGAGGCCCTCCAGCAGATGTGGAAGACCGAGCTGGGCGTCGATGTGCAGCTCCAGAACCAGGACTGGGCGTCCTTCCTTGAGGCCCGTAAGAAGGGCGAGTACTCCATCGCTCGTAACGGCTGGATTGCCGATTACAACGACCCCATCTCCTTCCTGGATATGTGGGTCACCGGCGGCGGCAACAACGACGCTCAGTACTCCAACCCCGACTTTGACGCCGCCATCGCTGAGGCCAAGTCCACCGCCGACCCCGCCAAGCGTATGGAAGCTCTGCACCGTGCTGAGGATCTCATCATGGGTCAGGACTGGGCGCTGGGCCCCATCTACTTCTACACCCAGAAGTGCATGATCGATCCCACCATCGACGGCGTGTTCTACACCCCCCTGGGCTACTACATTTTCGGGTACGCTACCCAGAAGTAAGCACCAGGCAAACAGCGCACGACAGGGCCGGTTCCTGAGAACCGGCCCTGTTTTTGCTATTTTGCATCAAAACGAATATTCATTCATTGTTTTTTGTATTAAGCCCACGAATATCCAAAATACCCTTGCATTATTCAGCGGATAAGTGTATAATCCATTCATCATCAACCATAGGACATTGTGAGGAGAGAATGAATATGAAATACGGAAAGAAAGCTCTTGCGCTGGGTCTTGGCCTGGCTATGTGCGTCACCTTGCTGGCCTCCTGCTCCGGCGGCCAAAGCGGCAGCAGCGCCGCTCCCAGCGCGAATCCCGGTGCTGCCACACTTACCACTGTTACATCTGGCAAGCTCACCATGTCTACCAACGCCCAGTTCCCCCCCTATGAGATGGTAAAGGGCGACGGCAGCTTTGAGGGCATTGATGTGGAGGTGGCCGGCAAAATCGCCGAGAAACTGGGCCTGGAGCTGGTCGTGGACGATATGGACTTTGACTCTGCACTCCTTGCCGCCCAGAACGGCAAGAGCGACATCGTCATGGCCGGCGTCACCGTGAACGAGGACCGTCTCGCTATCATGGACTTCTCCGACTCCTACGCCAAGGGCGTACAGGTCATCATCGTGAAAGAGGGCTCTCCCATCACTACCGTGGACGATCTGGCCACTGCCGACAAGATCGGCACCCAGCGCGGCACTACCGGCAACATCTATTGCTCCGACGACTACGGCGACGAGCATGTCACCGCCTATGACGACGGCGCCACCGCCGTCCAGGCCCTCCTGAACGGCCAGGTGGATGCGGTGGTCATTGACAGCGCCCCCGCCCAGGAGTTTGTGAAGGCCAACCCCGGGCTCGCTATCCTGGATACAGAGTATGCCAATGAGGACTACGCCATCGGCATGAAGAAGGGCAACACCGCGCTTCTGGATGCCGTGAATGGCGCACTGAAAGAGCTCATCGCCGACGGTACTGTACAGTCTATCGTTGACAAGTATATCCCCGCCGAGTAAGCGACCAAAAAGAGGGCGGCTCTCAGTGGCCGCCCTCTTTCACTGACGCCAGGAAAGAGAGGGCAAACCTCCATGGATTGGGCACAACTATACGCCACGCTCAGCGAACAGCTCCGGGCGGGTGCCGACCTGCCGTTCTGGCAGGACTTTTTCGTCAATTTCTACCGGGCCTTTGTGGACGGAGATAGCTGGCAGCTCTACCTCAAAGGTGTGCTCACCACCCTGGAGGTCACCGTGCTGGCCCTGCTGATGGGCATCGTCCTGGGTGTGCTGGTGGCGGTTATCCGCACCGCCCACGACCAGCAGCGGCCGGGACATAAAAATCCCGCCCTTGGCCTTGTCAGCGCCATCTGTCAGGTATATACCACCGTTATCCGGGGTACTCCCATGGTGGTACAGCTTCTCATCATGGGCACCATCATTTTTGCCACCAGCCGTAACTTTACCATGGTGGGCGTGCTGGCTTTGGGAATTAACTCTGGAGCTTATGTTGCGGAAATCGTGCGCGGCGGCCTTATGAGCGTGGACGCGGGCCAGTCTGAGGCCGGGCGAAGCCTGGGCCTCGGCTACGCGGACACCATGCGCTTTATCGTCATTCCCCAGGCCTTCAAGAACATCCTGCCCGCGCTTGGAAACGAGTTCATCACGCTCTTCAAGGACACTGCTCTCATCACTGTCATCGGTGGAAAGGAGCTGCTCTACGCCGCAAAAGCGGTGGGGGCCAACACCTACAGCGTTATGTTTCCCTACCTGGGCGCCGCCGCCATCTATCTGGTGCTGGTCATGATACTCACCTGGCTCCAGGGCAAGCTGGAAAGGAGGCTGCGTCAGAGTGATAAGCGTTAACAACCTCTCCAAGGCCTTCGGCGACCATCTCGTCCTGGACGACATCACCGAGCATATTGGCCAGGGGGAGAAGGTCGTGGTCATCGGCCCCTCCGGCTCCGGCAAATCCACCTTCCTGCGCTGCCTCAACCTGCTGGAGTTCCCCACCAAGGGTACGATCACCTTTGACGGCACTGTCATCACCGCCCCCAAGACCGATATCAATGCCGTCCGCCGCCAGATGGGCATGGTCTTCCAGCACTTTAACCTCTTTCCCAACATGACCATCCGAAATAACATTACCCTAGCCCCAGTACGAACGGGGCTCATGAAACAGGACGAAGCCGATGCCGAAGCTGTGAAACTCCTGGAACGGGTGGGCCTCGCCGATCGGGCTGACTCCTTCCCCGCCCAGCTCTCCGGCGGACAGAAGCAGCGCATCGCCATCGTTCGGGCTCTCGCCATGAAACCCAAGCTTATGCTCTTTGATGAGCCAACCTCTGCATTAGACCCCGAGATGGTGGGCGAAGTGCTGGAAGTCATGAAGGAGCTGGCACATGAGGGTATGACCATGGTGGTTGTCACCCACGAGATGGGTTTCGCCCGCGAGGTAGGTACCCGCGTTCTCTTCATGGACGGCGGCAAGATTCTGGAGCAGAACACCCCCCAGGAGTTTTTCGCCAATCCCAGAGAACAGCGCACCATCGATTTTCTCTCCAAGGTGCTATAAAATACACCGCAATAGCTCACTCCCTGAGGCTCGATGCCCTCGTCGGTCCGCCCCCGCCCCAGTACAACAAAAAAGCGCCCCGGAACAGAATGTTCCGGGGCGTTCTCTTTACGCAATTACTCCGCCGAGACCATATAGTAATATACCGGCTGGCCTCCCGCCAGGAGGGTGACTTCCGCCTTGGGACAGGCCTTCTGGAAGATATCCAGCGCATCCTGAGCATCCTTTTCGTTCACGTCCGCCCCGTAGAACAGGGTGATGAACTCGGCGTTCTGCTGCCGCTCCGCTCTGGCAAGGCGCTTGAGGAGCTTATCAATGTTCCGGTCGGTACCGAAGAGCTGGTGCTCAGACAGGGCAAGGTAATCGCCGCGCTTGATGGCAAAGCCGTCAAAGTCCGAGTCACGGGCCGCATAGGTGATCTCGCTGGTGGACACCCGGGCCAAAGCCTCGCTCATGGCTGCGGTGTTGGCCTCGGTATCAGCGTCGGGGTCAAAGGCCAGCATGGCGGAGATGCCCTGGGGCACCGTCTTGCTGGGGAGGACCACCACCTGCTTGCCCTCCACCAGGGGGACGCACTGCTCGGCGGCCATAATAATGTTCTTGTTGTTGGGCAGCACAAAGACCACCTGAGCGGGGGCGGCATCGATTTCCCGCAGGATGTCCTCGGTGGAGGGATTCATGGTCTGCCCGCCGGAGATGATGCCGTCGCACCCTAAGTCCTGAAAGACGGCGGCAAGCCCATCTCCCGCGCAGACTGAGACAAACCCAAAGGCCTTCTCCGGCGCGGTGATCTTCCGCTCGGTGCTCTCCTGGGTCTCCTCCGCCAGAATCTCGGAGTGCTGGTTGCGCATGTTCTCAATTTTCACAGTCTGGAGTGCGCCGTAAGTCAGCGCCTCCTCCAGCACCCGGCCGGGGTTGTTGGTATGAACATGGACCTTGATGATGTCGTCGTCGTCCACCAGTACCAGACTGTCCCCCAAGGCGTTGAGGAAAGCGCGCAGGGCCTCAGGATCTTTCTTGTTGTCACGGGAGCAGATAAACTCGGTGCAGTAGCTGAACTTGATCTCCTCGGTGGAAAAACCGCCGAAATCGGCTTTCTCCTTGGCTGCGGGGCGTTCCTCGTCGGCGCCCTCGGGCATGGGCTCCCCCCTCAGCTCGTCCAGCATTCCCTGGAGGATGACCAGAAAGCCCTTGCCGCCCGCATCCACAACCCCCGCCTTCTTTAGGACGGGGTTCTGGTTGATGGTGTCCTCCAGCGCCACGTGGCCGGCCTGAATGGCGGCCTCAAGAACGGCCTCGGCGCTGTTATTCTCCCGGGCAGTGGCAGCGGCCTGGGCGGCCGCCAGGCGGGACACGGTGAGGATCGTACCCTCGGCAGGCTTCATTACCGCCTTATACGCGGCAGCCACGCCATAATCCAGGGCGACGGCAAAATCCCGCCCGTCGATGGTCTCCTTGTCCTTTACCGCCTTGGCAAAGCCACGGAACAACAGGGACAGGATGACGCCCGAGTTGCCTCGGGCGCCCCGCAGCAGGGCGGAGGCGGTCATAGACGCGGCCTCGCCCAGGGTGTCGGCCTTTTTCTTGTGCATCTCGGTGGCGGCGGTGCCGATGGTCAGGCTCATGTTTGTGCCGGTGTCGCCGTCGGGCACGGGGAAGACGTTCAACTCGTTGATGTGCTGCTTCTGTATGTTGATGGCTGCCGCAGCGTGGATGACCATGCGCTGAAACGACACTCCGTCAATGGTCTCTCTCATGTCGGTAGTTCCTTTCTTTTCTGGTCGGCGCGGGCAAAGGCCCTCAGCCTACGACCATAGAGTCGATAAAGACGTCTACGCTCCGGACTTCTACGCCGGTGGTGCGGCTGACGTCGTACTTGACTCTTTCCATGATCGCACGGGAAATGGCGGTCAGGTTCACGCCATTATCCACGATAATGTGGAGCTCGATGGAGACGGAGTTATCCTCGTGATAGGCGACCTTGACGCCTTTAGCCATAGACTCCCGGCGCAGCAGATGCACCAGTCCGTCGGTAGCGGAGCGGACGGCCATGCCCTTTACGCCGTAGCAGTTGGTGGCGGCACCGCCGGTAATGTTGGAGAATACATCACTGCTGATGCGGATCTCGCCCTTTTCGGTTCGCAGCTTCATAGGGACCTTCCTTTCTGTGAGGGGTGGGGGCAAGGGTGATTTCTTTTCATTCGTTTCTATATTCTATTCTATTTCGATGGAAATTACAAGGGAAAAAGTTTTCGGAGGTGATTGTAATTTGCCTTGAAAACGTGTAGACTATATCTATCTATCATCATAGGAGGCGACCATTCGTGAAAGTTGCCCGTTTTGTGCTGAAAATTATTGCCGTCTCTCTGGGCGCGGCGGCAGCGGCCTGCTGCATTATCGCCTATTGGGATAAGATCGCCGGGTTCTTCGGCAATGTCCATGGCAAGCTGGCCGAGAAGCGCGCCGGCTGTTGCCGCCGCAGCGAGTATGACGACTACGCCGACTGGGACGAGGGCTGATAAATCGGAAGAAATAAACGCCGGAGCCACGCTCCGGCGTTTATTTTATTATTGAAGGAACCCAGCCAAAATCCGCTCTTCAGCCTCTTCCTCCGTGAGGCCCAAGGTCATCAGTTTCATGATCTGGTCTCCCGCAATGCGCCCGATGGCGGCCTCGTGGATGAGCTGTGCCTCCACATGCTCTGCCACGATAGCAGGGATAGAGGAGATTTTTGCACTCCCCATGATGATGGAGTCGCACTGGACGTGCCCGAAACACCGGGCGTTGCCCGTCATCTTGGGATAGAAAACCTGCTGGGAGCTGTCCTGGGCCACGCTTCGGGAGATGACCCGCCCGCTGGCGTCCTCCCCGTCCAGAATGACTTCCATCAGGCTCTCGGCGGTCTGGGCCCCGTGGGTGAGCAGTTTTTCATTAATGACCACCTCAGCCCCCTTGCCAACTACCACCTTGGTCTCCCGCTTGGTGGAGTCCACGCCCCGAATCTGGGTAGTGTCCAACTGGATAAAGGCTCCCTCATCCAGATACACGATGGTCTGGGGGTTGAGGATGCGCTTGCCGGTGCCATCCCCTTCTCCGTAGTGCTTTTCCACGTAGCGCACTCGGGCGTTCTTGCCCAGGTAAAAGGTGTGGATGCCGTCGTGCTGGGCGGTCTCGCAGCCGGAGTTGTGAATGCCGCAGCCCGCGATGATATCCACATCGCAGTCCTCACCGATGTAGAAATCGTTGTACACCAAGTCGCTTAACCCCGACTGAGTGAGGATGACCGGGATGTGCACGCTCTCATGTTTGGTGCCGGGGGCGATGTGGATATCGATGCCCGGCTTGTCGGCCTTGGTATCGATAACGATGTTTACTGAGCTGGAGCGGCCCTCCAGCTTGCCGTTCTTACGGATGTTGTAGGCCCCCTGAGGGGTACCCTCCAGGTCAGCAATCTCCCGGAGGAGGTTTTGTTCCAGCTGGTCCATCATACTGTCCCCCCTGACATATAGCTGCAGCCGGACATGGTGTTAGCTAAAATTTTGGGGAAAATCTCGTTCTTGGGTCCATGCTCCGAAATTTTGCCGCCCGACACCATGACGATCTCGTCCGCCAGGTCAATGATGCGCTCCTGATGGGAGATGACCATCAGGGTTGCGTCCCGCCTGTCGTGGATGGCCTTGAAGGTCTCGGTGAGCTTGGCAAAGGACCACAGGTCGATGCCCGCCTCCGGCTCGTCGAAGATCATTAGGCCGGCGCCCCGGGCCAGAATGGTGGCGATCTCGATGCGCTTGACCTCACCGCCGGAGAGGGCGGCGTCCACCTCCCGGTCAATATAATCGTTGGCACACAGACCTACCCGGGTCAGGTACCTGCAGCCCTCTTCGTGTTGGAGGTCAGGGCGCGCCGCCGCCAGGCTCAAGAGGTCCCGCACCCGCATCCCCTTGAAGCGGGGCGGCTGCTGGAACCCATAGCTTACGCCCAGCTTTGCACGCTCCGTCACGCTCAGGTGGGTGATGTCGGTTCCGTTCCATAGGATCTGGCCCGATGTGGGCGCCACGATGCCCATGATGGCCTTAGCAAGGGTGGTTTTTCCGCCGCCGTTGGGCCCGGTGATCACCACAAAGCGGTTGTCCAGTATGGTAAGATTAATATTTTGTAGAATTTCCAGGCGGTCGTCCGCGCCTTCCACCTGGTAACTCAGATCTCTGATTTCCAGCATGCTGCCGTCTCCTTTGTATAAATGGTGCTCTCTAGTTATACCACTAAGTAACTAGGAATACAAGTGTTTCCTGCCCCGTTGGCGCATTTTGGCACGCTGGGGCATAGGATGGGCCGAAGTCTATGGAATCGACAGGAGGCAGACCTATGGAACAGGAGAGACGACCCGGCGTGCCGCCGGAGACGGACGAGGAACGATTTGCCAGGATATGGCGTCGGGTCATGCCCCAGGACCGGCCCGACTGCCCCTTTACCTTGTATGAGGAACCCCCCACCTCGGCCGCGATCCCGGCCTTTGCCCCCATCCCGGCCCGAAATCAAGCCCCGGTGCAGGAGCAAGAGCAAGAGCAAGAGCGTCGCCTCATGCCCAACACAGGGGACCAGCCCACTGCCGCCGCCCGGCAAACCTTCGCCCCCGTACCGTCCGCACCGCTCCCGGCCCCTGTGAGGGCGGAAATGGCCACCCCAGCCCCGGAGGAAATGGGCTCCGCCGTAGGCGTATTCCTGCAGGCGCGGGTTGCCGTGGAGCTAACCGCCGCGCGTACTTACCGCAACATGGCAATGCGTGTGGGAGGAACGGCCTCCCAGGCCCTTACCACCATCGCCACTGACAAGACCCGCCACGCCAAGCGTCTCTCGGTGGCCTATTTCCTCCTCTCCGGAGTGCGCCTTCAGTCTTCTCCCTCGCCTGGGGAGACCAGGGATCCCCTCATGGGCGCCCTACGGCGCTGCTACCTAGACGAGCAGGGGTCGGAATCTGCCTACCGCACTGCCGCCGTGAATGCCGCAGACGCGCCGCTGAAGGAGCTCTTCCAAGAGCTCGCCGCCTCCTCCGCTCTTCACGCCTCCCGCCTCCGCGGCGTCCTGGAGCGGATATAAGGACTGCCGCCCACCGACGTTATGATGGGGTGGGTGCACTCCCCGAGAGCTTCGCCCTTATAAAAAACTCCCCCCGTCCATTGGACGGGGGGAGTTTTCGGCAATATCTTACTTGTAGAGCTCCTGGAGTCTGACCAGGTGCTCGTACCGGGCCTTCGCGGCCTCCTCGCTCTGGGCGAAGAGGGTCTCGGCGCGCTCGGGGAAGGAGCGGGTCAGAGAGGAGTAGCGGGCTTCGTTCATCAGGAACTCCTGATAGCCGCCGGCGGGGGCCTTGGAGTCCAGGGTGAAGGGATTCTTGCCCTCGGCCTTCAGCATGGGATTGAAACGGAACATGTTCCAGTACCCGCAGGCGACGGCCTTCTTTATCTCGTTCTGGCAGTTTGTCATGCCGCCCTTGATGGAATGCATCTCACAGGGGGCGTAGCCGATGATCAGAGAGGGGCCGTGATAGGCCTCGGCCTCACGGATGGCGTTCAGGGTCTGCTGCTGGTTGGCACCCATGGCCACCTGGGCCACATAGACGTAACCATACTGCATGACGATCTCGGCCAGGCTCTTCTTGCCGATGGCCTTGCCCGCGGCGGCAAACTGGGCTACCTGCCCCAGGTTAGAGGCCTTGGAGGCCTGACCGCCGGTGTTGGAGTATACCTCGGTATCAAAGACGAAGACATTCACGTCCTCGCCGGAGGCCAGCACATGGTCCAGGCCGCCGTAGCCGATATCGTAGGCCCAGCCGTCGCCGCCGAAGATCCACACGGACTTCTTGTTGAGGTACTCCTTCTCGGCGAGAATCTGGGAGGCCAGAGTGCAGGCCTCGCAGTCGCAGTGATCCTTGCCCTCAGCCTTCAGGGCCTTCATGTGCGCGAGGAACTCATCGCACTGGTCGCCCAGAGCCTCTTTGCCGGCGGCGCTGCTCATGAAAGCGATGCCCTCGTCCACGCCGAGGATACCGTCCTTCAGAGCGGCGATATACTTCTTGGTGGCCTCACCGTTGGCGGCACCGTCATTCATGGTGTCCAGCCACTCCTGGGCGGCGGCCTTCAGCTCAGGCCACACGTAGGGCACCATGATCAGCTCGCGGGTGCGCTGAGCAAGGCGGTCACGGACAGCCTTCTGGCCCAAATACATACCCAGGCCGTGTTCGGCGTTATCCTCAAAGAGGGAGTTGGCCCAGGTGGGACCCTTACCCTCTTTGTTGACGGTGTAGGGGCTGCTGGCAGCAGGCCCGCCCCAGATGGAGGAGCAGCCGGTGGCGTTGGAGACGTACATCCGGTCGCCCACGACCTGGGTGACCAGGCGGGCATAGGCGGTCTCGGCACAGCCGGCGCAGGAGCCGGAGAACTCAAGCAGGGGCTGCTTGAACTGGCTGCCCTTGACAGTCTTGGTGTCGGCCATGTCGGCCTTCTCGGAGGTGTTGTTCACCATATAGTTGAACACGGCCTGCTGCACGCCCTGGCTCTCCTGAGGCACCATGGTCAGGGCCTTGCCGGGAGCCGGGCAGGTGTTGGCGCAGACACCGCAGCCCATGCAGTCCAGCGGGGAGATCGCGATGGCGAACTGATACTTGTCCTTGCCCGCGCCCACCTTTACGGGTACGTACTTGGCGGCCTCGGGGGCGTTCTTGGCCTCCTCGTCGGTGAGGGCGAAAGAACGGATGGTGGCGTGAGGACAGACATAGGAGCACTGGTTGCACTGGATGCACTTCTCCATGTCCCATTCGGGCACGGTGACTGCCACGCCGCGTTTCTCATAGGCGCTGGCGCCCTGCTCGAAGGTGCCGTCGGCGTGGGCGGTAAAGGCGGAGACGGGCAGGCTGTCGCCGTCCATCTTGCCCACGGAATCGAGGATCTCGGTGACCATCTTCACAGTGGCGGCGCGGCCGGTGTGGGAGGAGACAACGGGTGCATCGACAGCGTCCGCCCAGGAGGCGGGCACATCGAACTTCTTCAGGGCAGAGGCGCCCAGGTCGATGGCCTTGTGGTTCATGTCAACCACATCCTGGCCCTTCTTCAGGTAGGAGGCGGTGGCGGCGTCCTTCATAAACTTGATGGCGTCCGCGCTGGGCATGACCTTGGCCAGGGCAAAGAAGGCAGACTGCAGAATGGTGTTGGTGCGCTTACCCATGCCGATCTCAATGGCCAGGTCGATGGCGTTGATGGTGTAGACCTGAATATTGTTCTTGGCGATATAGCGCTTGGCAATGGCGGGCATATGGTGGTCAACTTCCTCAGGGGTCCACTGACAGTTGATGAGGAAGATGCCGCCCGGCTTCACGTCACGGACCATGGGGAAGGCCTTGATGATATAAGCGGGCACGTGGCAGGCAACGAAGTCGGCCTTGTTGATATAGTACGGGCTCTTGATGGGCTTGTCGCCAAAGCGCAGATGGCTGATGGTCACGCCGCCGGTCTTCTTGGAATCGTACTGGAAGTAGGCCTGTACGTTCTTGTCGGTGTGGTCGCCGATGATCTTAATAGAGTTCTTGTTGGCGCCGACGGTGCCGTCGCCGCCCAGACCCCAGAACTTGCACTCGATAGTGCCCGCAGCGGCGGTGTTGGGAGAGGGTTTCTCTTCCAGGGAAGTGTTGGTGACGTCGTCCACGATGCCGATGGTGAACTGGCGCTTGGGCGCGTCCTTCAGCAGCTCTTCATATACGGCGAAGACGCTGGAGGGAGGCGTGTCCTTGGAGCCCAGACCGTACCGGCCGCCCGTAATGGTGGCCTGGCGGCCAGCGTTAGCGAACGCGGTGACCACGTCCAGATACAGGGGGTCGCCCTGGGCGCCGGGCTCCTTGGTGCGGTCGAGCACGGCAATCTTCTTGGCGGTGGCGGGAATGGCGGCAAGCAGTTTCTCGGGCACAAAGGGACGGTACAGGCGGACCTTCACGAGGCCGACCTTTTCACCCTTGGCATTGAGATAGTCGATGACCTCCTCGGTCACGTCGTTAATGGAGCCCATGGCGATGATGACGCGGTCGGCGTCGGGTGCGCCATAGTAGTTGAAGAGCTGATAGTCGGTGCCCAGCTTGGCGTTGACCTTGCCCATATAGTCCTCGACGATGGCGGGAACCGCGTCGTAGTACTTGTTGCTGGCCTCGCGGTGCTGGAAGAAGATATCGCCGTTTTCATGGCTGCCGCGCATGACGGGGCGCTCGGGGTTGAGGGAGCGCTTGCGGAAGTCGTCGACGTCCTTCATATCGACCAGTTCCTTCAGGTCCTCGTAGTCCCAGACCTGGACCTTCTGGATCTCGTGGCTGGTGCGGAAACCGTCGAAGAAGTTGATGAAGGGCACGCGGCTCTTCAGCGTTGCAAGGTGCGCCACAGCAGCCAGGTCCATGACCTCCTGGGGGTTGGTCTCGGCCAGCATGGCAAAACCGGTCTGACGGCAGGCCATAACGTCGGAGTGGTCACCGAAGATGTTCAGTGCCTGGGTGGCGACGGTACGGGCCGAGACGTGGAACACGCAGGGCAGCAGCTCACCGGCGATCTTGTACATGTTGGGGATCATCAGCAGCAGGCCCTGAGAGGCGGTGTAGGTAGTGGTCAGCGCACCCGCGTTCAGGGAGCCGTGTACGGTACCGGCGGCGCCGGCCTCGGACTGCATCTCGATCACTCGGACAGTCTCACCAAAAATGTTCTTGCGGCCGGCGGCGGCCCACTGGTCGACGCTGTCCGCCATGGGGCTGGACGGAGTGATCGGGTAGATACCTGCCACCTCGGTAAAGGCATACGATACGTGTGCCGCCGCGGTGTTGCCGTCCATGGTCTTGAGTTTTCTCGCCATGTTGAACGATTCCTCCTTGTTTGTGTGCGTGCAACCGCTGATGGCTCCCGGTAAACCCTGCTTGCCGGAACCCATCAACGGTTGCCTTATCTCTTGACAGGGAATATTCTATCACCAATCGACACTTTTGTAAATCGAATCTTCCGCAAAAGTATCATGAAAACATATCTTTCCTCAACTGTTTTGAAACAATGTAAGAGCCGAGTCTAAATTTTAGGGGCTTTTCGCATTGAAATGGGACGCGGGATAGCATATAATACGATTGTTGCCTTAAAAAATACTGGGAGGTGGGCCCGCCTTGGTCACGAAAATTCGCTCCCTCGGCCTCCACGGCGTGGTGGGGTACGAAGTCCTGGCCGAGTGCGACCTGTCCGGCGGCCTCCCCAATTTCGACATTGTGGGCCTGGGGGATACGGCGGTGAAGGAGGCCCGGGATCGGGTTCGTGCCGCCATCAAGAACTGCGGTTTTACCTTCCCGGTCTCCCGTATCACCGTAAATTTAGCCCCCGCCGACCGGAAGAAGGGCGGCACAATGTACGACCTGCCCATACTGGTTGGCATCCTCGCCTCCGGGGGCCAGCTCCCGCTGAAGGATCCTACCGCAGGTTTCGTGGGGGAGCTGTCCCTCTCCGGGGCCCTGCGCCCAGTTACCGGGATGCTCCCTATGGCACTGGCCGCCCGGGCCGCCGGGATCGAAACCCTCTACGTCCCCGCCGACAGCGCCGCCGAGGCCACCTTGGCGGCGGGCCTCACCGTCTACGGTGTAGGGACGGTGGAGCAGCTCGTGAAACATTTCCGGGGGGAGGAACGCATCTCCCCCGCCGAGCGCTGGCGGCCCCTCGTGGGGGGCGCTTCCTGCCCCGATTTTTCAGAGGTCAAGGGCCAGGAGGGGGTCAAGCGTGCTCTGGAGATAGCAGCCGCCGGGGGGCATAACGTGGCGATGGTAGGCCCCCCCGGATCGGGCAAGAGTATGCTGGCCCGGCGTATTCCCTCCATTCTCCCCGACCTATCCGATCGGGAGGCACTGGAGGCTACCGCCATCCACTCGGTCATGGGGCTTACCACAAAAGAGCAGCCCCTCCTCAATCAGCGGCCCTTCCGCGCTCCCCATCACACCATCTCCGCCATGGGCATGGCGGGGGGCGGCGCGCCCCTCCCCCGCCCCGGCGAGATTTCGTTGGCCCACCACGGCGTCCTCTTCCTGGACGAGCTGCCCGAGTTTCATAAGGACGTGCTGGAGGTCCTGCGCCAGCCTATGGAGGAGGGCAAGGTCCAGATTACCCGGGCTACGGGCAGCGAGGTCTTTCCCGCCCGGTTTATGCTGGTCTGCGCCATGAACCCCTGTAAATGCGGCTGGTATGGGCACCCCTCGGGCCGTTGCCGCTGCGCGCCCCAGGACGTGGAAAAGTATCTGGGCAAGCTCTCCGGCCCGCTGCTGGACCGCATTGATCTCTACACCGAGGTGCCGCCTCTGGAGTATGACGAGCTGTCCCAGAAGAGTGCCGGGGAGTCCTCCGCCGAGATTAAAAAGCGGGTGGATGCCGCCCGGGCAATCCAGACCGTCCGTTTTGGAAGCAGCGGCGTGGACTGTAACGCTCATATGGGCCCCGCCGAGCTCCAGAAATACTGCGCCCTGGATGAGAAATGCCAGACCATCATGAAAGGGGCCTACGAGCGCATGGGCCTCACCGCCCGGAGCTATGACCGCATCCTCCGGGTGGCCCGCACCATCGCCGACCTGGATGCTGCCGACCATATTGGCCCCTCCCACCTGGCCGAGGCTATCCAGTACCGCGCCAGCGAGTATTTCAAGCGTTGATGAAAAGGAGAGCGACCATGATCACACTCGCGCAGCGTATCGAAACCCTCCGTACCGAATCGAACCTGAGCCGCCCCGCTCTGGCCGCAGCCTTGGGTTTCCCTAAGGGCTCCTTTGATAAGTTCGAGACAGGCCGCGCAACCCCCACTAAGGAGCAGCAGGAGAAAATGGCGGCCTACTTCGGCGTGTCCCTCTTCTATCTCCGGGGTGAGAGCAACGACCGCACCCGGCAGGAGACCTGGATGGACGCCGCCGTCGCCGACGATGAGCCCGACCCCGCCCCGGCCCGCAAGTCCAGGCCGGCTAAGGTCTATGACGCACCCAAGGACGACCAGCCCACCGTCTGGGACACCCTCCTGGCCGGTAAGCAGACCCAGGACCTCCTGCGCTCCATCGTCCTGGAGACTCTGAAAAGCCCCGAGGGACAGGAGCTCATTGCCAAGGCAGTCATCAAAGAGCTCGCCCGGCGGCAGAATTAAGGAGAGAATAAGGAGTTACCTATTTTGAACGAAATGATTTTATTAAAGCTGGGCGAGCTGGTCCTCAAGGGCCTCAACCGCCGCAGCTTTGAGGACAAGCTGATCGCCAACGCCAGGCGGCGGCTGCGCGCATATGGCGACTTCAAGGTATACACCAAGCAGTCCACCATGTACGTGGAGCCCAAGAACGACGACTGCGACGTGCCGGGCGCCTACGAGGCCATGAAGCAGGTTTTCGGCGTGGTAGGACTCTCCCTGGCCCGTGCCTGTGAAAAGGATGAGGACGTGATGCTGGATGTTGCGAAGACCTATCTCGCCGGCCAGCTCGCCGCCGCCAAGACCTTCAAGGTAGAGGCCCGCCGGGCGGACAAGAGCTTTCCCATGACCTCCATTGAACTTGCCCAATATGTGGGCGGCGAGCTCCACGATCTCTTCCCCCACCTGAAGGTGGACGTCCACAACCCGGAGCTGACGGTCTACTTAGAGGTGCGGGACTACGCTGCCTTTGTCCACGCCAACCCCGAGCCCGGCGCGGGCGGTCTGCCCGTGGGTATCGGAGGCAAGGCGGTTAGCCTCCTCTCCGGCGGTATCGACTCCCCCGTGGCCTCCTGGATGATCGCAAAGCGAGGCATTGCTCTGGAGATGGTTCATTTCTTCTCCTACCCCTACACCTCCGAAGAGGCAAAGCAGAAGGTCCTGGACCTCGCGAAACTTCTCACCCCCTGGTGCGGGCGGCTCACCGTTCACGTGGTGCCGTTCACCGCCATACAGGAGGAGCTGCGCCGCACCTGCCCTGAGCAGCTCTTCACCATCCTGATGCGCCGCTTTATGATGCGTATCGCCTGCCGGGTGGCCCGCCGCACCGGGTGCGGTGCCATTGTCACCGGTGAGTGCCTGGGCCAGGTGGCCAGCCAGACCATGGAGGCCATGGCCGCCACCACCGCCGTGTGCGACCTGCCCATCCTCCGCCCCGTGGTGGGCATGGACAAAGAGGAAATCGTCCGCCTAGCCCGGAAAATTGGCACGTTCGAGACGAGCATTCTCCCCTATGAAGACTGCTGCACTGTCTTCACCCCACGGCATCCCCGGCTGCGCCCCCTCCCCGGCGAGCTGGAGGCTGCCGAGGCCCTGCTGGATATAGACGCCCTGGTGGAGGACGCCGTAAAGAATATTGAGCGGGTCCAAATCAGCGTCGGTTAATCTAAATCTGAATAAGGAAGTGCCATCCCTATGTCCTACACCGCTGAACTCATCGCCGTGGGCACCGAACTCCTCTTAGGCAACATCGCCAACACCGACGCGCAGATGCTCTCCAAGGGCCTCTCTGCCCTGGGCATCAACGTCTACTATCACACCGTGGTGGGGGATAACCCCGACCGGCTCCGCACGGCGGTGGAGGTGGCCAAGACCAGGGCCGATATCATCATCACCACCGGAGGCTTAGGTCCGACCTGCGACGACCTCACCAAAAACGTCCTGGCCGACTGTTTTGGCAAGCGCCTGGTCTACGACAAGGACTCGGCCCAGCGCATCCGGGACTACTTCGGCCGTCTCCACCGGGACCGGGCGATGACCGAAAATAACCTCCAGCAGGCCTGGCTCCCCGAGGGATGCACGATCTTCCCCAACGATTGGGGTACCGCCCCTGGCTGCGCATTCGAGGCAGACGGCATCCACGTCATCATGCTGCCCGGTCCTCCGGGGGAGTGTGCCCCCATGTTTCGCTACCGGGCAGTTCCCTACCTGGAGGCTCTTTCCGACGGGGTTATCCTCTCCTGTAGTCTGCGCATCTTCGGCATGGGTGAATCGGCGGTGGAGGACAAGCTCCGTGACAGGATGAATTCCATGCGCAACCCCACCCTGGCGCCCTATGCCAAAACGGGGGAAGTGGAGCTGCGCATCACCGCCAAGAGCATCACTGAGGGGGCCGCTCTGGCCCTCATTGCTCCGGTGGAAAAGGAGCTGCGGGCTATGTTCGGCCCCTTGGTATACGGGGTAGACGTGGGCTCCCTGGAGGAAGTGGTGCTTAATGAGCTCAAGCAGCGCCGCTTAAGTATCGGCACTGCCGAGAGCCTCACCGGCGGCCTGGCCGCCAAACGCCTGACCGACGTGCCCGGGGCCTCCGCCGCCTTCAAGGGGGCGATCGTAAGCTACACCAACGAGGTCAAGGAGACCGCTCTGGGCGTCTCCGGCAGCCTCCTGTGGGAGAAGGGTGCGGTCTGCCCCGAGGTGGCCTCCGCCATGGCTGAGGGGGCCCGCAAGGCCCTGCGGTGCGATGTGGCCCTCTCCTTCACCGGTGTGGCGGGCCCTGATAACGACGAGAAGGATAACCCCGTGGGCCTGGTGTATGTGGGCCTTGCCACAGCGGACGGCGTCCGCGTACGGGAGCTCCACCTGGGTGGTGACCGGGACCGCATCCGCACCACCGCCGCCAGCCATGGGTTTGACATGGCCCGCCGCTGGCTTGCCGGCCTGCCGGACAAGGACGAGTAGGACATAAAATGTAAAAGAGGCCGACGAGAAAACTCGTCGGCCTCTTTGCCGTATGTTGCATGGAAAACCGCGGTGCGCACCACTTTTCTCTTTATCCGCCCAGATAGGCCTTCTTCACGTCCTCGTCAGCGAGGAGCGCCCTCCCCGGCCCAGACTTTTTGATGCGCCCGGTTTCCAGCACGTATCCCCGATCAGCCACGGACAGGGCCATCTGCGCATTCTGCTCCACCAGCAGGATGGTGACGCCGTTGAGGTGCAGCTCCTGGATGATGTCAAAAATTTGCTCGACCAAAATAGGGGCTAGGCCCATGGAGGGCTCATCCAGCATGAGGAGCTTGGGGGAGGACATGAGGGCCCTCCCCATGGCCAGCATCTGCTGTTCGCCGCCGGACAGGGTGCCCGCTACCTGCTTGCGCCGCTCCTTCAGGCGGGGAAACTGGGCGTACACCTTCTCCAGCCCGGAGTCAATCTCGCTGCCCGCACGGGAAAAGCCCCCCATCTCCAGATTCTCCTCTACCGTCATCTGGAGGAAGATGCGCCGTCCCTCCGGCACGTGGGCCATGCCCTGGTACACCATCTTATGGGCGGGTACGGCGGCTAAATTCTGCCCCTGGAAGGTGATGGACCCGGTGCGGCTGCGCAAAAGGCCCGAGACTGTCTTCAGAATGGTGCTCTTCCCCGCGCCGTTGGCGCCGATGAGGGTGACCACCTCTCCCTCGTTCACCTCGAAGGAAACGCCCTTGACGGCATGGATCGCGCCGTAATAGACGTTGATATCCTCTACATTCAGCAGCATGCCGTCATCCCTCCTTTTTCCCAGAGCCCAGGTAGGCCTCGATGACCACTGGGTCGTTGGTGATCTCATCGGCGGTGCCCTTGGCGATGATCTGCCCGAAGTTGAGCACGCAGATACCCTCGCAGATGCCCATGACCAGGCTCATGTCGTGCTCAATAAGCAAAATGGCGATGGAGAAAGTGTCCCTGATCTTGACGATGTTCTCCATCAGCTCCGCCGTCTCAGAGGGGTTCATGCCCGCCGCCGGCTCGTCGAGCAGGAGAAGGGATGGGTTGGTGCCCAGTGCCCGGACGATCTCCAGCCGCCGCTGTGCCCCGTAGGGGAGGCTCCCCGCCTTGGCGCTGGCAAGTCCCTGCATGTCGAAAATGGATAGGAGCTCCATCGCCCGCTCATGGGCGATTTTCTCCTCCTTCCAGTACCCCGGCATACGGAAAATGCCCTGGAACATGCCATAATTGATGTGGTTGTGGAGGCCCAGCTTCACGTTGTCCTCCACGCTCAGGTTGTTGAAGAGGCGGATATTCTGGAACGTCCGTGCGATACCCAGCTTGTTCACCTGAGCGGTGTTCATACCGTGGGTGTCCTTCCCATCCAGCAGGATGGTGCCACGGGTGGGCTGGTATACTTTGGTGAGCAGGTTGAAGACCGTGGTCTTCCCTGCGCCGTTGGGGCCGATCAGCCCTGCGATCTCGGTGCGGCCAATGGCCATGTCGAACTCGTTGACGGCGGTGAGTCCGCCGAAATCGATGCCCAGATGGCGGCACTCCAAAATGGGGCTCTTGTCTATGTCCCGCTCCGGGATTTTATTGGTGCTGGGCACAGGGACCAGCTTTGTAGTGGGTTTCGGCGGTTTAGGCATGGTTCCCGCCCTCCTTTCCGCTTGCCGGCTTGCGGCGGAGCTTCCTCTTCACTCTGGCCCACAGACCCTGGAAGAAGGGGTTGTTGGTGAGAATCATCACCAGGATTAGCACCACGGCGTACACCAGCATCCGGAAGTCGGAGAACTGGCGCAGCATCTCGGGCAGCACGGTGAGGGCGGCGGCGGCGATGATGGAGCCCCACATATTGCCCAGCCCCCCCAGCACCACAAAGACCAGGATGAGGATGGAGGTGTTGAAGTCAAACTTGCTGGCGGTGAAAGTGGTCATGCCATTGCCGAACAGGGTACCTGCAGCGCCCGCCAGGGCGGCAGAGGTGACGAAGGCCATGAGCTTGTACTTGGTGACGTTCAGCCCCACGCTCTCGGCGGCGATGCGGTTATCCCGCAGGGCCATGATGGCTCTGCCGGAGCGGCTGTTCACCAAGTTGAGTATGATGAACAGAGTCACCAGGATGAGGACAAAGCCTGCCACAAAGGTAGATATCTTCGGGATACTTCCGATGCCCATGGGCCCCTTAATCAGCATCCTGCCCCCCTCGCCCAGGTTCAGGCCGGAGGGATCGTCCAGCAGCATGCCGAAACGAAGGCCTCCATTGGCGGTCTGACCCAGGTAGAGGTTGTTGATAATGCTCTTGATGATCTCGCCGAAGGCCAGGGTGACAATGGCTAGATAGTCGCCGTTGAGGCGCAGCACGGGGATACCCACCAGTAGTCCCGCGATGCCCGCGCAGACAGCCCCCACCACCATGGCAATGGCGAGGCGGAGCGGCGCCGACGGGATGGCATCCTGGAGGCTCATGGCCGTAACCACGCCTGCGAAAGCACCCACGCTCATAAAACCCGCGTGGCCTAAAGAGAGTTCGCCCAGCACACCTACCGTCAGGTTCAGGGATAGAGCCATGACAACGTAGGCGCAGATGGGAACGAGCTGCCCCCGAAGGGAGGCGGAGAGAAGCCCGCCCTTGGCAAAGAGGTCGCTCCCCAATAACTGAAGGACAACGAAGGCTGTGATAACGAGACCGTAGGTGAAGGTGTTCTTCCGCGTGTTTTTACTCAGCCGTTTCATATTGCGCCACCTACACTTTCTCGCTGATCTTCTTGCCCAGAAGACCGGTGGGTTTCACCAGCAGGACGATGATCAGCACGGCGAACACGATGGCGTCAGAGAGCTGGGTGGAGATGTAGCCCTTGGCGAAGGTCTCGATGACACCCAGGAGGATGCCGCCCAGCATGGCCCCGGGAATGGAGCCGATGCCGCCGAAGACGGCGGCGGTGAAGGCTTTGATACCAGGCATGGAGCCGGTGGTGGGCTGCAAAATCGCGTAGGAGGAACACAGCAGCACCCCAGCGACGGCGGCCAGGGCAGAGCCGATGGCAAAGGTCATGGAGATGGTGGTGTTCACGTTAATGCCCATGAGTTGAGCCGCGCCCTTGTCCTCGGACACGGCGCGCATGGCCTTGCCCATCTTGGTCTTATTGGTGAAGAGGGTAAGAGCGATCATGATGACCACGCAGGCGCCGATGGTGACGATGGTGGTATAGGAGATGGCCAGGTCGTCCCCGAGAATCTCCAGTTTGCCGGGGAAAAGGGAGGGGAATACCTTAGGATTGGACTTCCATAGAAGCATGGCCATATTTTGGAGGAAATAGCTCATGCCAATGGCCGTGATGAGCACGGCCAGGGAGCTGGCCTGGCGCAGGGGCTTGTAGGCCAGCCGCTCAATGACTACGCCCAGGGCAGTGCATATCAGCATGGCCAGCACCACGCCCACCACGGCAGGGAGCTGGAAGGAGGCCACCGCGAAGAAACAGACATACGCGCCCACCATGATCACGTCGCCGTGGGCAAAGTTCAGCATCTTGGCGATGCCGTACACCATGGTGTAGCCCAGGGCGATAATGGCGTAGACGCTGCCCTGGCTGACGCCGTTGATGATGTAGTTTAATAGAGTCAGCAACACACACACCTCGCTCTCAGTTCAGAATTTGCAGCCGGATACCGGACTTTGGCACCCGCCTGTAAATTCTGAACGCAGTTTCTGGTAAAACCAGTTGTCGGGAGGACCGCCGGCACATCCGCCGACGGTCCTCCCGGACTCTTTGCGCTGGGGAATAAAAACGTTGCGGTTCCTGTCACGGTTCGCACGCCTCGCGGGCGGGTCGATAAGCCGTACGACTGCGCCAAGACCCATCCGGCCCCTCTGGGGCCTCCTTGGGCTCTTGGCTCCGCTCCCGTCTTATCTCCCCTGCTCGGCGGCTCACCGCTTCTTGTTAGTCCATGCCGACGTATCCGCCGTTTTCGATGACCATGCCCTTGGGGCTCTTGCTGACGGCGCCGGTGGTGTCCCAGGTCATGCCCTCGCCGGTGAGACCATCGAAGGACATGGAGGTGAAGACGGGGATCAGCTTCTCGCAGAGGGTGGCGGCATCCATGTCGGGGGTAGCTCCCGCCTTCTCCAAAGCCGCCTTGTAGGCGTAAACGCAGTCGTAGGCGTCGGCGGCGAACTGGTTGGGGATTTCGCCGTATTTCTCCTGGTACTTGGCGACAAAGCTCTTGGTGGCCTCGTCTTCAGAGTCGGCGTTAAAGGGGGTCAGCAGGATGACGCCCTCGGCCAGGGAGGTATCAAAACCCTCCAGCGTCAGGATGCCATCCATGCCGTCCACGCCGAAGTACTTGGGGGAATAGCCCATGTCCTTGGCCTGGGAGAAGATGAGAGAGGCGGGTGTGTAGTACATGGGCAGGAAAATAAGCTCCGCGCCCTTATTCTTCGCGTCGGTGAGCTGTACCTTGAAGTCGGTGTCATTGCCATCGGCGAAAGTGGTTGCGGAGACGATCTCCAGCCCCAGCTCTGCGGCCTTGGTCTTGAAGGTCTCGTAGATGCCGGTGGAGTAAACGTCATCGTTCTTGTAGATGACGGCCACCTTGGTGGCGAGACCCTTATCCTTGATGTACTGCGCCGAGGCAGAGCCCTGGTTGGGGTCCGCGAAACACATCTGGAACATGTTGTCCTTGCCCTCCAGCACGGCGGAGGAGGAGGCGGAGGGAGTCAGGGCGAAGATGCGGTCGTTGAAGGTCTCGGCGGCCGTGGCCTCGCAGGGCTTGGAGGTGACCGAGCCCAGGGAGATCTGCATGCCCCAGGTCTTCAGGGCGTTGTAGGCGTTGACGGCCTTTTCGGCATCGTGGGTGTCGTCCTCGTATTTGAGCTCGAACTGGATGTCACCGCCGGCGGCGTTGATCTCCTCCACAGCAATGGTGGCGCCGTTCTTGGCCGCGTTGCCGTAGATGGCCGCGCCGCCGGTCAGGGGGCCGGTTCCGCCGATTTTAAAGGCGGCGGTGGTAGAGCCGGAGCCGGAGCTGGCGCTGGGAGTAGCGGAGCCGCTGTCACCGCCAGAGCAGCCGGCGAGCAGGCCCAGAGTGAGGGCACCGGCCATTGCAAGAGCAAGAATGCGTTTCTTCATTTCATTGTCCCTCCTTATAAGGTTGTTGACAATTATAATTGCAGAAGACGAAATTGTCAACAAAATAAATGCACAATAGCCGCGGAGGATGGACGGCTGTTGTCGTACAGAATACATAACCGGAGGGCGTTAAATCACCAGTCCCCCGTTGGGGGCGATTACCTGCCCGGTGAGAAAATTCCCGCCCGGAGAGGCCAGAAAGAGAAGGCTCTCAGCCACATCTGCCGCCGTGCCGATGCGCTCCAGCGGGGTTTCTTCTCTTAGAATCTCAAGGGTTTCCTGGCTCAGGTGAGCGTTCATCTCGGTGGCGATAAGGCCGGGGGCCACACAGTTTACTGCCACACCCGAGGGCCCCAACTCTTTTGCAAGGGCCTTGGTCAGGCCGATCACAGCGGCTTTGGTTGCAGAATAGGCGGCTTCGCAGGAAGCCCCAACCTGCCCCCACATAGAGGATACGGTGATAATTTTTCCCGCCTTTCGACGGACAAAATAAGGGATTGCAGCCCTGCATGTGTGGAATACCCCGTCTACGTTGACGGCGAAAATCTCACGCCACTCGGCGTCCGTCATGTCGCTTAATAAACCCTGCCAGGACACTCCGGCATTGCATATCAAAATGTCAAGTTGACAAAATTTCTCCAACACATTGTCAACCATCTCTTTGGCCTGTCCGCCGTCTCTCAGGTCGGCTTCCACCGCGACGGCCTCATGTCCTGCGGCGATGAGCTTATCCACCAGCGTCTGGGCCGCCGCCTTGTTTTTGTGGTAGTGGACGGCGACGGAGTACCCAGCCGCCGCAAAGCGCTCCGCCGCCGCCGCACCGATGCCGCCGGATGCGCCGGTAATGAGCACAGTCCTCCGATCCATCATCTCTCCCCCCAGACTAATTATTGGTAATTCCTGTCCGTTCATACAATTGTAAAGAAAATGTGATATTATGTCAGAATAAATCATAAAACCGCGAGGTGCCATACCATGAGTATTAAAAAACGTCTGCCCGCTTTGCTCTGCTCGCTCGCTTTGACCGCCTCCCTGGCGGCCCCCGCCCTCGCTTATACCGATGTGGCTGAGGGCGCCTGGTACCGCGAGGACATCCAGGCCGTTACCGACCAAGGCCTGATGACCGGCGTCACCGCCGACCGCTTTGACCCCGAGGGCACCGTCACCCGTGCCACCGTCATCACCGTCCTTTGGCGGCTGGAGGGTTCCCCCGATGTGACGGTAGCGTCGCTCTTCTCCGACATTCCGGAGCGCAGTTGGGCCTATACTGCTGCGGCTTGGGCCAAGGCAGTGGGCGTAGCCGCCGGGTACAGCGACGGCACCTTCGGTCCCGGGGACAGCGTCACGCGGGAGCAGCTGGCCGTCTTTCTCTACCGCTACGCCGTCTATAAGGGCCAGCCCGTCGCCCAGGGCGTGGTAGACCTCTATGACGATGCCTCTTACATCCACTCCTGGGCCCTCACCGGCATGAAACACGCTCTAGGTGCGGGCCTCATGACGGGGAACGGCAAGAGTCTCTCCCCTCTGGGCCTTGCCAGCCGCGCCCAGCTCGCCACCGTCCTGGTAAACCTTCTCTCCCCCGCGCAGGGCTGACCCCGCGCTATTTAAACCAGAAGACTAGTCCTGCCTGGGCCAGCAGCAGCAGGGGCAGCCCGTACTGAAAGCGCGGGTGACGGGTCTTATGGCGGAAGAGGTACATCCCGAGTAAAGCGCCGGGTGCGCCGCCCAGCGCGGCGACCAGGAGTAGCGTCCGCTCCGGCACTCTTCGTCCGCCCGCCTTGGCCCGGCCCTTGTCGTACCCCATGAGGAAAAAGGCCAGCAGGCTGAGGGCTCCGATCCATGGCAGGGTCAAAAGCTCCCTCATGCCGTCCCCTCCGACGGGAGGTAGACGAATCCGCCCCTGTCCGTGGTGGTGGCGTACCAGAGCCCCAGGTCGATCTCCACCTGTTTGCCCCCATCCGCCACCACCGCCGCGATTTTATCCCCATCCAGGATGAGGCCGGTGATGAGCACCCAGTGCCAGTAGTCCAGGTTTTCCACCTGGCCGTTATCCAGGTTGAGGAAGGCCACCGGGCATCCACCTTCCAACCCCGCGCGCAAAAAGGCCACACAGTCCGCTAAGGGGACGCGTTTGTCTGCGTCCTTGGGCACCGCCAGCTCCCGCAGGTGAACCTTCACGTTTCGGGCGCGGGCAAAGGCGCGTACCCCGTCGCTGTACTTTTCGATGGTGTTCAGCCCGTGAAAACCGGGGGTCACGTGCTCCCACACCGCGTCCATGTAAGCGGCGAAAGGCTTGCGTTCCAGCACCGGGAGGGGACACAGCGGCCCCATGCCCACTCGGGTGTGGGCGAGATAGGCCATCTGCTCTGCGGCTGTGGTGGGCCCGCACCCGGCCTTGCGCCGCCATAGCACGCTGAACCACTCCTGGTCCGCGCCGTAATGGAGGCCGCCGTTCTCGTCGGCGATCTCCAGCCAATTCTGTTGTGGGACGAGGATGTGCTCCATGAGTCGTCGTCCTTTCTGAGAAGAAATATAGAGATAGACTTTTATTATACACCTTTCGAGAAAAAAAGCAGCCCCTAATTCATGGCTATGAGCCCATTGCTTAGGGAAACTCTTCATTTAAAGTTAAAACTGTCCCATCAAAAATTGCTTTTATGAATAAAGCGGGCCCGCATTGCCTTCCAGAGCAATGCGGGCCCGCTTGGTTTCTTTTAGTGAGGCAGCGCCTGGTCGTCGTCGGGGGACTCGGGGGGCTGGTCCTCCGTCGGGGCGGCGGGCTGGGGGATGGGTGGGACGGAGCGCGCCATGCGGGTGGAGCCGTAGGCCTCGGTCTGGGTGGGGTCGCGTCCCTCCAGGATGGCTACCATCTCCTGCCCGGTGATGGTCTCTTTCTCCAAAAGGTAGGCCACTACCTTGTCCATGTCGTTCTGATTCTCCCGAATGACCTGAACCGCATCCTCGTAGCACTTCTGGAGGATGACACGGACCTCGGCATCGATGTCGGCAGCGGTATTCTGGGCCACGTCGATGCCGTAACCTCCCTCCAGGTACTGGTTGCGGCGTGAGGCCAGAGCCATCATACCGAACTTGTCGCTCATGCCGTAGAGGACCACCATATTCCGGGCCACGCCGGTGGCGTCCTGAATGTCCTGGGCCGCGCCGTTGGTCATGGTGCCAAGCACCACTTCCTCCGCCGCCCGACCGCCCATCGAGACGGCGATGCGGGCCATCAGCTCGTCCCGGGTGCGCAGGTTCGTCTTATCCTCCTCGGGCATGAGGAGAGTGTACCCGAGGCTTCCCTCGGTGTGTGGAACGATGGTAATCTTTTGAACCGGCTCGGTGTTTTTCTGCTTATAGGCCACCATCGCGTGGCCTACCTCGTGGTAAGCAACCAGGCGTTTCTCAAACTCGGTGAGGACGCTGCCCTTCTTCTCACTGCCGGCGATGACGAACTCGAAGGAGGCCAGCAGGTCCTCCTGATTCACCGCCTTGCGGCCCAGACGGACGGCCCGGAGGGCGGCTTCGTTGACAAGGTTTGCGAGGTCCGCGCCCACGGTGCCCGCAGTGGCGAGAGCGATGCGGTTCAAGTCCACGTCGTCGGCCAGCCGGATGTTGCGGGTGTGGACCTGAAGGGTGGCGAGTCGCCCGGCCAGATTGGGCCGGTCAATGGTGATGCGCCGGTCGAACCGGCCGGGGCGGAGCAGAGCCTGGTCCAGTACCTCGGGCCGGTTTGTGGCCGCCAGGAGGATGACACCCTTGGTGGGGTCGAACCCGTCCATTTCGGCCAGGAGCTGGTTGAGGGTCTGTTCCCGCTCGTCGTTGCCGCCCATGCGGTTATCACGGGATTTGCCGATGGTGTCAATCTCGTCGATGAAGACGATGCAGGGGGCCATCTTGCTGGCCTCCTTAAAGAGGTCGCGCACGCGGCTCGCGCCCACGCCCACGAACATCTCCACGAAGTCGGAGCCCGAGATGGAGAAGAAGGGGACGTTGGCCTCGCCCGCTACGGCCTTTGCAAGCAAGGTCTTACCAGTGCCCGGCGGGCCGACGAGAAGGGCACCCTTGGGGAGTTTTGCGCCGATCTCGGTGTACTTCGTGGGATTATGGAGGAAGTCAATGATCTCCACGAGGCTCTCCTTCGCCTCGTCTTGGCCGGCCACATCCCGGAAGGTAACACCGGTTTTCTTCTCCACATATACCTTGGCGTTGGCCTTGCCCACGCCGCCGATGCCTCCGCCGCCAATGCCTCCGCCCATCTTGCTGGACATGAGGCGGAACACCAGCATGGTGGCCCCCAGCATCAGCGCGAAGGGCACAAGCACCTGGAGGATGACATCTCCAATGGAATCCCAGAGGGTGACGACCTTGGCGCTGTAAGCCACGCCGTGCTCGTCCAGGAGGTTGATGAGCTCGTCGTCGACGAAGGAGGGGACAGTAGTATAAACGGTTTTGCTCTCCTGCGTCTGGGGGGAGAGGAAGAGAGGAAGATCAGGGGCGGTGTAGTTGTTCTCGGGTTCGGGCTGGCCGCTGGTCTGGGTGAGGGTGAAGGTGCCGTCGTCTTCCTGCTTGGCGGTGATGCCGTCTTTGAGGGTGACAATGTACCCGTCGCTCTGTACTATGACGCTTTCCACCACGTCCTGCCGCACCCAGTCGCGGAAGACCGAGTAGCTGATGCTCTTGACCCCGGAAGTTTCAGCTCCCGCAAAAAGGCTGCGCATTACCAGCGCGAAGAAGAGCGCCCAGGCGATAATGGACACCATTCCGATCCAACTTTTACGGTTGTTACCGTTGTTTTTATTTTGATTATCGGGCTTCAATCTTTTTGCCCTCCTTAATTTTGCTTTTGCACATTGTATCACACGAAATAATGAATTACAAGGAAGGCAGGATTGCCAAGCTGTAAACTTTCTATGAAGACCGGGCGTATTTTCGGCTTTCTCTCTGGTTATTTCTGTGGTATAATCGAAAGGCATGTGAACGCTCCCCCACGAGGAGGGAACAAAGGCATGGGCCGCCCAGGGGGGCGCCCCTATAGAAATGAAATGGAAAGCAGAGAAAGGCAGGACATGCCATGAAAGAGGAGCGCCGGCCCAGGCCGGAAGTGGAGGCGGAGGCCGACGGCGTCATCGAGGGCCGCAACGCCGTGATCGAGGCCCTGCGGGCCGGGACTAACATTGATAAAATCTACATCGCCCGGGGGGAGACCGACGCCGCCCTGGGCCATATCGCGTCGACTGCCCGGGGCAAGGGCATCGTAGTTGTGGAGGCTGACCGGCGTAAGCTGGACGGCATGAGCCGCACCCACGCCCACCAGGGTGTGATTGCCATGGCCGCCGTGCGGGAGTACGCCAGTGTGGACGATATTCTGAACGCCGCGCGGGAGAAGGGGGAGGCCCCCTTGGTCGTGGTGTGCGACGAGCTGAGTGACCCCCACAACCTGGGGGCCGTGATTCGCACCGCCGAGTGCGCGGGGGCTCACGGAGTGATTATTCCCAAGCGGCGCAGCGCGGGTCTTACCGCCATCGTCGCCAAGACCTCGGCCGGGGCGGTGGCTCATCTGCCTGTGGCTCGGGTGGCCAACCTCACCGGGCTGTTGAAGGAGCTGAAGGACGAGGGACTGTGGATCTTCGGCTCCGCCGCCGACGGGACTACCCCGCTCTATCAGGCCGACCTGAAGGGGCCGGCCGCCATCGTCATCGGCAGCGAGGGGGACGGCATAGGCCGCCTGGTGCGCGAGCAGTGCGACTTCACCGTCAGTATTCCCATGCGGGGCAAGCTCAACTCCCTCAACGCCAGCGCCGCCGCCGCCATCCTCCTCTACGAGGCGGTACGGCAGCGGTTAGGGTAATACCCTGTAGGGGCCGCCGCGCTACGCGGTCCGAGAAGAACAAAGAACCATACATTGCAAAGGACGATTCGCCATATGTCAAAGGACCGGGACGACGAATTAAATAGAGAGGGTTCCGGCGAGTTCTCCTTAGAGGAGATCTTGGTGGAGTATGGCGGCGACGGCAAGGTGGTGCCCTTCCCCGGCGTGCGTAAAACGCCCGAACCGGAAAAGCCAAGGGAGACGAAACCGAAGGAACAGGTTTCGCCTGAGCCAAGCACTGAGCCGGGAGAAGATCTACCCCCGCCGCCCAGGGAGGAGCCCCAAAAGCGGAAAAAAGCCAAAGAGAAGGTAGTGGACTTCCCCGGCGACGACGGCGAGGAGGAGGGTGAGCCAGCCAGCCCCTTCCAGCTTGGGCTTGAAAAGCTGCGGAAAAAGGCCGACGATTACGCCGAGCATATGTTTGAAGAGGAAGGCGTGGAGGACGACGAGGACGTTCGCCGGGCAGAAAAGTACCTCCCCGGCGTAGATGCCGAGGACGAAGACGCCCCCCTGCGCGTCCGCAGACCCCGCGCCGCCCCGCCCCCGGCCCCCGACCTGCCCCCCCAGGAGCTGTACCGGCGTTATAACCGGGGGCTCTCCTTCCTGCGTTTTCGGGCCATCCTGGTCTTTATGCTTGCGCTGCCGCTGCTCTATCTGACCCTGGCTCCCTTTTTCCGCTGGCCTCTGCCGGGGCTGCTGGGGGCCTCGTACTCCATCCGGGTATACACCCTGGCGGGGCTGCTGGGCGCAGCTATGCTGCTTGGGATCGACGTATTTTTATCGGGCCTTCTCCACGTGGTCTACAACGGGTTCGGGATGGACACGCTGGTGTCCCTCTCCTGCATCGCCGCTATGGCAGACGCCCTTACCATGCAGGTCCTGGGCGGGCGGGACGAGCAGCTTCCCTACTGCGCCATTTCAGCGCTGGCCCTGGCCCTCGCCATGTGGGGGCGCTACCTTCAGCGCCGTGGCTCACGCGCCGCGTGCCGCACGGCGGCCTCCGCGTCGGAGCCGTACCTCGTCACCCTAGACGAGGGGAAGTGGAACGGGCGGGCCGCATACGCCAAGTGGAGCGGCGAGGGGGTGGGCTTTGGAAGTCAGATGCAGGCCCCCGATGGGGCCCAGCGCATTTTCCGGGTCACCGTGCCCCTCCTGTTCATTGCAAGCGTCCTGTTTTCCCTGGTGGCCTCCCTGGGCCAGGAGCGGCCCGAGCTCATTTTATGGTGCCTCTCCTCCTCTCTGACGGCGGCGGCCTCCTTCTCCTCCCTCCTCTGTTACGGCATTCCCTGGAGCAGGCTGAGCCTGCGCCTTGCTAAGTCGGGCGCGGCTCTGGCGGGCTGGGACGGTGTGGCCGCCTCGGGTCGCGGGGCGGGGATTTTGCTCACCGATACCGATCTCTTCCCCCCTGGTGCGGTGGACTTAAACGGCATTAAAATCTTTGGGGATTTTTCTATCGAGAAAGTTGTGGCCTACGCCGCCACGCTGATTCGGGACTCGGGCGGCGGACTGGACCGTATTTTCCATGATCTGCTCCGTTCCCAGGGGGCGGTGTACCGCCGGTGCGACGAGTTCGCCGTGTATGAGGGGGGACTCACCGCCGTGGTCCGGGGGGATCAGGTGCTGGTGGGGTCCGCGGCTTTCATGCACTTAATGGAGATACCTCTCCCCCAGGGCCTCAACGTGAAGAACGCTGTCTTTTGTGCTATCAATGGGGAACTGGCGGGGGTCTTCGCTCTCAACTACTCCCTCCACAGTACAGTGTACCCCTCCATTGCCGCCCTGATCCGCAATCAGATCGGCCCGGTCCTCGCCACCCGTGACTTCAACGTCATCCCCACCATGCTGCGCCAGCGATTTAAGCTGCCTGTGGAGAAGATGGAATTCCCCGCCGTGGAGCGGCGCGGGGAGCTCTCAGATTCCTCGCAGGAGCACAACGGAGTACTTACCGCCGTACTCTGCCGGGAAGGGCTGGGGCCCTTTTCTGAGGCGGCGGTGGGGGGCAGGCGGCTGCGCTCGGTGGTGCGGCTCAACGCGATCCTTGCCTCACTGGGCTCGGCCGTAGGGGTGCTGATGGCCTTCTACCTCAATTTCGTGGGGGCTTTCGCATCCCTTTCGCCGGCCAATCTTCTCATCTTTTTGCTGGCCTGGCTGGTGCCCGCCCTGCTCATCTCCGGCTGGGCGGACCGGTTTTGAAGACCCTAAAGCCCCTCCGCGCCGCGGAGGGGCTTTTCGATTTGAGTGATATTGGAGCTGAAAAAGATGCGCGTCATCGACCTGACCCACATGATCGCCCCCGGCATGCCGGTCTATCCCGGGACGGAGGGACCCAGGTTTGTCCCCGCCAACTCCTACGAGAAGGACGGTTTTCGGGAGACAGCCCTTACGCTCTACACCCACACCGGCACCCACATGGATCCGCCCGCCCATCTCTTTCCCGGCGGGACCACGCTGGACCGATTTCCGGCCTCCCAATTCGTGGGCTCTGCCTGCGTCATAGACTGCTCCGGTCTGGGGGAGGGAAGTAGGATCGCGTTGGAGCACATCGAGCGGCGGCGGGCGCTTGCCGATCAGGCGGACTTCCTCCTTTTTCGCACCGGGTGGGACCGGCATTGGGGGACTGAGCGCTATTTCGGGGACTACCCCTGTATCGATGAGGGGGTGGCCGACTTTGTGCTGGCAAACGGAAAAAAGGGCCTGGGCCTTGACACCGTTGGCCTTGACCCTATCATGGACGCAAACCTCACCCTTCATAAAAAGCTCTTCCAGACTGGGGAGCTGGTGGTTATCGAGAACCTCAAGGACCTCAGACTCCTGGGAAGCGGGTTATTTACCCTCTGCGCCCTCCCCCTGCACCACCAAAACGCCGACGGAGCCCCCGCCCGGGTAGTGGGGATTCTGGAGGAGTAAACGGGCGGCGGCATCCCCCTGAGGAGAAAATATGATAAAGATATTGGTCTCACGCGAAATCAATCAAAACGAGTTTCCCCAACCCTTGTTTTTGCCCCCCAAAAATGATATAATTTATCATCTAACAGCACTTAAACGGAGGAACGACTTTGGAGCGGAAAACCACCACAACCATCATTTCCCCGGACGACATCGCCCGGCAGAAAGAATACTGCGCTCAGGTGCGGGACATGAATGCCCCCCTGGCAGCCCAGCCCTTGGCCTTTGTGGACACTTACGGCTGCCAGCAGAATGAGGCGGACTCCGAGCGCGTCCGGGGGTACCTGGCCGAGATGGGGTACGGATTCACCGAGGACGAGAACGCCGCCGCCGTGGTGGTCATCAATACCTGCGCTGTCCGGGAGCACGCCGAGATGCGCGTGCTGGGCAACGTGGGGGCCCTCACCCATACCAAGCGGAAAAACCCCAACCAGATCATCTGCCTCTGCGGCTGCATGATGCAGGAGCCCCACATGGCCGAGAAAATCAGGCAGTCCTTCCGGCACGTGGATTTGGTCTTCGGTCCCCACGCCCTATGGCGGTTCCCGGAGTTCCTCTGGCGCATCCAGACCCGTCGAGGCCGCATTTTTGAGACGGCGGACGATCCCGGTAGCATCGCCGAGGGCATCCCCGTGGTGCGGCAGGGCGCCATCAAGGCCTGGGTCTCCATCATGTACGGGTGCAATAATTTCTGCTCCTACTGCATCGTCCCCCACGTCCGGGGGCGGGAGCGAAGCCGGGACCCTGAGGTCATATTGGCCGAGGTGCGGGAGCTTGCCGGGGCCGGGTACAAGGAGATCACCCTCCTGGGCCAGAATGTGAATTCCTATGGCAGGGACTTAGGCCTTGACCTGGACTTTGCAGACCTGCTCAAGGAAATCAACGCTATCCCCGGCGACTTCCTCATCCGCTTTATGACCAGCCACCCCAAGGATGCGGGGGACAAGCTCTTCGACGCGATGGCGGACTGCGAGAAGGTGGCCCCCGCCCTTCACCTCCCCTTCCAGGCGGGGAACGACAGGGTGCTGAAGGCTATGAACCGGGGGTACACCCGAGAAATCTACTTCAATAAAATCCGGGCGCTTCGAGCCCGGGTTCCGGACATCGTTCTCACCTCCGACGTGATTGTAGGCTTTCCCGGCGAGACCACCGAGGAGTTTGAGGATACCCTCAAGGTGCTTGAGGAAGTGCAATTCGACGCCCTATTTACCTTCATCTACTCCCCCAGGGAAGGTACCCCGGCAGCGGTGCTGCCCGACGTACTCACCAAGGAGGAGAAACAGGCTAACTTTCAGCGCCTGGTGGACCTTCAGAACAGTATCTCCCTCAAGAAGCACGAGGCCTACGTGGGCAAGACCGTTCGCTGTCTCGTGGATGGCGAGGGGGATGACGAGCGCAATAACCTCACCGGGCGCACCGCTGGGAACCGTCTGGTCCACTTCACGGGAGATAAAGCGCTCATTGGCACGTATACCGACCTTAAAATCACCTCCTGTTCCACCTGGGCCCTGTTTGGGGAGCCGGTGTAGGAGGGAATTGTTAATCCTAGAGAAAGAGAAGGAGTGAAGCTCCATGCCCGCCGACAGTACCCCTATGATGCAGCAATACTTACGGATGAAGGAGCTCCACCCGGACTGCCTGCTCTTTTTCCGTCTGGGCGATTTCTACGAGATGTTTAACGAGGATGCGCACCTTGCCTCCAGGGAGCTGGATTTGACCCTCACCAGCCGGGATCGCGGTAAGCCCGCCGAGGAGCGTACCCCCATGTGCGGCGTACCCTACCATAGCGCTGATGCGTACATCGCCCGCCTCATCGCCAAGGGGTACAAGGTAGCCATCTGCGAGCAGATGGAGGATCCCGCCCTCGCCAAGGGGCTGGTGGACCGGGATGTGATCCGGGTCATCTCCCCCGGCGCGGTCATAGACTCCTCCATGCTGGAGGAGGGGCGCAACAACTACCTCTGCGCCGTGTACGAGGACTCCGCCGGGGCGGGCCTCTCTTTCTGCGACCTCTCCACCGGCGAATTCACCGCCACCGCCTTCATGGGGAGCGACCGGATGGACCATCTGCTCAACGATTTGGGCGCCTACCGCCCCCGGGAGGCCCTCCTCTCCGATGGGGCGTTTGCTAACGCCGACCTTACCGCTTTCCTCAAAAATCGCCTGGAGTGCCGCTGTGAGAACGGCGGCGAGGGCCGTTTCCGATTCGAGGTGGCGGCGGACTCCCTGAGAAAGAACCTCTCTCAGATCCCCGTCGGGGAGGGGCCCGAGCACGATTTGGCCCTTCGGGCGGCGGGCGGCCTCCTCTCCTACTTATACGAAACTCAGAAGACCGACCTCTCCCACATTGCAGCCCTCGCCCTCACCTCCGGTGCCCAGCGGCCCTATATGGAACTGGATTTAGCCGCGCGGCGCAATCTGGAGTTGACCGAAACCCTGCGCTCCAAGGAGAAACGGGGCAGCCTTCTCTGGGTGCTGGACAAGACCAAGACCGCTATGGGGCACCGGCTTATCCGCCAGTGGATCGAGAGGCCCCTCCTCTCCCCCGCTGCTATCTCCCGCCGCCTGGATGCTGTGGGAAATCTGGTGGACGCCCCCATCGCCCGGGAGGAATTATCCCTCGCCCTGCGGGAGATCAGCGACCTGGAGCGTATCATCGGCCGCATCGTCTATGGCAGCGCGGGTGGGCGGGATCTTGCTGCCCTGGCCGCGGGCCTCTCTAAGCTCCCTGCCCTGCGGGACCTGCTCTCGCCCCTGCCCTCTCCCCTCCTCGCCACCCTGGCGGGTGAGCTTAACGACCTGGAGGAGCTGCGTGGGCTGATTAGCCGCGCCATCGAGGACGACCCGCCTTTCTCCATCCGGGAGGGCGGCTTTATCAAGGCGGGATACAGCGAGGACGTGGACTACCTCCGCGGCCTCATGACCAATGGCAAGGGCATGGTGGCCTCCATCGAGGCCAAGGAAAAGGAACGAACCGGCATCAAGAGCCTGAAAGTGGGCTTCAACAAGATTTTCGGCTACTATATCGAGGTCTCCAAGTCCAATTACGACCTGGTGCCCGAAGACTATATCCGCAAGCAGACCCTTGTGAACTGTGAGCGCTTTATCACCCAGGAGCTCAAGGACATGGAGCACACGATCCTCTCCGCTCAGGATAAGATTGTCGCTCTGGAATATGAGCTCTTCTGCGCCGTGCGGGAAAAGGCCGCCGAGCGGGTGCGGGAGATTCAATCCTCCGCCCAGGCTGTGGCCGCGCTGGACGTGCTGGTGAGTTTCGCCTCCGTCGCCGCGCAGAACAACTACTGCATGCCGGCCGTGGACCTCTCCGACAAGCTGGAGATCAACGAGGGCCGCCACCCCGTGGTGGAGAAGATGCTCAAAAACAGCCTTTTTGTCCCTAACGAAACCTGTATGGATAGCGACGAGAATATGGTGGCCATTATTACCGGCCCCAACATGGCGGGTAAATCCACCTATATGCGTCAGGTGGCCCTCATAGCCCTCATGGCACAGATGGGCTCCTTTGTCCCGGCCAGATCCGCCCACATCGGCATGGTGGACCGGGTGTTCACAAGAATTGGCGCAAGTGACGACCTCTCCGCCGGGCAGTCCACCTTCATGGTGGAGATGACCGAGGTGGCCGAGCTCCTGAAGAACGCCACCAACAAGAGCCTACTCATTCTGGATGAGATCGGCCGGGGTACCTCCACCTATGACGGGATGAGCATCGCCCGGGCCGTCCTTGAGTTCTGCGCCGATCGCAAGCGCCTGGGGGCCCGCACTCTCTTCGCCACCCACTACCATGAGCTCACCGGCCTGGAAGGGCCCCTGCGCGGGGTAAAAAACTATAACATCGCCGCTAAAAAGAAGAAGGACGACATTATCTTCCTCCGCAAGATCGTCCGGGGCGGTGCTGACCAGAGCTATGGCATCGAGGTCGCTAAGCTAGCCGGCGTGCCAGACCGGGTCATTGCCCGGGCGAGGGACATTCTGGAGGAGCTGGAGCGGGACGGGTTTACCGCGCCGGCCGCCCCGCCACCCTCTGCCGATACCGACCAGATGTCCTTTATGGATGTGGGCGCGGGCGAGATTGCGGACCGGCTGCGGTTGGTGGACGTGAACACCCTTACACCCATTGAGGCAATGAATCTGCTTTTTGAGTTAAAACAGAAATTATAAAAATTAATGGGCCCTGTTCCCAGATGCTCGCCGTTTTTACCGAAAGGAGGACCCACCCATGTCCCGTCAAAAATTCCGGCCCCAGATGACCGACTCCGAGCGGAAACGGGGCTGGGTTTTCTTCGCGCTCTATCTCCTGGTGTTCCCCTACCTCAACGGCTGGGTCCAGCGCTTGTGGATGAGCGAGGGGGAGGTGCCCATAGCGGAGACAAATCTGGTCTATTACGCCCTCCTATTCACTCTGGCGCTCCTGGTGTTTTGGACGTTCCTGCGCCACGCCTTCGACCTGCTGGTCGACTGGCTGCCGGAAAATCTCTTCGCGTTCTTCACCGGCCTCGCCGGGTGGGCGGCGCTCTCCTTCCTGGTGGGGCTCATTCCCCTCCCGGTGGAGAGCCTCCAGTCCCTCCAGTGGCAGCAGGAGTATTTCCTCTCCGCCGGGGTCACCACCATGCTTGTAGTGGTGCTCATTCCCCTCATTGAAGAAATATTATTTAGGGGGCTGGTCTTCGGCTCTCTCCGACAGTACAGCCGCCCCTTGGCCTACGCGGTTTCAATCTTCATCTTCGCCATGGCTTCCGTGTGGCGGTACGCCCTGGACTTTGGGGATGCCCGCTATCTCCTCACCGCCCTGGACTTCCTCCCCACCGGGTTGGCCCTGGCCTGGTGCTACGATAACGGTGGGTCTATCTGGGGTACCGTTGCCTTGCGCATGACCATCAACGCCATTACGCTATTTTTGGCCCTGCATTGATAAAAAACGGGCCGCCCAAGAGGCGGCCCCTGCTAAATGCTCAGACCTCTCCTATGAAAGCCGGTGAATCCATGCCCCACATTCAACAATTAGATTCCCACATTGCCGACCTGATCGCCGCCGGTGAGGTGGTGGAGCGGCCCGCAAGCGTGGTCAAGGAGCTGGTGGAGAACGCCATCGACGCGGGGGCGAAGGCTCTCACCGTGGAGATTCAAAATGGCGGTATGGCCCTCATCCGGGTCACCGACGACGGCTGCGGCATATCTCCAGTCGAGGCCGAAACTGCCTTCCTTCGCCACGCCACCAGCAAGATACGCACTGAGTATGACTTAGAGGCAATCGGCACGCTTGGGTTCCGCGGCGAGGCGCTGGCCGCCATTGCCGCCGTTTCCCGGGTGGAGCTGCTCACCAGGACGGAGGACTCGCCTCTGGGCATCTCCCTTACCCTGGAGGGCGGCGTCGTCACTGGGCGGGAGGAGGCGGGCTGCCCCAAAGGCACTACTATGCTGGTGCGGGATCTCTTCTATAACACCCCCGCCCGCCTCAAATTTATGAAACGGGATGCGGCAGAGGGGGCCGCCGTCTTCGCGACGGTGCAACGCATCGCCCTCTCCCATCCGGAGGTATCGGTCAAATTTCTGCGAGACGGGAAACAAGAGCTGCTTACCCCCGGCGACGGACAGCTCAGGAGCGCAGTGTACAGCGTCCTGGGCCGGGACCTGGCCCTGGGGTTTGTCAGCGTCTCCGGCTCCGGCGAGGAGATGGCGGTCTCCGGTTTTTGCTCTCTCCCCACCTGCTGCCGAGGCACCCGGGGGTATCAGCACTTCTTCGTCAATGGCCGCTACGTGAAGAGCCGCACCATGATGGCCGCGCTGGAAGAGGCATACTCCAACCAGAAGATGGTGGGCAAATTCCCCGGCTGCGTCCTTCACCTCACCACCAAGCTCAACCAGGTGGATGTGAACGTCCACCCCACAAAGACCGAGGTGAAGTTCGCCAGCGATAAAAAAGTCTTCGACGCGGTATACTATGCGGTGAAGTCCACCCTGGAAGGGGACAGGACCCGCCCCCAAGCCGTGGTGAAATCGCCGCCTGTGGATACGGTCACTCCGAACCAGCTTAAGATGCCCCAGGCGGTGGAGACCTTCTCCGAGCTTCCCTCCTCCGCCCGATCTCTTCATGATTTTACTGCGCCCGCAGGGGGCGCATACATGCGCCCCGCCACTCCGTCCCGGCCAGTGCAGACGGCCAACATAAATAACGGACTTCCAACTCCCGCCCCGGCAATTGAAATACAAAATGTCTCCACTATCGAACCCGCACCATCCGTAGGGCGCAACACTCCTGACGTGCCGCCGCCCCCAGCCGCCAAACCGGAACCCGTACCAGAACCCATCCCCGCCCAGGAGGAGGTTCCCTGGCGGGTAGCGGGCGAGGTGCTGAACACCTATATTATTGTGGAGCATGGAGATAAGGTGCTCTTCATCGACAAGCATGCCGCTCACGAGCGGGTGAATTTCGACCGGCTCAAGGCCCAGGACTACCAGCCCATGGTGCAGAGCCTGCTTACCCCCGCCGTCTTTACACCCCCCGCCGAGGAAGGGGCGGTCCTTCTCCAGCACCTGCCCCTCCTGGCCGAGTTTGGCTTTGCCGTCGAAAACTTCGGCGGCGGCGCTCTGGTGGTGCGGGAGGCGCCCTTCGACGTGGACGTGGGAGATATTGAAAATACCCTGATGGAGATTGCCTCCAAACTCCTCACCACGGGGCGGGCCGATCCTGCCGCCGCACGGGACGAGGTGATGCATACAGTGGCCTGCAAGGCTGCCGTCAAGGGTGGGCAGAAGAACGGGACGAAGGAGCTTGAAAAGGTGGCTGACGCCGTCATGCGGGGCGAGGTCAGGTATTGTCCCCATGGGCGTCCTGTCGCCATCGAGCTCACCAAGGGGCAGTTGGAAAAGCAATTCAAACGGGCGTAATGGATTGTACCTTTCTAACTGATTCGGTTGCAGCCCCTTAGGGCGGGGTTTTAACCCCCACCGCATCCCTTTTTTTCATTCTCCGGAGGTGAACCCCATGCCCCCTAAAATTTTAGTGGTCTGTGGCCCCACCGCCTCAGGGAAAACAAAGCTGGCGGTGGAGCTGGCGCTGCGCCACAACGGCGAAGTAGTCTCCGCTGACTCCATGCAAATCTATCGGGGTATGGACATCGGCACTGCCAAGCCCAGGTTGGAGGAGATGTGGGGCGTGCCCCACCACATGCTGGACGTGGCCGACCCTGCCGAGGACTACTCCGTGGCCCGCTACGTGGAGGAGGCCTCCGCCTGTGTGGACACTATTCTGGCCCGGGGCAGGCTTCCCATTCTGGCAGGGGGGACAGGGCTATATATCGACTCCCTCCTGGCGGGCCTGGACTTTGCCGCCTTTACCGGGGGTTACCGGGAAACGCTGCGGGAGCGGGCCAAGGCCGAGGGCATCGAGGCCCTCCATGCCGAGCTCCGGCACATCGACCCCCAGCGGGCGGAAAAGCTCCACCTCAACGATGAAAAGCGCATTCTCCGCGCCCTGGAGGTCTGGTACGAGACCGGAGAGACCATCACCGCCCACGACGCGCGCACCCAGGCCCTCCCGCCCCGGTATGATGCGCTTACTCTAGTTCTGAATTATGAGAGCCGAGCCGACCTCTGGACGCGCATCGATGCGCGGGTGGACGAGATGATGGCCTCCGGGCTGGAGGGGGAGGTCCACGCTCTCCTGGCGCGGGGTGTGCCCCGGAGCGCCACCTCCATGCAGGCCATCGGGTACAAGGAGCTGGCAGCCGCCCCGGACGAGGGGAGGAGTGTCGCCCAGGCGGCGGAGGAGGTCAAGCTCCGCTCCCGCCAGTACGCCAAGCGCCAGCTCTCCTGGTTTCGCCGCAATGCGGAAGCCAAATGGCTTGTCTGGAAAAAAACGCCTGATTTTGGGGCTGCCATCCAGAATTCGACAGCATATATGGAAGAATCTGGGTTACTATAAGCACATTCCGGGGGCGTACAAGCCCCTCAAGAAAGAAAGGAATGTACTTAAAATGCAGAAGACGAATAACCTTCAGGACCTCTTTCTCTCCCGCGCCCGCCGGGGGCGGCTGGCCGTCACGGTTTTCTTGATGAACGGCTACCAGCTCCGGGGGCAGATCGCCGGATTTGACGCCTTCGTGGTCATCCTAATGACCGAGGGAAAGCAGCAGGTGATCTATAAGCACGCGATTTCCACCATTATTCCTGAGCGGGCGGTGGATTTGACCGAGGAAGGGGAGAACCACACAGGCGCGCAATGACGGGGTACGGTGGATGCGGCGTGACGCCCTTGTCGCGCCGCGCCCCCTGTAACCACAGAAAAAGGACTAATACATATGAAACAAGGCCACATTCTCAATAGAATTGTCATGTTCACCCTTCTGGGGGCCATTCTGGCCTATCTGGGAGCCTCGGTCTGGCAGAACCTCACGGGGCGGATGACCACCACCATCTCATACTCCTATACGCTGGACGACGAGGCGGAGGCCACCGGATTTCTGGTGCGGGCGGAATACGTGCTGCCCGAGCGCTCGGCCCTGGCCGACGTGCTCCCCGCCGAGGGGGAGAAGGTGGCGGTGAACGAGACGGTGGCCTATCTTTACCAGGACGCCGCCGCCTTGGAGCGCCGCCAGACCATTCGAAAGCTCAATATGGAGCTGGAGCAGTTGAACGAGACAGCCTCCCTGGCGGGGGATTTGTCGGACAGCGCCCGGCTCACCGACGAAATCATGGCCGAGCTCACCAGCCTGCGCGCCTCAGTCTCCAGCCGGGACTTCACCAGCCTGGAGGACGACTCCTTGAAGCTCAAGAGCCTGGTTTACCAGCGTGACTACACCTACGAGTCGGGTGGGGACGCCGCCGGGCTCCAAACCAGGATTGCGGACATAAGCAGCCAGCGGGAGAGCCTGATCGCCGCCGCCGGGCAGGATACCTCGGTGGTCCGGGCCGACAAATCGGGCGTCTACTCCGGGGTGGTGGATGGGTACGAGAGCCTCCTTACGCCCGACAATGTATTCTCCCTCACTCCCTCGACCCTGGACAGCATGGCAGTCAATGCTCCTACCGGGGAGGCCGGGGCGGTGGGCAAGCTCATTACCGGCACTCGCTGGTACTTCGTATGCTCGGTCAGCGAGGCGCAGTCTAAGCGCCTCACAGAGGGTTGGCAGGTTAAGATCCGTTTCTCCCGGGACTGGTCGGGGGAGGTCTCCATGCGGGTGGAGCAGGTGGGACAGGCGGAGAACGGGCGGGTGCCCATCGTCTTCTCCTCCACCCACTATCTCTCGGACATTACGCTCCTGCGCCGCCAGACGGTGGACATCGTCTACTCCAGCATCACCGGTATCCGGGTGCCTAAAAACGCCCTCCTGCAAGACGAGGCGGGCCAGTGGGGGGTCTTCGCCGTAGTGGGGGCCCAGGCTGAGTTCAAGAGCGTCACCATCGTGGGGGACGACGAGGACTACTATCTGGTTCAGCCTCTCATTCCTGCCACCGACCTAAACAAAGAGGTCGCCAAAAAAGCCCTCCGCCCCGGGGACGAGATTATCCTCCGTGCAGACGGGCTCTTCGACGGGAAGGTCGTGCGGTCATAAAAGGGAGGTGCGTTTGATGCCCCTGGAAGAAAAACTTGCTCTGATTCGGGAAAAAATTGCTGCAGCCGCCCATGAAGCAGGGCGGGAAATGTCCGAAATCACGATCGAGGCCGCCACCAAGACCCAGACCTCCGAGACCATACGCGCCGCCATCGCTTGCGGTATAAGCGTTTGCGGGGAGAACCGGGTACAGGAGCTCACGGCCCATCTGGCCAACTACGCTTACGATGGGGCACGGGTTCATTTTATCGGGCATTTGCAGACCAATAAGGTCAAGCAGGTGGTGGGCCGGGTGGATCTCATCGAGTCGGTGGACTCCCTCCGGCTCCTGGAGGCTATCAACGCTCAGGCCGGGAAACTGGACATTGTCCAAGACATCCTGCTGGAGGTCAACATCGGCGCGGAGCCCCAGAAGGGCGGCGTGCTCCCGGTGGAAGTGCCCTCCCTGGCCCTGGCGGCGGCGGAGCTCCCCCACGTGTGCCTCCGGGGGCTCATGGCGGTGCCTCCCCCCGCCGCACTTTCCGGCGGGAACCGGCATTTTTTTGCTCGAACGCGTCAGCTTTTTGTTGACATAAGAACCTTAATGGGCGATAATGAAACTGATATAGCGTGCCTGTCCATGGGCATGAGCGGAGACTACGAGGACGCCGTGCGGGAGGGGGCCACCCTGGTCCGGGTGGGGTCCGCCCTGTTCGGTTCCCGTCCGCCCATGAACGGGACCCCATCGCAAGCCTGAAGGGAGCAACGATTTCAATGAGTTTTATTGACGAGCTTAAGCGTCTCGCCCGTCCCTATGAGGACGAGGAAGACGAATTTGAGGACGATTTCGAGCCCGCACCCCGTGCCGAGCGTAAGGAGAAGGCCGCCAAGGCAGAGCCTGTCAGCCCCTCCTTCTCCTCCGACAGTGAGCGGCGCAGCAACAAGGTGGTTAATATCCACACTACCACCCAGCTTCAGGTGGTGCTGGTGAAACCCGACCGGTTCGAGAACGCCGCCGAGATCGCCGACCATCTGCGGGAGAAACGCACTGTGGTCCTCAATTTGGAGCAGACCAACAAGGATGTGTCCCGCCGAGTGCTGGACTTCCTCTCCGGCGCGGCCTATGCCAACGAGGGCAAGGTGAAGAAGGTGGCCCTGAACACTTACATCATCACCCCCTACAACGTGGATATTTTAGGCGACCTCATCGATGAGCTGGAGAACAACGGGCTTTATTTTTAAACGACGGGACGGCGGACATGATAAGTCATGTCCGTCTCCTGATTTGCACTTTTATACGAAACGGGGGAATCGAAAATGCTGACACCGCAGGAGGTTTCTCAGCACGCCTTCGCAAAGGCCAGCTTCGGCGGCTACAACATGGCGATGGTGGACGAGTTTCTTGACGCGCTCACCGAGGACTACACCGCCCTCTACAAGGAGAATCAGGTCCTCAAGAGCAAGATGAAGGTCCTTGTGGACAAGGTGGAAGAGTACCGCGCCACCGACGACAGCATGCGCAAGGCTTTCCTGGTGGCCCAAAAGTCGGCGGAGGATATCGTGGCGAAGGCCGAGGCCGAGCGGGTCACCCTTGTTCAGCAGGCCGAGTCCGAGGCCCGGGCAAAGGTCTCCGGCGTCCGCCAGGAGTTGGAGGCCGAGCAGCGCCGTCTTACCGCCGCCCAGGCCGCCACCGCGGCCTATGTGGCCCAGGTCCGGGAGCTGTGCAAGCGGGAGCTCGCCTACATCGATTCCCTGCCCCAGCTTACCCCTCCTGCCACCCCCGCCCCTGCTGAGAGCATCGCGGCTCAAGAGATCGAGTCTGCCGTGCAGAAACTGGTGGAGGAGCCTGTCCAGGAGGAGAGCGTTGACTTGGACAAAGACCTTGAGGAGCTGAAGAGCGGCTCGCCCGAGGGGGATGGCGGCCTCTACGCAGAGCTTTTGGAGCTGAACCTCGGCCATAAGGCTGAGGGGGAGAAACCCCACCCCGCACTGGACGACCCGGAGGAGCACGAGGAGGATGAGGATTTCAGCGAGACCACCCGCCGCTTTGACCACCTCCAATTCGGGAAAGATTACGAAATCCGCTGATTTCCCTTGACAAACACTGCATTACCGGATAAGATATTCTGACAATAGGAAAAGCGCGATGACGAGGAAGAGTAGCGCCCCCAGTGTGTCTGTAAAGAGAGCCGCCGTTTGGTGAAAGGCGGACGGGCCGGGAGCGTGAAGATCACCCTTTGAGCGTTCCGGTCGGACGCCGTTATACGCCCATCTTAAGTGGCTGCGTATTTTTTATGCGGCAAAAAGAGTGGTACCGCAGAGGTGTTTCGCCCCTGTCTCTTAACAGAGACAGGGGTTTTTCTTATTTATTATTTTATAATCATATAAAGGAGTTTACCACCATGGACTACAACAAGACCATCCACCTGCCTCAGACCGAATTTCCCATGCGGGCGGGGCTGCCCAAGCGGGAGCCGGATATGCTCTCAGAGATGCAGGCCAAGGACCTCTACCACAAGCTGATGAAAAAGAACGAGGGCCGCCCCAAGTTCGTCCTCCATGACGGCCCCCCTTACGCAAATGGGAATATCCACATCGGTACCGCCCTGAACAAGATCATCAAGGACATGATTGTCAAGCACCGCAACATGACGGGGTACTGCGCCCCATATGTCCCCGGCTGGGATACCCACGGCCTGCCCATCGAATCCGCCATTCTCAAGAACAAGAAGGTCAAGCGGGAAGAGCTGACCACCTCGGAATTCCGGGAGAAGTGCAAGGAGTACGCCCTCGACTTCGTGGATAAGCAGCGCGAGCAGTTCAAGCGCCTGGGCGTCATCGGCGAGTGGGACGACCCCTATATCACCCTCACCCCCAATTTTGAGGCCAAGCAGGTGGAGGTCTTCGGCGCCATGGCCGAGAAGGGTCTCATCTACAAGGGCATGAAGCCGGTCTATTGGTGCCCTCACGACCAGACCGCCCTGGCCGAAGCCGAAATCGAGTACGCCGACGACCCCTGCACCACCCTCTTCGTCAAGTTTGCCCTTCGGGACGATAAGGGCAAGCTGGGGCAGTACGGGGATCTCTCCAAAATGAATTTCGTCATCTGGACCACCACCCCCTGGACTATCCCCGGCAACATGGCCATCTCCCTCAACGCCGAATATGACTATGTTCTCCTCCAGGCCCCCAACGGCGAGGTCTATATCCTGGCGAAGGACCTGGCCGAGAGTGTCTGCAAGGCCGCCCATATCGACTTTGCGTCCTGCAAGGCCCTCGCCACCCTCAAGGGCAGCGATTTTGAACTGATGACCGCCCACCACCCCCTTTTCGACCGGGAGAGCGTCATCTTAAACGGCGACCACGTTACCCTGGATGCGGGCACAGGCTGCGTCCACACCGCCCCCGGTTTTGGCGCGGAGGACTACGCCGTCTGCCGGGCGTACGATAAAGCGGGCCTCACCCACATCGGCGTACCCGTCCCCGTGAACGCCAAGGGAGTCATGACCGACGAGAAGTACAACGGCCAGTTCTACGACAAAGCAAACGATCAGGTTGTGGTGGACCTGGAGGAGTGCGGCGCACTCCTGGCTAAGGAGCACATCAAGCACTCCTACCCCCACTGCTGGCGTTGCAAGCACCCCATTATCTACCGGGCCACCGAGCAGTGGTTCTGCTCCGTGGACGCCATCAAGGACGCTGCAGTCAAGTCATGCGATGACATCAAGTGGAAGCCCGACTGGGGCCAGGACCGCATGACCAGCATGATCAGCGAACGCAGCGACTGGTGCATCTCCCGCCAGCGGGTCTGGGGTGTGCCCATCCCCATCTTCTATTGCGAAAAGTGCGGCGAGGACATCGTGACGCCGGAGACCATCCAGCGTGTCTCAGCCCTCTTCCGTGAGCACGGCAGCAATATTTGGTTCGACAAGACCGCCGACGAGCTGGTGCCCGAGGGTTTCAAGTGCCCCAAGTGCGGCCACACCCACTTCACCAAGGAGTCCGACATCATGGACGTGTGGTTTGACTCCGGCTCCACCCACGCCGCCGTGCTGGAGGAGAGACCCTACCTCCACTTCCCCGCCGACGTGTACCTGGAAGGCGGCGACCAGTACCGCGGCTGGTTCCAGTCCTCCATGCTCACCAGCATCGCCACAAAGGGCGTGGCCCCCTACAAGCAGATCATCACCCACGGCTGGACGGTGGACGGCGAGGGCAAGGCCATGCACAAGTCCCTGGGTAACGCCATGCCTCCGGAGGACATCATCAAGGACTACGGGGCCGATATGCTCCGCCTCTGGGTGGCCAGCGCCGACTACACCCAGGACATGCGCATCTCAAAGGACATTATGAAACAGCTCTCCGAGGCGTACCTGAAGATCCGCAACACCGCCCGGTATATGCTCGGGAACCTCGCCGGGTTCGACCCCGATGCCGACTCCCTCCCCTATGGGGAGCTCCAGGACCTCGACAAATGGGCGCTTTCCCGCATGCGGGAGCTGACCGCCGCCGTCCACGGGTATTATAATAAGTACGAGTTCCACGGCGTTTACCGCTCCATCTACAACTTCTGTGTGGTGGACCTCTCCAATTTCTACTTCGACATCATCAAGGACCGGCTCTACTGTGGGGACGCCGCCGGCCGCCGCTCCGCCCGCACCGCGCTCTATCAGATCCTGGATGGCATGACCCGCCTGGTGGCCCCCCTCCTGGCCTTTACCAGCGAGGAGATCTGGGCGGCCATGCCCCACCGCGCCGCCGACAACGCCGAGAGCGTCCTCCTCAACGACCTGCCCAAGGCCGAAGACCTGCCCGCCCTCAGCGAGGCAGAGGGTGGGCGCTGGGCTGCCCTGGCCGCTGCCCGCGAGGACGTGAACAAGGCCCTGGAGGCCGCCCGGACCGAGAAGACCATCGGCAAAAGCCTGGAGGCCGCCATCGTCGTCTGCGGGGACCACGCCAAGGCTCTGGCCGGGGAGAACGAGAGTTTCCTCGCTGAAATTTTCATCGTCTCCAAGGTCACGTTGGACGCCGCTGCTGAGGGCGTCAAGGTGGCTGCCGCCCAGGGCGAAAAGTGCGAGCGCTGCTGGATGGTGAGCGAGGACGTGGGGAGCGACCACGACCACCCAACCCTCTGCCCGCGTTGCGCCCATGTGGTCAAGACCGAGGGCTGAATTTTATAGAAAAATGCCTGCCGTATATGCGGCAGGCATTTTTTTGTAACTAAATTGTGAGGATTTTCCATTAGAAGAAGGATAAAATGGGGCCATAGGAAAACAGGGAAGGATGAGAGAACGTGAATAAATTACCACTGGTACTCTGCTCCGGTACATTGGCTTTCCTGCTTGCTGCCTGCACCCCCACGGTGGAGGCCACGCCCCGGGTGACGCCCACCGCGACGGTCACCCCTGCCCCGACGGTCGCCGCCACGCCCAACCAGACGGAAAGCGCTACCCCCAAACCCAGTGATACCGCCTTTACCTTTACCCGGGAAAACCTGCCCCGGCTGGACGGCTCCACCTCCACCGCTCCTCTGGCGGAGGCAGTGTGCAGCGTCCTGCTGGGGGAGAGCCGGGATGAGGTGCAGGACCTGGTCTTGTTCAACAAAACCACCACCGCATATTATAACCTCCTCCAGGGCAATGCGGACCTACTTATCATCGGGGAGGCCAACGAAGAGGTCCTGGCCGAGAAGGAGCGCCTGGGTTTTAAATGGGAGCAGGAGCCCTTCGCGACCGACGCCTTCGTCTTCGTGGTGAACGAGGATAACCCGGTGCGCTCCATCACGGTGGACGAGGCGAGGCGTATCTACACCGGGGAGATCACAAACTGGAAGGAGCTCGGCGGCGAGGACCGGGCCATCCTTCCCTTCCAGCGCAACGCCGATGCGGGGAGCCAGACTTTGATGGAAAAGCTGGTGATGCAGGGCACTCCCATGATGGAGGCCCCCACGGACTATGTGGCGGGAACCATGGGCCAGCTTATGGAGGCGGTGAAGAGCTACGATGGCTCCCCCGGCGCCATCGGCTACAGCGTCTACTACTACGCGGAGGAGATGCGCATGGCTAAGGGCCTCAAGCTTCTGGCTCTGGAGGGGGTGGAGCCCGGCCCCGCCACAATACGGAATGGGGAGTACCCCCTGGTGAACCCCAAGTACGTGGTCATCCCCGCCGACGCGGCGGAGGACGCCCCCAACCGCATCCTCTTTCACTGGCTGCTGAGCGAGGAGGGCCAGCGGCTGGTGGCCCATGAGGGCTATGTCTCCATACGGGAGGAGGCCGGGCCGTGAGACGGTATGCGTTGCCCCTGGCCGCCCTCTTGTTGGCTCTGGCGGCCTGCACTCCCGCAGCTGAGCTCAGCCCGTCCCCCAGTTTGGAGACACTACCCGTTGTAGAGCCTTCTCCGACCGCCCCCATCGGTTCCCCCGCCGTGCGTACCGACTGGTCCAAGCTGGAGCCCCGGCCCGCCCCCCTGCCCGAGGTGGGGAGCCGGTGGTACGAGGGATACAGCGCCGAGCTCATACCGCGGGATGACTATGGGGAGCTGGTGCCTTACGCGGGACTGCGGCTGATGGATGACTGGCCCGCCGCAGACGGCTGTATGTACGGCCTGATGACGAAGGATGGCGTTGTTATCACAGACCCGGTATTTAGCAGTGTCTACCGGCCTAAGGGAGTCCCACTGCTGATACTGCGGCAGGGAGACCGGGCGTTGGGTGAGGAGTGGGACCCGGCACGCGTCGCCGTGGCCGCCACAGACGGGAGCTGGTGCACCGGCTTTGACTACCGCCTCTGCCGTGGGACACCGGAGGGGTTGCTCCTTTTCCGGGCGGACAGTCTCACCCTTATGGCCCCCGACGGGGCCATCCTCCATCAGTACGCCCCGGGGGACCTGGGCCTTACCCAAGAGCAGTTTGCCGGGCTGATGAACGATGTCCAATGGGGCGAGGGGATCGGCGGGCAGTGGTATGGCGACTGCCTCAGCCTGGCCTGGGCGGACGACACGGCGAGGGCCGTCCTGGTTTATCAGATTTCCGCCGCCCGGCAGACCGTTATGACTTTAGACGAGTGGTACGCTTACGGTCTGGCGGAATATGGGGCCCCCTATGAGGACGAGTGGGAGGTGCAGAGCGTCCCCGGCGAAACCGTCGTCACCCGCGGGGAGGCGCGCTATGTTATCCCCTTCGGGGTGGACGACGGGCGGGTAGAGGTCCGGGGGGACCTGGTCCTCTTTACCGGCTGGGGTGCGGCCTATACACTGGATGGCAGGGAGATATTGCCTCCGGAGAAGCAGGCCCATGTGGAGGCCTGTATGGAGGACGGCACCGCCGTTTTGCTGGTGCTTACCCGCCAGGAGGGGGACGAGCCGGAGCAGGACTTTTACTACCTTTCCGACGGAACCCCTGTCCCCATGCTGGACAGCTGGGGGCGCCTGGAAGGGGGGCGCTGGTACCGGCAGATGTCACTGAGAAACGGTCTTATTGAGGTGCTGGACCGGGACACTGCCAGCTACTACGACGCGAAGACCCTGGAGTGCGTGTTCCGGACCTACCTGGGGTACGACGACATATAGGAGGAGAGGACATGAAAAAGGATCGTTTGGCCCTCGGGGCACTTTTACCAGTCCTCCTGCTGGCCGCCTGTACCCCGGCGGTCGAGCCCAGCCCCACACCGGGCGCGAAGACCCCGCCGCTTATAAGTACTACCGCCCCGCCTGAAATGTCCTCCGGGCCCAATGTGGCCACCGACTGGTCCCGGCTTACCCCCTACGAGCCGGAGCAGCCCCTCTACACCCGCCGCTACGCGGAGTATACTGACACGCTCGTTCCCGCCGACGATTACGGCCCCCTCATTCCCTATCTGGGAGAGGACCGGGGCGATATCGGCCGCCTTTACGGCCTTGTGACCCGAGAGGGAGAACTGGTCACCGACCCGGTGTTTACCCGGGTCTGGCGGGGCGGGGCCAGCGGCGGTTACCACGACAACCCGCCTCTGCCCTACCTTATGCTCACCAAGGGAGTCTCCTCCTCTTCCAGAGACGAGTGGCCCGGCCCCTCCCTCTGGGCGATGGCGGCCCCCGATGGGAGCTGGTGCACCGAGTTTGAGTACGTCATGGAGGAAGAGCTTGCCATCTGGGGCCGGGACCAGTATTCCAGCTGCAGCGAGGACGGCCTCTTCGCCCTGGACGGAGACGCGCTGGTCTATCTTGATGGGACCACGGGGGGAGAACGCGTCCGTATTGCGCTTGGGGGGGATCAATCCCAGGCTTTTTCCACCCTAAGCATGGTGCGTTGGGTAGACGGCAAGGTACTCTATAGCCATGAGGAGGTCTCCGAGGACGGCGTATTTAAATCCCGCTATTTTCGTTTCGACCCGGCCACGGGGCGCTCTGAGGAGCTGAGCCCTGCGCGGTGGGACGAGCTGTACCCCCAGCCCATACCGCCGAGCCAGCCTGCCGAGGCAGGAACGGTGGACGGGAGCGAGCTCCACGGCTTTCTGGCGGGCGGCGAGGGCTGGCGCTGGTACCGGGACGGGACAGAGCTGGTCTTTCTCCGGGAAGGCGAGGAGCGGCGGCTCAAGACAGACGTAGACCCCGCTGAGGTGATGTGGGGCCAAATTCTCTTCCTCAACAGGGGGGATGGCGGTATTAACTATATGACCATGGATGGAAAGATGCTGGCCCAATATCCTGTGATAAGAATGGCTTACGATGTAAAGGGTTACGACTGGGTAACGGGGGAGAAATGTGTGTGTCTCCCCACTGATCAGGGCTATGACTTCTATGACGGGATGGGGGAAAAGCTCTCGTCGGTCACCGCTCCGGCGAGGTCCGACAATGTCATGCTGGCCGGGGGGCTTGTCCAGGTAAACACGAGTACCGCCAGCACCCTGTACACCCGGTTGGGGAAGATCGTCTTCCGGTATCCCCTGGCCCCTGGCGAACAGGATTGAGAGGTGTGCAATGAAAAAAGCCCTTATGCTCCTTTTGACTACCTGCCTCCTTCTGGGCACGGGCAGTCAGACCAGGCCCGAACCCTCCATCTCTTCCGTCCCTGACGACCCCACCGTAAGGACCGACTGGTCCCAGCTTACCCCCTATGAGCCGGCGAAGCCACTTTACACACGGCGGTACGCGGAATCAACTGATACGCTCATTCCCGCCGACGATTACGGTCCTTTAATCCCGTACCTGGGGGACGTGGCGGGCCGGCTCAGTGGAGACGGCTACAGCGGCGGGCGCTATGGGCTGATGACTCTTAAGGGAGAGATCGTTACCGACCCGGTCTTTTCCGATGTCTGGCGGGGTTATCCCTATCTGTGGGGTGCAGACCCTTTGCCCTACGTTATGCTATGCAAGCTGGAGTTACCCGCCTCCCCGGAGGGGGAGAGCGCCGCCCGCTGGGCCATGGCAGCCCCGGACGGGAGTTGGTGCACGGAATTTAACTACGGCGTACATAGCGAAATCACCCTTTGGGGCCGGAACGTCAACTACAACGCCACTGAGGAGGGCATCTTCGTCGTGGATGGGGACGCGTTGGTCTATCTGGACGCCCACAGCGGCAGGGAGGTGGTCCGCATTGCGGGTGATTGGGAGAGTTTCGAAACTTACGAGGCTCTCTTTTCCGCCTTTTTCTACGAGGGCAAGGCCTACTACCAGCCGGGCGACTTCTCCAAGGATTATATTTCTGTGGACCCCGCCACGGGGGAGCGGGCCTCTGTTCCCCGTGCCGAGATCGACGCCATTCGGAGCCGCATGGAATATAGCCCACAAGATGATGACGCCTGGGGCAGCGTCCTCTTCGAGAGCGGAGAAAAGGGCACACGTGTGACGACGAAGGATGGCAGGGTGCTGGCCGAGGCAGTCTCCAATGAGTACAGCTACTGGTTTTATGGGATCGACGAGGTGACGGGCAAAAAATACGTCCAGCTCCCCGACGAGCAGGGGTATGACCTCTACGACGCGGACGAGAACCACCTTGCCTCGGTTCCCCTGACCGGCGCCTACAACCCCAGGATCTCTCTGATCGGCGGCCTGGTCTATCAGGAGGACGAGACCGGCGCCTCCCTCTGCACCCCGGATGGGACGCTGCTTTTCCGTTACCTCCTGCCCCCCAACAACATTGATGACTAAAAAGGAGCGCCCCATGAAGAAGAACACTCTGGCCGCATTTGCCCTCCTCGCTGCCCTTCTCCTTGCCGCCTGTACCCCCACGGCGGCCCCTTCTCCCACGCCGACCCCTGCCCCTACCCCCACTGCATCCCCCTTCATCTTTACCCGGGAAAACCTGCCCCGTCTGGACGGCTCCACCGCCACCATCCCGCTGGGCCAAGCCATCTGCAGCGTTCTGCTGGGGGAGAGCCGGGAGGATGTGGCTGACCTGGTGCAGTTCTCCCGCACAACGGCGGCCTACTATGCCCTGCGGGCGGGGGAGGCAGACATGCTGTTAGCCGCCGAGCCGGAGGAGGAGGTCAAGAAGTGGATGGACGAGGAAAATAAGTGGCTCCTTACCCCCTTTGCAAACGACGCTCTGGTCTTCCTTGTGAATAAGGAGAACCCCGTGGATAGCATCACCGCTGCTCAGGCTCGGGACATCTACGCGGGTAACATCGCCAACTGGAAGGAGCTCGGCGGCAACGACGCCTCCATCATGCCCTTCCAGCGCAACGCCGACGCGGGGAGCCAAATTCTGCTTGTGAAACTCGTGATGGGGGATACTCCTCTGATGGCGCCCCCTGCCGACTATATCCCGACCATGGGGGGCATGATGGAGGCGGTGCGTGGTTTTGACGGCGGGCCCGACGCCATCGGTTTTACGGTTTACTACTACGCCAACAACATGAAAATGGCAGAGGGGCTGAAGATTCTAAAAATTGACGGCGTAGCCCCCGAGGCCGCGTCTATCCGGGAGGGGAGTTACCCGTTTTTAAACCCCTACTATGTCGCCATTTCCAAGGACGCCGCCGCCGATAGCCCTACCCGCATCCTCTACGACTGGCTCTTGGGCCCGGAGGGCCAGGCCCTGATCGAGCATGAGGGCTATGTGACGGAGGCGCAGCCGTAGGTGAGCCTGTCGGTTTTAGTTGTCGCGGGGGAACTTCCGTGGTACAATAGCGGGAGAATATGACTGCGAAAAGGAGAAGTCCCTATGCTCTACGTCCTTCTCGCCGCTGCGCTGGTGGCGGTGGATCAGCTTGTGAAATTCCTGGTGCGGGCCAACATTCCGGTTTGGGAGTCGGCTTCGTTCATTCCCCATGTGATGGACCTGACCTACGTGCAGAATACCGGCGCGGCGTTCTCCCTCTTTGCGGAGCACACCTGGATATTGACCGTCATCTCCACCGTGGTGTCCCTGGCCATTCTGGCCGCCATTTTAAAAAAGATTTTCCCCGATAAGCTGGGTAATCTCTGCCTCTCTCTGGTGCTGGCCGGAGCCGTCGGCAACCTTATCGACCGGGCGGCATTCGGTTTCGTCACCGATATGTTCAAGACCACGTTCATGAACTTTGCCGTCTTCAATGTGGCGGACATCTGCGTGGTGCTGGGTGGCATCGCGTTGTGTGTTTACGTGTTCTTCTTCTATGAGGAACGAGGAAAAAAGGAGCCGGAACATGGCGATACTCCGACTGACTGCTGACCGCGCCGGGGAGCGGTGCGACCAGTTTCTGGCCAGGCAGCTCCCCGAGCTCTCCCGTTCTGCCGCTCAGCGCCTTCTGGAGGAGGGAGCGGTGACCTTGGCAGGGCTGCCCCTTAAGAAAAATTATAAGACGGGCGAGGGGGATGTGCTCACCTTGGTCTTCCCCGACCCGGTGGCGGTGGACCTGCGCCCCCAGAATATCCCTCTGGACATTGTCTACGAGGACGGCGACGTCATCGTGGTAAACAAGCCCATAGGGATGGTGGTCCACCCGGCGGCGGGCCATCCGGACGGGACTCTTGTAAACGCATTGTTATATCATTGCGGAAAATCACTTTCCGGAATCAACGGGGAGCTCCGTCCCGGCATCGTCCACCGCATAGACCGGGACACGTCTGGCCTCATCATCGCTGCCAAGAACGACTTTGCCCACCTCTCTCTCGCCGACCAACTGCAGGACCATTCACTCTACCGGGAGTACGCGGCGGTGGCGGTGGGGGGGTTCAAGGAGGACGAGGGGACGGTCTCCGCCCCCATCGCCCGGCACTACCAGGACCGCAAGAAGATGGCGGTCAACTTCCTCCAGGGCCGGGAGGCGGTGACCCACTGGAAGGTGCTGGAGCGCTTTAGGGGGTATACCTACCTCCAGTGCCGCCTGGAGACCGGGCGGACCCACCAGATCCGGGTCCACATGGCCTATATCTCCCACCCTCTGCTGGGCGATCCGGTCTACGGCAAGCCCTACCCCGGCCTGACGGGCCAGTGCCTCCATGCCAAGGCCCTCTCCTTCGTCCATCCCCGTACGGGGGAGCGCATGATGCTGGAGTGCCCACTCCCCGGCGAATTTGAGGCGGTATTGACAAAGCTGCGTAAGATAGTATAAAATGAGCGGTGACCGCAGACAATCGAACACAGGGGCGCTGGACGCAAGTCCGGCTGAGATGCAGGAGCCTAGCGGCTCCCGGTCCCTTGAACCTGATCCGGGTAATGCCGGCGTAGGAAGATGATTTGACTTTTTGTCGTTTCTTCGTCGTACCGCATGCACTCGTTCAGATTGCATTGCGGTACATCTTTTATTGGAGGAAGAAACGATGAACACAGGCGCAGAAAAGAAAAAGCGCGGTAGCGTGCGTATGCTGACCGAGGGGGCTCTTTTGGTTGCGGTGGCGCAAATTCTCAGCTTTTTTAAGTTTATGGAGTTGCCAAACGGCGGATCTTTGACCCTTGCTATGTTTCCAATCATTCTTTTTGCGGTGCGCTGGGGTTGGAAAAACGGCCTGATGGCAGGCTTTGTACTCGGTGTGCTCCAGTTCATGTTTGACGGCGGTTTTGCTCTGGGCTGGCAGTCCATTATCGGCGACTATCTGGTGGCATTTACCGTGCTTGGCTTTGGGGGCGTTTTCCGCAAGAAAAAATGGGGCATTTTCGCTGGGATTGTGCTTGGCTGCGCGGCACGTTTCCTTGTCCATTATGTAGTAGGTGCTACCATTTGGGCCGAATATATGCCCGATACCTTTTTAAACCTGACGATGACGACTCCCTGGTTTTATTCCATGCTTTATAATGGCGTTTATATGCTGCCGAATGCTGCGCTTGCGCTGGGCATTGCAGCGCTCCTGTACATGCCCATGAAAAAATATATGGTGGGTGCAGATATTCAAGCATAAAAAAGGTGTGATTTCTTGGGCAAGTTTGACCACGTTCTGCTCGTCAGCGACTTTGATGATACTCTCTTCAATAGCCGGAGGGAGGTCTCGGCGGAGAACATCGCCGCCATCGAGTACCTCATCCGGGAAGGAGGGTACTTCACCGTGGCCACAGGACGGGCCCATCGCACCTTTTCTCCCTGCGCGGGGCTGGCGCCCATCAACGCCCCCGTCGTCCTCGCAAACGGGGCGATGCTCTACGACTATACCGCAGACCGGGAGCTGCTGCTCGTCCCCCTGCCCCCCGAGACGGCCCACGACCTCGGCGAGATGTCCCAGGCCCTTCCCGAGGTGGGTATCGAGGTCTACCACGGGGACAAGGTCTACATCCAGAACCCCAACGAGTACACCGCCCGCCATGTGGCGAAACTGCAGGCCGACTGGACCCGGCGGCCCCTGGCGGCCATGCCCCGGCCCTGGAGCAAGGCGGTGCTGCAGGCCGACCGGACGGTGCTTGAGCGTGCTCAAAAATTCCTGATTGACCGCTGGAGCTTCAGGTACGAGGTCATTTTCTCCAACGACGTGCTCCTGGAGTGCACCGCGAAGAGCGCTACCAAGGGCGGCATGGCGCTGCGGGTGGCAGAGCGTCTGGGTGTGGCGCGCAAGGACCTCTACTGTGTGGGGGACAACCAGAACGACCTCTCGATGCTGGAGGTGTCGGCCATCCCCTTCGCCCCCGCCAACTGCGCCGACGCTGTCCGGGCGACCAATCCCCGGATCGTGCGCGACTGTGACGAGCATGCCATCGCCCATATCGTGGAGATTCTGGATGGGCTGTATTGAGGTAAAAAAGAGCTGCTGAAAGGCAGCTGCTCATAAGACGGTTTCACATCGAACTGAAAAAGCGCAACTGCCGTACAGGGTGCAAGTATTGTTAAAGCGGAAATGCTCTTAATCAGAGCATTTCCGCTTTGCTTATATATTATAATGATTTTCAAAGCCGCTATAAAAAGAGCGTAACGTAAAATGGGGGCTGTCTTACGGCGGCTTTTTTCTTTTTCCGCCGTGCGGCAGATATGCGGCTCACTTAAGTTAACTGCTCGATATGTCCGGATTGTATTGCGGCGATGTTTTGTAAAATCATTTCTTTCGGCCAATCCCACCACTTCAATTCCAGCAGGGCTGAAATGATTTCATCTGAAAACCGCTTTCGAATTGGCTTTGCCGGAATGCCGCCTACAATTGTGTATGGCGGAACGTCTCTTGTCACTACCGCACGGGTTCCGACGACCGCACCGTCACCAATTGTAACACCGGCCAAGACTGCCGCCTCATATCCAATCCAAACGTCGTTGCCAACGGTAATGCGGCCTTTGTTATCCCAAGCAGTAGAAATGTTCTTAACATCCAACCCCCATTCTTCAAAAAAGATGGGAAAGGGGTAGGTGGACAGCGAGGACAGAGTGTGGTTTGCACTGTTAAATAAAAACTTCGCCCCGCAGGCAATGGAGCAGAATTTTCCGATTGCCAGTTTGTCATGGCTGATAGGGTATTGATACAGCACATTGTTTTTCTCAAATAGCCTTGGGTCGTTTACAAAATCATTGTACATTGTATATGACCCGACAATAATGTTCGGATTAGAAACCACACTCTTTAAGTAAACGGTTTCGTTGTCCCCCGAACGGGGATATATAATCTTTTCTGAGACGGCCATAGAAATTCTCCTATTTACGTTATGTTGGGAAATTGTACTCCAGGATGCTTTCAAACGCATTATTAAAAACATAATATACGGTTTGCTTTTTCATTGAATAGACAAAGGAAACCCTGGTTGCCCAATCCCCTTCCTGCCGGACTGCATGTAAAATAGAAAATGCGTCAGACACGGAAAAGTCTTGACCGAAGCGATCCAATAAGTGTTTGGCTCTTTGGTAGCGGTCATCGCCGGGAACAACAAAAGACTTTGTAATTTCAGGCTCCAAGAGCGAGTAATTTGTAATCAGCGCGTATCTTTCTTTTTCCTCTCGATAACCGATTCCAGGCTCAACAATTAAAGCTCTCCCGCTTTGGTCCGACAACATAGCCTGCATTGTGGCATCCGGCGCGTAGACGATTTTTTTTGTTTTCATAATGCTTAATGCGTCATCAAAAGAAATTTGATTTTTGATATACTGTTCTGTCAAGTCTGTAATCGTACAGCAACCATTGCTTTCGATGTAATTGCCTGCCGGATTTCCATGTACATACAGCAAAGTTCCAACATTTCCGTTCCTGTTTATGCCGTGAAACGAGTGGTAAACACCATCCGGCATTTTTATCCCGATGTAGAACCGTTCCTTTTCACGGATGACTTGATGGCTCCATACGGCAAGGTCAATATCAAAATTAAACCCTGTAATCATATCATTTCCGTTATATACAAATCTGGTACACATAGCCGCTTTCTCTTCTGTTGGGTTTAAATTATATAAAAAGCTTGCCCCTTTTCATAGTATTCTGACCAGTAGTAATTTTCAATACACCAAATGATACGGTGGCATTTGGTATAAAGTTAAGGGGCTGCATCTCTGCAGCCCCTTACGTTATTTCTGATAGATGATTTTCCGAATGGCATAAGCGGACAGGCAGTATTTATCAGCCAGAAATTCGATGGAAATACCATTGCGGTATTCCTCAATGATCTTATAATTTCTTTTCTGTAACTCCTTCCGATAGCCGGATAGCTCTCCCCAATGCTTTTGTTGTGTTTGATTTGCGGGCACGTAAATATATCCGCCTTGAATATAGCCCTGCAATTCCTTAACCAATACATCGGGAAGGAGTGCCTTTGCATTGACATATTTCATGCAAGCTTCCTCCTTGATATAGTAGTCAAGCAGCAAAGCCAGCATATTATTTTGCGACAATCTTTACTCCATGCAAACGTCGCAATCTACTGGCTTTGCATGGAGTAAAACTTCGTTTTTCTTATCCATAAAACCACTTCTTTCAGCTATGAGGAATGAATGGTACAAAATAATTATAACATTGTAAAAGGATTCATTCAACCGAAAAATTGCGCTGACGTGGCATTTATAACGCATAGCGGGCAGTGAAAAACTCTGTCGAAATCCGCCTGGGTTTAACCATACCGACCCGATATTTCAATGAAACTTTAAGAATTCCTTTATGAGAACCATAAGTCTCCATGATATGATACATTCCGAAAGAAAGGGGGAGACAGCGTGACTGTCATCGCGAAGGAACGCGCCATCCGCCCCGGGTCGCGGGAGTATGCCACGTCGGAGACCATTCCCGGCTTTTTTGCCAAGGGGATCAATTTTTACAAGCTTTTCTGGGTTTTCCTGATTACTGCTTTTTTCGGGTGCCTGGTGGAGACGGTGTTTATGTACCTCACCTGGGGCGAGCTCCAGAACCGCAGCGGCGTGATCTACGGGCCATTTTCCCTGGTGTGGGGGCTGGGGGCGGTGCTCTTTACTCTAATTTACCGGCGCGTCTCGTCGGAAAAGGCATTCCGTATCTTCTTACTGGGCACTCTGCTGGGCGGTGTGTACGAGTACGCCTGCTCCTGGCTGCAGGAGGTGCTGTTTGGCGCCTGCTTCTGGGATTACAGCCACCTGCCCTTTAACATCAACGGACGGGTCAACCTGGTCTTCTCCATGTTCTGGGGTGCGGCGGCGGTATTGTGGGTCAAGTATCTCTACCCTCTCCTGTGCAGGGTGATCGGAAAGCTCCCCAACCGGGCAGGAAAGCCGCTGACGATCATGCTCGCCGCGCTTATGCTCTGCAACGTGGCCCTCTCTGCCGCCGCCCTGGGACGGATGGACGCGCGGCAGCGGGGCATACCTACCGCCAATGCGGTGGAGGCGTTTTTAGATCGGCGCTACCCCACCGAGCGGCTGCAGCGGATATTTACCAATCTCACTTACATAGGCACTGACGAGGCTCGCCAGGCTGCGGGCGTGCCCAAGCCCAACGACCTGCCGGGGAGATGATTGCCATCTACCCTAGACCTCATCGTGAACAGGACTAAAAATCTCTCCTTGCCAACCCTCTAGCAATCTGATATACTTCACTTAATTATTACCGAAAGGAGGGCGTACCGTGGGCTGGAGGAATATCAACGTCAAGGTTCAAAAAGGCAATGCTTTGGCCTCCCAGGGGATAAGTGCGCCCTTTTTCGGGAGGTCTCGGCGGTAAAAGCACCTTCGCTTGTACCGAGCCGCGGCGTCTCGCCGCGGCTTTTTTGCGCCCTTATCCTCTCCGAAAATGAATAAATTTGGAAGGATACGATACAATATGAACCTAAAGAGACAAATTCGCCAACTCCTTGCCTTGGAGTTCGTGGGATATTTCCGCCCCGCGGGGTGTATCTGGGTGCTCCTGCTGGCAAACCGGGGCTTTAGCCTGGCTCAGATCGGGCTGGCCGAGGGATTTTTCCATCTGGTAAGCCTGTGCTGCGAGGTGCCCTCCGGCCTGCTGGCCGACCTGCTGGGACGTAAGCGGGCTTTGGCCATGGGGCAGGTCATGGCGGCCCTGGCCGCCCTCTCAATGATAGTTTCGCGCACCATGGCGGGGGTATGCCTGTGCATGGCTCTCTCAGCCACCAGCTACAATCTGGCCTCCGGCACCCGCGAGGCTATCACCTACGACTCCCTCATGCTCCACGGTTCGGAGGGGGAATATCTGAAACTCTCCTCCCGGCAGAACGTGGTCTACCGACTGGCGACGGCAGCCGCCATGCTCTGCGCCGGAATCACCGCGGCCTTGGGCTACCGGCTGGGGTACACGCTGGACGTTCTCTGCGCCCTGGCGGCGGCTGGGGTTGCCCTCTCCCTGCACGAGCCCCTGGTGACCGAGGGCCAGCGAGCCCGGGATGCGGCGGCCTTTCGCGGCCTGGCCCGGCGCTTGAAGGCTCACGTCCATGCGGCACTGGACTTTCTAGTCCAAAACCCCAAATCTGTACGACTTATGCTCTTCAACGCCGCTGCCGGGGCGCTGGCCACTTTGCTGGGGTTCTACCTCCAGGACGGGCTCTCCCGGGTGGGGACGCCCGCCGCGTTTCTAGGACCCTTACTGGTGGCGATAGGCCTGGGCGGCGCGGCGGGCGCCCGTTTGGCGCCCCGCTTGGCCCGCCTCCCCTATCGGGCGGCTGCGGCGCTCACCTGCGGTGGGGTGCTCTGCGGGTATTTGATGGTTGCAACCGGCTTCGCGCCCATTATGGCCCTGGGCGGTTTTCTGGCTGCCGCCGGGGATGACGCGCTCCAGACCCTCACCGACGCTCGGCTCAACCAGGGCCTTCCTTCAGACCAGCGGGCCACCCTCATCTCGGTGTCCTCCATGTGTTTCTCCATGGTGATGCTGGTGCTCTCCCCCCTGGCGGGGGCGCTGGCGGGGTAGGCGAAGACGAAACCCGCCCCTATTGCCCACTATCTATCATAAAAGTAAAATAAAACGCCTGGAAAACGAAAAATTCCTTTACACTTTCCGCAATTTGTGGTACACTTGCAAAGCACGCAATGTGTGAAGACGCCTTGTGACTTAGTTTTGGGGTCATTGCCCGCTTTCACGCGGGGGATTCACCCTCCCACTACTCAGTCCTCAGGCAGAATATTTGAAAGGTGGAATCCCCATGATCCGTAAGGACGAAAAGACAGCTGTCATCGAGCAGAACCGCACCCACGAGACCGATACCGGCTCTCCCGAGGTGCAGATCGCTATTCTCACCGCTCGCATCACCGAGCTGACCGAGCACCTGAAGATCCACACCCACGATAACCACAGCCGCCGCGGTCTGCTCAAGATGGTCGGCAAGCGCCGCAAGATGCTGGATTATCTGATGGCGAAGGACATCGAGCGCTATCGTGCCATCATCGCCAAGCTGGGCATTCGTAAGTAAGCAGCCAATTGAAGGGTGGCGTGGTTTTCCGCGCCACCCTTTCTGCCATTCACCCATTCACCGCGCGCAGGAGCGGAACGCTTTTTTAGCAGTTGAATTTATTCCCGAGGTGTATCGGAGATAAATTCAAATGCTAAAAGGCATTCTAGGTCTCCTGTGCGCCCACAAAAAAAGGAGGACGCATCCATGTCAACCATTATCCATCAAAAGCAATTCCCCAACCACAAGATATTCAAGACCGAGATCGCCGGCCGCCCCTTCTCCATTGAGGTGGGTAAGACCGCGGAGCTGGCCAACGCCGCCGCCCTGGTCAAATACGGCGATACCACCGTTCACGTGGCCATCTGCGCCAGCGCCCGGCCCCGTGACGGCATCGACTTCTTCCCCCTCTCCGTGGAGTTTGAGGAGAAACTGTACGCTGTAGGCCGTATCCCCGGCTCTTTCATGCGCCGTGAGGGCCGCCCCAGCCTGCCTGCCGTGCTGGCCGCCCGCCTCATCGACCGGCCCATGCGCCCCCTGTTCCCCTATGACTTCCGCAACGACGTGGCTATTACCTGCACCGTCATGAGCGTGGACTACGACTGCTCCCCCGAAGTGACCGCCATGATCGGCGTGTCCGCCTGCCTGAGCTACTCCGACATCCCCTTCGCCGGCCCTATCGGCTGCCTGGAGGTGGGCTACGTGGACGGGCAGATTGTCTTCAATCCCACCCAGGAGCAGCGCCACAACTCCCAGATGGACGTGACCGTCGCCGCTACCCAGAACAAGGTGGTCATGATCGAGGCGGGAGCAAAGGAGATCCCCGACGATATCATGTATGAGGGTATCGTCAAGGCCCACGAGGAGATTAAGAAGCAGGTAGCTTTCATCAACGGCATTGTGGCCGAAATCGGCAAGCCCAAGATGGAGTACGAGCACGCCGACTTTAACCAGGAGCTCTTTGACGACATCGTCGCCAACTTTATGGACGAGGCAAAGGCCGCCATGGATACCGACGACAAGAACGTCCGCGAGACGCGCTGGAATGCCATGATCGACCACTGGCACGAGAAGTATCTGGAGCAGTACCCCGATATGGACAAGTACCTGGAGGAGTTCACCTACAAGTTCCAGAAGAAGATCGTCAAGGCCTGGCTCCTGGAGGGCCACCGCGTGGATGGCCGCCAGAAGAACGAGATCCGTCCCCTGGGTGCCGAGGTGGGCATACTGCCCCGCGTCCATGGCTCCGGCCTCTTTACCCGCGGCCAGACCCAGGTCCTCTCCATCGCCACCCTGAACACCCTCTCCGCCGCCCAGAAGCTGGACACCATCTGGGAGGAGGAGGAGAAGCGCTATATGCACCACTACAACTTCCCCCCCTACTCCGTGGGTGAGGCTCGTGCCCCCCGCGCCACCAACCGCCGGGAGTACGGCCACGGCTACCTCGCCGAGCGGGCGCTTGAGCCCGTCCTTCCCAGTCAGGACGAGTTCCCCTACGCCATCCGTGTCGTAAGCGAGGTCCTCTCCTCCAACGGCTCCACCAGCCAGGGCTCCATCTGTGGCTCCACCCTCGCCCTGATGGATGCGGGCGTGCCCATCAAGGCCCCCGTGGCCGGCATCTCCTCCGGTCTTATCCAGGATGACGACGGCTCTTTCCAGACCTTTATCGACATCCAGGGTGTGGAGGACTTCCACGGCGAGATGGACTTTAAGGTCGCTGGCACCAAGAAGGGCATTACCGCCATCCAGATGGACCTGAAGAACGACGGCTTGACCCACGAGATCATCAAGGAGGCCCTGGACATTACCAAGGACGCCCGGTTCGCCATTCTGGACGAGGTCATGCTCCCCTGCATCGCCGAGCCCCGCGCCGAGGTGAGTAAGTACGCCCCCAAGATGCTCACCATCAAGATTGACCCCGACAAGATCCGCGAGGTCATCGGCAAGGGCGGCAGCGTGATCCAGAAAATCACCGCCGAGTCCGGCGCCCAGATCGACATCGAGGACGACGGAACCATCCACATCGCCTCCCCCGACGCCGTGAGCTGCGAGGCCGCCAAGAAGATGATCGACATGATCGTCTTCGTCCCCGAGGTGGGCCAGCTCTACTATGGCAAGGTGGTTCGCATCCTCACCTTCGGTGCGTTCGTGGAGCTCGCCCCGGGCAAGGACGGCATGGTCCACATTTCCAAACTCTCCGACCGCCGTGTGGAGAAAGTGGAGGACGTGGTCAACATTGGCGACATGATCTGGGTTAAGGTCACCGAGATCGACGAGAAGGGCCGCGTGAACCTCTCCTACAAGGATGCCATTAAGGAGATTGAGGCCATAAAGGCCGCCGGCGAGAGCGTAAAGTAAAGAAAACGGTTAAAATAGACCGGGCGGGCAAAAGCCCGCCCGGTTTTTCCATAAAAAGCGGCATAGCCGCCCATAATGCGCCGCCTTACATGGCGGCCGCCGTCCCAAGGAGGATTCCCAATGTATGAAAAGATAACCTTGCCCAACGGTGTGCGCATCCTCACCGAGCACGTCCCCGCCATCCGCTCGGCGGCCATCGGCATCTGGGTGGGCACCGGCTCCCGTCACGAGGCTGCGGGGGAGAGCGGCGCGGCACATTTCATTGAGCACATGGTCTTCAAGGGCACCGCAAAGCGCACCGCCGCCCAGCTTGCCGAGGAGATGGATGCGGTGGGCGGGCAGATCAACGCCTTCACCACCAAGGAGAATACCTGCTTTTACGCCCGGGTGTTGGACAGCCACCTCCCTCAGGCTACCGACATCCTCTGCGACATGTTCTTCTCCTCCAAGTTCGACGAGGGGGACGTGCAGACCGAACGGGGGGTCATCCTGGAGGAGATCGGCATGTACGAGGATAACCCGGAGGACATCTGTTCCGAGAGGCTGGCAGCCGCCGTCTACAAGGGCAGCGCGTTGGCCCGGCCCATCCTGGGCAAAAAGGCCACCCTGGAGAAGATGACGGGGGCTTCGCTCAAGAGCTACATGGCCTCCCATTACTTGGCGGGGGACGTGGTGGTGTCCCTGGCCGGCAGCTTTTCCGAAGACGACGTGGCCGAGCTGAAGGCCCGTTTCACCACCGTCTCCTCCGGCGTCTGCCCGCTGGGAAAGGCCGCCGCCTATCAGAGCGCCGTCACCGTGAGGAAAAAGGCCACTGAGCAGAACCACCTGACTCTGGCCTTCCCCAGTCTCCCCTACGGGCACGCAGACCGCTTTACCCTCCAGCTCCTCTCCTCCATTTTGGGTGGGGGCATGTCCTCCCGCCTGTGGCAGGAGGTGCGGGAGAAACGGGGTCTGTGCTACTCGGTCTACTCCTATGGCGCAGGGCACGCCGAGACCGGGCTCTTCGCCGTCTACACCGCCCTGGGCAGGGATATGGAACGGGAGGCCCTGGACACCATTGTGGCAGCCGTGAAGGAGTTCGCCGACTGCGGCGTCACCCAGGCCGAGCTGGACCGGGCCAGGGAGCAATCCAAGGCCAATGTCCTTATGGGCCTGGAGTCCACCCAGGCCCGGATGTCCAACCTGGGCCGGAGCGAGCTGCTTACCGGGTTCGTTCTGGAGCCCGGCGGGATTATCGCCGCCTATGACGCCGTCACTGTGGAGGGTGTTCGACGCCTGGCGGGGACCATGTTTGACTTTTCCCGCGCCTCCCTCTCCGCTGTGGGACGGGTGGGGAGTGAGGAATCCTACCGGGAGTATCTGCGCAGTGTCCAATAGGTGGAAAACAGAGCGCTGTCACCCAAAAGGGCGACAGCGCTCTGTTTTCTAAAAAATCTCCAGCCCCACCGGGCAGTGGTCGCTGCCCTGGATCTCGGGGTAGATGCTGCTCTCCTTGATTTCGCCCTTAATGGAGTCAGACACGATAAAGTAGTCGATTCTCCAGCCCACGTTCTTCTCCCGGGCGCTGCCCATGTAGCTCCACCAGGAATAGGCCCCCGTCCGGTCGGGGTAGAGGTGGCGGAAGGAGTCCACAAAACCGGCGGAGAGCAGCTCGGTCATCTTGCCGCGCTCCTCATCGGTAAACCCGGCATTGCCCCGGTTGGATTTGAAGTTCTTAAGATCGATCTCCTGGTGGGCCACGTTCAAATCTCCACAGAGGACCACCGGCTTTTTCCCATCCAATCCCTTGAGGTAAGCACGGAATTCGTCCTCCCACTCCATGCGGTAGGCCAGACGGGTCAGTTCCCGCTGGGCATTGGGAGTGTAACAGGTCACAAGGAAAAAGTCCTCAAACTCCATCGTAATGGCCCGGCCCTCCCCGTCATGGGCGGAGGAGCCGATACCATAAGTAACGTTCAGAGGCGGCACCCGGGTGAAGACCGCCGTGCCCGAGTATCCCTTCTTTTCCGCACTGTTCCAAAATTCCTGATAGCCCGGCAGGTCCACCTCGGCCTGTCCGGGCTGCATTTTTGTCTCCTGGAGGCAGAAGACATCGGCGTCCAGCGCCGCGAAGGAGTCTAAAAACCCCTTGTTCAAGCAGGCCCTCAGGCCATTCACGTTCCAAGAGATCAGTTTCACTTCTCGTCCTCCTCCAGACGCTCCACTTCCCAAATTACCGGCTTGCCGTCCTGTCCCAGCAGGGGCGTGAGGCCACCAGCCGCCCCGCTGTAATTGGTCTGGAGGTAGAGCACGCCGGTAAGCGTGTCCAGCAGGACGACAGCAGCGAACATCATGGAGACGCTCTCCTCGTGTACGATTTGGAAGCGCTTCTGTTTTCCCATCCCTTATTCCTCCGCTGTGAGTATGACCCTGAAAAACTTCGCCATGAGGGGGATCCAGGCGCCCACAAAGGCAAAACCCGCCAGTAGGCTCATGCTCTTTTTATGCCGCATGGAGCCACCCAGCCCAATAAGTACGCCCAGCGCGGTCAGACAAATCTTCAGCAGGGCCACGTCGTTCAGATCCATCTCCTTGAGGTAACGGTTACCCGCGGCGATCAATTTTTTCATAGGGGGTGCTCCTTTCCTATTGTAGGGGGGCTATCCGCCCTCCTGCTCCAAATCCAGCAACTGCCGCTTAAGCTCCATCCCGCCGCCGTACCCGGTGAGGGTTCCATTTGACCCCACAACGCGGTGACAGGGGATGAGGATGGGGATGGGGTTATGGTGGTTTGCCTGCCCAACGGCCCGGACAGCCTTGGGGTTGCCCACGTTGACGGCAAGCTGCCCGTAGGAAATGGTAGCGCCATAGGGGATGTCCAGCAGAGCCTTCCACACCTTTTTGCGGAATTCTGTGCCCTCGGAGCGTAGAGGCAGATCGAACTCCCTGCGTGCTCCGTCGAAATACTCCATAAGCTGGCGTTTCCCCTTTACCAGGAGAGGGGTTTCGTGCTCGGCAATGCGGGGCGTGCCCTCGTTGGGGAGGTAGAGGCGGACAATGACCCCCGATTCCTCGACGAGACCCATTCTGCCGTAGGGCGTGTCAAACAAAATAAAGTCCATAGCAATACCTCAATAGTAGGAGGGGCGGTCAAAGCAGGTGATCTCGAGTTTTACGCCCTCGGTGTCTTTAAAGAAAAAGGCATAGTAGTCGGGAGTATACTCTGGGTAAAGCCTGGGCGGAGACACGATGGTGACACCCCGGATGGTCCGTACCTTTTCATAAAGCGCGTCCACCTCGTCGCTGCTTCCGGCAGCAAACGCAAGATGGTGCACAGCACCGGGCCTGCGGCGGCAGACGGAAGCATCCCTCAGTGCCGGACGGGGGGAGACCAGCCCCAGACTGAAGTCAGCGGTGCCATAGTCTATCTCAATGTGCTCAAACTCAGGAAACTCGCTCCGGCTCTTATGCTTCAGGTCAAAACCTAAAAGAGGCAAAAGGGCGTCGTAAAACCGCTCCGCCCGGCTGAGGTCGGACACGGTTAATTCAATGTGGTCGATTTTAGGTCGCATATTGTCTCCCTGTCACGTTCCGGGTCTTAGCCCGCTGCCCCGCGTTTCCTAATACTTCCGCACCACCGCGACCACTTTGCCCAGGAGCTCGGCGTGGTCGCCGTCAATGGGCTCGTACTCCGGGTTTTCGGGCATGAGCCAAATGTGCCCATCCTTGCGGCGCAGGGTCTTCACCGTGGCCTCATCCTCAAAGAGGGCGACCACAATCTCCCCGTTGCGGGCGTCCGCCTGCCGGTGCACCACCACAAGGTCCCCGGGCAAGATGCCGGCGTTGAGCATGGACTCGCCCCGGACCCGCAGGGCGAAATGCTCCCCCTCCAGACCGTCGGTGTCGAAGGTCAGATAGTCCTCGATGCACTCCTCCGCCAGGATGGGGCTACCGGCGGCCACGCTGCCCACTACGGGTACTAGGTTCACGTGGGCGTCCTCCTCCTCGGCGATAGGGCGGCGCTGGGGCTGGCTTACCGTGATGGCCCGGGTCTTCCCCTCGGCCTTGGTAATAAGGCCCTTCTCCTCCAGGCCCTTCAGGTGGAAGTGGACGGTGGAAGGGGACTTAAGCCCCACCGCCTCCCCGATCTCCCGGACAGAAGGGGGATACCCGTGGACGGACTGAAAAGAGACAATATAATCATAGATCTGCTGCTGTTTGGGCGACAGTGTTTTCATGGCAGACCCTCCTTGTGGGCACGAAGTATACATTCTTACGGCTTCAGTATAACATACATTTTCTTGGATTGCAAACATCTGTTCTAAGAATTCGGAAATAATTCTAACATAAGAAAATCGCCCTTCAAAAACAATGTTAGAACAAAAAACCACCCCGACGCCTATGCGCCGGGGTGGTGCTGTCTTTGATTACCAGCCGAAGGGCCAGCCGTAGCCATAGCCGCCGCCCTGCTGCTGTTGCTGCTGTTGCTGCGTCTGCTGCTGCGTCTCCTGGTCGAGCTGGTCCTGAAGAGCCTGGGAGGCGGCCTCATTCTCGGTGGTGCGCTCGTCAAACGTGATGGAGAGGGTGACGCTCTGGCCCGAGCGGTTGACCACAATAGTGGCGGCGTCTCCCGCCTTATAATCCTTGTTGGCGCTCTGCAGGTCATCCATGGAGGTGATGTCGGCATCACCCAGCTTGGTAATGATGTCACCCTTCTGGATGCCCGCCTTGTCGGCGCTGGAGCCGGAGACGACACCCATGACGTAGGCTCCCGCGGGGGTGCCGTAGCGCTGGCTCTCGCTGCTGACGCTGCTTCCCACGATGCCCATGTAGGGTTTCCCGGTGACGTAGCCATGCTCAATAATGTCGGTGATCATGCTCTGCACGTCGTCCATAGGGATGGCGAAGCCCAGGCCCTCCACTGAGGCGGATGAGGTGTTGCTGCTGCTAGAGAGCTTTGCGGAGACGATGCCTACCACCTGGCCGTAGATGTCGAAGAGGGGGCCGCCGGAGTTGCCGGAGTTAATGGCGGTGTCGGTCTGAATATAGTTCATGCGGCGGCCGTCGTCCATGGTGACGCTGCGGTTGAGGGCGGAGACGTATCCACCGGTGAGGGAGTATGTCAGCTCACCCAGGGGGTTGCCAATGGCAAAAACCTGGTCGCCTACCACAAGATCGTCAGAGCTGCCGATGACCACGGGGGTGAGACCAGTGGCTTCGATTTTCAGAACGGCAATGTCGTTCTCCTCGTCGCCCCCCACCAGAGTGCCTACGTAGCTCTTGCCGTCCATAAAGCTGACCTCGATGTTGCTGGCCCCGTCGATCACGTGATAGTTAGTGACAATGTAGCCGTCCGCGGTGATGACGAAACCGGAACCGGAGGCGGCGTTCTGGACTGTCTGGCCGAAAATATTTGTGGTTTTGATCTCCGTAGTGATACCCACAGTGGAGCCCACATAGGTGGCATAGATCTGAGCGGCGGTGAGAGGCTCGTTCTGGGTGGTGTTGAAGACGCTCACCACTGTGGGGGCATGGTCGCCGTCGTAGATGGTAGTGCTGCCGGAGGCGCCGCCCCACAGGGCCACGGCTCCGCCGCCGGCTAGGCCGCCCACCAAAGCACAGGCCACAGCCAGAGCGGTCACCTTGGGCCAGAGTCTGCTTTTCTTTTTCTTGGGGAGCTGCGGCTCCTCGGCTACCGTGAAGTCGGCCGCCTCGAAAGTCTCCTGGGGCTGGTTGCTGTTAAAGTCGTTGTAGTTGCTGTAATACATATGAACCGCTCCTTCGTTAAAACGGATTGTGCGTTTGGCGGGGTGTTCCCCCTGTTAACAAGACTATCATAACCGAGATTTGTGACTAAAGCGTGAAGAAAAATGAGAGGATTTTTGAATTTTTAGTATTGTGGCATGTTAGCGGGCAAGATTATACAAAAAGAAACGCCGTGGAACACAATAGTTCACGGCGTTTTAAATGGTCAGATAACATGAATTAACGCGACAGTAAGGTCATTGACATTTGTACCGGTGGGGCCTGCGATGGTCTCCCTCTGCACTATTTCCAGGGCGTTGTAGGAGCGTTCTCCTACAGCGCATCCTCATATTGATTGTTTTTCTGCCGCAGCAGCCGCACGGCGTCCCCGTCCGGGCAGATGACGAGGTTAGCCCTCTCACCGACCCTCCAAACCCGTTGCCCTTCAGGACGATGCAACAAGGCTTTTGCCCACGGTGTGAAAGGCACCCTCCTCTCGGGCGGTTTGCCCTGGTCCCGGGCGGTTCCCTACTCTTCTGTCTTTTCCTCCTCGGGACCCGGGCGGTTCTGGAGAAGGGCGGATACGTCGGTGGCGGCCAGACGAAGGTCGGTAATGGAGCCATCGAAAATACCCAGCCGGTAAATGTTGAGGAAGATAAGGCACAGCATGGGCCCAAAAATCATGCCGCCCACCCCGGCCACCTGCATACCTACGTAGATGCTCACCAATGACAAAATGGGGGAGAGGCCGGTTTGATCGCCCACGATTTTAGGCTCCGCCATGCGGCGGAAAAGAGCAATGATGCCCCAGATAACTAGCAGCTCCGCTGCGTGGCGGTACTCCCCGGTGAGCAGATCAATGGCCGCCCAGGGGATCATGATGGTGCCCGAGCCGATGAGGGGTACGAAGTCCAGCACAGCCAACAAAAAGGCCAGCAGCACCGCGTAGGACTGCCCGATGATTACAAAACCCAAAAGCAGAATGACAAAGACGCCCGCCGACAGAATGAGCTGGGCCTTTACGTAGCCGCCAAAGGCGGCCACCGCCGTCCGTTTCACATCACTTAGGAGGCCGCGGATGCTGCCGGACAGCTTGTCCAGCAGGAGAAAGCGCAGGCGGGGATAGTCCGATGTGATGAGAAAGGACGCCATGATGAAGATGATGGTGGAGACTGCGAAGGCCGGGATACTGACTGCGAAAGATCCGGCGGCGCTGCTCACATGGCTTGCCAGGACAGGAAGGGCCGAGTTGAGCCAATCCACCAGCTGGTCCAGCGTGCGGTTTGCCACCGTACCAACCTGGTCGGGCAAGGCCGCGAAAAGCTCGGAAAAGAACTGCTCGGTCTGGTAGATGGCAGGCTGCAGGGTGTCCTTCCAGATGACGGGATAATTGGAGACCAGGGCGGCCACCTCGGCTACGATGTTATAGAGGAGGGCCGCCAGCGCGCCCCCTGCTACCGCGAAGAGCAGCACGATGAGCAGCAAAGACAAAAGCTTGCGGGATACCCCCAGCCGCCGCTGCACTGCCCGGATAACGGGATTTAAGATCCACGCCATGATCAGAGCCAGCACGAAGGGCATGAGCAGGGAAAGTACCGGGGGTGCGATCCGCACCAGCAGGAAGACCGCCAACGCCACCAGCGCCAGCCGAATCCCCAGTCGCAGCCATAATCTGCCCCGTTCCCGCCAGGTGAGCTCTCGATGCTCCAAAATCCACCGCCCCTTTCATAGTGCTTTCAGTATACCATATCTCTATTTCGAAGAAATCAAGAAAGTATGAAGATTTATAAAAAGTCAGTATAAAAGCCGGACGAAAACTCCATTCGCCCGGCCACTTATTCTTATTTCCTCGGCTCGGGCACATCCTCGCCCATGGGAAGGAGGGCGCCGGTGCGGTCGTACTTGAGGAGATAGACGTCGCTTTTGGTGTTCCTGGCGATTTCCTCCATCCGCATTCCCTCGGTAATGTTGGCGACCAGAGAGTAGGCCACGCCGTGGCGCTTGGCCCGGCCGGTGCGGCCGATGCGGTGGATGTAGTACTCGATCTCGTCGGGCACATCGTAGTTGAAGACCACGTCTACGTCGTCGATGTCGAGACCCCGGGCCGCCACGTCAGTGGCGACCAGGACCCGAAGCTTGCCCTCACGGAAGTCGGACAGCGTCTTTTCCCGGATGCGCTGCTGGATGTCGCCATGGATGGCCTCAGCGGAGATGTGGCGCATCTTGAGAAGGCCGGCCAGCCGGTCCACCATGTTCTTGGTATTGCAGAAAGCGATGGCCCGCTCGTACTCCCCGTGCTCCAGCAGGGCCACCATCACGTCCAGTTTCTGACTCCGGTCGGAGAGGTCGATACGGTATTGCTGGATGTCGGGGCGGTTGTTCTCGTCGGCCTGGACGGTAATCTCGATGGGGTCGCGCTGGTAGACCCAGGAGATGTCCATCACCTCCCGGGAGATGGTGGCCGAAAAGAGGCCTAAATTTCTGCGGCTCTTGATGCAATCCAGAATATGGGTCACATCCCGGACAAAACCCATGTCCAGCATCCGGTCGGCCTCGTCCAGCACCACGGTGAGTACATTATCGAGGCGGACGGTGCGGCGTTTCATGTGATCCATCAGCCGCCCGGGGGTGGCCACCACGATCTGGGGGCACTTCTTCAGGGAGGTAATCTGCTTTTCGATAGGCGCGCCGCCATAGAGACAGACGGTGCGCACGCCCTCTTTAAAGGCGCACAGGTCCCGCAGCTCCTCCTGTATCTGGATCGCCAACTCGCGGGTGGGGGCCAGTACCAGGGCCTGTACATCGCTGGAGGCGGCGTTCACGTGCTCCACCATGGGGATGCCGAAGGCGAAGGTCTTCCCCGTGCCTGTGGGGGCCTTGGCGATGACGTCCTTCCAATCCATGAAGTAGGGGATGGCCCCGGTCTGGATGGGAGTGGCCTGAATGTAATTCTTCTCATTGATGGCCCGCATGACCTCAGAGGAGAGGCTCATGTCGGCAAACTTCGCGGATTCATTGACCTGCTGGCCGTTGATTTCCATAGGTAAAACGTCCTTTTATCACAATTTCTCATAGTAGTATACCATATAGCCGCTCCGCTTGCAACGAATATTGACATTTCGAGTTCTGGCGCATATGATATACTCTACGTGAAAAATGTATCATGCGCCTATTTTAGGGAGGTAGTCCCGTGAAATTGTCCCTGGTCATCCCGGCTTACAACGAAAAGGCCATTATTGCGGACACTGTAAAAACCGTAATGGAGCGGCTCGCCCGTATCGACCCCGACTATGAGCTCGTCGTGGTAGATGACGGCAGCACCGATGGCATGGCCGCGCTCCTCCGCCCCCTGGAGGGGGCTCACCTCCGGCTGGAGGGATACTCCCCCAACCGGGGCAAGGGTGCCGCCGTCCGGGTGGGGATGCTGGCAGCAGAGGGAGACTACGTCTTCTGCACCGACGCGGATTTGGCCTATGGTCTTGAGAATATTCCCTCCATGCTGGACAAGCTGGAGGAGGCCGGGTGCGACCTGGTCATCGGCTCCCGTCGCTTAAATCCCGAGGGGTACAAGGACTACCCGCCCCTGCGCCTCCTTACCTCTAAGTGCTTTGGGCTGCTGGTGCGCGTTTTGTCCGGCCTTCCGTACGACACCCAGTGCGGAATCAAGGGGTACACCCGCGCCGCCGCCCAAACGCTCTTTTCCCAGTGCAGCACCGACGGCTTTGCCTTCGATTTCGAGGTGCTCCTCCGGGCCAGGAAGGCGGGCCTCGACATTGAGCAGGAGGGCGTGTCCATCGTGAACCACCGGGACTCTAAGGTGAACCTACTGCGGGACAGCGCCCGGATGTTCCGGGACCTGCTGCGCATTAAGGACCAGGTGAAACGGTCATGAGAAAAAAGGACGCGCTTAAGAGGGAGCGGGGCCTTCTCGTTTTCCTGCTCCTCTTCGCGCTGGTTTTTTTACGGTACTGCTACTTCGGCCTTCAGTACTTCCCCCAGCTGGACGACTATATCCAGATGCACAACCAGTCGGCCTTTTACACGGCGAAGCAGGTTATCATGGACATGGGGCTCCTCGCCTCCCGACCGCTGGCCTCCGTGGGGGACTATTTTGTGTGGAGTCGGTTTTGGGGACAGATGATTCTGGCGGTGGCGATCCTCTCTGCCCTGTACGCGGGGAGCGCCGTTCTCTTCCGGGACGTGTGGCGGGAGTACTTTGGCACCGGGTACGTATTCCTGACGGTTTACGCCCTCCTGCCTCTCGGCATGGAGGGTACCTATTGGGTGTCGGCCTCCAGCCGGGTGCTCCCCAGTCTCTTCCTCACTGCACTGGCCATGCGGCTTCTCCAGCGGTGGTGCCGGGACGGGAGGTGGCCCGTGCTGGCCCTCTACTTCGTGACCCAGCTCCTCTCCTTTTGCTTTTATGAACAGGGGCTGGTGCTCAGCGTCACGGGGGCGCTGCTGGTGGGCATTCTGGAATTTAAGACAGAGCGGAGGCGAAGCCTCTTCGCCCTCCTTACTTTTGTGAACGCGGGAATTTATTTTGCCTTCACGGGCTACTTCTCCGCAGCCGCCGGGCAGTTGGGCACTCGTATGAAGCTCACCCTCCCCTGGCAGGCGGGGTGGGACGAGGTGTTCGAAAGCGCTTTCTTCCAAGCAAAGCAGGTCTATGTATTCGCGGGGTGGAAGACTGCGGCCCGGGGTTTTCGCCGGGGGGCGGAGCTCATCTTTTCTGGCCCCAACCCCCTGTGGGCCATCCTCCTGCTGGGTCTGTGCGCCCTGCTGTTCTTCTCTGCAAAAAAATACACCGGGGAGACCACCCGTACCCCTGCGGCTCTGATTATAGGCTTTCTCATGGCGTTGGCACCCATCACCCTCTTCTTTGTCCTGGCCCAGCCCGCTGTCGCTCTGCGAAACACGGTCTTTTCCTTTTGCGGCCTTGCACTGATGGCCGACGCCCTTTTCGGGCTAGTGTTCCGCCGCGCCTCTTTCCGGGAGACAATTACCGGCGGGGTGTGTGCCGCTCTCGCCCTCGTTTTCTGCGTGGCGGCGGTGAGTGAGCTCGCCGACTACCGCCAGACCTACCTCAACGACCAGGCCGCCGGCACTGCCGTCCGGGCCGCGCTGGACGAGGGGAAAGCCGTCTCCGTGGGAGGAACAGTGGCCGTTGTGGGCCTGGAGGGGAACTACCTCCCGGAACAGAACTTTGAATTTCACGAACATATCCACGGGGCCACCGAGAGCGTCTGGGCATTCACCGGTCTCCTGGCCTGTGAGAGCGGCAACCGGGACTTCCCCTACGTGACCCCCGTTCCAAGTGCCGCGGGGGCCGATTTGAGCGGGTTTGACGCCGTGCTGGTCTACGACCGCGCCGGCGGCACTGCCAGCTACTACGAGCCATAGGAGTTACGAGATGAAAAAAAAGCTCAGGTACCTCATTGAGGTATTCGACGTCCGAAAGTTTATCAAGTTCGGCATGATCGGCGTGCTCAACACTTTGGTGGACGTAGCGGTCTTCGCCATAGCACTCCGGGTTCTCTGCGCCGCTGCGGGGTACGACTCCAACGCCGCGGACCTCCCCCTCTGGCTCACCGCCGTGGCCCAGGCCATCTCCTTTGTGACGGCCTCCCTCAACAGCTTTCTTTGGAACAAGCGCTGGACCTTTGAGAAGAAGAACCGGGTCACAAGGCAGGAGGCTGTACGTTTCATCGTCACAAACGTGGGGTACTATCTGGTGTCTCTCTTCCTTATCCGGTCGGTGGCATCCCTCTTCCATGTGTCCGATAAGATCGCCAAGCTCCCCGCTACCTGCTGTATGATCCTATACAATTACCTCATGAACAAGTTCTGGGTCTTTAAATGACTTCCGAGGGGCGCGCTATGGCATTAAAAGCTCCACCAACCCGCGGGTTGGTGGAGCTTTTTGATACGGTTATTCCGTCTTACGAAACACGTGAACGCGAAACTGGGCATGCACCTTCAGTTCTTCCAGCGCGGCCAGGCGCTCCACCCCTGCCTTTGGGGTTTTCCAGGCGTAGGGGGTCATGCTGAAGAGGTCCATGACCTCCTGACTGTTCAGGATCATTACCCGCTCGGGACTGCGGATCTCCAGATATTCAAAGCCCTCGTAGGCCACCGCCTCCTCCGGGTTTTCGTAGGGACGGTCATAGAGGACCTTCTTCATCTCCCACAGGTGCCGGGGGCCGGGCACTACGTAGAGCAACACCCCGCCGGGCCGCAGCACCCGCCGGAATTCGTCTATAGCCAGGGGGGAAAAGCAGTTGAGGAGCAAATCGACGCTCCCGTCCGCCACAGGCAGGTGGTACACCGACGCCACGGCGAACTCGGCCTCCCGCTCCCGCTTGGCCGCGTGCTTGAGGGATGGCTTAGAGAGATCCACCCCGGCAGTGCGGGGGCCTTTCCCTGCCTCCCTCATGGCTGCATGGACGGCGGCGGTGTAGTACCCCTCTCCGCAGCCCGAGTCCAGCACCGCCGGATGGTCAGGCGTGTGCTTCAGAGCCAGGTCCGCCAGGGTGTCCTTCAAATGGGTGTAGTGCTCCCCGGAGAGGAAACGCGCCCTAGCGGCGGCCATAGCCTTATCGTCCCCCGGGGCTTTGGAGTGGAGGCGGTTGGCTGGGAGGAGGTGGACGTACCCCTCCCGGGCCACGTCATACCGGTGTCGGTTGGGGCAGGCATAGACCCCCTCCACCCGCTCCAGAGGGGCGGTGCAGAGGGGGCAGCAAAACAGGCTCTTCATTGGTGCTTTTTGGGCAGGTGGATGGGGCTGCCGCCTATGCTCTGCTCCTCGTTCTTGATCTCCCAGTGTATGAGGAACGTAAGGGCGGCCCGGAGGAGGATGATGGCCCCCACCACGGCAATCTCCCCCAGCTCCCGTACCATGACGGTGCGCAGGATCTCGCCGCCCAGCTTGAACTCAAGACTCATGGCGAGGCCCTGTGCCAGCTTGAGTCGGGTCTCCGGGTCACGGCGAAGGTAGCTGACGATGCCCACGATACCCGCCGCCACGATGACGATGATGCCGATCCACTCAAACATCAGAATTGCCGCCTCCGCGAAGACCTTCATCGGCTCCTCGACATAGAGCTTCAGCCCTTCGCTCAATGCCTCCATGTTCATAAATCTCCCTCTCTTTTTCCATAATGCGGCCTTCATTATACCTGATGACCGGGGAATATACAAGGAGAATCGTGGGAGGGGGGGTAGCGTTTCTCTGTCACGCTGCTTACGTCTCGCGGATCGGGCGCTTCCCCTCCGACTCCGGACAAACCCGGTCCGCACTATGGCGGCCCTGAGCTTTACCTGTCGCTCCGGGCCAAGCTCCTCTAAATGGAGGCTTAGCGTTTCTGTGCGCAATTTTCCCCTGTTCTTTTTCACATATTTATGTTATGATACCCTCTGTATGAAGATTTCTATATTCTAAGGAGTACGACATGATCACAGTTTCCGACCTTGGGCTGCAGTACAGCGGCCAGCCTCTCTTCTCCCACGTGGACCTGCAGTTTATCAAGGGCAACTGCTACGGCATCATCGGCGCCAACGGTGCGGGCAAATCCACCTTTTTGAAAATCCTCTCCGGTGAGCTGGAGCCCACCTCCGGCGAGGTGAACGTCCTGCCCAAGACTCGCATGTCCATCCTCAAGCAGAACCAGAACGCCTACGACGCCTTTACCGTTATGGACACCGTCATCATGGGCAACCAGCGCCTCTACGATATCGGCAGGGAGAAGGACGCCCTCTACGCCAAGGAGGACATGACCGAGGCCGACGGCATCAGGGCCTGTGAGCTGGAGGAGGAGTTTGCCGAGCTGGGCGGCTGGGAGGCCGAGAGCGACGCGAGCCGCATCCTCCAGGGGTTGGGCGTGCCCGTCGCTCTCCATGGGGATAACATGGACACTCTGGACGGCCGCCTGAAGGTGAAGGTGCTTCTTGCCCAGGCCCTGTTTGGCAATCCCGACATCCTCATGATGGACGAGCCAACCAACAACCTGGACATCAACGCCATCAACTGGTTGGAGGACTTCTTGTTGGATTTTGAGGGCACCGTCATCGTGGTGAGCCACGACCGCCACTTCCTCAACACCATCTGTACCCACATCGTGGATATCGACTACAACAAGATCAAGATGTACGTGGGCAACTACGACTTCTGGTACGACGCCAGCCAGCTCATGCAGCAGCTCATGAAGAACCAGAGCAAGAAGAACGAGGAGAAGGCCCAGGAGCTCAAGGAGTTCATCTCTCGGTTTTCGGCCAATAAGTCCAAGAGCAAGCAGGCGACATCCCGCCGTAAGCTGCTGGAGAAGATCACTTTGGACGAATTCCCCGCCTCCTCCCGGCGCTACCCCTGGGTGGGTTTCTCCCCCGAGCGGGAGGTGGGCAAGGACATCCTCTTTGTCACCGACGTCTCCAAGACCATAGACGGCGTGAAGGTTCTCGACAAGGTGAGCTTTATCGTGGGCCACGGGGATAAAATCGCCTTTGTGGGCGACAATGAGAACGCCCACACCGCACTCTTTAAAATCCTCACTGGTGAGCTGGAGCCTGACGAGGGCACGGTGAAGTGGGGCCAGACCGCCACCTTCTCCTACTTCCCCAAGGATAACACCCCCTTCTTCCAGAATAACGACGACAACCTGGTGGAGTGGCTGCGCCAGTGGTCCACCGACCCCCACGAGGCTTACCTTCGGGGGTTCCTTGGCCGGATGCTCTTCTCCGGAGACGATGTGTATAAGCCGGTGAAGGTTCTCTCCGGCGGCGAGAAGGTGCGCTGCATGCTCTCCCGCATGATGCTCTCAGGGGCCAACGTCCTCCTTTTGGACCAGCCCACCAACCACCTGGACCTGGAGAGCATTGCCGCCGTCAACAACGGCCTGGAGGCGGTGAAGTGCAATGTGCTCTTCTCCAGCCATGATCACCAGATGGTACAAACCGTGGCCACCCGCGTATTCGACTTCACCCCCAACGGCCAGCTTATCGACCGGAAGATGACCTATGATGAATACCTCGAGACCTTGACAGAAACCTGAGCATAGGCGCATAGAGAAGTCTGGAGCGGAGTCGCAGGGAAGGCGACTCCGCCATGCACCCAATGCGAATGTGTTTATACCCACCGAACGTTTCCCACAACCTTCACTGTCCCATTTTAATCCAAGAGAGGACTTGTTGCCATGCGCAAAGCGTTTTTATATCCCGTTGCCGCCATCGCGTGCGGAGAGGTGGGTTTTTTCCTCCGCCGTTGGGAGCTGAAGTCCGCCTTCGAGTCGGACACCGGCCTGCCCATCCAGGGGGCCCCCGCCTTCTGGGCCCTGGTAGCCCTCTCCTTCGCGGCGGCCGCCCTGTTTTTCCTCCTCAGCCGGGGAGAGAAACAGCCCCTTGAGGGCGGGTATGACCAGGCCTTCGCCGCCAAGGGCAACACTCTCTATGTCTCCGTGATGGCCCTGTCCGCACTCCTGCTGCTTGCGGCGGGTGGTCTTGCCTTCTTGAACCTGCCGGAGGCGTACAGTACCGCCCAGGTACAGACGACCCTGGGGGGGCCGAATCCCATGCTGAGCGTGCTGCCCAAGCTGCTGCTGGCCGGGCTCTCCGTAGGCTCCTTCTTCTGCGTGCTGGCCCTGGGGCGCAACAGCTACCGGGGAGAGGGCAAGGGGAAGTACAGCCTGCCCCTGCTCCTGCCGGGGTATCTCGCTGCCTTTTGGCTCATCACCGCCTACCAGTCCCGGGCCGGAGACCCCATCCGGCAGGACTATATCTACGAGGTCTGCGCCATCATCGCCGTGCTGCTGGCAGCCTACTTCATCGCGGGCTTTTCCTTTGAGCGGGGGAAACCGGGGCGTACTGTCTTCTTCTCCCTGCTGGCGGTGTACCTGTGCCTGGTGACCCTGGCGGACGGGCACGATCTTGCCGCTATGCTGCTCTTTGGCGCGTTCGTCCTCTATTTCACCGCCGCGGTCGCCGTGCTACTTTTTAACGGGGATGGGCGAATGCGGCGCTCCTCCGCAAAGGAGGAGCCGCGTGAGACAGAAATCGATACGGAGGAAACAACCGATGAAGGATAAATTCTATATTACAACCCCTATTTACTACCCCTCGGACAAGCTGCACATCGGCCACACCTACTGCACCGTGGCCACCGACGCCATGGCCCGCTATAAGCGCCTGCGGGGGTACGACGTGATGTTCCTGACCGGCACCGATGAGCACGGCCAGAAGATCGAGGACAAGGCCCGTGAGGCCGGCGTTACCCCCAAGGAATTCGTGGATCACATCGTGGAGGGCCCCGGAGGCATTCTGGACCTGTGGAAACTGATGAACATCTCTAACGACCGTTTTATCCGCACCACCGATGACTATCATGAGCAGGCCATTCAAAAGATTTTCAAGGAGCTCTATGAGAAGGGCGACATTTACAAGGGCAAGTACACCGGCAAGTACTGCAAGCCCTGCGAGAGTTTTTGGACCGAGAGCCAGCTGGTGAACGGCAAGTGCCCCGACTGCGGCCGTGAGGTATACGACGCGGAGGAGGAAGCCTATTTCTTTAAGCTCTCCAACTACGCAAGCCGCATCCAGGACCTGCTGGAAAACACCGACTTCTTGGAGCCCCGCTCCCGCGTGAACGAGATGGTCAACAACTTTATCAAGCCGGGCCTTGAGGACCTGTGCGTCTCCCGCACCAGCTTCACCTGGGGCGTGCCGGTGGACTTCGACCCCGGTCATGTGGTCTACGTCTGGATCGATGCCCTCTCCAACTATATCACCGCCCTGGGGTACGACAACGACCGCTACCACGACTACGAGACCTATTGGCCCGCCGACGTGCACTTCATCGGCAAGGAGATCGTCCGGTTCCACTCCATCATCTGGCCCGCCATCCTTATGGCCCTGGGCGAGCCCTTGCCCAAGAAGGTCTTCGGCCACGGCTGGCTCCTGCTGGACGGCGGCAAGATGAGCAAGTCCAAGGGCAACGTAGTGGACCCCTATGTGCTGGCGAACCGCTACGGAGTGGACGCCCTGCGGTTTTTTCTCCTGCGGGAGTTCCCCTTCGGCTCGGACGGCAACTTCTCAAACGAGGCCCTTATTACCCGCATCAACACCGACCTTGCAAACGACCTCGGGAACCTCCTCTCCCGGACCACCGCCATGGTGGGCAAATACTTTGAGGGGAAGCTGCCCGAGGCCCGTAAGGCTGAGACAGTGGACGACGACCTCATAAGTCTCGTCACCGCTCTGCCCGGCAAGTACGAGGGGCAGATGGAGCACTTCGCCTTTCAGGGCGCGCTGGCGGAGGTCTTCACCGTCATCCAGCGGGCAAACAAGTATATCGACGAGACCGCCCCCTGGGCTCTCGCCAAGGACATGGAGACAAACGGCCCCCGGCTTGCCAGCGTCATGTATAATCTGCTGGAGACTCTGCGGGTTGCCGCCGTCCTCCTTACCCCCTTTATGCCCGAGTCCATGGACAAGCTTTTCGACCAGATCGGCGCCTGTCAGGGCTGTCGGGTATGGGAGAGCGTTGGCGTCTGGGGCGGCCTGAGCGCCACCGCGCAGGTGGAGAAGGGGGAGAATCTCTTCCCCCGCATCGATTTGGAAAAGGAGCTTGTCGAGCTGGAGCAGGCCGCTGAGGAGGCCAAGAAGGCCGCCCTGCCCGCCCTGGAGCTGGAGCCCTACGCGGAAGAGAAGGTGGACTTCGAGACCTTCTCTAAGAGCGACTTCCGCGTAGTGAAGGTCAAGGCCTGCGAGAATGTGAAGAAGAGCGAAAAGCTCCTCAAGTTTACCCTGGACGACGGCAGCGGCACCGACCGGCAGATCCTCTCCGGCATCGCCAAGTGGTACAAGGCCGAGGAGCTGGTGGGTAAGACCCTGGCCGCAATCGTCAACCTGCCCCCCCGCAAGATGATGGGGCAGGAGTCCAACGGTATGCTCATCTCCGCAGTCCACAAGGAGAAGGGCGAGGAGGTCCTGCACCTTCTCATGCTCAGCGACGCCATCCCCGCCGGCGCGAAGCTCTGCTAATCTATCGGGGCGTTTCCCCCTGAATACCAGTTGATGCGACAGAGAGAAAGAGGAATCCTTGTATGTATCGCTACGAGTATGTCACCTTGTATACCGGCGGCGGGCTCTGGATCGACAACAGCTCGGCCGAGCACCGCGCCATCATTGACAGGTACGCTGCCGACGGCTGGCGGTACGTGGGCTATATGCCCACCTGCTTTACCGGCAACGGAGGCATCAAGGAGTTGGACCTTATTTTCGAGAAAGAGGAGCCCTGACACCATGGCCGTCAACTGCTTGCTGGTCGCCCTGGGGGGCGGGATGGGGGCGATGGCCCGGTATCTGCTTGGCCTTCTCCCCGTGGGGGTGGACTTTCCGGTCACTACTCTCGCTATCAATTTTATCGGTGCAGTAGTCATTGGCGCGGTCACTGCCGCCGCCGGGCTCCTGCCTGTTCCCGATCGGACTGTCCTCTTTCTGAAGACCGGCCTGTGCGGCGGGTTCACCACCTTTTCTACCTTCTCGCTGGAGACCATGAATCTCCTGGAGAAAGGCCGGACGGCTACGGGGGTGATCTATGCCTCCGGCAGCGTGGTCCTGTGCCTAATCGGGGTCCTGCTGGGCCGGGGACTGGCTAAACTTATGTTTGGTAAATAGACAAATGCTTACGAGGTAAGACCCATGTATTTTGATACCCACGCCCATTATTATGACGATGCCTTTGACGCAGACCGGGACGCGGTGCTTTCCGGTCTGCCGGGGAAGAATGTGGGGCTGGTCCTTTGCCCCGGATGCGACATCCCCACCTCCCAGGCGTCCGTCGACCTGGCGGAGCGGTATCCCCATGTCTATGCCGCTGTGGGTTTCCACCCGGAGAATTTGGAGGGAGCGAGCCTTGACGACCTTGCCGAGATCGAGCGCATGGCGGCCCACTCCAAGGTGAAGGCCATCGGGGAGATCGGTCTCGACTACTATTGGGAGAAGGATCCGGAAAAACGCAGGTTTCAGCGGGATTTTTTTGCCGCCCAGCTGGAGCTCGCTGAAAAACTGGACCTACCCGCCATCGTCCACGACCGGGAGGCCCATGGGGACTGCCTGGACATCGTCCGGGCTCACCATGGGGCCAGAGGGGTGTACCACTGCTACTCCGGCTCTCTGGAAGACGCCAAGACCCTGGTGATCCTGGGATGGATGATTTCCTTCACAGGAGCCATTACCTTCAAGAACGCCCGCCGGGCCCTGGAGGTCATTGAGTGGCTGCCCCTGAACCGCCTCATGCTGGAGACCGACGCGCCCTACATGGCCCCGGAGCCCTACCGGGGCAAGCGGTGCGACTCGGGCTACCTCTATCGCATGGCAGAGACCGTAGCCCAGATCAAGGGCCTTGCCACCGAAGAGGTGGAGCGAATCACCGCCGAGAACGGAAAACGTTTTTTCAATATTACGTAGTAAATACAGGAGGCAGCCTTTCTCAGGCCGCCTCCTGCATGATTTCTGTTTCCGCCTCCCGCTCACTGTCGGCGGAAAAGCGGAAGTTGCCCCAGGCGTCGAAGACTTCGACGTGCCCGTGTACCCAACGGATGCTGTACTCTGTCATGGCGGTGCTCCTTTCTGTCGTCCGTGTTTCTTCTTGCCTTCTGACCATAGTATAAAGGAGCTATTGTCCTATAAAACGGACTATTATTGCGGCGGGCCTTTCTTTTTTGCCTGTCGGGCGGAGCAGAACAACGGGATCCGCAATTTGGAGACTTTTTTGCGGCTTTTGCCTTGCCTAAGGCGGCTTCATGGCGTATAATAACAGAGCGTTTCTTGACATAAGAAACGCTCTGTTATTATTTCGTGCTAATTTAGGAGGCCTTTTCGTGTTTGACGGGATATTATTTGACTTAGACGGCACCCTATGGGACGCCACCCCGGTGATGGTGGGGGCCTGGGCCCAGGTGCTCTCCCGCCACCCGGAGGTACCCCGGCCCCCGGTGGAGCTGCAGGAGATCCGGGGCAATATGGGCCTCCTGCTGGATGATATCGGGGCGCGGATGTTTCCCAACCTGACGCCGAGTGCGCGCGCCTCCATCATGAAGGAGTTTAACGTCCTGGATACGGCATACCTGGCGGCGCGGGGCGGCGTCCTCTTTCCCGGCACGGCGGAGACGCTGGAGATTCTGTCCGGGAAGTGCAGACTCTTCGTCGTAAGCAACTGCCAGGACGGATATATCGAAAGCTTTTATCAGGGCAACGGCCTGGAAAAATTCTTTTCCGGCCACGAGTGCGCCGGACGGACGGGCCTTCCCAAGAGCAGGAACATTGCCTTGGTGGTGGAGCGGTACGGCCTCAAAAACCCGGTCTATATCGGTGACACGGCACTGGACTGTTCCTCGTCCCAGGAGGCGGGAGTGCCCTTTCTCCACGCGGCCTACGGCTTTGGCGAGGTACCCGGCGTGCCCTATGTGACGGCTTTCGGGCAGATCCCTGAGGCCTTGGAGCGCATGAGTCCGCCGTAATATTGGCGGGCCACCGCATAAATTATTACTAAATTTGAAATAGGAGGAATCTCCTTTGTCCCAATACAATGCTGAAATTTCCCGCCGACGCACGTTTGCCATCATCTCCCATCCCGACGCGGGCAAGACGACCCTGACGGAAAAATTCCTGCTCTACGGCGGAGCTATTGCCCAGGCGGGAGTGGTCAAGGGGAAGAAGAACACCCGGGCTGCCACGTCGGACTGGATGGAGATCGAGAAGCAGCGCGGCATCTCAGTGACCTCTTCCGTCATGCAGTTCCAGTACGAGGGGTTCTGCATCAACATTCTGGACACCCCGGGTCACCAGGACTTCTCCGAGGACACCTACCGCACCCTCATGGCGGCCGACAGCGCCGTCATGGTCATCGACGCGGCCAAGGGCGTTGAGGCCCAGACACGCAAGCTCTTCAAGGTCTGCGTCATGCGGGACATCCCCATCTTCACCTTCATCAATAAGATGGACCGGGAGGCCCGGGACCCCTTTGAGCTCTGCCAGGAGATTGAGCACGAGCTGGGCATCGATACCTATGCCGTCAACTGGCCCATCGGCTGTGGCAAGGAGTTCAAGGGCGTGTATGACCGCAACAGAAAGGAAATCGTCCACTTCACCAGCAACGGCGGCTCCAAGGCGGCCACCGCCACCACCGTCAGCCTGGGGGACAGCCATCTGGACGACCTCATCGGCGCACGGCTCCACAGCCAGCTCACCGACGATGTGGAGCTTCTGGACGGTGCGTCCTGTGACTTTGACATGGAGCGCGTGCGTCACGGCAAGCTCTCCCCCGTGTTCTTCGGCTCCGCCCTCACCAACTTCGGTGTGGAGCCGTTTCTGGAGCGATTTCTCCAGATGACCACCGCCCCCCTGCCCCGCAAGGCGGGAGATGCGGTCGTCGACTCTGTGGAAGACGACTTTTCCGCCTTCGTCTTCAAAATTCAGGCCAATATGAACAAGGCCCACCGGGACCGCATCGCGTTCCTTCGGGTGGTGTCCGGCCGATTCGATGCGGAAAAAGAGGTCTACCACGTCCAAGGCGGCAAGAAAATAAAGCTCTCCCGGCCCCAGCAGCTCATGGCCGCTGAGCGGGAGATCATCGAGGAGGCCTACGCCGGGGACATCATCGGCGTGTTCGATCCCGGCCTCTTCTCCATCGGGGACACCCTTTGTACCCCGGGCAAGAAGTTTAAGTTCGACCCCATTCCCACCTTCGCGCCCGAGCACTTCCAGCGGGTACGTTCACGGGACACCATGAAACGCAAGCAGTTTCTCAAGGGTATGGAGCAGATCGCCCAGGAGGGCGCCATCCAGATCTTTAGGACCCCCTACTCCGGCATGGAGGAGGTCGTCGTGGGCGTGGTGGGCACCCTGCAATTTGACGTACTGGAGTACCGAATGAGGAGCGAATACAACGTGGAGCTCTACGTGGAGGGCCTGCCCTACGAGTACCTCCGCTGGATCGAGACTGAGAGCGGAGAGCCGGTCAAGGAGGACGACCTCATTTTGGGCTCCGACGTGAAGCTGGTGGAGGACTACAAGGGCCGCCAACTTCTCCTCTTTGCTTCACAGTGGTCTATCAACTGGACGGCGGAGCGTAACAAGCAGCTCACCTTACTCGAGTTCGGTGGCGGGAAGCAGGAATAAGCGGCGAGGCAGTGGGCGGGGTAGCGATGTTGTCTGAGTTGGTTTCTTGGGCCGCACCGCTGCCCTCTTCCATAAAACCGGGGTCCAGGGGGCGGCGAGTAGGGCATTGAAAATGCCCGTGCCGCCCCCTAGGTGGTTTTCCATCTCTTTTGACGTCAAAAGAGGTACACCCACCGCATAGGCGCGCCCCCTGCAAGGGGAAAATCGTATTCTACAAAGAAGGAGCTGCATATATGGACCGCCACCCCCTCTACCACCATGATTTCCCTGGTTTTTTGCTGGAGCTGGCGGGCACAGACGTGGTGCTCCGGCTCCAGGGCGTGGGAATGAACTGTGGGTGCGAGTATACGAGTTTTCCCCTGTTTCGCGCCTGCCGCCCAGTCTCCCGGTATGAGCACAGCTTGGGGGTTGGCCTCATCGTATGGCATTTCACCGGGAACAGGGCGCAGGCGGCGGCGGGACTCCTCCACGATATAAGCACTCCGGTCTTCGCCCATGTGGTGGACTTTCTCAATGGAGACCATATACGGCAGGAATCCACTGAGGCCCTGACGGAGGATTTCATCGCCGAATCTTCCCAGCTTCAGGCTGTCCTGGGGAAATACGGCCTCACCACCGCGCATGTGGCCGACTACCACCGCTACCCCCTGGCGGACAACGATGCCCCCCGCCTCTCGGCGGATCGGCTGGAATACACGCTATGCAACCTGGTCTCCTATGGGGTTTGCACTCAGGCGGAGGTGGGGGCTTTTTATGAGGACCTAGACGCAGAGGAGGGGGAGCTGGTCTTCCGCACGCCCCAAACCGCGGCGACATTTACCCGGGCCGCGCTGGCCATGGCACAAATTTATATTTGTGACGAGGACCGTTTCGCAATGGAGTATTTGGCGGGACTCATCCGGGGTGCACTGAAAGAAAGAATTCTCACCGCCACCGACCTCTACCGCACCGAGCCGGAGGTCATCGCTAAGCTGGAGGCGGCGCCCGAAACGGCGGAGGCATGGCGGCGGTTCCGCACGTTCTCCAGAGTTCTCCGGGCCGACACTCCCCAGGGGGAGGGCTGGCTCCGGGTGGAGGCCAAGAAACGCTACATAGACCCCTATATACAGGGACTGGGCCGTGTTTCGGCGGCATTCCCGGAAATTGGCCGAGAAATGGCGGACTTTTTAAAAACCGATTTTGATTATTGGCTGCGAGGAGAGTGAGGAACGGGATGGATATGAGAGTTCAAATCGCCGCCCTGTGGGACGCCGTTGCCAGGCAGGACGGAGCGGCTATGAGGGAATTCTTCGCACCCGACGCGGTGATCTGCTGGCACTGCACCGATGAGCAGTTCACCCTGGAGGAGTATATCAGGGCCAACTGCGAGTACCCTGGCCGGTGGCGGGGCGAGGTGGAGCGGGTGATGGAGCTGGGCGGTACCGCCGTGGCAGCCGTTCGAGTGTGGCTGGCGGAGGGCAGCGCTTCCTTCCACTGCGCGGCAATTTATCGGTTTGAGGACGGGAAGATTGTCCGCTCTGACGAATACTGGGGTGACGACGGCCCCGCCCCCCAATGGAGACAGGAGAAGAACATCGGGAAAAGGATAGAGAAATAAGAAGACTGACGGGAAGGCCGCCAGTCTTCTTGGTCTTTATCCTCGTGAAACGGGGAGCATAGGCCTCTACGCGAGGTGGTGGAAGGAGCCCTTCAGTGTCTTTTGAATGGCGGCAAACAGGATGGGAGCTACGACGATGGCAACCACTGCGTTGAAGGCGGTTGCGGGCAGCTTTGCCACCAGGGAAATGGCGGCGGGACCGGCCTGGAGGCCGCCCAGCAGCAGGCCGTCCCAGGCGAACCCCTTGAAGAGGTAGAGCGCAGCGTAGGAGACGGCCCCCGCCACGGTGGCAATCACGTTGCGGCGATAAGTGAGAGGCGTCCCCGTCTTCCCGGACCAGGCCACCAGCCCAACCACCACGCCGTAGGCCCCCTTGGTGAGCAGGGTGATCCAGGACTCGGCAATGTAGAGGGGGTTAGTCCAGTCGTAGAGCATGGAGCCGATGCCGGACGCCAGACCGCCGCCCACGGGGCCCAAAATCATGCCCGACAAGGCGCACATGATGTTGCCCAGGTGGAACGAGGTTGTGCCTACGTTCACCGGCAGGGTAATGCGCAGCATGGAGCCCACAAACACTAGAGCCGCCATTAAGCCGCCGATCACAAGCCGGGTCACTCTCTCAGAATTTCTCATAGTCAGTCATCCTCCTTGACAGTTTTTTGCTGTGCCCTTATTATAGTATAAACTGGCATGATGGAAAGTATCAGTTTGCGACTATTTTATGGGGTCAGATGGGAGGGCGGGTATGGCGGACTTTCTTTTCGTCCCGGAGTGGGACGGGGCGCTGCCCCTTTACGAACAAATCTACCGCTACGTCACTGAGGAGATCCGCTCCGGGCGGCTGGGGGAGGGAGATAGGCTGCCCTCCAAGCGGGCGTTGTGCGCCCATCTGGGCGTGAGTCAGTCCACGGTGGAGGGGGCCTATGGGCTCTTGGCCGCCGAGGGGTATATCCGGGCCATCCCCCGCAGCGGCTACCGGGTGTGCGCCGTGACGCTGCCGGAGCGCCCCGCTGGCGTGCTCGCCCCGGCTCTCGGCGCTGAGCCGCCCGCCCCTGCGCTGGACGACTGTTTTTCCACCGCGGCGGTGGATACCTCGGTCTTCCCCTACGCCACCTGGGCCAGGCTCATGCGCCAAGCGGTACAGGAGCCGGAGCTCTTGCAGCGGGGCCACCCCCAGGGAGACCTGCCTCTGCGGGAGGCGCTGTGCGCCTTCCTACACCAGTATCGGGGGGTGAACTGCAGGCCTGAACAGGTGGTGGTGGGTGCCGGGATGGAGTACCTGCTGGACGTGCTCCTCCAACTCCTGCCCGACGGCGCGCCCGTCGCCCTGGAGGACCCAGGATACCGGGCCACTTACCGCAGCATGGAGAACCTGCGGCGGCCCTTCTTGCCCATACCGGTGGATGGGCAGGGGCTACGGGCCGATCTATTGGAGGAGTACGGCGCGGGAGCGGTCTACGTCACACCGTCCCACCAGTTCCCGCTGGGGGTCACCATGCCCGCGCCACGGCGGGCGGAGCTGCTCCGCTGGGCCTACGGGGGGGAGGGGCGCTACATCGTAGAGGACGACTACGATAGTGAGTTCCGCTACACCTCCCGGCCCATCCCCGCCATGCAGGGGCAGGACGTGGGAGGGAGGGTGGTGTACACGGGCACCTTCAGCCGGAGTATCGCCCCCTCCATCCGGGCGGCCTACCTCATCCTGCCGGAGGGCCTGCTGGGGGCTTACCGGGAAAAGTTTGCCCACGGAGCATCCACGGTATCCAGGTTTGAGCAGTGGGTGCTGGCCCGGTTCCTCTCCTCCGGGCAGTACGCCCGGCACCTCAGGCGGGTGGACAGCCTGTACCGGACCCGTTGCGCGGCTCTGACCGATGCGCTCAAGCGGGCATTTCCGGAGGGGCGGGTGTCGGGTAACGACGGGGGGCTGCACCTCCTCCTCACTTTGCCGGGCAGGGAGGATGCCGACCTGGTTCTGGATGCGGCGGGGGCGGGCTACCGGGTCCACGCGCTGTCTGAATACTGCCACAGGGACTCTCCCATGCCCGGTACCTTGGTGCTGGGCTTCGCCGGGCTGGACGTGGAGAAGGCGGAGCGGGCGGTAGAGGTACTGAGAAAACGGCTGTGAATAAAAACGATCCGTATTTTCTGAAAGAAAAATACGGATCGTGTTATAGTAAGGGAATTATCCCAAGTTGCCATGCTCATTATTTTCCAGGAAATAAGTTGCCTCCATATCGGCGGTGGCGAGGGCGAAGGCCAGGGGAAACTGCTGGAAGGCCTGGCCCACGGTGCGGTCATCCTCCGGACCGGAGAAACCCATGTGCCAGCGGATGGCCATGGCCTCCTCCCGGGAGAGACGCATAAAGCCGTTAGCGATATAGACGCTCTTTTCGCCGTGGCCATAGGGCAGAGGGTCCTCAAAGGTGTATGTGGGTACCTCGGTCCACTTGCCGTCCGACCCCTTCACGTTGCGCTTACCGGACTTATAGCAGCCGATTTTGCATAGGTCGTGCAAAAGGGCGGCCACCGCCACTGTCTCGGGGGCGTACTCCAGGCCGTACAGCTCCTCCACCCTGGGGCGGGCCAGATAGTCTACCAGGCAGCGGTATACATTCAAGCTGTGCTCGCATAGGCCGCCCGCGTAGGCCCCGTGGAACCGGGCCGAGGCCGGGGCGGCGAAAAAATCGCTCTTGTGGTCTAAGTAATCCAGTAGGGCGTCGGCCCCGTCCCGGCGGATGTTTGCCTTGAAAATTTCGATAAACTCCTCGCGCGCGCTCATGGCGTACCCTCTTTCTTTCAAAAGCTCTGCCGGATTATGATACCACGACTTAAGCCTCTGCGCTACCCCCTTTCCGCCGCACCCTTTCCCAAACCTGGTCATAGGATGGGCGAAAAGGAGGTAGGAAATGGACGTATTTTCTGAACTGTTGGCGGGCTTACTCTTCTCGATGGCCTGCAATCTGGATACGGTGCTCCTCGCCATGGGATACGCCGCCAAGGGTATCCGCCCCCCCGCCGCGGGAAGCCTCATTATCGCCGCCGTCACCACCGGCATCACCTGGGCCTCCCTGGCGTTGGGCGCGCTGGGGGCCGAGCTGCTGGACGGCGGCTTTTCCCATCTGGTGGGTGGGCTGGTGCTGGTGGGCATCGGAGCCTGGTTTCTCTTGGACTGCCTGCGCCGCATGGGCAAGGCCGACGAAGAGGGGAATACCGCCCCACCCGGCGTCTGGGCCTGGGTCACCCTGGCGGCGGCTCTGGCGGCAAACAATGCGGGCGTCGGCGTGGCCGCCGGGGTGAGCGGGCTTTCTCCCGTCCTGGCCTCCGGGTGCAATTTCGCTGTGACTCTGCTCTTTCTCCGCCTGGGGCGGGCGCTGGGATCGGGGGCCCTGGGGCGGTTTTTGGGCAAGTACGCGCTGCCCATCTCCGGAGTGCTGCTCATTGTGCTGGGTTTATGGGAGGCGTTTTTCTAGGCAAAGTACATCGGCAGAGAAACTGTAAGCCTTTACTATTACGGCAGAGGGCCGCCCCGCTTGCTCTCCATGGCTGAAGCTGGTATACTGTCGAGAGAAAAAGGGGGAATTGCCCATGGATATGGTAGAGCGATTGGGTGGGGCGGAGCACATTACCGCCGGGATATTGGCCGAGTTTGAGGGACTTTCCCGTCGCCCCCACGGCTCCTGGAACGAGGAGGCCGAGAGTGCCTATCTGGCCGGGCGGCTGCGGGAGCTGGGCCTCGCACCGGTGGCGGACGAGATTTTTAACCTGATGGCAGATGTACCCGCTACGCCGGGATTTGAGCATGCTCAGAAGGTGATCGTTCAGGGACATATGGACATGGTGTGCGCTGTAGCCCCCAGCAGCAGGTTTGATCCGAAGAGGGACCGTGTGAGCGCGATGGTGGAGAATGGGGTGCTCAGGACAGACGGCCGCTCCTCCCTAGGGGCGGACAACAACCTGGGCAATGCGGCGGTGCTGTGGTTGCTGGCGCGGGGTAACATTTCCCATGGACCCCTGCGGCTCATCTTTACCGTGGCCGAGGAAGTGGGACTTGCCGGAGCGAAGGAGGTCTCCCCCGCCTGGCTGGAGGGGGCACGCTACCTCATCAATACCGACGGCTTTCACCTGGGCCGGGCGGTAGTCTCCTCAGCGGGGGGCAGACGGGAATATTACCGCCGGAGTCTGGACACCGCCTTTACCCGCGGCGCACGGGCCTACCGGGTGACCCTCTCCGGCTTTCCCGGCGGTCACTCGGGGGAGGACATCGACAAGGACCGCCCCAACCCCCTTCGCTTACTGGCCGGAAAACTCCTGGAGCTGGCGGATGGCTGGGAGCTGGCGGAGTTCTCCGGCGGCACGGGGCTGAATGTCATCCCCGCCTGGGCCTCGGCGGTGGTGGTCCTGCCTGAGGGGATGGCCCCCCAGGAGGGCTGGGTTCCGGAAACGGCGCTGCCCGAGCGCGTATGGAGCGAAGCGTGCAAGAGAGACACACTGGAGCTGATCACCGGCCTCTACAACGGCGTCTATGCCTGGCACAAGGACTTCCCCGGCATTGTCTCTGCCTCCGGGAACGTGGGACTGGCAGAGGTGAAGGAGGGCGTCGTGGAGGTGAGCACCTTCCTCCGCTGCACGAGGTTCGCCGACGAGGAGACACTGGCGGCCCAGAACCTGACTCTGGCTGGGCGGACCGGGTTTGGCCAAACCGTTGCCCGTTTCCCCAGCTGGCAGGGGGATGCGAGCAATCCCCTTGCCCTGTTGATGGCGGAGGTCTACCATGCTCAGACCGGGAGGGAGATGGAGATTACCGCCGTCCATGTGGGTCTGGAGCCCTCCTTCTTCCAGGAGAAGGCTCCTGACCTCATCATGGTGAGCACTGGACCGGACATTATCGACGCTCATTCCATACATGAGCGTGCTCCCCTCGCCTCCCTGCCCCCCTACGCCGCCCTTCTGACCGGTACGCTGGAACGGCTGGCGAGTGAGACGTAAACAGAAAATTCCGCCCTATTGGAACAATGGGGCGGAATTTTATATGAGCATAGAAGCGCACCGGGTTATTGCTGCTCCAGCTGGAGCGCGAGGTCGGCCAGGTAGTTGGGTTCGAAGTCCTCAATTTTGCCCGTGTCACAGGCAGCGGCCACAGCCGGGTCAATAGGCAGGCGGGCCAGAACGGGCAGTCCCAGGCTGAGGGCTACGTCGTCGATATGGCTTTCTCCGAAGACGGCGTGGCGCTTACCGCAGTCGGGACAGCGGAAATAGCTGTAGTTCTCCACCAGGCCGAGTACGGGGATGTCCATAAGGTTCGCCATATTCACCGCCTTGGTGACGATCATGCTCACCAGGTCCTGAGGGGAAGTGACCACGATGATGCCGTCCACGGGGAGGGACTGGAAGACGGTAAGAGGCACGTCCCCGGTGCCGGGGGGCATATCAATGAAGAGGTAGTCCAGGTCGCCCCAGACCACGTCGGTCCAAAATTGCTTGACGGTGCCCGCAATGACCGGGCCTCGCCAGACTACCGGGTCGGTCTCCTGGGCTACCAGAAGGTTGAGGCTCATGACCTCAATGCCGGTCTTGGAGAGAGAGGGCTCAATGCCCGCGTCGGTACCCACGGCCCGCTCGTGCAAATTGAAGGCGGTGGGGATGGAGGGGCCGGTGATGTCGGCGTCCAGAATACCCACCGTTTTTCCCATCCGACGCATGGCCACCGCCAAGGAGGAGGTGACCAGGCTCTTGCCCACGCCTCCCTTGCCGCTCACCACGGCAATGACCTTCTTGATGTCGCTCAGGGCGTTGGGGGGAGCCAGAAAGCTCTGGGGCTCGGCGCGCTCACCGCAGCTCTCGCCGCAGGAGGAGCAGTCGTGGGTGCAGTCAGACATAGGAAACGCTCCTTTTTCTATAAAATAGTATCTACTTAATACTTGTATGAGCCGCCGCCGATGAACTCACGCAGGAGTGAATTTTTTGCCACCAGAGTGGGGTCAATGGCCTCGAACCAGTCGAAGGCGGAGATGAGATCCAGAAGCTCGGCGGTGCGCTGGTTATCCTGGGGAACGGCCTGGAGCATGGGAAGGGCGTAATTCTTCATCACGCTGACCTCGTAGGGCTGGGAGGAGTCGATGATAATGTCGGCCCGATTCTTAAAGGGGGAGATGTAGAGCTTTTCCCCCCGGCGGACGTTGGCCCACATGTCCAGAGTGGCGGTGATGTCCGTCCCACGGAAATTATAGTCCCGGACGGCCCGGCGCGTCAAGCGCATCCAGGTGCCTTTAAAACGCAGCTCCTGCCCCTCCAGCACGTTGCTGCGCGCTGAGATATAGAGCTTGGTGGCTTCGCTATGTCGGCCCGCAATGTCGTCGTTCAGGGCGTGGATGCCCTCGAAGATGGCGATCTCGTTCTTTTCCAGCTTGAGGGGGACGCCACGGGCATCATTTCGCATCTGGCGGGTGAACTCGAACCGGGGGATGACCACCCCCTCGCCCCTGGAGAGGCGAGTGAAGGTCTCATCCAGCAGCTCCATGTCCAGGCACCTGGGGGACTCGTAGTCGATGCCGCCCTCCGGGGTGCGGGGCGCGTCCTTAGGATTCATGGCATGGAAGTAATTGTCCAAAGATATGGTGTGGGTGTTGATGCCCCGGCGCTCTAAAGCCTCCTCCAGCTTGAGGGCGGTGGTGGTCTTCCCCGAGCCGGAGGGGCCCGAGAGGAGGACGATGGGGCTCACCGTCAGTCGCTCCACAATGCGCCCGGCCGCCGCCTCCAGCCGGGCTGCGTACGTGCTGTCGCATTCCTCCATAAAAGCCTTGGGGTCATGTCTTATCTGTTTGTTGATCTCCTGCAGCTGATATGCCAAAATCAAGCCCTCCTCTACTGGGCGTAAAATTCCGCGAGTCGGCCTTTGTCTGCGATAAGCTTGTCGATGCCCGCGATATATTCATATGGATATTTGGGGTCCGCCATACGCTCAATGGCGCCGGTGGCGCTGTCCACCAGCTTGGTGACGCCGCCCCCACCGATGGCCAGGACGGTGTGCAGCTCCTCCATCATGGCAATGTTGTAGAGGCTCTCGTACCCCGGCTTTGCCCAGCCTACGTTCTCGAAGGATCCGGACATGTATTTTTGCCGGTACAAGTAGTAGGGCGCGTACCCAGCGGCGCGGAGGGCACTCCAGGCGTAATCCAGCATCTCGGCCACCGCCCCGTCCCCCGGCAGGCCGCCCCCCTCCAGCATGAGGCGGGAGCCCTTTTTGAGGGCCAGGGTGTGCACCGTCACGTTTTCCGGATTCAGAGCCAGCACCTGGTCCAGGGAGGAACAAAACCCCTCGGCGCTGTCCTTAGGCAGTCCGGCGATGAGGTCCATGTTGACGCACCCAAGGCCAGATTCCCGAACCAGTTCGTAAGCCCGGAGGATGTCGGCGGCGGTATGGGCCCGGCCCATGGCGGCGAGGACGTGGTCATGCATGGTCTGGGGATTCACCGACACCCGGTCCGCCCCGCCAGCCTTGATGGCAGCCAGTTTCTCCGCCGTAATGGTGTCGGGGCGGCCGGCCTCCACCGTGTACTCGGTGCAGCGGGAGAGGTCGATGTGGGCGCGCACCTCCGCCATGAGGGCAGAGAGCTGCTGAGCCGAGAGGGTGGTGGGCGTGCCGCCGCCGATATACACCGTGCGGACATGGCGGCCCGCTTGTTCAAGCGACTCCCCCGCCGCTCTGATCTCTCGGAACAGGGCTTCCAGATAGGGCTCCACCAGCTTGAGGGTTCGCCCCACGTCAGCCGAGACGAAAGAGCAGTAGGCGCACCGGGTGGGGCAAAAGGGGATGCCCACGTAGAGGGAGACCTCGTCGGATTTCAGGCTCTTCTGCGCGCGGATACTGGCCTGGGCGCAGTCCAGTGCCAAGCGGCGGCGGGTGGGGGTGACATGGTAGGTGTCCCGGAGGACGGCCTCCGCCTCCCCCGGTGTGCCGCCCCGCATTAGAATTTTCGTGGGGATCTTCACCGGGCGCACCCCAGTGAGGGCCCCCCAGGGGGGTTCCTTTCCCAGGGCCCGCGTACCCGCCCGGTAGAACGAGAGCTTTAGTGCTTTCTGGAGCGCCCGGTCCAGGTCGGCCCCCGGGGCAAGACCCCGAGACTTTACCCGGCAGGAGGCGGTATAGGTCTCCCCGCCATAGCGGAGCTCGGTCTTCCCGGTGGTCCAGGTCTCGCCGCTGCGGAGAGAGACGATGGCTGCGGCGTCCCCCGGCCCCGGCCCCTCCTCCGAGTAGATCGGCCGCTCGCCGGGAAATAGGGTGAGCATGATCTGTTCTATGGCGTATTTATAGTCATGGCCTTTGAGATAGAGCTTCATAGCGTTTTTCCTTTAGTCAGACATGGCCTCGAGAAGGTAGTAGTTGCTCTTCCGTTCGGCGTTCAGAGTGGAGACCCCCTCGTGGCCGGAGAGAACCTTGTAGTCCCCCTCCAGCTCGCCCAGACGCCTGAGGGAGCGCATGAGAACCTCGTAGCTCCCGCCGGGCAGGTCGGTACGGCCCATAGAGCCTTTAAAAAGGGTGTCCCCGGTGAAGAGGGCGTTCCCCGCCTTCAGAGTCACCCCGCCCGGGGTGTGGCCGGGGGTGTGGATTACCTCCACGTCGATGGCGCCCACTTGGACGTGGTCGCCGTCCACGTAGTCCGCCGTGGGGCCGACGTCGGGCATGACTTGGGTGCCCAGCAGGGCCCTGTCTCCAGGGTGGAGGTATACTTTGCAGGCCAAGGCAGAGCGCAGCTCCGCTGCGCCGCCGGTGTGGTCGAAATGGCCGTGGGTTAGAAAAATGGCGTCCACCTTCACGTCCATCTCCCGCACCAGAGCCAGCACCCGACCCGGTTCTCCGCCGGGGTCCACAATGGCGGCGTGCCCAGTACCGTCGGTGAAGATATAGCAGTTGGCCCCAATAGGGGCCAAGGGGATCTGTTTGATGTCCATGAAAAGAGCTCCTTTTTTCTACATATGGTCAGTGTCCAGCAGGATGGTCACCGGGCCGTCATTTTGTGAAAATACCTGCATGTCCGCGCCAAATTCCCCGTGCTCCACTTGGAAACCACGCTCCCGGCAGGCAGACATGAATTTCTCGTAGAGGGGAATGGCGAGGTCGGGCTTGGCAGCACCGGTGAAACCGGGGCGGCGGCTCTTGGTGTCGGCAAAGAGGGTGAATTGGGAGACCACTAAAAGCGCGCCCCCCACCGTCTCCAGGTTCAGGTTCATCTTCTCGTTCTCGTCCTCGAAAATGCGCAGGCCGCACACCTTGTCGGCCAGTTTTAAAGCGGTCTCCTCTGTATCCATGGAGGCTACCCCCAGCAAAACCAAAAAGCCCTGGCCGATCTTTCCGTTTATCATGCCGCCGATTTCCACCGACGCGTTCTTGACTCTTGTGACTACCGCGCGCATAGTATCCTCCCGCTTGTTACCGATATTCCCGTGTGAGCCCGCGGGCATACATAGGGTCAATGTCGAAATAGGCCTTGTCCCCAGCGACGCACTTGAGGTCAGTCACATCCACCAGTGTCTCCAACGCGCCGATGCGCCCAATAACCCGGGCCCTCTGTCCGTCGATGCGCACGGTGACCCGCCGCCCACGCCACCAGCGGCGGAGGGTGGAGATGAGCCCTGCCTCTCTGGAGCGGGACGCTCCGAAACCGTTCAGATACCCTATGGGGAGTACCGCCACCCGGGTGGGCCTCCGCAGGGTGATTGCCCGCGCGCCCCCCACGGTGTGCCCCTTGGGAAGCCAGCGGACCTCCTCCAACACGGCCTCGCCGTACCCCACGCGCTGCAGGCCGTCCTTCTTCACCCGGCGGCAGCGGCCCAGCAGGGCAGAGCCTGCCCGCACCGCGTCCAGCCGGGCAAAGTCATAGTGCAGCAAGGCAAAAGACCCGGCGGCGTGGACCGTGCCGGTCTCTATCCCGCCGGCGTGGAGGACCGCCAGCAGTCGCCGGAATCCGTCCAGCGCCGACTCCGCGTCCTTCCCGTCTACCTTGTTCGAGTGGATTTGGGTGTATACCCCTGTGATCGCCACGTTGGGCAGGTTCTTGCACACCGAGAGGACCTTGTCCGGCTCATCGCAGAGGAAACCGCCGAACCCCATGCCGGTGTCTACCTGGAGCTGGGCCTCCACCACAGTGGAGCGGCTCTCCGCCACGCCGTTGAGCACCATACCGGTCTCCACCGAGGAGATGGTGCACACCACGCTCAGGTCGGCCAGCTTTTCAAGCTCGGCCCGGTCGGCGGTGGCGCGGAGCATGAGGATCTCCTCCTCCACAAAACCAGCCTTCCGAAGGGCCTCCGCATCGGCGTACTCGGCGACAGCGAATCGGCTTATCCCTTCGTCCCGCAGGAGGCGGGCCATCTCCGCCAGTCCCGCGCCGTACGCATCCCCGGTGAGCACACCGTAGATAGCCGCGCTCCCCGCCTTTTCCCGGATGACCGCCAGGTTTTGTTTCACAGCCTGTTTTTCAATTACGAGGGTTTTCATGCTAAACGGCACCTCCCGCGTAGGTTTTTCTATGTCTAATCGTCTAATTATACCTCTTATAAGGGAATGCGTCAACGGCGGAGAAAGGCATCTCTCTTCCTCGATTGGTGCTGTCGGGCTTGCATTTCGCCAGGTTTGCCGCGCCGTTGTTGAAACGCTGCTGATATGATAAACTAAGTGAAATTGGAGGGGTAAAAATATGGAGCACTGCACGAAAAGAGAGATAGAGGAGGCGCTCAGGGTCATCGATTCCGCGATTGGGAGGAGTGAGAAGGCGCAGGAAAAGTTTGCGCAGGGCACCGCTCAGCACACGTTGCAAAAGAATCGGATCAAAGCCCTTCAAATTGCCGCGTCTTTGATGTCAGAGGAGCTGGCGGAGGACGGCGGGGTGGAGCAGTACACCAGAGAAGACCTGGAAAAGGCGCTTGCGCCGATTACTTCCCTGATCAGCAAGTCTGAGAAGGCGCGAGGAAAATTGGCGCAGGGCACCTGGCAGCATACAATGTTAAGCGATCTAATCAAGGCACTCTACCTTGCGTCGCCGCTGCTTGCAAAGGCGTTGGACAGGACGAAAGCAGGGGACCGCGACTCTCTCCCCTCATACGATGCGGGCCGATAAGTTATTTTGTCATCCCCTTACCTTGACCTTGTATCTCCCAGGCGGATTTGATATAATAAAGAGTAATTTTGTGACGAAACGGAGGGGAGTGGAGATGAAATACCGGCAGTGGAATCTCCGCCCCCAGAACGAGACGGGGCGGGCAGCTCTGGAAGCGGCGGGCATCCCCGTGCTGGCGGCCCGGGCGCTCTGCGCCCGCGGCGTAGACACGCCGGAGGCGGCGTGGGCCTTTTTGTCCGCCGACCTCTCTTTACTCCACGACCCCTTTCTCCTGTTGGACATGGACAAAGCCGCGGCTCGCATTACCGCCGCACTGGCGGCGGGGGAGCCTATGGCGGTCTACGGAGACTACGACGTGGACGGCATCAGCGCCACCTGCCTCTTGACCGACTATCTCCGTTCCCGGGGCGGGGACGTGACCATGTACATCCCCGACCGAATGGAGGAGGGGTACGGAGTGAGCCGAGGTGCGCTGGATGCGCTGCGTACCCAGGGGGTAAGGCTGGTGATGACGGTGGATTGCGGCATCACCGCAGTGGATGAGGCCCGCTATGCACGGGAGACCGGTATGGAGCTCATCATCACCGACCATCATGAATGCAAGGCGGAGCTTCCCGATGCGGTAGCTGTGGTAGATCCCCACCGCCCGGGGTGTCCCTACCCTTTTAAAAATCTCGCCGGGGTGGGCGTGGCACTCAAGCTGGTGCTGGCGTTGGGCGGATACGAAACGCCAAAGGGTGCAGAGCGTGACATGGAGGAGATCCGCTTGGCCCTGCTGGCCCGGTATGCGGACCTCGCCGCCATCGGCACCGTGGCCGACGTGATGCTCCTGGCCGGGGAGAATCGGGCCATTGTCCGCCTGGGGCTGGACGTACTGGGAGAGACCCGCCGCCCCGGGCTCAAGGCGTTGCTGGAGGAGGCGGGCCTGGGCGGCAAGCCCCTGGTCTCCTCCGCCATCGGGTACACACTGGCACCCCGCATCAACGCCTCGGGCCGCATGGGGTGCGCCGCCTTGGCCGCAGAGCTCCTCCTCACGCCGGATGCCGTCCGGGGCGAGGAGCTGGCCCGTGAGCTGTGCGCCCTCAACCGGGAGCGGCAGAATATTGAGCTGGGCATCTTCGAGACCTGTCTCCTCATGGCCGCCGGCGCGCCGGGGGAGGAGCGGTTCGCACTGGTCTTGGCAAGCAGCGGCTGGCACCAGGGGGTGACGGGCATCGTGGCCTCGCGCCTGTCGGAGAAATTCTCCTGCCCCGCCTTTATGATCTGCCTCCAGGACGGGAGGGGGAAGGGCTCCTGCCGCAGCTACGGCGGCTTCAACCTCTTCGCAGCGCTGGAGGCGTGCGAGGATCTGCTGGAGGGTTTCGGCGGCCACGAGCTGGCGGCGGGCTTTACCATCCTGGAGGAGAACATCTCCGCCTTCCGCACCCGTATGAACGACATTGTCGCTGCCGCCACAGGCGGGGCCGAGATGATCCCCACCCTGGAGGTGGACGCGGCGCTGGACGACCCGACCCTCCTATCCCTGGAGGAAATTTCGGCGCTGGACGTGCTGGAGCCTTACGGCAGCGGCAACCAGCGTCCCGTCTTCTCCCTTGCGGGGTGCACCATCATTGCCCTGAGCGAAGTGGGCGGCGGGCGGCACCTAAAATTGAGGGTCACGTTCCGTGGCAGGCCTCTGGACGCCATCTTCTTCTCCTCCACCGCCGCCGATTGCGGCCTTGCTGTGGGAGACCGGGTAGACCTGGCGTTCCACCCTCAGATTAATGAGTACCGGGGCCGCCGTTCGGTCCAGCTCCAGCTCGCCGACCTGCGCCCGGCCCAGACCAGGGCCCAGGCCGAGCGGGCTTTGTGGGAGAAATACCGCCGGGGGGAGTATCTCACCGCCGCCGAGGCCGCGTCCCTCACGCCCAGCCGGGACGAATTCGCCGGACTGTGGCGCTACTTGAAGTCCCGATCAACCGGACGAAGGGTGGAGGAGACCACGCTGCGTCTCGCCAAAAATGTGGCTCACGCCACCGGCCTACGGGAGACTTTCCCCCGCACCATGATCTGCCTGGAGGTTTTCCACGAGAGAGGCCTTGTCCAGGTGGAGCGCACCACCGACCGCCTGCGTATCGAGATGAACACGGTGGAGGGCAAGGTGGATCTTGAAGAATCATACATCCTGCGCAACTTGCGCAAAATAGTCGGTGATTGACCGCGGGGCACGGCTGCGTGCGACCCGCCGCAGCCGCCGATCTCCACGGAGGTGACCCTATGGACCCCATTTTGGAGCGCTATCAGGCGCTTGAGGACAAGATAAAAGCCTATAACTCGTCGCTGGACACCCAGCGGCTCTTTGCCGCGTTCACTTATGCGGACAACGCCCACAACGCCCAACTGCGCAAGGACGGCTCCCCCTACATCACCCACCCCCTGGCGGTGGCCGAGATCGTGGCCGACCTGGAGCTGGACACCGACAGCATCATCGCCGCCATGCTCCACGATACCATCGAGGACACCGGGGCCACCCATGAGGACATCGCCAAGCTCTTTGGCCCCACGGTGGCCGATCTGGTGGAGGGTGTCACCAAGCTGACACGGGTGCAGTACACCTCCAAGGAAGAGGAGCAGATGGAGAATCTCCGGAAGATGCTCATGGCCATGGCCAAGGACATCCGGGTTATCCTCATTAAGATCTGCGACCGGCTGCACAACATGCGTACCATGGAGTACCAGAGCGCCCGCAAGCAGAAGGAAAAAGCCCTGGAGACGATGGAAATCTATGCCCCCATTGCTCACCGCTTAGGTATGCAGCGGATGAAGTGGGAGCTGGAGGACCTCTCCCTCCAGTATCTGGATCCGGTTGGGTACAAAGAGATCGCCGACGAGCTTGCGGAGCGGAGCTCCGCCCACGAGGAATTCCTCGCAGCCATCCGGGACCGCATTCAGGAGCGGCTGGACGAGGAGGGCATCAAGTGTACCGTCTACGGGAGGGTGAAACACATCTACTCCATCTACCGCAAGATGTACGCTCAAAATAAGACCCTGGACGAGATATTCGACCTCTATGCTTTCCGGGTCATCGTGGACGACATCGGCGCGTGCTACAACGTGCTCGGCTGCATCCATGACCTCTTCAAGCCTGTGCTGGGCCGGTTCAAGGACTATATCGGCACCCCCAAGCCCAACATGTACCAGTCCCTCCACACCACCGTCATCGGCCGTGAGGGGATCCCGTTCGAGGTGCAGATCCGCACCTGGGAGATGCACCACACCGCCGAGTACGGCATCGCCGCCCACTGGAAGTATAAGCAGGGCATGGCGAACGCCAAACTGGGCACGGAGGAGAACTTCGAGTGGGTGCGCAAGCTGCTGGAGAGCCAGCAGGACGCGGACGCGGAGGAATTCGTCCGCACCATGAAGGTGGATATGTTTGCCGACGAGGTCTTTGTCTTCACCCCCAGGGGCGACGTCATCAACCTCCCCTTCGGGGCCACCCCCATCGACTTTGCCTACACCATCCACTCCGCCGTGGGCAACCACATGACGGGGGCAAAGGTGAACGGGCGTATTGTCACCTTTGACACCGCGCTCAAAAACGGAGACATCGTGGAGGTCATCACCTCCAAGTCTGCCCACGGTCCCAGCCGGGACTGGATGAAGATCTGTAAGTCTAACGAAGCCCGCAACAAGATCCGCCAGTGGTTCAAAAAAGAGCGGCGGGAGGAGAACATAGCCACCGGCCGGGCCATGTTCGAGTCCGAGCTTAAGCGCCAGGGCCTCACCATTGCTGCCATCACCGCTGAGGACGCCCTGCCCGCCATCCTGCGCAAGGTTCGTCTCTCCTCTCTGGACGACCTGTATGCCGCTATCGGGTACGGCGGCCTGACGGCCCAAAAGTCGGTCAACCGCATCAAGGAGGAGCTGACCCGGCTGGGCCGAATCAGGGAGGAGCGGGCCGCTGCCGAGCGCCTGGCCGCCGGGGGCGTGGTATTCCCCGCCAGCTCCGCGGCCTCCGCCCCCGTCCCCCCCAAAGCCGCCGCGAAGTCTGACTCGGGCATCATCGTGGAGGGTATCGATAACTGCCTCGTCAAATTCGCCAAGTGCTGTACCCCCGTGCCGGGGGACGACATCATTGGGTTCATCACCCGGGGGTTCGGCGTGTCGGTCCACCGAACCGACTGCCCCAACGCAAGCCCCGAGCGTCAGGCCGCCGATGAGCCGGGCCGTTGGGTCAACGTGGCTTGGGTGGGGGCGGAGGATACCTCCTGCTGCTATCGGACAGCGCTGGAGCTCTCCGCAAAGGACCGGGATGGCCTTGCTATGGACGTGACCATGGCCCTGTCCACCGTCAAGGTGAAGGTAGACTCCTTCTCTGCCCGCAGCATGCCAGACGGGTACGCCGCCATGTCCATCTCCCTTCAGGTGAAGGACAAATCGGAGCTGTCCGGCGTGATCAATAAGCTTTCCCAGATCTCCGGCGTGTATCAGGTCAAGCGTGCCACTGGATAGGAGAGAATGGAACATGGTTACAATAGATATAGAGTTTGAACGCGCCCTCTCAGACGCTTTTCACGGCGGCGAGACCCTGAGCCGGGAGCTCCGGCTCACCGAGGAGGAGGCCGACTATATCCGCGCCGCCTGGCCCTTCGCCCGGCTGGAGCCCATGAGCGGCCCCGGCGGGTGCAAGGCCTGGTATGAGATGCGTGTCGGGGCGGAGCCCTCATTTCAAGTGTAAAGGAAGTCCTCACAAATGACCAACCTGCCCTTTGTCCCCCTCCTCCTGGGGGCCGATATCAACGTGTACAGCATGGCCCGCGCCTTTCACGAGGCCTATGGTGTGAAGACGGTGGCGTACGGCATGTACCCCTCCGGCCCCTGCTACGGGAGCGATATCATCGACTACCGGGTGAGCGAGCACAATGACCGTCCAGAGGTAGTTCTCCGCAACGCCACCGCTGTGGCGGAGGAGTTCCCAAACAAGAAAATCCTCCTCCTGGGCTGCGGGGACAACTACCTCACCGCCATCGCCGAAAACCTTCCCAAATTTCCCGCCAATGTCGTCGCCCCCTACATCAGCCTGGAGGTGATGGAGAGTCTCATCCACAAGGAGCGGTTTTACGCATTGTGCGACCAGTACGGCATCGACCACCCGGCCACCTTCGTCTACCACCGTGGGCTGGGGCACGATTTCGAGCTGCCCTTCTCCGGACCCTTCGTGGTAAAGCCCGCCGAGAGCGCAACCTACTGGGACCACCCATTTGACACCCAGAAGAAGGCCTACGTGGTGCAGACCCGTGCAGAGGTTGATTCCGTTTTGGACGACGTGTATAACCACGGATATGAGGACTCCATGATCATTCAGGACTTTATCCCCGGGGACGACTCCTTTATGCGGGTGGTCACCAACTACTCCGGGGTGGATGGGAAGGTGCGTCTCATGTGCGTGGGCCACGTCCTGCTGGAGGAGCACACCCGCCACGGCATCGGTAACCACGCCGTCATCATCACCGAGGACGAGCCGGAGCTGTGCGCCAAGCTCCGGGACTTTCTGGAGGATATTAGCTTCACAGGGTTTTCCAATTTTGATGTAAAGTACGATCAACGAGATGGAAAATTTAAGGTCTTTGAGATCAACTGCCGCCAGGGGAGGAGCAATTACTATGTCACCGGCGCAGGCCACAATTTGGCCAAGTACCTGGTGGAGGACCGCATCGAACACAAGCCCGCTGAGCTTTTAGTGACCAAGAACCGGCATCTCTGGCGGGTCATCCCCCAGAAAGTGGCCTATAACTACATCTCCAGCAAGTACCACGCCGACATGAAAGCGCTCATCGACGCGGGGGAGTGGGTCAACCCCCTCTTTTACAGCGCCGACCGGGCACTCGTCCACAAACTGCGCATCATCCGCGACCAGTGGCGCTATAAGGAGCGGTACGCCAGCTCCATGGAAAAGATAAATTAAGGAGAGCATCTATGCCAACCGAACAACGCCTTGGTATTTTGGGCGGCATGGGGCCCCAGGCCACCCAGGACTTTTATCAGCGGATATTGGACCGTACCGACGCAGCCCGGGACCAGGAGCACCTGCCCACCCTGATTTTGAGCGACACCGCCATGCCTGACCGCACCGCCTCCATCCTGGGGGGGGATGCGGAGGGCTGCTACGCCCGGCTCCTCAGTGACGCAAAGACGCTGGAGGGCTGCGGATGCACCGCCATTGCCATCCCCTGCAACACCTCACATTTCTTTGCCGATCGGCTCCAAAGTGCGCTGACCATCCCCATCATCAACATGGTGAGGGAGACGGCGAAGGTCGCCGCCGCCCGGGGACTCAAGCGGCTGGGCATCTTAGCCACCGACGGCACCGTCCAGACCGGCGTCTACCAGCGGGAGCTGGAGGCTCTGGGGCTCGGGTGCGTCGCCCCGCCCCCGGCGGAGCAGCGCCTGGTGATGAGCATCATCTACGATGAGATTAAAAAGGGCGAGACCGGCTCCCGGGAGAAGTTCGCCGCCGTGGACAAGGCCATCCGCGCTGCAGGATGCGACGGGGCCATTTTGGGTTGCACCGAGCTGTCGGTGTACCGGACCTGCCACGCCCTGCCCGAGTTCTATATCGACGCGATGGACATCCTGGCTGAAAAGTGCATCACCTTCTGCGGCTACCCCCTGCGTAATGTGTGAGCGTGCACCCATTTTTTTGAGGAGGTGAACCCCCTATGAACCGTCCCCGGCTCCCTATGGGCGACTACTGGCAGCTGCTCTTGAAAAATGACCTTCTCGCTACCGGCGATTCTCTGAGGGCCGACCTCACCCGCCCCGTGCCTCTGGTATCCTGCGACTCCAGGAGCGTGGTGCCTGGCGCCCTCTTTATCTGTAAAGGCGCGGCTTTCCGCAGCGAATACCTCAGGCAGGCCGCTGAAAAGGGGGCCGCCGCCTACGTGAGCGAGGCACCCTACCCCGACGTTCCCGAGATTCCCGCGATTTTGGTTACCGATATCCGCAGGGCCATGGCGTTGCTTGCCGACCGGGCCTGGGGCCACCCCTCAGGCGCGATCCCCATCACGGGTATCACGGGAACTAAGGGGAAGACAACGGCGGCCTACTTCCTAAAGTCGATCCTGGACTGCCGCCGCCAGGCGGAGGGGAAAGGCCCCACGGCCATCCTCTCTACCATCGTCACCGACGACGGCCTGGAGCGCGCACCCGCCACCCTAACCACTCCGGAGCCCCTGGACCTCCAGCGGCACCTGTGGAACGCGGTCTCCGCTGATGCCGGTTTCGTGACTATGGAGGTCTCCAGCCAGGCCCTCAAGTATCACCGGGTCACGGGGGTGGAGCTTGCCACCGCCGTCTTCCTCAACATCGGGGAGGACCATATCAGCCCCATCGAGCACCCCGACTTTGAGGACTACTTCTCCTCCAAGCTGGCTATTTTCAGCCAGGCCGCCGCCGCCTGCATCAATTTAGACTGTGATCATGCCGAGCGGGTGCGAGCGGCTTCGCAGGTCTGCCCCCAGGTAATCACATTCTCCAAGACTGACCCGACCGCTGATATCTTCGCAGACGAGATTTCCGCCCGGGAGGGGGCTATCTCCTTCCGGGTCAGCACTCCCAGCTATATCCGGCGGATAAGCCTGCCCATGGCGGGCCTCTTTAACGTGGACAACGCCCTGGCCGCCATTGCCGTGGCTGAGCGGTACGGTGCAGGGGAGGAGGCGGTGGCCCGGGGCCTGAGCCATGCAGCCGTGCCGGGTCGGATGGAGACACTCTCCAGCGCCGACGGGGCCCTCACCGTCATCGTGGACTACGCCCACAACGGTATGAGCCTGGAGGCCCTGCTCTCCTCGGTCCGGACCGAATACCCCGGCCGGCAGCTCACCGTTTTATTCGGCTGCACCGGCGGCAAGGGTCTGGACCGCCGAGAGGGCATGGGGCACGCGGCGGGCCGCTGGGCCGACCGCATCCTTCTTACCGAGGACGACCCGGGGCCCGAGGAGGTGGAGTCCATCTGCGCGGATATTGGCCGTTACATCGCTCCCCACGGCAAGACCTGGGCTACCATTCCGGATCGGGAAAAGGCCATCTCCGCCGCCATTCTGGAGGCGGAGGGCCCCGCCGTCGTGGTGCTGGCGGGAAAAGGGGCCGAACAGCGGCAGAAACGGAAAGAGGGCAGCGTCCCCTGCGCGCCTGATGGTATGCTGGCCCGGAAGGTACTGGACAAGTATGACACCCGCTGACTTGAATGTCCGTTTCGCGGCAGTGGGAGCCGCCGCCTGGGGCTGCGTGGCTTATGACGCACTCCTCCCCCACATGGGGGCCGCCGCCCGGGAGAAGGCCGGCTGTCTGCTCCCTAATCCCACCACCGTGCTGGTGGCGGCGTTTCCTTATTTCACGGGGGAGACAGAAGGGAATCTGTCGGTTTATGCCCGTGGGTCGGATTATCATGCCGTTTTGCGGGAAAGGCTGAATACCATATGCGATTTCCTGCTTGAAGAATACGATTCGTATACGTTTTTCTCCGCTGCCGACAGCTCCCCACTCCCTGAGCGGGAGGCCGCATGGCTGGCCGGGCTGGGTCTGCGGGGGGAGAACGGGCTGTTGATTCTGCCCCCTTACGGTTCCTATGTCTTTTTGGGCACCATCCTCACCGACGCGCCCCTTCCCTTTCAGGAGGTTGCCTCCGCCCCTGGCTGTATCGGCTGCGGGGCCTGTAAGGCCGCCTGCCCCACCCGGGCGCTGGAAGGCCTGGGTCCCTGCCTCTCCGATCTGACCCAAAAGAAAGGAGAGTTGACGCCGGAGGAGACCGCTCTTTTAAAAACTCACCCTTACGTATGGGGGTGCGACCTCTGCCAGACCGCCTGCCCCTACAACCGCACACCCAGGGTTGCTCCCCTGACAGAGTTTACTCAAGGCTACCTCTCCGACCTGACGCCCGATATGCTGGAGGGCCTCACCAACCGGGCCTTTCAGGAGCAATTTGGTCACCGGGCCTTTGCCTGGCGGGGGCCGGCGGTGCTGAAGCGCAATTTATCCCTGAAAAAATAAGGCCGCTTGGTGTTCTGCCAGGCGGTCTTTTTGTATAAAATCCGCCGCTCTGCCCACAATAAGACCAAACAGCAGGAAAGGTGGTTTTTCCATGCAAGTACGCGACCTAATGAGCCAGGGCGTGGTCAGCATCGACCCCAGCGAGTCGGCGGCTCTGGCGGCTCGGCTCCTGGCACGGCACAACGTGGGTTCTCTCCCCGTCTGCGGGGAGGACGGGCGGCTCCGGGGCATCATCACCGACCGGGATATCGTTCTTCGGTGCATCGCGGCGGAGGAGGATCCGACCCGCACCCCGGTGAGTGAGATCATGACCCGGAACTGCGCCGTGGTCTCTCCGGGCGACGACACACGGGAGGCGTCCCGCGTTATGGCTTCCGCACAGGTGCGGCGGCTACCTGTCACCGAGGAGGGAAAGGTGGTGGGCATGGTCTCACTGGGGGATCTGGCCACCAGCCGGGCCTGCGACATGGAGGCCAGCAAGGCCCTGACAGACATCTCGGACAATCTGAGGAAGACCTGATCGCGCAGCAAGGGCGGAGCCGTCGGCTCCGCCCTTGCTTTTTGGGCATATCGACGCCGCACCCGTAGGAGCCGATGTCCCCATCGGCCCGGGGGCGAAGGTCAATCTCGGCTCTTCCAGAGAGGATTCCAGGTCCAGGAGACGATAAGCCGGGTGTTCGCCCGCCGTAGATCCAGTATCCGCTGTCCCAATTCATGTGACTCACGCCTCTCCTCTTCCGTTTCAGCATATCAAAAGGCGGCCCCTTTTGCAAGCGGGCCGCCCTTCCAGTGCGTCAGCCTATGTTGCACCCGTTGGGGTGCAGGGGATGCAGGGGGTTCCGTCCTCGTCGAGGAGTTGGGCGCTGACGGGGGGCAAAGTGAAGGAGCGGCCCTCCCATAGGAGGGGCTGCGACTCTTCCGAGCTGTTGATGGCGCAGAGGACGGTCTCCCCCCCGTGGCTGCGGGTAAAGGCCAGCACAGGGCCGTCGGCGGCGACGTAGCAGATGTCCCCCCGCCGCAGGGCTTTGCTCTCCCGGCGCAGCCCGCCCAGCGCGGCGAAATACGCGGTCAACTCCCGATCCTCCCGTCCCCAGGGGAAGGTGCGGCGATTAAAGGGGTCCTCAAAGCCCTCCAACCCGGCTTCGTCCCCGTAATAGAGGGTGGGGGAGCCGGGGAACGCGAAGAGGATGGCCGCTCCCAGCTTGAGAAGGGCCTTGGCTCGGTCACGGTGGGCGTCGTCCATGCGGTAGTATGCCCGCTCTGCCTTGGAACAGTGCTCCCAGCCGGAGCCCGCTCCCAAGCGGGTGAGGATACGGGCGGTGTCGTGGGTGCCCATTGCGTTCATGGAAGAGTAGAAGGCGAAGGGAGGATAGTTTTCCCGCTGGCGCTCCATTGTCCCCATGAAGTCTTTGGCATCCCCGCCCAGAAGATAGGTGAGGAGGGCATTCTGAAAGGGGTAGTTCATCAGTCCGTCGCAGTGGCCGCCCCAGATATGGCGGCGGCGGACGCTGTAGGCAATTTTGTTGGATCCGTCTTCCCACACCTCACCGATGACCACCGCGTCCGGCTTCTCACACCGGGCGGCGGCATGGATGGCGTGGACCACCTCATCGGGCAGCTCATCGGCCACGTCCAGCCGCCAGCCGTCCGCCCCAGCGCGGAGCCAGGAACGGATGACGCCGTTCTCCCCTGTGATATACGCAAGCCACGCGGCGTTCTTTTTATTGGTGGTGGGCATGGAATAGATGCCCCACCAGGAGGCGTATTTGTCGGGCCAGTGCTCCCACCAGAACCAGTCATGGTAGGGACTCTCCAGGGACTGGGCGGCTCCCAGAGTGGGGTAGCTCCCGTCTCCGTTAAAATATTTGCTGACAAAGGCGGTATGGTTAAAGACCCCGTCCAGCATGACGCGCATTCCCAAGGCGTGGGCGGTGGCGCATAGGGCGGTGAAGTCCTCCTTCGTGCCCAGCATGGGGTCTATTTTCTCATAGTCCCCGGTACCGTAGCGGTGGTTCTCGGGCCCCTCAAAGAGGGGGCAGAAGTACAGAGTCTCCACCCCCAGACCCTTGAGATAAGGGAGCTTTTCCGTGACGCCCTGGAGGTCGCCGCCGAAGAAGTCCCGGTTGCGGACCTCGCCGTGCTCATCGGGGCCGAAGGCGGGCTCTTCCTCCCAGCTCTGGTGGACCCACCGATCGCCGGGCATTCCGGCGGGGTCGGGGATTCTGGTGCGGCAAAAGCGGTCGGGGAAAATCTGATAGGTCATCCCCTCGCCAAACCAGGTGGGGACGGCCTCAGAGTCATCATAGACGGTGAGCTGGTATTCTCTGCTTGCCTCACAAGTGCCATCCATGCGAAAGAGGCGTAGGGTGTACCAGATGAGGCCTACGTAGCCCCTTGTATCCAAGACGCCGGAGAAGAGGTCGCGGCTCCCCTCCAGGCCCGACCAGGGAAGGGGGATTTCTATGGTGTGGTCCTCCTCCTGCTCCAGTCGGGCAGTGAGGGCGGCGGTCACGAACCCCTCGGACCGGGCCGGGCGGAGGGTGAAGGCCACCTGCTGCCCCGAGGGCACCGCGCCGAAGGGGGATTTACAGCGTTCCTCGCGGGAGTCATAGGTCTGCGCGTCCAGCATGGGATTCATCCTATCTTAAAAGGGTATTCTCGCCCTCCACGGCACCGAGGGCCTGCTCAGCGTTGAAGTAGTAAGACATGATGTCGGCGGCGATGGCGGCCAGCTCTGTACCGGAGCCGCCCCGCTCCACCACGATGGAGATGGCGATTTCCGGGTTCTCGTAGGGGGCGAAACAGACGAAGACCGCGTTGGCGTTGGTGTCCTCCCGGCCAACCTGGGCGGTGCCGGTCTTGGCCCCCACGGTGACGGGCAGGTCCTTAAAGTAATTCTTTACGCTGCCTTCTGTGGCGAGGAGTTTCATGCCTGCCTTGACGGTCTCCATATTATCGGAGCTGATGTTCAGCGTGTCCATAAGCTCGGGCTCCTGCTGATAGACGAGGCTGGAGAAGTCTCCCGACTTCACCGACTGGAGGACGTGAGCGGAGTAGTGGTTGCCGCCATTAACCAAAGTGGCGACGTAGTTGGCGAGCTGCAGTGGGGTGGTCAGGGTGTTCCCCTGGCCGATGGCGGCGGAGAGAAGATCGCCGCCGTACCAGGGGGTCTCCAGCTTGGCGCTGGTCTCCGGTCCGGCCACCTGACCCACCGCTTCATTAAGCTCAAAGCCGGTGGATTTGCCCAGGCCGAACATGTCGGCATACTGGTCGATTTTGTCGATGCCCAGCCGGTCCCCCAGGGTGTAGAAGTAAATGTTGCAGGAGTCCTTCAGGGCGTGGGCCATATCCTCCCGACCGTGGGTGCCGCCGTACTGGAGGTAGATCCAACAGGCGGGATGGTAGTCTCCGTAGGGGTACTTCTGCCCCGCGGGATACTGAAAACGCCCGGTGTCCAGAATTTTTTCCCCGGGGGTGGTAAGGCCCTCCTGGAGGGCGGCGGTGCCCACCACCATTTTGAAGGCGGAGCCGGGGGAGTAAGTACCCTGGGCGGCCCGGTTGTAGAAGGGCTTAAGCGGGTCACTCAGGGCTGCGTTGTAGGTGGCGCTGTCCTGGTAGACGGTGGAGAGGTCAAAGGTGGGCCAGGAGGCCATCGCCAGAATGTCCCCCGACTTCACGTCCATCACCACGGCGCTGCCCCCTTGGGTGTACTCGGAAGGTAGAGCGGGGATGCGCTCGGCCAAGCTCCGCTCCACAGTCTCCTGCAGGCGGATATCCAGCGTGAGGGAAAGGTTGTTGCCGGGGTCTGGCTCGGTGAGCCAGGTCTCGCTGACCACCTTGCCGCTGGTGTTGAGGTCGATGGCCCGTACGCCGGGGGTCCCACGGAGGTAGTCTTCGAAAGCCAATTCCACCCCGTCTTTGCCCACCGTGTCGTTCATGCTGTAGCCTTTCTCCTGGTACTCTGCCCACTCCTCGGCGGTCATCAGGCCCACGTGGCCCAGCAGATGAGCGGCGTAGGGGGTGTTGTACTGCCGGACGGAGACCGGCTTGATTGAGACCCCCACCAACCCGTTTTCCTTCACGGCGGATATGAAATCCATATCCACGTCGGAGGCGAAGACGTAGTTGGTGCGCAGGATATCCAGGGTGCGCATCCGCAGTTCACAAAGGACACCCACCAAAGCCCGGCCGTCCTCAGCGGAGACGCTCTCATCCACCTTGTAAAACTTCCGCATGGCGGTGATGAGCGCGTCAGGACCCTGGGCGGCGGCGTCTGTCCACTTCATTTTATCCAAAAAGGTCTTGTACCGTGTTTGGCCCGTCTCGCTGAGGGTGTCCAGCGTGGAGGTAAAGGGCTCTGTGACGCTGATGGGCAGGGTGTCCGTCCAGCTAACGCCATGGGAGCGGCACAGTGTGATGAGGGAGAGTAGGTTGGGGTTACGGCTCTCCTCGGCGCCCATGAGGCCTGCGTCCAGCGTGACCTGATAGCTGGTGCGGTTGGAGACCAGCACCCGCCCGTAGCGGTCCAGAATTTCACCCCGGGCGGCCTCCACCGTCTCAGTGTTGGAGATCTTCCGCTCGGACTGGCTGAGATATTCGGCGCCGTTGACCACCTGGAGGTTGTAGAGCACCAGTACGAAGGACAGAAGAAGTCCTCCCAGCGCCAGAATGATCAGCCGGACCCGGCCGTGAAATTGTCTTGCGTCCATAATCTTCTCCTAAAAGAGCGTAGCGGTTTCGGTGCGGCTGTGTACCCAGCGGAAGAGGGCGTAAATAGGGGCAACAAACACAAGGGACCAGAGTATCTCCAGCCCGGCCACCCGGAGCATGGGCTCCAGCTCTACGCCTGACAGCAGCCGCCAGATGATGCGGCAGCCATCAATGGACGCCAGGGCCCCCAGAGAGCAGAGAAAACAGCCCAGCAGATTTTGCCGCAGCAGGTACTGGGCGGCAAGCCCTGCGGCCACGCCCACCAGGGTGAGTCCTAGGGTCATAGCGCCGCTGGTACCGTAGAGCGCGTCGCACAAAATGCCCACCGCCAGCCCGAAGGCTCCTCCGGGGGCCGCCCCTTCCACGGTGGCAACCGCAACCGCCGCCAGGGGCAGCAGCATGGGCTTAACGCCGAAGACGGGAAAGCGGCTGAGAATATAAGTTTCCAGAAACCAGACCGGCAAAAGGGCCACCGCGAAGACGGTCCATTTGACGGTAAAATCATGGCGGCTCAAGGCGGTCACTCCACTATGTCAAATTCCTTGATGACGAAGATCTGCCGGAGGCTCTCAAGGTCGGTACCGGGCTGGATCACCGCGTAGCGGCTCAGGCCCGAGGGGTCGGTGTGTACCTCGGTCACCGAGCCCACAACAAGTCCCGAGGGATATATCCCCCCCCGGCCGGAGGTGAGCACCTCGTCTCCGGCGAGAAGATCGCTGTTTTCCGGGATGTAGGTGAGCTTGAGTTTCTCTTCGCCCATGAGAGCGAAGTCTCCCTCCAAAATAGCGGCGGTGTTGGTTCGGCTTAAAAGCCCACCCATATCGGTGTCGGTATCCACAAGGGTGGCGACTGTAGCCCAGTTGGGGCCCACAGTGGTGACCACCCCCACCAGGTTTCCATATTCGTCCACCACGCAGTCCTGGGTCTTGATGCCGCCATTCTCCCCCTTGCTGATGGTGAAGGAGGACTCCCAGTTGGAGGCGCTGCGGGCCGTGATGGTGGCCGACTCGAAGACGAAGTCCTTACGTTTCTGGGCAAGACCAAGGAGGTTGCGCAGGCGCTCGAGCTCCTCGTTGGCACTCTGGGCCTGACGGACCTCCTCCTCCATCTCGGCTACCTTTTTCATCAGCTGCTGGTTCTGCTCGGTGAGCTGGTCGTACCGGAAGGCGTAGTCGTACCGGTCCTCCATCCAGTTCACCACTGAGTTGAGGGCGCTGCGTATGGGGGTCGTCACCACCCCAACCACGCTGGCCGCCGGATCCGCGGTGCCGCCCAGGAGGAAAGACGCCACCAGTGTGATGGCGGCAAGGAGCACGGCGATGATGAGCAGCAGTATCCCATTGTGGCGAAAAAAGTCTTTCAAGCTGTTCTCCTTCTACTTACACCGTCCGCGCCGTCAGTCTATCCTGGCGGCCAGGCGCATGCAGTCCACGCCAAACCGGGTGAGAATCTGCCCCAGACGGCAGACAGGCAGGCCCATGACGTTGTAGTGGTCACCGATGATGCGCTCCACCAGCAGCGCCCCGTACCCCTGTACCCCGTAAGCCCCCGCCTTGTCCAGGGGCTCCCCGGTCTTGACGTAGCACTCGATCTCGCTCTCACTCAGCTCCCTGAAGAAGACGTCGGTGACCTCGTGCTCGGTGACGCGCTCCTCCCCGCGGCAGACAGTGACGCCGGTGTAGACCTGGTGGCGCATCCCAGAGAGGGCGGAGAGCATCTTGAACGCGTCCAAGTCGTCTAAGGGCTTGCCCAGAACGGCTCCATCCAGGGCCACCACCGTGTCAGCGGCGATAACGATGTCGTTAGGCCCCACGTGGGAGATGATGGCGGAGGCTTTCTCGCTGGAGAGCGCCCGTACCATCTGCTCGGGCGGCAGGTCGTCAAAGACGTGCTCATCGATGTTGGGGGAAATTGTCTTGAAGGGCGAGATACCCATGCGCTCCAAAAGCTCTTTCCGACGGGGGGACTGGGAGGCGAGGATGATGTTCATAAATAAGCGTTCCTTTCTGATAGGCGGGCGAATACGTTTCAAGCCCTCGGCGACGGCAGATAAGTCGCTCGCCTGTGCAAAAAAGCTCGGGGACTTCGGCCTGTCTGCTTTTTCATTTCGCTGCGCATCTTATCTGCCGGCTCCCGGGCACTCAACTGTACTCCTTACTTTCCTGTAGAGCCTAGGCCGCCGGCGCCCCGGCTCGTCTCGTCCAACTCGTCTGTGAATTGCAGGGCAGGGCGTGCCACAGGCATCACCGCAAGCTGGGCGATGCGGTCCCCCGGCTGGATAATGTAGGGGGTGTCCGAGAGGTTGGCGAGGCCCACTCTGATCTCCCCCCGGTAATCACTGTCGATGACGCCCACGCCGTTGGAGAGGGAGATGCCGTGCTTGATACCCAGGCCCGAGCGGGCAAATACCAGGGCCACGAACTCGGCCGACGGCAACGCGATGGCAATTCCGGTGGGAATGGTAACCAGGGCGCGAGGGGCAATCTCCACCGGCGCATCCAGGCAGGCGCACAGATCCATCGCCGCCGCGCCGGGGGTGGCGTAGTAGGGGTAGGGGATCTCGTTGCCGATCTTCGGAGAGAGGGGTTTTATTTTCAGGTCCATAGGGTGATCTCCTTGTGGGTGAGGTGGGGACATTATTCCACGTCCCGGTAGTAGAGCCCGCGGGTGAACTCGTTGGGCTCCCAGCCGCTCCGGCCCAGGTACCGCTCGGCCACCTGGACGCACTCCCGGGGGTTCTCGGTAGTAAACATCAGCCGAGCGCCCCAGAGGCCGACGCGCTCATAGTCCCCGGCCTTATCCGCAAGAAAGAGCTTTTTAGAGTTCAATATCTCGTTTCGGCAGCCGGGGGCCTTGACCACCGGGAACTGGGCCCCCTTCCGGTCGGTGAGCACGTTGCTGTTCTGGCATGCGCAGCGGCCAGAGCGATTTTTGATGAGGCAGCTTTCGGTGATCATAAGCGGCAGGCGGCCATAGACGATGAGTTCGGTGTCCAAGGACTTTGAGAGGTCCCGGATCTGGGCCAACTTTAGTTCAAAGGACAGTGTCGCGGAGGTGAGCCCCAGGCGCTTGCACTCCTTAAGGGCCTGAGCATTATAGATCTCCAGCCCGTAATCCCCCCGGACGGCAAAGCCCAGGTTCCGGGCTGGAGTGAGCAAGCTCAGGTTGCCCACCAGTGTATCGGTGACGCCCAAGTCCCGGAGCTTCTGTAAATTTTCCAGCAGGGCGGGCCACTCCCGGTCCCAGGCCACCCGGGGCAGAGAGACGGCAACCTTCCCCTTCCCGGCAGCGATAAGCTGGGGGTTGGTAATCAGCTCCTCCACCGGGACATAGACAAGGCCCGGGGCCAGCCGCAGAAGCTCGCTGCTTGCCTGCTCGGCCTTGAGGACGGACATGGTGAGTATAGGCGGCTGGGTGCGGTTTTCATACCGGGCGCCCTCCTGGAACGTTCCCGTCCGCCGGATGGGGGGAAGGGAGCGCTGGGCGGTGAGGCCGTCCAGCACTTGGCGGCGCAGGGCGTTAAGGACAGAGAGAGGCAGGCTCAGCCCGTCCTCCACCAGTGCCCGGACCTTCTCGCTGCGGAAGGGGGTGCCCCCGGTCTTGGAGAGCTGCTCCTCCACCTGCTCGGCAGTGACGGCCCGGGTTCGGGCCGCCTCCGGGATGGGGCCCGCGGCGGTGGAGACCCGGCCCTCGCCGTCCGCCACCCCCACCTGGGCCGGCTCCCCGGAGCGGAGCATGGCATAGAAGGTGACGGGGACCTGACGGTTCTCCCTATTGTTTTCGTAAGTGGCGCGGGCGGCGGCGAAAAGCTCCTTTGGCTCCTTCACGTCCTCCCGGACGCCAAACATCTCGGGGCCTTTCCGCCCGGTGAGAAAGCCATCGGTAAAGCCCTGTCGGGAGAAGGCGGCGTCCAGCTGGGCAATCTCCTCGGCTGTCGGCTCTCTCCCCTCCCGGATGGCCTTGGAGTAGACACCGGTCACCACAGCTACGTACTCGGGCCGCTTCATCCGCCCCTCCAGCTTGATGCACTTGACGCCCATGGCGTCCAGTTCCCGCAGATGCCCCGCCATGGACATGTCCTTGAGGGAAAGAGGGGTGCCGTCCGCCTTGCCCGACCAGCCGTACCTCAGACGGCAGGGCTGGGCGCACAGCCCCCGGTTTCCGCTCCGCCCGCCGATGACCGAGGAGAAAAAGCACTGGCCCGAGTAGCACATACACAGCGCCCCGTGGGCGAAGGTCTCGATCTCAATGGGCGAGTGAGCGCAGATGAAGGCAATTTGGTCCCGCGTCAACTCCCGGGAGAGGACGGCCCGGGTCATCCCAAGGTCGGCGGCTATGCGCACCCCTTCCAGGTTGTGCAGGGTCATCTGAGTGGAGGCGTGGACCGCCAGGTCAGGCGCGGTCTGGCGGATGGCACGGAGGACCCCCAGGTCCTGCACCAGCACCGCGTCCGCCCCCATAGTGCTCACCTCGGCGGCGAGGCGGGCCCCCTCGGGCAGCTCCCGGTCGGTGAGCAGGGTGTTGAGCGTGAGGTAGACCTTGACTCCCCGAAGATGGCAATAAGAAATCGCCGCCGCAAATTCCTCAGCTGAGAAATTTTTCGCATTGCGGCGGGCGTTGAAGTTTCCATAGCCCATATAGATGGCGTCGGCCCCGTTCTGTACGGCGGCGGTGACCGCCTCCGGCGACCCCGCCGGGGCAAGCAGTTCCAGCATGACTTCCTCCCGGAGCGTGATAGGCGGGCCGATGTTCCCCATCGGCCCGGCCCCTTATTTCTTCTGGTTCTGGAGCTTGAAGATCTCCCGCTTGGCTTCAGAGAGCTCCATTTTCATCTTGGCCGACTCCTCCAAATATTCCTTGAGCTGGCGGCGCAGGTTTTCGGAGGCCTCCACCTCTTTGAAGTACTGGTCGGCGATGTTAAGGGCGGACAGGATGGCCCCGTCCACCATGGAGACCTTGCTCTCGTTTAGGACCTGGCGCAGCTCGGTGTCCACGTGGGCGGCCACCTTCTCCATATAGCTCTGCGCCTCGGTGGCGACAAGGGCGTACTCCTGCCCTGCGATGGTGACGGAAACACGGTTTTTCATGGCGTGGCCTCCAGACATATTTCGATAAGCTTATTATAGCATCATATATCCGATATTCAAAATAAATTCTTTATGAATTTTCCCTTTTCAAAGGAATTCGATTTTATGATTGGGATAATTGCGGCAAAAACAGGACCCCATGCATTGGGCCTGCTTTGGCGGGTAACACGGTGCGCCGCTCCCCCGTGGGACGGGAACTGTTCCCTCCGCTTTCCCCATCCGATTCGCTATTCCCCTTTTCGTATTTTTATGCTAAGATATGTAACAACTGAAAACATGAAAAATAAGCTTAAGTTTTTTACAAAAGGAGGAGTTCCCTATGCCTGACAACGTGCTGCTGCCCGGCGAAATACTGTCCATGACGGCTTCGGCGGCGGATAGGTTGACGGCCTCCGGGAGCGGGGACGCGGCTCTTTTATATCTCCACCTCCTCCGCCGGGCCGGGGCCTACGACCCCGGCTCCGCCGCACGGGCCCTCCGGTGGGATGCGCCCCGCCTTACAGCGGCGCACGACACACTGGTCTCACTCTCCTTGGCGGTAAAGCAGGCTGCCAGCGCACCTCTCGCCCCGGTGGAAAGCAGCGAAGAGCCCCCCGAGTACACCGCCGCTGACATTACCCGTGAGCTGGAGGATGTCACATCCTCCTTTCCGGGCCTTGTGAACGAGGTCCAGCGGCGGCTGGGCAAAATCCTCTCTACCGCCGACCTAAAAACCCTATACACGCTCTATGACTTTCTGGCCCTGCCCGCCGAGGTCGTCTGTCTGTTGGTGAGCTGGTGCGTGGAGGACATGGAGCAGAAATACGGCCCCGGACACAAACCCCGCATGAGCCAGATCCGCAAGGAGGCCTTCGCATGGCGCCGACTGGGGCTGGACACCGCCGAGGCCGCCGAGGAGCACTTAAAGCGCCAAGCCGTCCTCCGTGGCCGGGAGCGGGATATCCTCCCCCTGGTGGGGGTGACGGGCCGCGCCCCGGTAGACGGGGAGCGGAAATTTATCGCTGCTTGGGTGGAGATGGGTTTTCCCGACGAGGCCATCCGTCTCGCCTATGAGAAGACCGTATTCAAAAAGCAGACCATGAGCTGGCCATACATGAACTCCATCCTCCGCTCTTGGCACCAGAAGGGGCTGCATTCGGTGGCCGACATTAAAGTTAAGGACTCAGACCGGCCCGCTTTCCCCGCCCCCGTGCCCCAGGCTGCCCCAGCCCAGGACGGGCGGCGTGTGGCAGAAGAGGTGGAGTGGATGAAACGTTTTCTCGCCAACCAGAAGAAGGAGGATGGATAACCGATGGGATATGAACCGTCCGTCCTGCGCGCCGCTACGGGCCGGCTGGCCGACCAGCGCCGCGGCCGGGAGGAGAGGACCGAGGCCCTGCGCCGGGAGGTCTACCGCTCCGTCCCACGGGTGGCGGAAATCGACCGCACGCTCCGTAAGACGGTGGCTGAGATCGCTACCGCCGCCCTCCGCGCCGGACACAACCCCGCCCCCGCCATCGCGGTCCTCCGGGACAAGAACATGGCCCTGCAGGCCGAGCGGGCCCGGCTCCTCTCCGCCCATGGCTACGCGCCCGACGCGCTGGACGGGACTCCTGCCTGCGCCAAGTGCGGCGACAGCGGCTGGACTGGGGGAAAAATGTGCTCCTGCCTGAAGGACCTGTGCACTCAGGAGCAGATCAAAGAGCTCTCCCGTCTCCTGGACCTGGGTGAGCGGAGCTTTGACACCTTTAATCTGGACTACTACTCCTCTCTCCCCTGGGACGGCAGCGGCATCTCCCCCAGAGAGAACATGGAGATGGTCTACGAGATCTGCGGAGATTACGCTCGAAAATTTGGCCGGTACTACTTCGATAACCTCTTCCTCACCGGCGCGCCGGGGCTGGGGAAGACGTTCCTCTCCGCCTGCATCGCCCGCACCGTGTCGGAGAAGGGGTTCTCCGTGGTGTACGATACGGCGGTGAACATCTTTTCCCGGTTTGAGGCGCAGAAGTTCGCCAAGGACGCGGAGGACATCCGGGATGCCCGGGACGAGACCCGGCGGTACTTAGCCTGCGACCTCCTTATTCTCGACGATCTGGGCAGCGAAATGACCACCCCCTTCGTCCAGACGGCGCTGTACACTTTGGTCAACACCCGCCTCTCGTCGGAGAAGCGCACCGTCATCTCCTCCAACCTCTCTCTGGGCGATGTGCGCCGGCGGTACTCCCCTCAGATCGCTTCCCGTCTGGAGGGGGAATACCGTGCCCTCCCCTTCTTTGGGGAAGATATTCGGCTGCTGAAAAAGCAAAAGTTGTAATAAGCTAGGCGAAATAAAGGGGTCTGCCGCAAACTGCGGCAGACCCCTTTATTTGTTCGCTTATGAGCTTAAAACCGCCCAACTGGTCTCGGCATCCACGCCCCCGGACGCCTCGCCGGTGAGGACTAGGTTGACATTCACATCCTCCAGCCCGGCGGCGGTGAGGATGCGGGCATAGTCGGTGCCGTCTTTGGCGGCGGGGGCAATCCACAGCCGGTCGGCAGACGCGGCAAGGCTGGCGGCGGTCTGCCCACTTAGAAGATCAGTACCGTCCAGCGCATCCTCGGTGGTGCGGATGGAGAGCTTTACGTCCGGGTAGGGGGCCAGAGCGGCTTTCACCTGTTGATAAAAGCCGTCCACGATGGTGGAGAGCTGGGACTTATCATAGGCCGGACCGGGTTTGATGTAATCGAGGTGTCCCTCCGTGGGATAGCCCGCGTTGTCCAGCACAATCTCGTCAAAGCCCAGACGGGCCAGCTCCACGCAGATGCCGGCAAGGTACTGCCGCACTGTCTCGCTGGTAGGGGAGGCCCAGCGCAGATCGTCCGGGTCCCGCCAATTGTAGCCGCTGTTTGTTTTAATGGCCAGGGAGTTGTCCTGGTAGGGGGCAGTATTGTCCTTAAAACAGGAGACCCGGGCCACGGCATACAGGTCGCTCCCCGTCAGGGTCTGGATGGCTGCGTTGATCGCCGGGTTAGAGTCGGACGCACGGAGGTCTTTAGCAAGCTGAAGGTCCGAGATGTAGCCCAAAGTGCCGTCGTCCGCCTTCATATCGAAAATTGCCGCGTTGCCGCCCGCCGCGTCCACCTGGGCCTGGGCCGTGCCGTCGTAAAGCGCGGTGCGGGGGAGACTGATGGCGTGGAGGGGGGGCTCGGTGGGCTCAGGCGTAGGCGTGGGAGAGATGGTGACGACGGGCGGCGTCTCCACCACGAGGGACGGGCTGGGCGTGGGAGTGGGGGTCTTGCCCTGGAGGAAGGGGATATCGTAGCGGATGCCGCTGTCGGTGACCACGACAAACTGCTGCAGGAAGAAATAACCAGCCACCAACAGAGCCAGCACCACCGCCAGGACGATGGCCAGGACCTTTAAAAAGGCGCGTGCCCCGCCCCGGCCCCGGTAGGAGCCGTATCCGTAGTGGTTTTTCATAGCAGGGGGTCCCCCTCTCTCTCAATTACTTCTGCCCGGCCTCCCCGCCCTCCTGCTCGGCCCGACGGGACAGAACGGCGTCCAGCTTATCCAACGCCGAGAGGACCTGAGCACGGTCCTCCTCGGGCATATCGTCCAGCAGGGAGGAAAAATAGCCGGAGACGTTGGCCTCCGCCTTGCGAAACATGGCCTTGTAACTCTCGGTGGCGGCCACGTAGATGACCCGCCGGTCGATCTCACTGCGCTCTCGCTTGGCGAGGCCCAGTTTCTCCAGCCGGTCCACAATGCCGGAGACGGTGGAGTTGGCGCTCCCCGTCCGCTCGGCCAAGGCGCTGATGGGCATAGGCCCCTCCTCACCCAGGACGGTGAGCACCAGTGCCTGAGGGAATGTGAGGTTGAGCCTTCCGAAGTGGCTGCGGAACTGCTGGGACATGTGCTGCGTCACCCGGAGGTAGCACATCAGGATATCGCGGGATTCCTGCATCACGGCGAATCCCCTCCTTTCGTATACGAAAGGAGCATATGCTTTACCGGGCGAATTGTCAACAAAAACGGGGCAGAATTCATATATTGTTTACAGCTCTGACAGAAATATTAACTTTTTTAAGGGTCCTTTTCCATCAGGGGGTGACGGGTGCCATCGGGCTCCTGGATGACGACATTCTCCAGTTGGGTCACCAAGCTGGCCTTGAAGGCTGCTACGTACTCGGCCCGCAGGGCGGTGCGCTCAGCGGTCTCCTCCGCCGTGAGCCCCTCGGGACTCCTGGCCTTCTTCGCCAAAACATTGATACGGTCGATCTTAGACTGCTCCATTAAATATATCGCTCCAATTCGATCATAATGCGCCCCTTTTTAGAGAGACCGCCGGCGGATATTACCACGCACTTCCCCAGGCCACGGCAGGTGAGCACGTCCCCCTCCGCCACGGCCTTGTCGGGCTTAAGGCATTCCCGGTGATTGAGGTGGAGCTTGCCGGAGGAGATGAAGTCGGCGGCCTTGCTCCGGGGCAGGGAGAAACCGGTGGCGGCCACCGCGTCCAGCCGGAGGGTGGCTACCGTGTCCCGGATCAGGCGCACCTCGGGGGCGCGGGGAGTGAGGCCGGCCAAGTCCATGGGCCTGAGTTTCAGCCGGGTGCGGCCCGCCCCCTCCAGATGCAGAAGGAGAAAGGGCTCGATCTCCTTTAGGATCACGATGTCGCACCGGCCCGGCTCCACCAGCAGATCCCCCACCTTTTCCCGGGTAATACCCAGGCCCAGGATGGAGCCGAGAAAGTCCCGGTGGGAGAGAGCCGCATCCTCAGGAAAGCTGGCACGCAGTGCGGTGACGGGGCAGTCCTCACCGCCCCAGTCGTCCTCCTCCTGCCAATCGGGCAGGAAGGCACAGACCGTGCGCTCCGCCCCCTCGTACCCGCCGAAGAAGAGGTGCCGGGGGTGCCCGGCGGCGTTTAAAAGGGCCTCTACCGATGCACGCTCCCCGGGAGAGAGAAAACCGGTGAAGCTGGGCACGCTCCGGGTGCGGGCCAACTCCAGTTTGTCCATCGCCCGGGCCAGGAGTATGCGCTCCTCTTCGCTCTGGGCGCACTTGTTCAAAAGCTCAGTTTTGGTCATGCTCACACCGCCACGGATTTCTGCGCGTTGTAGAGTTGGGCGTACTCGCCGCCCTGGGACATCAGTTCCTCGTGGGTGCCTTCCTCCCGGATACCCGCGCCGTCAATGACGATAATGCGGTTGGCCGAGCGGATTGTGGACAGGCGGTGGGCGATAATGAGGGTAGTGCGCCCCTTCGCCAGTGCGTCGAAGGCGCTCTGAATTCGGGCCTCGGTGACGCTGTCCAGGGCGGAGGTGGCCTCGTCCAGGATCAAAATAGGTGGGTTCTTGAGGAAGATGCGGGCGATGCTCACCCGCTGTTTCTGCCCGCCGGAGAGCATGGCTCCGCGCTCACCTACCTGGGTTTCCATGCCGTCCGGCATTTCCATGATGTCGTCGTAGATCTCGGCAAGCTTGGCCGCCGCAACGATCTCCTCGTAAGTGGCGTCGGGCCTACCATAGCGGATATTTTCAAAGATGGTTCCCGCGAAGAGAAACACATCCTGCTGGACGATGCCGATATTGGCCCTGAGGGAGTGCTGAGTTAGGGTGCGCACATCGTAGCCATCCACCAGAATGCGGCCCTCGGTCACGTCATAAAACCGGGGAATGAGCTGGCACAAGGTGCTCTTCCCCCCGCCGGAGGGGCCCACCACCGCCACGGTCTGCCCGGCGGGGACGTGGAGCGTCACGTGAGAGAGCACCGGGTCGGTGTCGGGATCGTAGCGGAAGGTCACGTTGTCCACCAGAATATCCCCCACAGCGTCGGGCATGTCCGCCGCATCGGGGGCGTCCTTCACCTCGGGCTCCACCCGCATCAGCTCTACAAAGCGCTTGAAACCCGCCATGCCCTGCATGAACTGCTCGGTGAATGCGGAGAGCTTACGGATGGGGGTGATGAAGGTGGTCACATAGAGGGAGAAGGTGATGAGCGCGATATAGTCCATCTTATCTTGCATGATGAGCAGGCCGCCAAAGGCGATGACGAGCACGCTCATGATGCCCATGGCAAACTCAAGCCCTGAGTGGTAAATCGCCATAGACTTGTAGTAGCCCCGTTTTGCACCCCGGAAGAGGTCGTTGGCGGCGGAGAACTTCTCGCTCTCAGCCTGCTCATTGGCGAAGGCCTTGGCGGTGCGCATCCCGGAGATGGAGGACTCCACCTCGCCGTTGATGCCAGCCAGCTTCTGTTTCACGTCGGTGGAGGCGTCCATCATCCGCTTGCGGGAGACGACGGTGAAGATCACGAACAGGGGTACCACCAGAAAGACCACCAGAGCCAGCTCCCACCGGATGGTGAGCATGACGCCGAAGGCGCCCAGCAGAGTCACCGTGGAGATGAACAGGTCCTCCGGCCCGTGGTGGGCAAGCTCCGTGATCTCAAAAAGGTCCCCCGTCACCCGGCTCATGAGCTGGCCGGTGCGGTTTTTGTCGTAAAAGGAAAAGGAGAGGTCCTGCATGTGGGAGAAGAGGTCGCGCCGGATGTCTGCCTCCATCCGTACCCCCAGAAGGTGCCCCCAGTAGGTGACGATAAAGGTGAAGAAGGCCTTTAGGATGTACGACCCGATGAGCACCGCCATCACCACGTAGAACGCGGTGAAGAGCTTGCCCGGCAGCAGCCGCTCCATCGAGAGCTTGGAGATGTAGGGGAACGCCAGGTCAATGAGGGCGATAAACAGGGCGCATACCATATCCAGAAGAAAGAGCTTGAGATGTGGCCGGTAATAGGACGCAAAAAGCCCTAAATACCCACTTTTTTTAAACCGATTTTCTGCCATTGATGAATCTTCCTTTTTTCTATAATCACAATTAGTATACTCCGAGAGGCGAAGGGTTGTCAACGCGCCCGATGGGGAATCACGGGGAGGATATTGTGAAAGGTAAAACTTGTGCAAAAAAACGGCAGTTGTCTGTTGTAAACCGCACAATTTCGAGATACAATAAGCATAAGTGTCCGGCACGTTGCCACATTGGCGGACAAAATCAGGAAAGGAAAAGGAGCGTACATCATGAAGAAACACACACTTCGCGCACTGTTCTCGACTGTACTTGTGATCTGCATGCTCGTGTCTCTGGTTCCCGCGACTTTCGCCGCCGAGACCGGCGAGAAACACATCACCATCCTTGGCACCTCCGACCTGCACGGAAATATCTGGGGATATTCCTATGAGGACAACAAGGAGACCACCAACAACGGTATGGCCCGGGTCTATACTTATGTGCAGCAGGTCCGTGCCGAGAACCCCAACACCATTCTTGTTGACAACGGCGACACCATTCAGGGCACCATTATGACTGACGACCTATACAACAAGAGCCCCGATGAGGCCCACCCCGTTATGGCCACGATGAACTATATGGGCTATGACGCCATGACTTTGGGCAACCACGAGTTCAACTGGGGTATCACCACCATGAAGAAGATCATGGGCCAGGCCGACTTCCCCGTATTGGCTGCCAACCTTCTGGACAAAGCCGGCAACTTCGTCACCGAGGCGGGCTGGACCATTGTGGAGAAAGACGGCGTGAACGTGGCCATAATCGGTGTTACCAACCCCAATATCCCCGTCTGGGACGGTGGAAAAGAGGGTATTGACGACATGACCTATGAGGCCGCCAGCGTGGCCGTGAAAAAAGCCATTGCCCAGATCGGCGACAAGGCCGACGTCATTATGGTTCTGGCCCACATGGGCCTGGAAGCCGAGTATGACGATGAGGGCGGCGCCGACTCCGCCCAGAAAATTTTAAATGACAACCCCGAGGTGGACGTGCTCGAGGTGGGGCACTTCCACATCGTGGTGAAGAAGACCATCGGTTCCACCGTAGTGGGCGCGCCCCGCAATCTGGGCCGCGACGTGGTCCGCTATGACCTGACCCTGGACCAGAACAACAACATCACCGCCAGCACCGTGGACGTGGTGGACATGGCCGGCGTGACCCCAAGCCAGGCCATCCGCGACATTCCCCTGGTGAAAGAGGCGCAGAAGAAGACCATAGACTTTGTTCTGGGCGGCGGCACCGACGAGAACGGCGAGCCCCAGCCTCCCCTGGGCTCCACCACCGCCAAGTTCCAGCCCGTGAACGAGATCCGCTCCCTCCCCGAGGGCAAGCTTCAGGACACCGCTGTCATGGACCTCATCAACACCATCCAGCTTGAGCAGTCCGGGGCCGATGTGTCCGCCGCCGCCCTGTTTGCCGACAGCAGCGATCTGCCCGCCGGCAACATCAACTACGGTAATATCTTCGGTATCTACAAGTTTGATAACACTCTCATGCGGGTGACCGTTACCGGCGCCGAGCTCAAGGGCTACATGGAGTGGTCCGCCCAGTGCTACAACCAGTGGGTCCCCGGCGACATCAACATCTCCTTTGACCCCGAGTACCCCGGCTACCTGTACGACATGTTCGCCGGCGTGGACTATGAGATCGACCTGTCCCAGCCCAAGGGCGAGCGCATCAAGAACGTCATCTTTAAGGGCAAGCCCCTGGCCGATGACCAGGTCCTCACCTTGGCCGTGAACAACTACCGCTACTCCTCCGCCCTCAAGTCCGGCGGCCTGATCGAGGGCAAGAAGGAGTGGGAGTCCTCCAACTCCATCCGCGATATGATCGTGGCCTACTTTGCCGATCATTCCCCCGTGGCTCCCGTGGAGGACAACAACTGGAAGATCACCGGCGTGGACCTCCAGCTCAATAACCCCGACCGGGCCGCCCTCATCTCCCTGGTCAATAACGGCCAGTTGGACGCCCCCTATGCCAAGAGCCTCAACCTCAACGACGAGAGCGTGAAGGCCGTCCTGGCCCAAGTGGGCAATGTAAAGGTGGGCGACAAGAGCGCCACTGCCGCCACCGTCACTGTGGGCGGCGAGTCCGAGACCTACTACCGCCTGCGCGACCTGGCCGTGGCCCTGACGGGCACCAGCGCGGCCTTTAACGTGGAGTGGAACGGCGGCGTGGTCATCACCAGAGGGGCCGCGTACACCACCGCTCCCCTGACCCTGGGCCACACCTCCTCCCAGCAGATCGTGGAGCTGACCGCGTCCGTGAACGGCGAGGCCAAAAGGGTGGCGGCCATCCTGGTGGACGGCAATTACTACCTCCCCGCCGAGTTTATCCCCGACCTTTTGGGGGTCTTCGCCAGCGAGACGACCGGCGTCCTGACCATCGACCTTAAATAAGCCTGTCTGAGCATGCCGCTGAGGGCCGGGGAATTCCCCCGGCCCTCAGATTTTTCCTTTACATCGGTCGCTGCGGGGGATATAATGCCGAAGTATGCGTTTCTTGTATAGGAGAGGTTTTCTCATGGAGCTTTTGACGAATTTGCTGACGGTGGCCGGGCAGGTGGGCACCCTCTTTCTCATGATGGCGGTGGGCTTTGTACTGGGAAAGCTCAAGTGGCTCACCGATGAGGGCATGGCCCAGATTTCCACCGTCCTGCTCTACGTGGTCACCCCTTGCGTCATGCTGGAGGCCTTCCAGGGGGACGGGATACCCGCCCTGGGCGTTCTGGGTGTAAGCGTGCTGGCCCTTGGCTCCTTCTACCTCGTGTTCATGCCGCTCTCGTTTTTGCTGTTCCGCAAGGCTGCGCCGGATACCGGGGCGGTTCTGCGCTATGGCAGCGTCTACGGCAACGCTGGCTTTATGGGTCTGCCTCTGCTGGAGGTGGTGCTCGGCCCCCGGGCCCTCATTTACGGCGTGGTCTCTCTGGGCCTTTTCAATGTGGCCCAGTGGACCCACGGCATCGTGATCATGGGCGGGCGTATTTCGCTGAAAAAAGCGGTGCTCAACCCCGGTGTGCTGGGACTGCTGGCATCCGCGGTCCTGCTGGTCCTCCGCCTGCGCCTTCCCGGCCCGGCGCTCTCCGCCGTCGCCTTCCTGGCCGACCTGAACACTCCCCTTGCCATGCTGGTTATCGGCGGGCAGATGGCCGGGGCCGACTTTAAGGCTATCTTCACCAGTGCAAGGTTCTATGCCTCGGCGGCGTTCAAGCTGGTGGCCGCCCCGCTGGTCACCGCCCTTCTTCTCCTACCCTTCGGCCTGGATAGCGTCCTGTACTGCACCTGCGTGGTCATTGCCGCCACTCCTGCCGCCGGGGCGACCTCCATCTTCGCCCAGCGCTTTGACCGGGATACCACCTCCGCCGCCCAGCTCATCACCTTGACGACCCTCCTCTCCATCCTCACCCTCCCCATCTTCACCGTCCTCGCCCAAACCCTGGCGGGGTAAAAGAAAAATCCTTGGACCCGTATGGGGCCAAGGATTTTTAGCTTTTTACGGGGCGATGACTAATAGCAATTAAATTGGAAAAACTTAAATATTATTATTAAGCGGCGGGCGGTGGGTAAGGCATGGATCAGGCGATTGGCAAAAGCATTCATCGCAAAGAGGCGTGGGATAAGGTGACGGGGAGGGCGCGGTATACCGACGACTTTCCGATGGCGGGAACGCTCTCGGCCCGGCTGCTCACCAGTACATGTGCCCATGCAAAAATCCAGCGTCTTGATGTCTCCAAGGCGCTTGCGGTAAACGGGGTAAGATCAGTCCTTGTTGGGGCGCAGTACCCTGAGCTGTTCGGCCCGTTGATGCTGGACAGGCCGGCGCTGGCGCGGGACGTGGTACGCTATGCGGGCGAGCCGGTAGCCCTGGTGGTTGCCCAGGACGAACCCACCGCCGAAATGGCTGTAAGGCTGATTGAGGTGGACTATGCCCCGCTCCCCGTTGTTTTAACTCCCTCGCAGGCATTGGACGACGGGGCGATTTTGATTCACCGCCAGACAAGCGAATACCGAAAGGTTATGAAGGACATATACCCCCAGGCGGGAACCAATATTGCAAGCCGTTATCAAATCCGCAAGGGAAGCGCTCCGGAAACGCTGGCGAAATGCGAAATAATCGTGCGGCAGCGCTTTTTCCTGCCGCCGTCAGACCACCTTGCCATGGAGGTGCGGACAGCCCGCGCCGAGCTGTCGTCGGACGGCGTGGTTTCGATCACCACCGCATCGCAATCTCCCTATACCGTTAGAAAGCAGCTTTCCGAGGTATTTTCGATCCCCGCGGGGCAGATCCAGGTGAAGGTCCCCTTCGTGGGGGGAGGGTTCGGCGGAAAGGCCCCCGTCTTCCTCGAGATACTGGCGTTTCTGGCCTCCCGAAGTGTGGGGGGAAGGCCGGTGCGCCTGACGATCCCACGGGAGCAGGATATGGCTTCCGCGCCGAGCCGGCTTGGGCTGGAAGCCGACCTCACGCTGGGCCTGAGCAAAGACGGCCTTATTCAGGCCGCCCAGATGACGTACTGGCTCGACTGTGGTGCTTATGCTGATATTTCCCCCTATATGTCCAAAGCGATCGCCGTGGACTGCACCGGCCCGTACCACATTGAGCACCTGTCCTGTGACAGCCTCTGTGTTTATACAAACCGCACCTACGCGACCTCCTTCCGCAGCTTTGCCCACGAATCCTGTACCTTTTGTATGGAACGTGTGCTGGATATGGCGGCCTGCAGGTGTGGCATGGACCCACTGGAGCTGCGTCTGAAAAACGCGATCCACCCGGGCAGTCTGACGCCGACCCAGGTCGTATGCACGGAAAGTCTGACCGGCAGCCTGACCAAGTGCCTGGACAAGCTCAAGACCCTGGCGGAATGGGACGGCGGGCGGGCCGTGCCCATCAAGTCCGACACCGTACGCGCCAAGGGTGTCGCCTGCCTGTGGAAGACCGAAAATCCCCCTACTGACGCGGCCTCTGGCGCTCTGATCACGTTCAACCAGGATGGGAGCGTCAACCTCAGCACCGGCGTCGTGGAGATGGGGTCGGGCGGACAAACCAATCTGGCCCAAATATTGGCCGAGCGGCTGGGCATCACCCCCGACCGGGTCCACGTAGTCCTGTCGGTGGATACGCATACTGCGCCCGAGCACTGGAAAACGGTAGCCAGCTTCACCGAGTATATGGCGGGCCATGCCGTGCTGCGCGCGGCGGACGACCTGCTGACCCAATTGCGCCGCAACGGAGCGGAGGCCTTTGGGTGTGCCGAGGAGGACGTCGAGGTCGCCAACGGTGGCGTGTTTTTTAAAAAGGATCCGACACGATTTATCGCTTTCAAGGACATTGCGCAGGGGTATCGGTCTCCGGCGGGCCAGTCACTTGGCGAGCCGGTCTTGGGCCGCGGCGGCTTTATGCTCAAGGGCCTGAGCAAGCTCGACCCTCAGACCGGGCAGGGGAAACCAGGGCCCGCCTGGACGCTGGGCGCCCAGGTCGTCGAGGTGGAGGCGGACCTGAAGACCTGCTCGTACCGAATCCTCACCGCATCCACCGTGATGGATGTGGGTAAGGCCATAAACCCGGAGCTGATGCGCGCCATGATCGCCGGAGGCATGGCGATGGGTGTCAGCCTAGCCAGCAGGGAGGCCTTTCGCTACGATGCGGCGGGGATTCCCCAAGCGCCGAACCTGCGTACCTATAAGCTGACGCACATCGGGCAGGAGCCGGATTACCGGGTGGATTTTGTAGAGACGCCCGAAGAGGATTCCCCCTACGGCATACGCAGCTACGCCGAGCACGGGACCATCGGCATCCCTGCCGCCCTGGGAAACGCACTGTCCACAGCGTTCGGAAAGGAGCTCTCAACTTTGCCGCTTACCCCTGAGTGCATCTGGAGGCATGGGAAGGAGGGCTTAGATGATCCCCTTTAATTTTATATACTGCCGCCCCGATACCATTGGGGAGGCTTACGAAGCCTTTTTTCGGTTGTGGGCGGAAGGAAAAAATCCGGCCTATTACTCCGGCGGCAGTGAGACCATAACCATGTGCAGGGCCGGAAACATCCAGCCGGGCGCTGTGATAGACCTCAAGAGCATCCCGGAATGCTCACTTGTGTTCGCAGACCAGGACGGGCTAAGCATCGGCGCGGCCTGCACCCTAAACCAGATAAAAGAGTCCAATCTTTTTCCGCTGCTTTCACTGGCCTGCGGGCGAATCGCCGATCATACGAACCAGTGCAGAATTACGTTAGGAGGCAATTTATGCGGCACCATCATTTACCGGGAGACCAGCCTAGCCCTGCTGCTGTCGGACGCGAGCCTCACCCTGCTGGGGGAGGATGGGTCAAGGACCGTCCCCTTTGAACACGTTTTCCAAGGGCGAATGCAGTTGAGCCCCGGCGAACTGGTGGTACGGGCACATATCCCCGGATGGGCCCTCACTGCGCCACATTATCACATCAAGCACACCGCCAACGAAAAGATAGACTATCCACTCGTGAGCATGGCGGCCATCCGGAAAGACGGGCGACTGCGCGCCGCCTTTTCCGGCGTTTGCTCCTATCCCTTTCGCAGCGCGGAGATGGAGGATATTCTAAACGACCGTGCGCTGTCTCACTCAGCGCGGGCGGAGCAGGCGGCGGTGCGGTTGCCCGAGCCGGCGCGGAGCGACGTGGAGGGAAGCGGAGCATACAGGAAATTCGTGCTCACGAATATGCTGCGCGCCCTTTTCGAGGAGTTTAAAGATGGTTGAATACGAGGGAAAGACAGTCATATCCCTCAACGTCAATGGGGAAATTCATGAGGTGGCTGTACGCCCCGCCGATTTGCTCCTGGATGTTATGAGGGAGCAGCTCGGGCTGACGGCGGCAAAGCCCGGCTGTAAAAACGGTGACTGCGGCGCTTGTACCGTCATGATGGATAGCTGGCCCGTAAAGTCCTGTCTGGTGCTTGCTGTAGAAGCGGAGGGTCATGTGATCCTCACGGTGGAGGGGCTTGGGGGAGCCGCAGAGATCCAAAGGGCCTTCGTGAATGCTGACGCCTTCCAGTGTGGGTACTGCACGTCCGGCTTTCTGATGGTCTGCCACGCCCTACAAACCCAGCACCCGACCATGCCCGAAGAGTATGTAATTGAGGAGTGGCTTCAGTCTAACCTTTGCCGCTGTACGAGTTACCAGGAAATCAGACGAGCTGTGCGCGGTATGTATCAGGGCGGTTTGTATTGAGGGCATAGATAAAAAATTTCCTGCGCAGACAGGAAATCTTTTTATCTATGCCCAGTATCATCAAAAAGAGGTTAATTGATAATTGTTCCGCTGTTTACGTGAAATATCTGTCCCGAGATATTGGAGGAATCGTCGCAGCCCAAGAAGACATAAGTTGGCGCCAGCTCATATGGCTGTGCGGCACGCTGCATGGGACTGGTGGAGCCAAAGGTCTGCACCACCTCGGGAGAGAAACTGGACACGATCAACGGCGTCCAAACAGGCCCGGGGGCGACCGCATTGACGCGAATCCCCATCTCCATTAGGGAAAGAGCCATAGACCGCGTAAACGAGACGATCGCGCCTTTGGTTGCGGAATAGTCGATCAATGTGGGCTTGCCTTCAAACGCCGTAATAGACGCGGTATAGATTATTGCGCCACCCCTTGACAGATGTGGCAGCGCCGCCTTTGTCACATAGAAACAGGAGAAGAAATTGCTTTCAAAGGTGTTTGCAAGCTGTTCCCTGGTGATGTCCAATATGCTGTTTTGGGGGTATTGCACCGCCGCGTTGTTGATTAGAATATTGATCGCTCCAAGCTGGGTTACTGCCAGATTTACGGCATTTACGGCGTTATCCTCGGTACGCAGGTCGGCCTGAATTTGAATGCATGTTCTCCCGAGCGCCTCAACCGCGCGGACAGTGTCCTGCGCGTCGCTGTTTTCGCAGAGGTGGACAATGGCCACGTCAGCACCTTCCTTGGCATAGGCGATGGCGATGGCACGGCCTATGCCGCTGTCGCCGCCTGTAATGATTGCTTTTTTTCCAGCAAGCTTGCCCGCCGCCTTGTATGATGGGTTATCGTACTGGGGTGGGGGATTCATCTCAGCTTCACGGCCGGGCTGTCGGTTTTGATGTTGGGGAGGAAAGGTGTTTTGTGGGTGCATGGAGTTTGCTCCTTTTTATAATTATAGGATCGCTCATATATTCCGCTTGCAGCCATACCAAGGCCGCACTTTATTCAATATCGACCTAATTGTTTTCAGCTCTTCAACGTTTTATACCCGCAGGGAGAAAACGATTGCCGGCTACCGCCTTTTCAACTTTCTAATAGTGTTTTGTTTCTTATTAAAGATGGCGGATATCGTTCCAACTCTTAATCGGAACGATATCCGCCATCTTTTTGATGATCCTTTTGTTTCTATTTCATAACCAATTCGACAAAGCGCTCGATGACCGCCGCGACCTCCGCGCGGGTAGCGGAGCCGCCCGGATTCAGATTGCCGTCCGTGTCACCCTCCAGAATCCCTGCGCCGCAGGCCCACTGCAGGGCTGCATACGCATAATCTGAGATGCCGGACGCGTCGCGGTAGGACAGGATATTCACGTTCTCTCCCGCAGAGACATCATAGCCCATGTAACCCGCGCAGTTGTATAACAGCACAGCGAGCTGCTCGCGGGTAATCCGTTTGTCCGGACTGAACCTGCCGCCGCCGGTGCCGCTTGTAATGCCGGTTGCCGACGCCCAGGCTACGGCGTTTTTATACCACGCGCCCGGATCGACGTCCGCAAAGCTGTTATCGTAGCTGCCGGCATCGCCGCTCAAGCGGTAAAGCACCGTAACGAGCATGGAGCGGGTCATGCTGCCGCCAGGGTCAAAGCAGCCCGTGCCCGTCCCGGTCATCAGGCCCTTTTCATAGACATACAGGACACTCTCATAGAACCAGGCATCCGTTTCCACATCGGTAAAAGGATTTGCGGTTTTCTCCGTACTTTTCGTAAATGAGACGGTTATGGTATGCGCTTTCTTGACGTTTTTAAAGGTATAGGATGAAACCGCGCCTGCGCTCCCGCCGTCGGCCAGAACGTCTTCAATTTCATAGCCATCGTTGGCGGTAATGGTAAAGGTTATGTCGCTGCCCTCTTTGACCGCTACACTGCCGGAGGGAGAAATGTGTCCGCCCGCGCCCGCCGTTGCCGTAACGGTGTAATAGGTTGCGGAGGAGTAGCCCCCGTCGTAGGAGGACGCGGCGCTCGTGGTGGCCGTGACGGAAGGTCCGTTTGCCGTCCATAGGCTGCCGGCGTTACCCGCCTGCACCCGAAAGCTGTAGCTGGTGGATGCGGAAAGTCCCGTCACGGTATAGGTGGTTACATTGCCGCCCACGGCGCCAATGAGGATTCCGTTCTGATATATCCGATATCCGGTGACCGCTGCCGCGCCGTTTGCAGCCGTCCAGCTCAGAGTCGCGCCCGTGGAGGTGATGCCGGAGGCTATCAAGTTGCTGCCGGAGGGCCAGCTTGGGGTAAGAATCAGATTTGCGATCAGGGCGTGCCCTGCCGCGTTGGGATGTGGGTCAAAATTGAAGTGTGCAAGGTTTGCGTTAACAGGAGAGGTTCCGCTTGCCTGTGAGGCCGAGAAAGCGGAATAGACGTCAATCAGTGCATAATCTGTGGAATTTTCGGAGAACGCTTTGTTTATAGTTTGGATATAGACGTCTGCAATTTCCCCAAGGTTTAGCGTATTGGCGCCATAGGGGATGCTGATCCCCTCATATGGATTATAGGCGTTGGTCACATAAATTGTTGCGTTCGGCGCGAGAATCTTTAGCCTGCCGATGATAACCTGGAAATTCGCCGCGAACGCTAATGCCGCGCTACGGAGCTGTTCGTTATTTTTTAGAACGCCGTCCGTATTGAGTGCCGAAAAGAAACTAAGCTGTTCCGCCGGGGTCAGCAAAGCCAATGTGCTCTGGATCTCATCCGTGTCACAGTTGAGCTGGTCGGCAATACTTTTCAGGAAAGGAGCCAGCACGTCGTTCGACCCGATGCTGAGGGTAATCACTGTTGCGTCGCTCAGGTATGTATCCAAGCCGGCTAGCGACAGACCTTGCAGTAAAGTCGTACTGTTCATCCCGTCATTCGCTATGATAAAGCTGTATAAGCCCAGCGTTTCCCTGACAAGGGAGGTGTAGGAATCATCCTTATCAGCCAGCCCATACCCGGAGGCAATGCTGTCGCCCATCGCTACATATTGAGCCGAGCTCACTGTAATACTCTGGCTTACCGACTGGCTGCCCGCCGTGATCGTCACGGCCGTAAAGCCAGGGACGAGCGGCATGCCGTTTGCCGGATTAGTTATGATGCCGTTATTTGCAAAATCGGAAAAGTCCACGTCCTGCTCCGTGTCGCCACTCATATGCAACGTTACCACAAGCCCGTTCAGGTCAAGGGTCTCGCCCGCCGTATAAGTCGTCTTCGTCGGCGCGGTTTTTATAGTAACTGAATTCACCGCCACAGGAGCCGGATTCACGGCGATCGGCTGATCGACCGTTTTTCCGGACGCCGTGTGGCTGATGGTCACCTTGTTATGGCTGGTCGCCAGCGTGGCTCCGTTTGCGGGGCTGACCGTAATGCCCTTGGCTGCGAAATCACCCAGAGCCACATCCTCCGTGGTGCTGTTGCTCTTATTCAGGGTTACCACAAGCCCGGTGAGGTCGAGGGATTCCCCTTCGGTGTAGGTGGTCTTGGATGGTGCGGTTTTGATGGTAACCGCATTCACCGTCACAGGAGCCGGATTCACGGTGATCGGCTGATCGGCCGATTTTCCGGAAGGCGTGTGGCTGATGGTCACCTTGTTATAGCTGGCCGCCAGCGTGGCTCCGTTTGCGGGGCTGACCGTAATGCCATTAGCTGTGAAATCAGCCAGAGCCACATCCTCCGTAGTGCTGTTGCTTTTATTCAGGGTTACCACAAGGCCAGTGAGGTCGAGGGCTTCCCCTTCGGTGTAGGTGGTCTTGGATGGTGCGGTTTTGATGGTAACCGAGTCCACCGTAGTCAGTGGCGTAAAGATTGCCTTTACCGTTACACTTTCAGCTGGCATGTTAAATTTATCATTTATTATAGTCACACTGCCGCTTATAACCTGCCATTCTTTGAACTGATATCCATCATTCGGTGTGGTGGTCAGGGTTATCTCCGTACCCGGTGTTGCAATACTGTAATCGGCGTTGGCCGTGCCGTTGCCGTCGTTCTGGACGGTGATACTGCCCAGCACCGTCAGCGCTAGATCCCGAAATGCGCTGGCATAGTCAGTATTCCTGTCGCCGTTGTACTGTTCTGTGAACAGCTTGAGAGTATAGCTGCCTTCGGCAAGGCCGGAGGGGATGTCAATAGGCAGTGTACCGTTGGCATCGCCGGAATTTACGGTATTTTTAAGCCTGCCATAATAAAGGGCATTGCCGCTGCTGTCCACAAGGATTGCCGAAATGTATTCGTTCGGGCCGACCGTTGCATCGGTGTAGGGGATACTTACCGTCACGCCATCTTTACCGATGAGTATCGGTATAGGCGGCGTGGTAAATTTTCTGCTGCTGTCCAAAAGCGTGAGCTTCCAATCGGTTGGAGCGGCAGTTGAAACTGCCGTCAATGCTCCGGCACCGCAAGTGCCGGAGGATTTACCGTTTTCGGCGGCGGATGTGAAGAGAACAGTGGACAGATTTAAATTGAAAGCGGGGCGAATTCCAAGAGGTTGATCCACTGCATTGGTGGAGAGAGCGCCACTCGATTCGACCACGCCCGCTTGATACGAATCCGAATAGTCAGAGGAGCGCAGCCACCACTCACCGCTCGGCATTGACGGGTTTTCAAATTTGTAAGCAATACGCTTGAAATCAGGTGTATCAGGGAGCGGAGCAAATCCATAGCTGCCGTTGTTGGCCTCCGCGGCCGACAGACTGAACATCACCGTGCCGGACATGACGCCGGACAAGTCGGATGCCTTCCATGTGGGTGTACCCGCTAGGCTTACGTCCGTATCGGAGGTTTTTGTCGTCCGCAGGGCGGCATAAACCTCCGCCGTAGAAAAATAAATAAGTGCGGTACTACTCTTGTCTCGCAGGTTGCTGGTGCTATAGGTGTTGTCCTCGCCGGGGTAAGCGAATTTTACTTCACCATCCCGCAGCACATATTCCGACATCAGAAACAGACCCTTTCCTGTGTAGGGGTTCCTTGCATGGTCCTGAAAGGAGTCCCCGTTCAGGTCAGTGGACAGCACCCGCCATCTGACCGGCGTAGGCGCATCGCTTATCGGATAATTGGAAAAATAAACCCAATTTGTTCCACCGCCCGTAATGCCAAAATTATTTGCTGCATCCAGACGGATGGCGGCGGTAGATATCGGGTCCCCGCCTGCCGCGGAAACTGTTGTCGGCAGCATGGTGATCACCATTACGATGCACAGCAGCAGGCTCCAGATTCTTTCTCGCATGATCTTCATTTCTCATGACCTCCCTAAAATGTTCTTTACTAAAAGGGTTTACGCGTCCCGTCCCCGTGACTTTGGTCTGCCCATTGTCTCCGTAGAAACGAGGGGATCAGGCTCCTGATTGCTGCAAGGTAAGTGCTTTTGTCCACCGCGACGTATCCGGCAACCCACTCAAAGGGCCTTCTCAGACTGCCTCGTGGAAGAATGGGAACGACTTCGCCTGTTTCCGTCACCAGCCGATTCCCGTTGTCGGGGGGGCGTGAGATGCCGCCGATTTCCCCGATCACAGTGAAATGATCATCCGGGTAAATCTTTCGCATTTTTTTCACTGTAAGGAATGGAAGGCTGCTCCCGCTGTGCGGTTCCATATAGAATTTTGCGGCGTCCGTCTGCGGATAGATCCGGTAAAGCATCGCAGTCACCTCCCGCTCTGAGTATACAGAAATATTTTTACAGAAACGGCAAATGACGAAATTGGCGCTTTTAATGGCGAAATTGACATGAAAAATGCCCTGTCAAAAGATAGACAGGGTAAGCGCTCGCTTGGCATGAGACGTCGGCGCGAGGCTCGGGGAAACGGCAATCAGGGTGAACCTATGATATATTATCAACGAGCAGAATAGTCATTTACTTATTTGACAAACTAAGTGCAACTCTATATAAAGGAGATTTTCCCATGTCTACTAAAACAATGGATGGGAATCAAGCTGCTGCTTATGCATCATATATGATGACAGAGGTTGCCTCCATATACCCCATTACCCCATCTACTCCCATGGCAGAACGCATAGATCAATGGGCAACAGAGGGAAAAAGGAATTTGTTTGGACAGGCCGTGAAAGTGGTTGAGATGCAATCAGAAGCAGGTGCCGCGGGTGCCATGCATGGTGCATTGCAATCGGGTGTGCTTACGACTACCTATACAGCCTCCCAAGGCTTGTTGCTAATGATCCCCAACCTTTACAAAATGGTAGGTGAATTGTTGCCCGGTGTACTGCATGTGTCCGCGCGGGCGCTTGCGACTCACGCTCTATCAATTTTTGGGGATCACCAGGACGTAATGGCCTGCCGGCAGACCGGCGCTATTATGCTGGCATCCTCCAATGTTCAGGAGGCCATGGACCTTTCATTCCTTTCCCATATGTGCGCCATACAGGCCCGTTTGCCGGTCATCCATTTTTTTGATGGTTTCCGCACCTCACATGAATTTCAAAAGATTGATGCGCCTGATTATGAACAGATTCAGCCGTTGGTTGATTATCAGGCGCTGCAGGAATTCAAAAGCCGGGCCTTAAATCCTAACTATCCTGTAGCAAGGGGCACGGCGCAGAACCCTGATATCTATTTTCAGGGACGCGAGGTACAAAACCCGTTTTTTGATCGCGTTCCATCTATCATGGAAAACCTTATGCAATCATATGGCAAGATTACGGGCAGAACCTATCAGCCTTTCTCCTATCATGGTACGCCGGATGCGACACATATCATCATCGCAATGGGTTCTGTATGTGATACCATAGACGAGGTAGTGGATCAGCTCACAGCTGATGGTGAAAAGGTCGGATCAGTTCGTGTGCATTTATATCGTCCTTTTTCCATTTCGCACCTGCTTGATGTGATACCCCACAGTGTCCAATGCATTTCCGTACTGGATCGCACGAAGGAGCCGGGCTCTATCGGCGAACCGTTGTATTTGGATATCTGCAAGGCAATTGCCCAAAGAAATACCGATACGCAGGTATTGGGGGGCCGTTACGGACTGGGGTCCAAGGATACCCGTCCAGGCCATATTCGCGCAGTATTTAATAATATGCGCCAGGAAAAACCTAAAAGCAGATTTACGATTGGCATTCATGACGATGTTACCATGCTTTCTCTGCCGGAGATTGACAACAACGATTCACCGCCGACCGTCAACTGCAAATTCTGGGGCTTAGGATCAGACGGAACGGTAGGCGCTAATAAATCCGCCGTAAAAATCATTGGTGAAAATACAGATAAATATGTACAAGCCTACTTTTCTTATGACAGTAAAAAGTCTGGCGGTACAACAATTTCTCACCTGCGCTTTGGAGACCAACCCATCCGCTCACCCTATCTAATTGATCGGGCGGACTATATCGCCTGTCATAACAAAAGCTTTATTTTCAATTATGACATTCTCAAAGGAATTAAGGAGGGCGGCATTTTTGTCCTCAACTGTGACTGGACAGCTGAGCAATTGGAACAGAATCTGCCCATAGCGCTGAAACAAACCATTGCCAGAAAGAAACTGCATTTTTATACCGTCGATGCCATCTCCATTGCCGGGCAGCTGGGGTTGGGGAACCGTATTAATATGATCATGCAGGCTGTGTTTTTCAAGCTGGTCTCCGTGGTTCCGTTGGAACAGGCAATACCACTATTAAAACAGAGTATTGACAGGGATTACGGGAAAAAGGGGAAAAAGGTTGTAGAAATGAATTACGCTGCCGTAGATGCAGGGATTGCCGCCTCACATCCTGTGGAAGTTCCGGACAGCTGGGGGGGAGAAGAGGTATCCACACAGTCCCATTCCTACGTTAACAGCGATAACAATACTCCGGAGTTTGTTCGGAATATCCAGCGTGTCATGGCCCGTGATGAAGGGGATGAGCTGCCTGTAAGCGCCTTTGAAAATATGCCGGACGGCACTTTCCCTATGGGCACTACCGCTTATGAAAAACGCGGTATTGCGGTAAGGCTCCCTGAATGGCAAATTGAGCGCTGCATCCAATGCGGTATGTGCTCTTTTGTTTGCCCACATGCGACGATTCGATTAACAATTCTTGATGAAGAGGAGCAAACGCAAAAACCTAAGACCTTTGAAACCAAGCCGGCCAATGGAAAAGGGCTGGAGGGATATCAGATGCGCGTACAGGTCAGCCCGTTGGATTGCACTGGCTGTGGCAATTGTGCGGATGTTTGCCCAGCCAAGGGCAAAGCGCTGATTATGAAACCTGTGGAACAGCAGACCGATCAGTACGGCAATTGGGATTATGCAATGACGCTTTCTGAGAAAAGGCATCTAACCTCCACTGCAACTATTAAAGGCAGTCAGCTATGCCGCCCGCTGCTCGAATTTAACGGTGCCTGCCCAGGCTGCGGTGAAACGCCCTATGTCAAGCTTGTTACCCAGCTATTTGGAGATCGCATGTTAATTGCCAACGCGACCGGATGTTCTTCCATCTGGGGTGCAAGCGCACCTTCCATTGCATATGCAACAAATGCGGATGGCAAGGGACCGGCGTGGGCTAATTCGCTGTTTGAAGACAATGCTGAATATGGATACGGAATGTTCCTCGGTACGCAGCAGAGCCGGGAGCGGTTGGCAGCTCAAGTACGCATGGCATTGGAAACGCCCGATTTGGAGCAATCGCTGCGAGAGCCGTTTAGCAGATGGCTGGATGCTTGGGCAGGCGGAACAGAAGCAAAGGAAGAGTCCGAGGCAGTCATCCATGCACTAAATTCGGCCGATACCGGCAGCTGCCCCATCCTAAAAAGCATACAGCAATTGAAAGACTATCTGGTTAAGCGTTCTATCTGGATTATCGGGGGAGATGGCTGGGCCTACGATATTGGATATGGAGGACTGGATCATGTGCTGGCCAGCGGCGCGAACGTCAATGTCCTGGTCTTGGATACTGAAATTTACTCCAATACCGGTGGACAGGCCTCTAAATCCACTCCCGTAGCGGCAGTCGCGAAATTTGCCTCCGCCGGAAAGAAAACCCGTAAAAAAGATTTGGGCATGATGGCCATGAGCTACAAAGATATTTACGTTGCACAAATTGCCATGGGAGCCAACTTCAATCAAACGCTTCAAGCAATCATCGAAGCAGAAAAATATCCGGGCCCGTCACTCATCATTGCCTATTCTCCCTGTGTTAGCCATGGTATCATAACCGGAATGGGCACCAGCATAGCAGAGGAGAAAAAGGCTGTCGATACAGGCTATGTCCACCTATACCGCTATAATCCCATGAATAGAGATCAGGGCAAACCACCGTTTATATTAGATTCAAAGCAGCCTTCAGAGCCATACCGGAACTTCCTCAGTGGGGAGCTGCGATATACTCAGATGATGTCCTCGGGCTCGGCGCAGGTTGAACAATTGGTCGATGAGGCTGAAAAAACTGCGCAAGATAAATATGCGCTTTATAAGCAAATGTCGGAGAACAACCTATTCTAGCAAATCCCTCATATAGGAAGAAACCGCGCTCCCTTTCAAAGGGAGCGCGGTTTCTTCCTATATTGATCCTATTTTTCATTCTTGTCCACGTATTCTTTCGCGTCTTCTATACGTGCTTTAGCCGGGATAGTCACTTGTGAAACACGCTTTGTCCGCTTTGCGTCTGCAAGCGGGGCGGTAATATGATCTTCCACAACGGTATGCGGACATCGATCCTTTTTAGGCATAAAGTATCTCCTCAATATTTTTATAAATATCTGAAACGACGTAAATCTTTCCAGCACCCAACTTTTCTATTTTCAGAATTTTAATAGCTGATGACTTTGAAAAAAATCCTTCCACGGATCATTGCCATCCATCCTCGAAAGTGCGTCCTTCATGTCCACGCCGCCGGGAGCGACGGCATCAAGTTCGTCCCATCCAATAGGCATGGATACCCGGGCTCCTTTTCTGGCTCTTATAGAATAGGGAGCGACGCTAGTGGCGCCTCTGCCGTTGCGAATCCAGTCAATGAATATCTTGTCTGTCCGTTTTGCCTTTCTGACATTGCTTGTATAACGGTCAGGCCATTTTTTCTCCATAACCTCGGCAACACGCTTTGCAAAATCATGAAATACATCCCATGAAACGCCAGACTGAAACGGCACGACCACATGATACCCTTTACCGCCGCTTGTCTTAAGGTAGGAAGTGAGTGAGAGCTCGCTAAGAATCTCTTTTATGTCTCTTACCCCCTGGCGAACGGTATCCAGAAGCATTCCCTCATCCGGGTCCAGGTCAAATACCATCATATCGGGCTTTTCAAGACTTTCCGCACGGCTTCCCCAGATATGAAACTCTAATGTCCCCATCTGTGCTTCAGATATCAGGCCAGACACATCCTCGATATAGAAATAGTCCTCTGTTTCTCCATCGCTGTTAAAAATGGGCATTGTGACGATTCCCTTATCGCTCGAACCGGGATGTTTCTTAAAAAAGCAAGACTGGGATACTCCCTTGGGACAACGAACGATGCTCAAAATCCGATGGCTCACGTAGGGCAGCATCCGCGCTGAAACTTGTGCGTAATATCGAATTACATCCCCTTTCGTAATTTCCGGATCGTCAAAGATTACCTTGTCGGGATTTGTAATTTTGATTCCCTCAATTATAATACTGTTTGTCTCCATTGGTTTCTCCAAATCTTCGGATGATGGCGGCTCGGGCTCCGCAGGGGCTTGCTCCTTTTTTACCTCTCCGGGGTCCTTGTCCGTTCGCAGGCCCTTGAAACTCGTCTGTCTTAAAAGACCATCTTCTGTCCATTCGGCAAATTCAATCTCTGCTGCCAGCTCCGGCTCGAGCCAGGTAATTTTTTCATTTGTCCTGGATTCCGGCGCGGGTTTGAACGGGGACGTCGTTCTCTTTAAGGACTCAAATCCTTTTTCGAGCTCTTTTCTGTCAAGTTCACGAAAGCCCGTGCCGGCACGTCCAACATAGACCAATTTGTCACCATCATAAACGCCAAGCAATAGCGAGCTTACTCCGCTGGTTTTTTTATCGGAAAGCGTAAACCCTCCAATGACAAATTCCTGCCGTTTTTTGCACTTTAACTTGACCCAATCGCCATTTCTTGCGCCGCTGTATATGGAATCCGCCTTTTTGCCTACAATTCCTTCCATGCCTAATTCACGGGCCGCTTTAAAGCATTCTTCTCCGTTTCCGCTAACATGCCGGCTATAGCGGAGGTTTTGAGGAGCATCTTTCATTAAAGTTTGAAGCATCTCTTTCCTTTGCGTCAAACGCTGCTCCCGGAGGTCCACTCCGTCCAACGCAATGAGGTCAAAGATTATATAGGTGAGATCTTGAGACTTTGAATTTTTCAAATGATTTTGCAAAGCCTGAAAATCAGTCCTGCCCGATGCGTCGGCGACCACCATTTCTCCGTCCAGCACCATCGCTCTTCCGGAGGCCCAGTCAAGAAGGGAAACGGCGATTCCCCTGAACCGATTGGTATAGTCATTTTTGTTGCGGGTGATAAGCCGGATGCTGTTGCCTTCCACAAATGCAATGATTCTATATCCGTCGTATTTTAACTCGTAAAGCCACCCCTCATCCTTCGGAACCGTATGCACCAACTCGGCAAGCTGTACGTCGATTCTATCAAAAGGATTTTTGATTACCTTTTCGTCTTCGCCGTTTTCAATTTCTACCATGGTGCGCCCCGTACGGATGCTGGTGTTAAACTCGGAGATTCCATTGCCGGTATTTGCGTACCCGTCTTTTTCCTTCAGCAAAAGCCAGTTTTCCCCTCCGTCACCACCCTTCCCTTTCATGCGCACCAACGCCCATTTTCCCTTTATCCGTCTTCCTTTTAGAATAAACTTGAGCGAGCCTCCTTTGAGTCCTTCCCTCACGTCTGAAAGGGGCTCCCAAGTACCCTCATCCCACAACATGACTGTTCCGCCGCCATATTCTCCTTTTGGGATTTTCCCCTCAAAGTTTCTGTATTCTAGAGGATGGTCCTCTACCTGTACGGCGAGCCTTTTATCCCGCGTGTCATAGGACGGTCCCTTCGGCACCGCCCAGCTTAAGAGAACGCCCTCCCATTCAAGCCGAAAGTCGTAATGGCCGCTGCGGGCCATATGATGCTGGATAACGAACCTTAGAGCCCCTTCCGTGCCCGCGGTTTCGCCCTCGGGCTCAAGGGTCTTATCAAAATTCCTCTTTTGATTGTACGCACTTAGCTTTTCCGTCATAGATTATGCGGTTTCCTTATCCTTGTTGGCCTTTTCGATGCTGGCCTTCAGCGCCTCCATCAGGTCGATCACCTTTCCGGTGCCCTCGGACTGCGCGGCTACGATCTCCTTGCCGGAGACCTTCGTCTCGATCAGCTCGCGCAGCTTTACCTGATATTCATCCTTGTACTGTGAGGAATCGAATGGGGTATCCATGGAATTGATCAGCATTTTTGCCATATTCAGTTCTGCCTCCGATATTTCAGGCTTGGTATACTGCTTTTGAAGCTCCCTGATGTCGTCGGCATAGAACATTGTGGAAATCAGGATACCTTCCTCGCGCGGGATGATTGCCATCAATGTGTCCTTCGTACCCATGACCGTCTTTCCGATAGCAACCTTTTGCTCGGCCATCAGCGACGCGCGAAGCAGCTCAAAGGCCTTTTCACCTCCTGCTTCAGGTGCGGCCTGATAAGTCTTGTCATAGTAAACGGGGGATATCTGGTTCAGATTTGCAAAATGAAGAATTTGAATAGATTTTTCTTTTTCCGTCTTTATTTTTTCAATCTCGTCGTCCGTGATGACGACATATTTATCATCATCGTACTCAAAGCCCTTTACAATGTCTTCCGTCTTAATTTCCTTGCCGCAGTGCGCGCATGTCTTTTTATATCGAATGCGGCTGTTGTCTTCCTTGTGAAGCTGATTAAAATGGATGTCATTATCCTGCGTCGCAGTATAGATCGCAATCGGAATCGCGACCATACCAAATGTTATAACCGATTTACGGGATACCATAGTAACACCTCCATATTTTAGTTTTTCCTATTGGAATATAAGTATACGGTGATAATCTTTTAGAGCCTAATATCCTGCTATTTGCGCTGCCAAGGTTCCCGGAAATCACATATACTACCCTGAATTTTAGAATTTAGGTTAGATGAAAATATGCCCCAATTGTGATATGTTTATTTTTTGGAGCTAAAAAGCGCAATAAAAAGCGCCCCCAACGGTGGTCCGTTGAAGGCGTTTGCTGGCAGGATGGCGTGGTCTATGGCTACTCTTTGTAGAATGGAGCTTTTATGGAGTTATAGGTTGATGGAACGTTTTCTTTATCCATGATATGTTTTTACGGATGACAATATAGAAACGATGCTTACTCATTAAGCACAACAGTGCTTGATCGTGTTAAGCGGACTGGTGGCATCAATTATACAACATTTCTATAAAAATAAAAAACAGAGGGAATTCAACAGCCTATATAGGCGTGAATTTCCTCTGTTATTTTATGGTGGACGATACAGGACTTGAACCTGTGACCTCCCGCACGTCAAGCGGATGCTCTACCAGCTGAGCTAATCGTCCATAGCGCAAGGGCTATTATACCTGGACGAGCCGCTGTTGTCAAGCCTTATTTTCACGCGCCGCCCCTATCTCAGCACCCAATGTACCATCAGCAGCAGCCCCAGCCCAGGCGCGCCCAGCACGCCCATTACCAGGGCGTTGGCTAAGTTGACCCCCAGACTCACGCCGATAAAGCCCCCTACGTAGCTAAGAGCATAGAGCACTGCCAGCCCCGCTCCCGTTCGGGCCAGCACCCGGGCGAGCCCCCGCAGAGGCCGCCGCAAAAGAGCCAGCAGGACCACCAGAATCAGCCCCCCGGCAAGCCAGGGCAGAATATTCAAAAACCCCTCCAAAGCCCTTCGCCTCCAACGTGTTTTTTAGCCAGGGCCTTGGCAATTTTTTATCTGCGCTCCGCCCCGTCCAGCTCCTTCACTCGGCGCAGCAGGTAGGAGTACCGGGCCTGCAGGGCATTGATCTCAAAGACGTAGGACTCAATAAGGTCTGGGTCATGAGTGCTGTTAAAACAGGAATACGCCTGAGAGATGAGCGTCCGCGTCCGCGTCAGACCCTCCATGAGGGCCTGCTTTTCCTCCTCTTCGGGCGTGGGGCGCTTTTTTCGAAAGGTAAAAGCCCTGGCGGGCTCTGCCATACTACCGTCTCCTTTCCCTCATCTCAGTGTATTTTCATTCTGGACAAATATTCCCGCAAATATACCGTTCTTTCCCAGGTGTAAGAAAAAAGGGTATGCGCATACTATGCTCGGACAAGTCAAGCGCACCTCCTTTTAAGCCGGTGCCGGGCAATCTCGGGCTGACCTGAGGTTTGCCCTCAGGCGGAAGGCGAGAGGAGCGCATTGGGAACGGTTCCCCATATGGGAAACCAGCCCCCCAACGCATAATTTTTGCGTGGCTGTCCAACAGCCCGACCGCGCAAGGAAATGGTTATTTTCAAGGCGCATGGATCGGCTAGGACCCGCTCACTCCGCAAGGAGTGGGCGGGCCTCTTGTTTCCGTACCATTTCTTGACACCATGGCATGAAATGAGATAGAATAAACCGATAGAATATATGTACTGCGAGGGGAGCCCAATGGCTAAGAGCAACAAGACCTACGGCAACGAGTCTATCTCCGCCCTGAAGGGGGCCGACCGGGTGCGTAAGCGCCCCGGCGTTATCTTCGGTTCCGACGGGCTGGAGGGCTGTGAGCATGCCGTTTTTGAGATCCTGTCCAACGCCATCGACGAAGCGCGTGAGGGCCACGGTGATGTCATCACCGTCACCCGCTACGCGGACCAGAGCATCGAAGTGGAAGACTTCGGCCGAGGCTGTCCTGTGGACTGGAATGAGAAGGAACAGAAGTTCAACTGGGAGCTGGTCTTCTGCGAGCTGTACGCCGGCGGCAAGTATGACAATGGCGACGGCGACAACTACGAGTACTCCCTGGGATTGAATGGTCTGGGTTCCTGTGCCACACAATACGCGTCCCGGTTCTTCGACGCCGTCATCCATCGGGACGGATTTAAGTACACGCTCCATTTCGAGCGGGGCGAGAACATCGGCGGCCTGGGGAAGGAGCCCACCGACCGGAAGAAGACCGGCTCCCTTTTCCGCTGGAAGCCTGACCTGGACGTGTTCACTGACATCAATATCCCCGTGGAGTACTACCTGGACGTCATCAAGCGCCAGGCCGTGGTCAACGCCGGCATTACCTTCCGTTTCCGCAACCAGGTAAACGGCAAATTCGAGACCACCGAGTTTAAGTACGAAAATGGCATCGTAGACTACGTCACCGAGCTCGCGGGGGAGAACAGCCTCACTTCCCCCGTCTTCTGGCAGAGCGAGCGCCGGGGACGGGACCGGGAGGATAAACCCGAGTACAAGGTGAAATTGTCGGTCTCCTTCTGCTTTAGCAATACCGTGCAGGTCATTGAGCACTACCACAACTCCTCTTGGCTGGAGCACGGCGGCAGCCCCGAGAAGGCCGTCAAGTCCGCCTTCGTCAACGGCATCGACGCGTTTTTAAAGCAGCAGAGCAAGTACCAGAAGGCCGAGAGCAAGATTACCTGGAACGACGTGCAGGACTGCATCGTGTTGGTTAGCAACAACTTCTCCACCCAGACCAGCTACGAAAACCAGACCAAAAAGTCCATCACCAACAAATTCGTCCAGGAGGCCATGACCGACTTTCTCCGATCCCAGCTTGAGGTCTACTTCATCGAAAACCCCTTCGACGCCCAGAAGATTGCCGAGCAAGTCCTCATCAATAAGCGCAGCCGTGAGAGCGCTGAGAAGGCCCGGCTCAATATTAAGAAAAAGCTCTCCGGCAACGTGGATATCTCCAACCGCGTGCAGAAATTCGTAGACTGCCGCACCAGAGACACCGAGCGCCGCGAGCTTTACATCGTGGAGGGCGACTCCGCTATGGGTGCCGTCAAGCTGAGCCGGGATGCGGAGTTCCAGGGCATCATGCCTGTCCGCGGCAAGATTTTGAACTGCCTCAAGGCCGATTACGGCAAGATTTTCAAGAGCGAGATCATCACCGACCTTTTAAAAGTCTTGGGCTGCGGCTGCGAGGTCAATGACAAGCACAATAAGGACCTGGCGGGTTTCGACCTCATGGCCTTGCGCTGGAATAAGATTGTCATCTGCACCGATGCCGATGTGGACGGATTTCAGATCCGCACCCTGATTTTGACCATGCTCTACCGCCTGGTGCCCACCCTCATCCAGCGCGGGTACGTCTACATCGCAGAATCCCCCCTATATGAGATCAATTATAAGGAGAAGACCTGGTTTGCTTACTCCGACAAGGAAAAGAACGACATTGTCGCCCAGCTCGGGGACAAGAAAGCCAGCGTCCAGCGCTCGAAGGGCCTGGGTGAGAACGAGCCCGACATGATGTGGCTCACCACCATGAACCCCGAGACCCGCCGCCTCATCAAGGTCATGCCCGAGGACATCATCCGTACCGGGGAGGTCTTCGACCTCCTCCTGGGCGACAACCTCCAGGGCCGTAAGGACCACATCACCGAAAACGGCTACAAGTATCTGGAGCTTGCCGATATTTCGTAACCCACGCACCATCACAGCCACACCAACCCGACTCAAAACTGAATAAAGACAGTAGGAGGGACCCTGAGATGAAAAAGCTGCTATCCGCAATCCTAACTCTGGCACTTGTCTGCGCCCTCACCGCCCCCGCCCTGGCCCAGGAAGAGCCCCTCTGGCAGCAGTGGGGGTATGAATCTTACGAAGACATGCTCACCTACTGGACTGAGGAGGAGTACGCCGAATCGGTGGCCGACTACCGCGACTGGGAAACGAGGAAAGAGGACTATAAAGCCGCCCACGCCGCCGAATTGGCCGTCTTCGATGCCGAGGCCTATTTCTTGGAGGAATACCCCTGGTATTCGAGCAAAGAGGAGTACATGGAGATATACGGCCTGGCCGACCAGGCAGCTTTTGAGTCCAATATGCTGGATTCCTACGTCATCGATATGATAGTGATCGAGGACTACAAGGCGGAGTGGGCTGCTCTCCAGGCCAAGGAGCCGGAGCGCACCGCTCTCTTCCTGGCTGAGCTGGGCGACTGGCTCGCAGAAAATTATTACTATGACAGCGCAGACGAATATCTGGAGAACAACCTCTGGCTTACCTGCATGGAGGAGGCCTACCTGGAGCTATTTGAAGAATGGAACCGGGCATATGCCTATGAGCAGGAGCAAGCCCTCCGGCGCACCGACTTCATCACCGCCCACGGCGGCGTTCCCGGCGAGTTGGGTGTCCTCCTGAACGATACTTACCTCTCTTTCCCTGCCGACCGCACCCCCTACGCGAAGAACGGTGCTGTATACGCCGACGCGAAGACCCTCTCCGCCGCCCTGGGTATCGACGTCCCCGCCCCCCTTGACGGGTACTCCGCTGTCCGCTCGGCGGCAGAGAAAGCGGGCCTCCGGGTCTACTGGGACGGGTACTATAACACTGTGGTCCTCCTGGACCCCACCGCCCTGGCCGCTCGGATCGACGAGGACTTTACCATCCTCAACGGCGTCCTCGCAAAGTGGAATGAGGCCCAGACCGGCTCTGCCAAAGAGACCCTCCAGTTCAAGGGGAGCCTCACCCTCTTCGACAGCCTGGACGGCGACAAGACCGGCTCCTTTTCCCTTGATTCCTCCACCCTCCGCTCCGCCCAGGGGGCCCAAGTCACCGGCAGGTACGACGCGAGCTCCCTCGCCGACATCCTGCGGGGGCTCATGGGTGAGATGGGGTATTATACGGACGGCGAGGACATGGAGGAGCTGGACACCCTATTCGCACTCCTCAAGGGCAGCTTTGAGCTGCGGGTCGACAATGAGGAGGAGATGTTATATCTTAAGGGCGACCTCCTGGATTGGGCCTCTGCCGCGTATTCCTATGAGGACAAGCTTCCGCCCGCCGGCAGCTGGTATGCCATCTCCCTGTCCGGTTTGGAGGACTCCGCCCCAAAGCTGGAGGGCCTTACCGTAGGTTCTCTCATCTGCGCCCTGGATCAGGCCGATCACCCCGCCCAGATCTACGACCAGATTCTCCAGCATGCCGCCCGATTCGCCCAGGTTTTTGGAGACGGCGTGTTCACCAAGACCGGCCAGAACTGGACCACTTCCTTTGGCCTGGAGGAGTACACGGCGCTCATGAGCATGGACAACGAAGAGGACGATAGCTACTACTACGACCTGCCCAAAATACTGGACCTGACACTCACCGTAAAGAGCGACGGCACGGTCACCGGCTCCTTCGCCTACCAGCCCGACGACTACTACAGCGACGCGGTCACCCGCATTACTGCGGACTTCACCCTCGCTCCCAAGAGCCAGAAGATGACCGTGGAGATCCACACCAAAAATACCTTTAAGCTTACGCTGGAGCTGACTGGCTCCACCTCTGCCACCATTCAGGGCCCCGCCACCGTTCCGCCCTCCGGCGCCAATGTCGTCGAGCACTAATTTCTCCGCTCCGCCGCGGCGCCATTGTGAGCCAGTCCACAGACTGGCGAGGCAATCCGCCCCGCTCCCAAACGAATACAGGAGGTGCCCCGCCATCAAAAAGCTGCTCTGCGTTCTACTCACCCTGCTCCTGGCCCTCTCCCTCGCCGCCCCCGCGCTGGCTCTCGACCTGTATGTCGATACCAAGAAAATCGAGACCGATGTGCCCCCTGTCGTGGTTGACAACCGCACGTTGGTCCCCCTACGTGCGATTTTTGAGGCGCTGAACGCCACCTTGGATTGGGATGGGGAGACCCAGACGGTCACTGCCTCCAGGGGCGATATTCAGATATCTCTTCAAATCGGCAGCACGACGGCAATCGTCAACGGTGAGGAAAAGACTTTGGACGTGGCGGCCCAGGGAATCCAGGGCCGCACGATGGTCCCAGCCCGTTTCGTGAGCGAGGCACTCAATTGCTCCGTCACCTGGGACGGGAATACCCTGACTGTGGCCGTAGCCGACGAGTTGAACGGCCAGGAAATCTACGTCACCCCCACCGGGAAGAAGTACCACTTCTCCGACTCCTGCAACGGCGGGCACTATTACGAGGCCACGCTAGCCGAGGCGATGGGCCGCGGCCTGACCCCCTGCGAAAAATGTGTCCTAAAGAACCCGTAATCATGAACCCACACACAAAGGACTGATACCAATGGCAAAAAAGAAACCTCCCGAGGAGGGGGCCAAGCGAAAAAATAACCCCAACGTCATGGGCCTGCGGCCCGAGGTGCTGGAGCAGCCTATCACAGAGACGCTGGAGATCAACTACATGCCCTACGCCATGAGCGTCATCGTCTCCCGCGCCATTCCAGAGATTGACGGTTTCAAGCCCTCCCACCGCAAGCTCCTGTACACCATGTACAAGATGGGTCTCCTCACCGGCGGCCGAACCAAGAGCGCCAACATCGTCGGCACAACCATGAAACTTAATCCCCACGGCGACGCGGCGATTTACGACACCATGGTCCGCCTCTCCAGGGGCTACGGGGCCCTCCTGCACCCTTTGGTGGACTCCAAGGGCAACTTCGGCAAGGTCTACTCCCGGGACATGGCCTGGGCTGCCTCCCGCTATACCGAGGCAAAACTTGACGCCATCTGCACTGAGATTTTCCGGGATATAGACCAAGACACCGTGGACTTTGTGGACAATTACGACTCCTCCATGCAGGAGCCCGCTCTCTTGCCCACCACCTTCCCCAACGTCTTAGTGGCCTCAAATATGGGCATCGCCGTGGGCATGGCCTCTAACATTTGCGGCTTTAACCTCTCTGAGGTGTGCGACGCCACCATTGCCTATATGAAGGATCCCCAGGTCAGTCTTCTGGACGTACTCAAGGCCCCCGACTTCCCCACCGGCGGCGAGCTCCTCTACGACGCGGGGCAGCTCGCCGACGTCTACCGCACCGGTCGGGGCTCCTTCCAGGTCCGGGCCAAGTGGCGCTTCTTGAAGGAAGAAAACCTTATCGAGGTCTATGAGATCCCCTACTCCACCACTGTGGAGGCCATCATGGACAAGGTGGCCGAGCTGGTGAAGACCGGCAAGGTCAAGGAGATCGCCGACATGCGGGACGAGACCGATTTGACCGGCCTCAAGCTTGCCATTGATTTAAAGCGCGGCACCGACCCGGACAAGCTTATACAGCGGCTCTACCGCTCCACCCCCCTGATGGATTCCTTCTCCTGTAACTTCAACATCCTGGTGGCCGGTATGCCTCGGGTCATGGGCGTTGGGGAGATTCTGGAGGAGTGGACCGCCTGGCGTATGGACTCGGTCCGCCGCCGGGTCTACTTCGTTATGAAGAAGAAACAGGAGAAGCTGCACCTCTTAAAGGGCCTTAAGAAGATCCTTCTTGACATCGACCGGGCTATCAAGATCATTCGGGAGACCGAGGAAGATGTCGAGGTGGTCCCCAACCTGATGATCGGGTTTGGCATCGACGAGATCCAGGCCGACTATGTGGCCGACATCAAGCTCCGCAATATCAATAAGGAGTATATCTTAAAGCGGATCGAGGAAACCTCTACCTTGGAAGAGGAGATCGCCGACCTCCAGGATACCGTCAATAAGCCCCAGCGAATCAAAAAAATAATTGCTGACGAGCTGGAGCACGTAAAGAAGAAGTACGCCGTCCCCCGCCGGACGGATATTATCTACGAGCACGTTCTTGCCTCCGAACCCGACGCGGTGGAGGAGGTGGCCGACTACGCCGCTACCGCGTTCCTCTCCCGTGAAGGGTACTTTAAGAAGATCACCGCCGCATCTCTCCGTATGGCAAGCGACCAGAAGTACAAAGAGGGGGACGGCCCCTGGCTCCAGTGGGAGGCCAACAACCGGGACGAGCTGCTGGTCTTCACCGACCGCCAGCAGTGCTACAAGACCCGCCTTTCCGACTTTGACGATGCCAAGGCCAGCGTTCTGGGCGACTACCTGCCCACAAAGCTGGACATGGAGCAGGGGGAGAGCGTGGTCTGGGTCTGCATCCCCGGGGACTATACCGCCCACGTCCTTTTTGTCTTTGAAAATGGCAAGGCCGCCCGGGTGGAGCTATCTGCCTACCAGACCCAGACGCGGCGCAAAAGGCTTACCGGGGCTTACTCAGACAAGTCCCCCTTGGCGGCCGCCGTCCTCCTCGCCGAGGACCTGGAGCTGGCCGTTACCTCCACCGAGGGCCGCTGCGTGGTCTTCCACACCGCAAGCCTCGCTCCAAAGAGCACCCGCAGTACTCAGGGCGTCAATATCATGACCCTTAAGCCCCGGTACAAGGTCGAGCGGGTGGAGCCGCTGGAGCAGACGAAGATAGTCAACGCGGCCCGCTACCGGGCCCGCAGCCTGCCCATCGCCGGTGCCCTCCTCAAGGAGGAGGACCGGGGCCAGGAGCAGCTGACGTTATTGTAAGAAGGACGCCGTATGAAGTTTAAGTCAAAGGTCATGGACGCCGTCTGGACCTACTTCCTGCTCACCCTCGCCTCCGTCATCTATGCGTTCGGCTTTAACTGGTGCTATAAGCCCAACGCCATCGCCTTCGGTGGTCTCACCGGCGTTGGACAGATCATTAACCATTTCCTTCCCTGGGCACCCATCGGCACCGTGGTCATTTTAATGAATATCCCCCTCTTTCTCCTGGGGTGGAAGCTCCTGGGCGGGCGGCTGCTGGTCTCCTCCCTCTACGCCATGGCTACCTCCTCGCTCTTCATCGACCTCCTGGACAGTGTCTACGTTTTCCACCCCATGGACCAGCCCCTCCTGGGCTGTATCTTCGGCGGCGTGCTGCTGGGCTTCTCTCTGGGCCTCGTCTTCCTCCGGGGGGCAACCACCGGAGGCACCGACCTCATCGCCCGGCTTTTGAAACTGAAGATCGCCTGGCTCCCCATGGGAAAGCTTCTCCTGGGTATAGACCTTGTCGCCATTGTGGCCGCCGCCATCGCGTTCAAGAGCCTCTACAGCGCTCTCTACGGCCTGGTGGCCCTCTATATCTCCACCATCGTCATGGACGGCGTGCTCTACGGACTTGATAACGCCAAGGTGGCCTATATCATCAGCGATAATTACCGTGAGATTGCAGACAGCATTGTCAAGGACCTGGACCGAGGCGTCACCCTCCTCCACGGAGAGGGAGCCTACTCGGGTGCCGCCAAAAAGGTCCTCATGTGCGCCTTCAAGCAGCGCCAGATCGTGGAGATCAAGCGAATTGTCAAGGAACTGGATCCCCAGGCGTTTATCATCGTTTGCGAGGCCCACGAAGTTCTGGGCGACGGTTTCCGGGAGTATAAGCAGAACGATATTTGACCTCCGTTCTCTGCGCCCTCTGAAGAGGGAGCTGCCAATGAACCTGACTGAGGTATTTTCCGCCGCCCCCCCTGGGGCGGGGCTTGTCCCCGCCGCACCCCCAACCAACCCTGTGGGCTACCCTAAAACCAACAGAAAAGAGGCCCTCTCCATGCCCGAAATTGAAAAGCTTTGCAAGAACCTAGAAAAACGCGGGTTCCATACCTCCCATTTTGCCACCGCCGCTGAGGCCGCGGCCTACTTAAACTCTAAGCTGGACGGCCGCACCATCGGTATCGGTGGCTCCTTAACCGCCCAGGAGCTGGGTCTGGGTGAATCCCTCCCCGCCCATAACACCGTCCACTGGCACTGGCTGGGGGGTGACCGCGCCGCCGCCGCCGATACCGAGGTCTATATCAGCTCGGTCAACGGCGTGGCAGAGACCGGGGAGCTCATCAACATCGACAACACCGGAAACCGTGTGGGCTCCACGCTCTACGGCCACAAGGAGCTCTACCTCGTCGTCGGCATGAACAAGGTTGCCCCCGACTACGACGCTGCACTCTGGCGTGCCCGCAATGTCGCCGCCCCCAAGAATGCCCAGCGTTTGGGCCGCAAGACCCCCTGTGCCGCCAAGGGGGACCGCTGCTATGACTGCGCCAGCCCAGAGCGCATCTGCCGTGCCCTCGTAGTCCTGTGGGAAAAGCCCGGCGACGTCGAGCACGCCGAGGTTGTGCTGGTGGATGAGACGCTGGGCATGTAAGGGAAACTGAGGAAAAGGAGGGCCCCACAATGAAAAAGTACAGACTGGCGGCCCTTCTGCTGGCCTTGGTCCTGGCCCTGCCCGGCTGCGCCGCCATGACGGAGCGCGACTATCTCTCCATCCAGCCCCATAAGGATGCCCTTACCTCGGGGAACGACCCCTCGGTCTTTCGGGTGGAGAATTATACCGAGCTGGGCGAGGCTATCCACGGCATGGTGGAGGCGGGGGTGGAGCACGGCGTGGTTCACCTCTCAAACTACGTTCCCCGCAGCGCAAAGGGGGATGTGGAAGCCGACCTGGCCGATGCCTGCGCCGAGGTGGCCCAGCAGGATCCTCTGGGGGCCTACGCTGTGGACTTCATTAAGCACGATAAGGCATACATCGTCTCCTACTATGAGGCCAATATCTACATTACCTACCGCCGCACTCCCGAGCAGGTGAAAAGCATTGTCTCGGTCACCGGCACCAGCGCCGTACGCACTGAGATTCAGGAGGCCATTTCCAGCTTTTCCGCCGAAAAGGTTCTGCGCATCAGCTACTTTGCCGAGGATGCCGAGGCCATCAAGGCCCTGGTTCGTGAGGCCTACTATGCCTCTCCCCTCTTTGCCCTGGGAATGCCCGAGATCGAGGTGGACATTTACCCCTCCGGCGAGGGGTACACCGGGGCCCTGCGTATCGTGGAGATCCTGCTCACCTACCCCGAGGACCAGGAGACGCTGCGCAAGCAGGCCCTGGCCCTGGCCCAACGGGCCGAGGAGCTGGATGGTTTCGCCCTGGGTCTGGATGGGGAGGCCGCCGCCCGGGCGCTGGACCAGATGCTGAAGACCGACGTAACCTACCTCGCCCCCGGCGAGAAAGACGGCCCCCAGAGGCGAAACACTGCCTATGCCGCCCTGGTGGAGTCTATGGCGGACAGCGAGGGCCTGGCTCTGGCCTATCGGCTCCTGGCCGAGCAGGAGGGGCTGGAGTGCTACGTGGTATCCGGGGCGGTGGGGGGTGCGCCCCACTTCTGGAACATTGTAGGCCTGTCCGAAGGGGAGTACCGCCACGTGGACGTGACTGCGGCGGAGGGGTTCGGCCTATCGGACGCGGACCTGGTGGCGCTGGGCTACCAGTGGGATCGCTCGGCCTACCGTGCCTGCGGAGCTCAGCCGCCCCCGGAGGAGACTGCGCCCGCGGCTCCCGCAGGAGAGCCTGAGGGAGCGGCCTTGGAGGAGACAGTTCTACCCTAGGAAAACTCTTTGATGGCAGGGGATCGCACACGCAGCATATAATATTTTTGGTGTACAAAAAGCTCAGATCTTGCATATCCATGTAAAACGCGACGGCCCGGCGCGTCCCCTGCGAGGGAAATACGACGGCCATGACAAGTCATGGCCCGATAAAATGCACGCATTTTTTCGCGCGCCTGTAGGGGAGCGCGAAATTGGGGGAGAAAACTTGAAATTACGGCTTGACAGATGGAGTTTTTTTAGGTAAAATACTTTTTGTCGCTGCGGGTGTAGCTCATCTGGTAGAGCGCCACCTTGCCAAGGTGGAGGTAGCGAGTTCGAGCCTCGTCACCCGCTCCAAAAAATAAGAGAGGCAGTCTTTAGACTGCCTCTCTTATTTTTTGGATTCCTTAGGGCCTTTTATCTGCTTGGGCGGGGTGAGTCCGGCGCGGCATCAAAGTTTTGGGACTTTGGCCCAAACGATTGGGATACGCCGCTTGACGCAGGGCTGGCGACTGGGGAACTTTAGTGATTTTTCGTATGGTTCAAAATAAGACCTTGCATTTATCGGGAAAGCAGTGTACAATAAATCAAATTCCAGAGAAGTGAGGCCGTCCCATGAACCGTTCCGCCCTCACAACTGCATCCTTCTATTATACCCTTGGCTGGGCTCGATTTACGGGTGCCAGCTATTTTGCGTTGGGTAAATAGAGGGATGGAATGAATGGGCGGGCCATAGGATGGCCTGCGTGCATCTTCGTATTTCATGCGGAGAGCCTGTTGATTTCATCAACAGGCTCTCTTTATTTTTGCTCAGAGAAGAAAGGACGATTTTTACTATGGTAGTAATTATGAAGCCTGGCACGCGAAAAGAGGACATTGACGCGCTGGCGGCGAAATTTGAGGAACAGGGCCTTCAGGTGGGCATCACTAACGGAATCGGCTGTTCCATTCTGGGGCTGGTAGGGGACACCACGGCACTGGATATCGACAAGATCAGCATAGAGCCCCAGGTGGAGCGGGTCATGCGGGTGCAGGAGCCGTACAAAAAGGCAAACCGCAAGTTCCACCCGGAGGACAGCATTGTCCGGGTGAACAACGCCGTCATTGGCGGGGGGAACTTCGGCGTCATTGCGGGGCCCTGCTCGGTGGAGAGCGAGGAGCAGATTACCTCGATCGCCCGGGATGTGCAGAAGTCGGGCGCGTCCATGCTGCGGGGCGGGGCGTTCAAGCCCCGAACCTCCCCCTACTCCTTTCAGGGCATGGGCACGCCCGGTCTTGACCTCCTTGTGGAGGCCAGGGCGGCGACCGGCCTGCCCATCGTCAGCGAGATCATGGCCCCCAAGTACGTGGAGGTCTTTGAGGAGAAAGTGGACCTGGTGCAGATCGGCGCCCGGAACATGCAGAACTTCGACCTCCTAAAGGAGGTGGGCAAGATGACAAAGCCCGTCCTCTTAAAGCGCGGCCTCGCCAACAGTTATGAGGAGTGGATTATGTCCGCCGAGTACATCATGAGCGAGGGGAACGAGAACGTCATTCTCTGCGAGCGGGGCATCCGCACCTTTGAGACTTACACCCGCAACACTTTGGACGTGTCCGCCATTCCGGCGGTGCGGAAGATGAGCCATCTGCCCATCATCGTGGACCCCTCCCACGCGGCGGGGATGAGCTGGATGGTGGAGCCCTTGGCCATGGCGGCCATTGCCGCCGGGGCCGACGGCCTCATCATCGAGGTCCACAACGATCCGCCCCACGCCAAGAGCGATGGGCAGCAGTCCCTGACGCCGGCTCAGTTTGACATCCTTATGCGTAAGATGGGGGTGCTGGTTGACCTGATGGGGAGAAAATTGGTAAAATAACCACAGGAAAATTTTTGAGGAGGGGCACGATATGCGCCATCTCGGAACGAAACCGCTGGAGACCGGGCGGCTTATCCTGCGCCCCTTTACCGCCGCCGACGCGCCCAATATGCTGCGCAATTGGGCAGGTGGCAGTGAGGTGACTAAGCACCTCACCTGGTCGCCCCATGGGGACGAGGCTGTCTCCCTGGGGTACATCCAGTCTATCGACTACGAAGAGCCTGAGACCTATAACTGGGGCATCGTGCTCAAGGAGCTGGGGCAGGTCATCGGCAACATAAGCGTGGTGGACCACAAAAACGAAATCGAGATGGTCCATATCGGCTACTGCCTGGGCCGGGACTGGTGGCACATGGGCATCATGTCCGAGGCCTTTGCAGAGGTCATTCATTTCTTCTTCGAAGAGGTAGGGGTCAACCGCATCGAGACCCGCCACGACCCGCGCAACCCAAATTCCGGCAAGGTTATGCAAAAATGCGGCCTTACCTATGAGGGAGTCCTGCGCCAATCGGACAGGAACAATCGGGGGCTGTGCGACGCCAAGTGGTACGCCATTTTGAGGGAGGATTATGTGTGATGAGAACTTTGACTGTGAACTTGCCGGGCAGGGAGTATGATATTTTGATCGAGCGGGGACTACTGAGTCGGGCAGGGGATCTTTGCAAGGCAGTCCTACCCCACGCCAATCGCCTTGCCGTGGTGACCGATTCCACCGTCGGACCCCTGTACGGGGAGCGGGTCTTGACCTCGCTCCAGGGTGCGGGCTTTGCGGCTGAGTTGGTCACGGTCCCCGCCGGGGAGAAGAGCAAGTCGGTCCCTATGCTGGAAAAGCTGTATGACGCGTTCATGAACCTGGGGCTCACCCGCGCCGACGCGGTGGTGGCCCTGGGCGGCGGCGTGGTGGGGGATCTGGCGGGCTTTGCCGCCGCCACCATTCTGCGGGGATTGGACTTCGTGCAGATTCCCACCACCTTGCTCTCACAGGTGGACTCCTCCGTGGGGGGCAAGGTGGCCGTGGACCTGAAGGCAGGGAAGAACCTTGCCGGGGCCTTCTGGCAGCCCAAGCTGGTGCTGATGGACCCCGCTGTGCTGGGCACCCTGGACGACGCTACCTTTGCCGACGGTATGGCCGAGGTGGTGAAGTGCGGCTGTATCAAGGATTTGGCGTTTTACTCTTATCTGGAGCAACGGCCCAGTCGGGGTCAGTTGATGGAGAATATCGAGCACGTTTTGTACACTTGCTGTGACATTAAACGGAGTGTAGTTATTCAGGACGAGCGGGACATAGGAGAGCGGATGCTTCTCAACTTCGGGCACACTCTGGGTCATGCCTACGAGCTGGCGGGAGGCTACGAGACCTACACCCACGGGCAAGCGGTGGCCGCCGGGATGGTGAAGGCCCTGGAGCTAGGAGCTGATCTGGGGGTGACGCCGAGCGGCCTATCCGACAGGGTGGCCGTGCTGCTGGGGGCTCTGGGCCTGCCGGTGGCCATCCCCTGCGACGAGGCGCACTACGCCGCCGCCGTGGGCCTCGACAAGAAGTGCGCGGGGGACGAGATTACGCTGGTTTTGCTTATCGAGCTGGGCCGGGCGGTGCTGTATAAGATCGGAAAAGATAAGGTGCTGGGGATGCTGGGGGAGTGAGAGGGCGACCCTGCAAGAAGCCGGGAGATGCATTAGGGTCATATCCGATTTTCCCCCATGGGGGAGCACGCCTGCGCAGCGGGCGCACCACGTTTTTCTTGGTACGGAAAGACCGCATGCCCCCGTCAGTCAACTTTTCTGACAGCTTCCACAGATTGTTTGGAGGACTTTATGGATATCATCATCACGCCAACGCGGCTATCCGGCGTAATCACCCCCCCGCCGTCCAAATCCCAAGCCCACCGGCTGCTCATAGCGGCCTGCCTGGCCGGGGGAGAGGGGCGGGTGTCCAACGTGGCGGAAAGCCAGGACATTGCCGCCACCAGGGCCTGTATGGCGGCGCTGAAGTCCCCTGGCGAGGGGCTGCCTGCGCTGCCATGCGGTGAGTCCGGCTCCACCCTGCGGTTCCTCATTCCCATGGCTCTGGCGCTGAGAGGCGGCGGGGTGTTCACGGGCCGGGGGCGGCTGATGGAGCGGCCCCAGGAGCCCTATTATGAGATTTTTCGGGAGAAGGACATTTTTTACGAGCAGGGGGACGGCGCACTCACCGTCCGGGGGGCGCTGACGCCAGGGGTGTACGCCCTTGCGGGAAATGTGTCCAGCCAGTTCGTTACCGGTCTCCTCTACGCCCTGCCCCTGCTTCCCGGCCCCTCCGAGATCCGGCTGACCACGCCGCTGGAGTCGGCGGGGTATGTGGACATGACGCTGGACGCCCTGGCACGGTTTGGCGTGGTGGTAGAGTACGACGGGGAACGGGTTTTCCATATTCCCGGCGGGCAGATCTACAAGCCCCAGGACTGCGCTGTGGAACCCGACTGGTCCCAGGCAGGATTCTGGTACGCTGCCAAGGGCATCGGAAACGCGGTGGAGACCATCGGCATGAATCTTAATTCCGCCCAGGGGGACCGGGTTTTAGAGGCTTGGGCAGCGGAACTGAGCAGGCCCGGCGAGGTGGAGCTGGACCTGTCCGGCTCCCCCGATCTGGCGCCCCCAATCGCCGCCTGGTGCGCCCTGCGGGACGGGCAGGTAACGAGACTTGTCAACGCCGCCCGCCTGCGCATCAAGGAGAGCGACCGGCTCTCTGCCATTGCCAGCGAGCTTACCAGGCTGGGCGGAAAAATTGAGGAGGGGGCCGACAGCCTGACCATCCGGGGCGTCCCCACTCTCCGGGGGGGCGAGGTGGATAGCCACAATGACCACCGCATTGCCATGATGGCCGCCATTGCCGCCACCCGGGCCGACGGACCGGTGAAACTGCGGGGCGCGGATTCGGTGCGGAAATCCTACCCGAATTTTTGGGAGGATTACGCCGTGTTGGGCGGGATATTTACCGCAATAGGGTAACGAATGATACGTTGTAAACAGTAAGGAGTGATTATGGTGAAACATCATATTTTCGGTGAGTCCCACGGGGTGGGTATCGGCGTGGTACTGGAGGGTGTGCCCGCGGGAATCCTAGTGGACATGGAGTTTATCCGGGGAGAGATGGCCCGGCGCGCGCCGGGGCAGGGTATTCTGACCACGGCCCGGAAAGAACCGGACGAGCCCAAGATCCTCTCCGGCGTTTTCGAGGGGAGGACCACCGGAGCCCCTCTCTGCGTTGTGATTGAGAACACCGACACTCGCTCCGAGGACTACTCCGACCTGAAGGTCCATCCCCGGCCGGGCCACGCGGACTACGCTGGCCGGGTGCGTTACGAGGGGCACAACGACTACCGGGGCGGCGGACACTTCTCCGGGCGGCTCACGGCCCCCCTGGTCTTTGCCGGGGCGGTGGCGAAACTCATCCTTCGGGAGCAGCGGGTGGAAATTTCGTCCTTTATTTCCAACATCGCAGGAGTAGAGAACCCCACGGAGGCCGAGATTGAGTCCGAGATCCTGGACGCGCGGCGGGAGGGGGACAGCGTGGGTGGGTGCATCCGCTGTGCCGTTACCGGCCTGCCAGCCGGGCTGGGGAGCCCCGACTACGGCTGTAATGTGGAGGGCATCTTCTCCCAGCAACTCTTTGCCGTTCCCGCCGTGAAGGCGGTGGCCTTTGGTGCGGGGTATAACTTTGCGGCCATGCGGGGCAGTGCTGCCAACGATGCGTTTTATATGGACGGTGTGGCCGTTAAGACCCGTACCAACCACTCGGGCGGGGTAAACGGCGGCATCACCAACGGAATGCCCGTGGAGTTTGAGGTGGCACTCAGGGCCACGCCCTCCATTGCCAGGGAGCAGGATACGGTAGATCTGGAGACCATGACCGACGCGAAACTGTCCATCAAGGGGCGGCACGACCCCTGTATCGTCCAGCGGGCGCTGCCCGTTATTGAGGCGGCGGCGGCGCTGGCGGCCTGCGAGGTGCTTGGGATTTAAGGGAGGGACTGCAATGTCCGGATTGGAAGACTACCGCAGAGAGATCGATGCGGTGGACAGGCGACTTGTGGCGCTCTTTGAGGAGCGAATGGACATTACTCATAAGGTGGGGGAGTATAAGCTGGCCCAAGGTCTCCCCGTGCTGGACGCCCAACGGGAGCGGGAGGTGCTCTCCGCCAAGGCCGCGTTGGTGGCGGACGGCACACTCAAAGCCGACGTGGTGGCCCTGTACGAGACCATCATGGCTATTTCCCGCCGGCAGCAGCGCACTCTGGTGCGGGAGGGAGAGGAGAACGGCGCCTACGCCGCCTATATGGCGAACCGGCGAAACATCCGTCCCGCGGTAATAAATCCCAGGGTGGTCTACCAGGGGGAGCCTGGGGCATACAGCGAGGAGGCCTGCGCGGGATACTTCGGCCCCCAGGTGGACAGCAAGGGATTGCCCTGGTTTGGGGATGTGTTCCTGGCTCTCCAGAGCGGCGAGGCGGACTATGCGGTGCTCCCCATCGAAAATAGCTCCACCGGGTCAATCCGCCAGGTATATGACCTGCTGGCCCAGTACGCTTACAACATTGTGGGCGAGTGGCAGGTGAAGGTGGAGCACTGCCTCATGGCCATGCCGGGGGTTGGGCTGGAGGACATCAAGACGGTCTACTCCCACGAGCAGGGCTTAATGCAGAGCGAGAAATTTTTGGACGCCCACCGCTCCTGGCAGCGCATCCCCACTTTAGACACCGCCGGGAGCGCCAAAGAGGTGGCGGCAGGGGGTGACCGTACCGCCGCCGCCATATGCTCCCGCCGGGCGGCCCAGCTCTATGGTCTGAACATTTTGGCAGAGGGGGTCAACCACAACGCGGAGAACTACACCCGGTTTGTAGTGGTGTCCCCCGTGCCGGAGCGGCCCACGGAGCGAAACAAGATCAGCGCACTCTTCACTTTACCCCACCAGAGCGGCAGCCTCCACGAGATACTGACCATCTTTGCCGTTCACGGGCTGAACCTGATGAAAATAGAGTCCCGCCCTGTGCAGGGGAAGAGCTGGGAATACCTCTTCTTCCTGGATTTCACAGGGGACCTGGAGGCGCCGGGTATGGACGGGGTGCTTCACGAACTGAGCCAGCTTGCCGCCGACGTGCGGGTGCTGGGCAACTATAAGGGGTACACGCCGTGAACATTGTACTGATCGGGATGCCCGGCTCGGGCAAGTCCACCGTGGGGGCCATACTTGCCGGGCGCACCGGACGGCGGCTCATTGAGACCGACGCCATTATCGAGGAGCGGGAGGGGGAGACTATTCCTGCCATCTTCGCAGGCCGGGGCGAGGGCTGTTTCCGGGAAGCGGAGAGCGCGGCGGTGCGCGACGCGGCGGGGGAGGAATACGCAGTTATCGCCACGGGGGGCGGGGTGATCCTACGCCCGGAAAATATGGCGGCCCTGGCGGAGACAGGGGTGGTCTTCTTTCTGGACCGGGACCCGGCAGACATCGCCGAGGAGAATCACGGGGGCCGGCCTCTGCTGGCGGGGGATAAAAACCGTGCATTCGAACTGTATACACAGCGCATAAAGCTCTACAGAGAATACGCTTCGTATATTATCCCGGCTGGGAAGACGCCGGAGGAGAGCTTGGAGCGGCTGATGGAGACCATGGAGCGGGAGGGCTTACTATGAAATTTCTGGTTATTAACGGACCCAATCTGAACCTGCTGGGTCAGCGGGAGCCGGATATTTACGGGCGGCAGGACTACGCCGCCCTGTGCCGCATGGCGGAGGAGTATGCCGTCGCCCACGGTTCCACGGCAGTCTGCTGGCAGAGTAATCATGAGGGGGCCATCATCGATACCATCCAGGCCGCCCAAGGGGCGTATGACGGCATCATCATCAATCCCGGGGCCTACACTCACTATAGCTACGCCATCCACGATGCATTGAAGGCCATCGCCGTTCCCGCCGTGGAGGTACACATTTCGGATATCCACAGCCGGGAAGAGTTTCGCAGAATATCGGTCACCGCCCCGGCCTGCGTGGGGCAGATCTCGGGGCAGGGATTTGAAGGGTACACCATGGCTATGGACCTCCTGCTGGAGGGAAAGGCATGAAAAAGCTATGTGTCATCGGCGACCCGGTGGCTCATTCCAAGTCCCCCCTTATCCACACTGCTATGCTAAAAGAGCTGGGGCTTGATTATGTCTACCTACACCAGCAGGTGAAACGGGGGGAGACGGAGTCTTGGGTGGAGCGGGCGAGGGCCGAGGGGTATGCCGGGTTTAACGCCACCATGCCTCACAAGGAGGCGCTTGTCCCTCTCATGGACGAGCTGGACGAGGACGCCGGGATGTACGGCTCAGTAAATACGGTATGTATGAGAGATGGAAAATTATATGGACACAACACGGACGGGCGGGGCTTTTTTGCCGCTCTAGCCGACGAGGGGATATCCGTTGCCGGAAAGAATATACTGCTATTAGGGGCGGGGGGAGCGGCCAAGGCCGTGGCTCTGAAACTGGCCCAGCAGGGAGCCGGACGGGTGACAGTGTGCAACCGCACCGTCTCTAAAGCGGAGGAATTATGCAAACAAGATCCGGCGGTGCTGGCCCCCGCCGATTTCTCTGCCGGCACCCTCACGCGACTGGCAGAGGAGAGCGAGCTGCTGGTCAACTGCTCCAGCCTGGGTATGGAGGAGACGGGGGGACGGTTTGAGGACCTCTCCTTTTTGGAGGCGCTGCCCAGCCGGGCCGCGGTTTGCGATCTTATCTATTTCCCTGCGGAGACTGAGCTGCTGCGCGCCGCGCGGCGACTGGGGCACCATACGGTGAATGGGTTGGGGATGCTCCTCTGGCAGGCCATCTTCGCTTTGGAGCATTTTACCGATACTAGGATCGACGGCCCGTCGATGGCTAGGCTATTGCGGAAGACGATAAGATAAAAACAGTGGGCGGTCCATGTATGGTCCGCCCACTGTTTTTTAGTTGCCCTTGTATTTTTTTCTCGTGGCGATGCCGCCGCGAATATGCCGTTCTGCCTTGTTCTCGTCAAGCACGCCCTTGACCTGGAGAAAGAGGGGCTTATTGAAGGCGGGTAGGCGCTCCGACAGGTCCTTATGTACGGTGGATTTGGAGATGCCGAACTTCTGGGCGGCCGCGCGCACCGTCGCTTTGTTCTCTATGATGTAAAGCGCCAGCTGACAGGCGCGCTCCTCGATGTTCCCCTTCAAAGACAACACTCCCCGCATTTTGTTTCCACTGGTGGATGTATATGCGAAGTATTCCGGGGATATGAAGGAAAAGAAAGCGGCCCGCGCCGGTTTAGCCGGTGCGGGCCGCTTTGATTTTCAGGGGCGTTTACCGGCCGTTCAGGATCTCCTCATCGTAGGCACGGCGGATGTTGCCCAGGAGGACGATCAGGTGCATGAGAACATAGCCCCGCTCCCAGTCGGGGAGAGCGACAATGCAGCGGTCCAGCTCCTCGGCAATGAGATCGGCGTTCTCGTAGTCATACTGGTCCTGGATCTCTTCATAGATGAGGGCGCTGACCGGCTCGATCGACTCCCCGCTCTCCAGACGGTGGAGCGCCATGCAGAAGTGGGTAAAAAAGGCGGAGGAATTCTCCTCCGTCAGCTCGATGCCGTACCGCCGAAGGAAGAGCTGCCGCAGGGCGGTGGCTGTGTGGACGTGGCTGTCGGAAAGAAGGCCGGACTGGTTGAGGATCTGGAGGCGCAGGTCTAAAGCATCCATGGGGGGGACTCCTTATCGTAAGAGGTCAGGGAGAAAGCTGGTCCCGTTCTCGGGGGCGGGAGCACCAAAGTAGTCGGCCACGGTGGCCCCCACATCGGACAGGGTGGCGCGCAGGGGAAAGGGGCCGGGGCGGAGACTGCCGCCGCGTACCATAAGAGGGACGTACTCCCTGGTGTGGTGGGGGTGGCCGATAGTGGGGTCGTTCCCGTGATCGGCCATGACCACCAGAATGTCGTCCGGGGACATGGCGTCCAAAATGGGGATCAGCCCCGCGTCGGCCTCCTTGAGGATACGGACATACTCGGCCACGTTCTCCCGGTGACCGCAGAGATCGGTCTCCTGCACGTTGGTGCAAATGAAGGAATTTGGGTCGTGCACTATGAGCTCCAGCGTTTTGGCCATAACCTCTGGAGTGGGGACGATGGAATAGCTGTGCGATGGCTGGGGATTCTCCACGATGTCGGCCACCTTGCCCACCAGGAAGACGGGGACGCCGTGGCTGGGCAGGATGGTGGCCACCTGGGTGGCCGCGTCCACACCGTACCCCATGTGGACGCAGTGGTAATCGTCATTATAGACGCCGGAGGCGGGGGCATTAACGCCGATGAGACTGGCGGCGGGGTTCTCCTCAATGGCGGCGAGCATCCTGGGCAGGTGCACCCCCCGCCCGCCGAAGGCGATTACCCGGGAGACAAAAACCTGTCCCCTGACGATGCGGCCGATCTTTAGCACGTCCTCAAAAGCAATGTCGTCGATGGCGGCGGTGACATTCACTGCCTGACCGGGGTCGCACTCGATGTTGTCGGCCACGGTGACGGCACTGTTGACCACCAGGAGCCGCCCGCCTTGGGGAGCGGTGTGGACCTCTACGCGGAAACCGGCCTGCTCCAGAGCGGCCTTGGTGGACTCCAGCCGGACGGCGAAGGGTTCCTCCACCGGCTTGCGGGGGCGCGTGCCCATGATCTCCTGGTGGCCCCAGAAGGTGTCCGCCCCCTGGTGAGTCAGGGCGGCTTTTGACCAGGTAGCTGTGGGGCTGAGGCGCATGGTATCGGTCTCAAACCCGGCAATGTTCATGAGGCCCAGTTCCTCGAGCCGGGGCAAGCTTAGGCCGGGGGTCGAGGCGGCGATGTGCCGCCATGTGTCGGCCCCCATGTCGGCGGGACGGACGACTGCGGTATCTTCCATATAGCCCACGCCAAAGCCGTCCAGTACAATTACAATAAATCTTCCCATAAATTTGCACTTATCCTTTTCTATTGCCCAGCGCGTCGTAGAGAGCGGTTACTCTGGGCGTGCCGGAAACGAGACCTTCCACTAGGGCGAGGTCGCTGCGGGTGACGAAAATCTGCGTGCGAAAGGCCATGACCACCGCGTCTCCCACGGCGCAAGGGCGCTCCAGGGTGAAGTGGTAGTCGATGCTGTCCATGTCAGGGGGCGTCACGCCCAGCTCTTGGGCGCTGTCGATCGAGGTTCCTACCAGCGCGCGGGCCATGTGGCCCCGGCGATAATGGCCGCCGCCGTAGCAGTAGCCCTTGCCTCCATAGTTGTGAGAGATCTCGGAGAGGTAGACCAAGGCGGGAGTCTCTCCGGCATGGCCTAAGTTCCAGGGGGTGGTGCCGGTCAGGCCGTGGCCCGGTTCGGCATGGGTACCGCCGGCAGCGGCGACTTTGGGAATGGCACGGGCGCAGGTGGCCGAGGGCATATTGAGCTGCGTAATAGGACAGCCCAGCTCCTGTAGGATGCCGGCTGCCGCGCGCACCGTATCGGTGTTGGAGGTGGGCAGGATGTCGCCTGCCGACTCGTCGTAGAGAAAACAGGGGAAGGCGCACACACCGGCCACCCGGACGTGGGGAAGCGCCTTTAGCACCTCGGCGGCCTGGGGCAGCTCCTCCAGGGGGAAGCCAGCTGCCTGCCCGGAGTAGAGCATATCGTCGCGCCCCACCACGCGGAGCATGAGGTCCTGAACCATGCCCCGTGCCCCTGCCAGAGCGGAGATTTTTCGGGCTTTTTCCAGGGAGTAGACCGTGACGATCTGGGGCCGCGTGTCCAGAAGCTCACCCAGCGCACCGTCGGGGATCTGCACCAAATGGCCGATGTTGCCCAGAGGGATGCCGGCGCGCTTATACTGGAGGGCTTCCCGGCTGTCCACAGCCACCGCGCCGGAGAAACCCAAGTCCGTGAGCCGCCGGGCTACCTCTGGGTTACAGCCGAGCTGCTTGAGCATAAAGTAGAGGGACACGCCGTGCTCATCCGCCGCAGCGAGCATGGCGGCGGCATTGGCGGTGAGTGCGTCCAGGTCCAGAAGGTAGGTGTTGGGCAGCAGATTCCCCCTGGCGTGGGCGGTAAAGGCGAAGTCAATAAGGGCCCGGTTGGCGGTCAGCGTCTTTTGGAGGAACATGACTACTTCCCCCCCTGTACCCGCGCCAGTGCCTCCCCCAGGATGCGGAGGATGGTGTCCGCACCGCTGCGCATGGGGTTAATCCGCACCATCCTGCGCTCCAGACTGGGGTCCTGGGCGCGGAAGGTGCCGCTGACGCGGTAGATCATGGGAGCGAACTCGTAGATGGACTCGCTGCCTACGGGATGAGAAGCGGCGCCCAGCTCCGGGGTGACACGCAGGACAGCCTCAGCGCAGTCGCCGTCGAACTCCACCAGGAGGACCTTGCTCTGGGCGTTGGCTAGGAAGGCCCGCCGTACGCCCGGCAGCTCCCCGGCGTTCAGGCGGCAAACCAGCTCCTCGTTTACCTCGCTCTGGACGGCAAGGGCCACAGGGGCGTAAGTGAGGCCCCGCAGGACGGCCATCGCCTCATGACCCTGGACCTGGCTGCCGCCGGAGTACTGCCACTTCTCGGCCACGTCGATATATCGCCGGGCGCCTACGAGCACGCCTACCCCCTCGGGCCCCAGGAGTTTGAAACAGGAAAAAGACGAGAGGTCCGCCCCGGCCTGGCAGCCAATCTTCTCAACCTTCATGGCGGCATAGTTGTCATCGGTAACGATGGGGGTTTCCGGCATTAGGCTCTTGAGCTGGAGGAGAACGGCCTCTAAGTTGTAGCTGTCGTCAATCTTCTGGCGGGTGAGCTGGACAAGGACGCCCTTGATCTCCCCCTTATGAGCGGAGACCACCTGCTCGATGGAGGCAGGATCATTGTAGTTGGCACAGAGGAGGTTGAGCCCCATGCCCTCCGCCGTTACTTGGGTAGTGGGGTAGACGGGGGCCTCGTGGACGAGAAGGGTATCCCCGGGACGGAGGATGGAGAGGAGGGCCCAGCGCAGTGCGCCGGTGCCCGACCCCCGAACCAGCAGGGCACGCTCGGCCCCGAAAATCTCAGCGATGGCCTCCTCCGCCTTTTTGGTGGTTACCGGTTTGTTTAGCCCCGGCACTACCCCCAGATCCCCCGAAGATAGAACCTCACGCCCGTTGAAGTGGCGGGTGATGACGTCGATGACCTTGAATTGCAGGGCCTTTGCCTGCTCCATAGAGATGGATTGGAGCGGGTAAGTCGTGATTTCCATATGAAACTCCTTGTTATATGGCGTAAATGCGGCGTGGATTGGCGCTCAGTACGGAGTCCAGCCACTCCTGGCGGAACTCCCGAGCCAGGAGGGCGGGGACGAACCGGGTCAGCAGGTAGGCGTACCCCAGCTCCTTCACGTTGGAGATCCGGGTCAGGTCCATCGACAGGACGATCTGAGGCGCATAGCCCCGGGCGCACAGGGCGGTGAGCCAGTCCATGCGGCCTTCGTCGGGCTGATAGTTGTTCTTCCCTACCGTGTCAAAGGCTATGTTGACCCCTGTGTCCAGAAGCCGGAGCATATAGTCCACGTCGCCCGAGAGGTCGATGTGGCTCAGCACCACCCTGGAGAGGTCCACTCCATAGTCCCGGAAGATGGCGAGCTGCTCCAGGCCAAGCGTGCCCAGGGTGGTGTGTGTGCAGATAGGGGCGCCGGTTTGGGTGTGGGCGATAGAGGCGGCCTCAAATATCTGCCGCTCGATGGGGGCAATCTCTCCCTTACCGGTGCCGATTTCACCGATGACCCCAGCGCGAAGGCCGGTACCGTCCATACCGATGGTGAGCTCCCTCACGAAGAGGTCGGCCATGTCCCGGCGGGAAGAGGCGTAGCACTCGGGGGGGAGGAAAGGCTCCTTATAGTACCCTGTCGCATGGACAAGACGCAGGCCCGCCTCGTCGGCCAGCGCCTGGGCGTAGAGCGGGTCCCTGCCCATGCCACGGCCTGTCTGGTCTACTACGGCGGCGGCTCCGGCGGCAGAGAGGCTCTTCAGCTCGGCCAAGGCGAGGGCGCGGTCGTCCATGCGGCAGTCGGCGTCGTCCTTGACGCCGGAGAGGTCGATGGTCAGGTGTTCGTGTGCGTAGACGGCTTGTTTCAATGTCCTCACCTCAATAGTTGGGGTACCGCTCGTGGGCAATGACCTGGCGCTGTTGCTCCAGGATGGCGTCCACGTCCAGGTACTCGTCCAGCACCGCACGGATAGCGGCGCGCCGGGCGCTCACCACCAGGACGGCGGTGTTTTCATCATTGTCCCGGCTCAGGTTGAGCTTTTTATAGTTGATGTTTGGGCGGTGCTCCAGCACGGTGTCCAGGTTCCACACCGCCGCGTCGATTTCACCCTGTTCCAGCAGGGGGAAGATTTGGCTGTAGTTAATGTGAACCAGCTTGACCGGGATGTCCCCCACCACGGCGTAGGTGAGCTCCATATGGTCCAGGGAGGTGTCATCCACGCCCACCCGCATACCCGGAGTGATCTCGGTGGCGTCCCTGTCCCGGAAAATGAGACTCTGTCCCTTCAGGTAGCTCTCGGGGCCGAAGTCCCGCAGCAGCTCGATCTCCATACCACGCTCCAGGGCCTTACGGGCTGAGAGACGGGAGGTGACGGCAAAATCATACCGCCCGGCGGCGACGGCCAGGAGGCGCTTTTCCGAGCCGCGCATATAGGCGATGTCCATCGACATGCGGCTGCGCTCGCTTATGGTGTTGAAAAGGCCGGTGGCAAGACCCTCGTAGCACTTGGTGTACGGAAGGGGCATGGTCCCGGATACATAGTTTACCCCCGCGCAATCCAAAAGCAGGTCGGTGTTCTTCCCCATCAGCAGGGTGCCCATGTGGCCGTGCTTTTCCAGGGCCACCGCGCCCAGCTGCTCCAGGGCGGCCATCGCGTTCTGCAGGGTGCCGCGGGAGAAGTCCCGCCGCTCGGCGAATTGCGAGAAGGTAGGGACCCGGTCGCCCACGCCGATTTTCAGCAGTTCGCCGGCCAGAAAGGAGACGGCCTGCCCCGATTTTTTCATCAGCAGGTCTCTGACCTGTTCGTTTCCCGTTGGTTTCATCTACGTTTCCTCCCCGGTGATTCCCTGTCACGCTCCGTATGCCTTGCGGCCGGGCTGATAACTCCTCCGACTGCGCGAAATTTGTCCAGGCATTCGCGCCTTCTCAAACTTCGCTCCGTTCCATGTGTTATCCGCCTGCTCCCGGGCGCTTCGCGTTTCTTTATAAAAGCCCACACCGAGCTTAACACCGGTGTGGGCTCTTGTAAAGCTCGGGAAAAATCAGGCGGCGATGGGGAACAGGCCGATCACATGCAGTAGGTTCACCAGGATGCCAAGCAGAATCGCGCCGATGGGGCCGATGGCCATGGTTGGCACAGGTTTCTTGGCGGTCTGGTTGAGGAAGTACAGGCCGAAAATCCAGATGTAGCCCAGAGTTGGAGCGATGGCGTTTGCCGCCAGACAGCCGCCCAGCAGGAGCGCCAGGTCCAGGACCTTGCTCATGGCGGTGCGGGTGTTGTCGCCAACCTCCTTCATGCCGGGGAACTTGTCGAGACCCTTGGCGATAAAGCCCAGGAGGAGGACCTCAATGACCATGATGAGCGCGCCCACCACGAAGGAGCCGACCATACCCATGATGCCCATGTTGATAAACAGGATGGCGGGTACGTGCAGGGCCTTGGTGCCGGCGGGGGAGTATACACCCGAGATGATGGCGGTGGTCATGACCAGGGGAATAAAGCCCAGGCAGCGGCCCAGGGCGACGATGGCCGCCTCACCGTAGCTGCCTTGGGCAGTCAGGGTCAGGGAGGCGGGGCCCTCGGCGATGAGGAGCAAAGTGGTGGCCAGAGCTACGATACCGCCGGAGACGGCCAGGACCACGATATTCTTACGAATCCTCTTGATGTTGTCCTCAAAGACGGAGAAAGCGGCGGCGGCGCTGCCCTCGGTCTTCTTGCTGTGCAGCATGGCGCTGACTACCATTGCGATGATGGCGAACAGAAGGGTCATGCCGTCGGCATTGAGGGTGATGGAGACCCCGCCCACGGTGAACTTGCCGTAGACTGCGACCACCTGCTTGATCAGCATGGTGAGGGCGAAGACGATGATGCCGGACTTAAAGCCGGACTGATAGGCGACAGCCATGGCGGGGAACACGCAGAAGGTGACTACGATGAGGGAGCCCACGGTGGACAGGCTGCCCAGGAAGTCGATGGGCATGAGGGCGAAGACATTGATGATGCCCTGCATGCCGAACATCAGCACCACGCCGAAGAGAGCACCCACCGCGGTGGAGATCCAGACGTAGACGCCCTTATCGGGGAAGGCGGCGCCCAGGATGTCGCAGGCCAGCATAATGGTGTGAACAATGATGATGCCGCCGGCGATGGATGTGGGCAGGCCAAAGCCGATGACTAGGCCAAAGGATAGGGCAAAGCTGGTGGCGAAGAGACTCTTGCGGTCCATCGTGCCGTTGAAGTACTGGGGATACACCGGGCGGATGCCGTCGTTGAAGACGGCGATGTTCTGGTTTGCGAGGTAGGTGCACGCCGCACCCAGAAGAGCCATGACGATGACGGTCAGCGCGTTGATCTGGAATACCATTTACATTCCCTCCATATCTAATAGTCCGGTTTCCTCTCTCTCATGCCGGGACTTGCGGGGAACTCAGGGATTCGCCTGGAGAAGGGCGTCCATCAGGACGGGGAGCTGCCGCTCCACATTGCCGACGACCATGCCGAAGGCCCGCTTGCCCTCCTGAACCTGGGCGCGGATCTCGGCCTCGTCCATGACCTTGCCGGGGGTGCTGATGGAGACGCACAGCTTGGGACCCAGCAGGCCCACGGCCAGGCCCAGCGCGCCGCCCGCCCCGGTGTTGCAGGCGCCGATATAATACTGTGCCTGTCCCGTCTGGATCGCCAGCGCTCCGTCCAGGTCGCTCTTGATGCTGACCGAGACCCTGCCCTGGCCGAGCTGCTCCACCAGTTTGGCAATGGCCTGCTTGTCCATCTGCCCGCCTACTACAATGGAAATCATGGTCGGACCTCCTTTTGAAAGTTGAATATACAAAAAACTGTATATTCATTACTTATATTGTAAGTCTGAATACCGAGAAAGTCAATAGATATTTGACAATTTTCTGGAAGATGCGACAGTGTGCCCGATACTATGAGAGAAAAAGAAAAAACGGTCCCGGCGGCCATTTGGCTCCGGGACCGTTTTGAGAGGTGTTACCCCTGTGTGATAGCCTTGAAGAGGCGGTAGATGGTGATGTAGGACTGCTCACGGGTATAAGTGCCGGTGGGGAGGAAGCTGCCGCCGCTGCCGCTCATCACGTTAATCTGATGGACAAAGTTAACCGCGTCCTTGAACCAGACGCCCACGGCATCGCTGTCGGCAAAGGGGGCGGTGCTGGCGTTGGAGACGTCCATGCCCAGCACCTTGGCCGCCCGGGTGAGGAAGGCTGCGGCCTCCTGCCGGGTGATGGTGGCATAGGGGTCAAAGGAGACTCCGCCCCGGCCCTGGACGATCCCCAGGGCATAGGCCGCGATCACATTGCCATTGGTGGTGTCGTTGAAGGGATACTCCCGGATCCAGGCGTAGTAATCCTTGCCGGTTTTCTCCTTCACCAGGTCCTGAATGGATTTCCCGGTCACCTCGCTGAGGGCCTGGACCACCAGGTCGCAGAACTCGCTGCGGGTAATGTTGTTGAGGTAGAGGCTCTGCAGCTCTGAGGGGACCAGGCCCTCCTCAATGGCGGCAGTGACCTCAGGGTAGGCCCAGCCGTCCATGGCGGATTTCTCGGGCAGGGGGGGCAGATACTCCAGCTTGCCGTAGCCATACTTGCCGTCTACGTTGATCACGGGGTAGGTTCCGGGGCTGGTTACCGTTTTACTTCCGTCCTCGTGTTCCACAAAATAAGTAGAGGCGTCGAGCTTGTCCGCGCCGGGGACGGCCTTGCCGTTCCGATCGATGAGGTAAGCCTTCGCACCGTCGTAAACCACGGCCATGCCGTTATTAAACCCGCTGGCTTTCTCAAACTGAGCGGGAATGACAACCGTACCGCCGCTGAGGTAGCCGTACTTGCCGCCCTGGAGGAAGGGCATCAACCCCTCGTGAGTGGGCATAAGCCCCTCGTATTGGAACGGGATGACGGCCTTGCCGGACTTGTCAATGGCGCCATATTTTCCGTCCTTGGCGAGGGTCGCCAGGCCGTCCTCGCCAAAGAACTGATAGATGGAGTTGACGCCGGAGTATAAGTAGCCCTCAAACTGGGGTTGAATGACCCAAGCTCCGGTCTTATCGATAAAGCCCAGAAGGGTGGAAAACTCCCCGGTCTGGGCATCGTAAGTGTCTTGGAAGACAGGCGCAAGCCCCTGGTTAAAGGGCAGGCCGCCGGAGATGACGCGGTAGCTCTGCTCGGTGCCATAGTCGGAGGGGTATTCGGGACCGAAGTACTCTGGCTCGTCCCACAGGAGAACGGTCTCGCCCTTGGCGTTAAAATAGCCGAATCCGCTTACAGCCTCTGGGTAACCGGGGGCTAGGCCTTCGTTCATGGTACTGGTGGGGGACATGGAGCCGCTGTCAAAGGGCTGGCCGCTGGTGGTGTAAAAGCTGGTAGCGTACTCGCCGGGCAGGGCGACCAGTCCGTTGTGAAAGGAAAGAGAGGCATCACCGATGTACTCCATCGCGGTGTAGTAGGGGATAGTGGCCCCAGTCTCACTGCTCCAGTCCACCATCTGGAAAGCAGTGAACTTGCCCACGTGGTCAATAAAGCCCATCTCGTACACATACTCGGTATAGGCGCCGCCGTCCCAGGTCTCAATGGCGCGGGTGGAGCTCTTGCCTACGATGGCCAAGCCCTCTTTGAAGGAGTGAGCGAGGTCATATTGGAAGGGGATGACGGTCTTGCCGTCGGTATCGATATAGCCCCATTTGCCGCCCTGTTTCACGGCAGCCAGGCCCTCACTAAACGTTTTTGCATTTTCATACCGGGGCGCGATGGCCTCCTGATAGGTCAGTACGCCGCGCTGGGGGGCGGCCTCTTCCGCCTGGGCCACGCCGGGCAGAGCGGTCACGGAAAGGGAAAGTGCCAGGAGCAGTGCGGGGATACGCCGGTGATGTCTTGTCATACGGTTCTTCCTCTCACGTTAAAATAGAAACGCCAAAATCTAGTATAGGGCTATGAATACGCGAGGTCAAGATATAAATGGGCACGCCCCCACAGGGGCGTGCCCATAAACGCATTTGCTGTGGCGAGGGTTCAGAGAAGGAGCCTATACATTGAACCGAAAGAGGACGATGTCCCCATCCTTCATGACATACTCCTTGCCCTCGGAACGGACCAGGCCCTTCTCCTTGGCGGCGTTCATAGAGCCACAGGCTTTCAGGTCCTCGAAATTCACCACCTCAGCCCGGATAAAACCACGCTCGAAGTCGGTGTGAATCTTGCCTGCGGCCTGGGGGGCCTTGGTGCCGCCCGTGATAGTCCAGGCCCGGCATTCGTCCTCCCCCGCTGTGAGGAAGGAGATGAGGCCCAGAAGGGAATAGCTCGCCTTGATGAGCCGGTCCAGGCCCGACTCGGCGATACCCAAATCCTCTAAAAACATCCGCTTATCCTCGCTGTCCAGCTCGGCGATCTCGGCCTCCAGCTTGGCGCATACGGGGATGACCTGCGCCCCCTCCTTGGCAGCCAGCTCCTCTACCTGCTTGTAGTAGGGAACGGCGGTATACCCGGCAAAGCCCTCCTCGTCCAGGTTGGCGGCATAGATGATGGGCTTGAGAGAGAGGAGCTCGGCGGTGGCGAGGATGGCCGCGTCATCCTCATCACAGGAGAAGGAGCGGGCGGAGTTGCCGTCGTTGAGCCAATCCCGCAGGGCGGTGAAAATCTCGGCCTCGTGGAGGTACTTTTTGTCCGCCTTGGCGGCCTTGTTGGCCTTGTCGATGCGGCGGTCCACCATCTCCAGGTCCGCCATGATGAGCTCCACATCGATGATGCCGATGTCCCGCAGGGGGTCGGTAGAGCCCTCTACGTGGATGATGTTCTCGTCGTCAAAGCAGCGTACTACGTGGACGATGGCGGCGCACTCCCGGATGTTGGCGAGGAATTTGTTGCCCAGGCCCTCCCCCTTACTGGCTCCTTTGACAAGTCCCGCGATGTCCACGAATTCCACCACGGCGGGGGTGGTCTTCTTGGGCTGGTAGAACTCGCTGAGCCAGTCCAGCCGGTGGTCGGGAACCGAGACCACGCCCACATTGGGGTCAATGGTGCAAAAGGGGTAGTTGGCACTCTCCGCCCCGGCGTTGGTGATGGCGTTAAACAGGGTGCTCTTGCCCACATTGGGCAGACCCACTATTCCTAATTTCATGTATAGACCCTCTCTTTACGTTCAATAGCCCAAATATTATATATGATACGGGGCAAAAAAACAAGAGCGGGCTGATTGCCCTGCCGCGCCGCAAAAAATACCGGCAGACATTTGTCTGCCGGTATTTTGTACTGCCAATCAGGGAGCGGGGCGCACTAGGACTTCCTTATCGGTACCGAGGAGGATACTGAACTCGCTTGGACGGAGCTGGCCTTCGTTCTCGTCACGGCCCTGGAGGACGAACTTGGCATCGGCCTTGCCCATCTGCTCCACCGCTTTTACCGATGCGGCCCAGGTGAGGGGGTCGCTGGTGGGTTTGCGGTAGCGGTTAAAGAGGACGCCCAGCTCGGTGTCGCCCTTGTCCATCCAGTCGGTCATCATATTCATGTCGCCCGCGCTATCGCCGAATACGATGAGGGGGCCAACGCCGCTGTACTTGGGGGCGATAAAATTAGTAATGATGGTACTCTTGCCGGGGCCCTGGGTCTGGGCGTATTTGCTCACGCCACCCCAGTCGTAGTTATACTCGTTGACGTAGCGTCCGTCGGAACCCAGCTTGTTACGCATGGCAAAGACCCGGTCCTCGGGCACGTCGTAACCCATGGCCTTGTTGGCGGCCAGGATGGTGTCGATGGGGGAGGCGGAGACGATGTAGATGTCTATGCCGTTGGCGGCGAGAGTGTGGTAGAGGTCTAGGAGCTCATCGGTAAAGGTGACGCCGGTAATGAAGCTGGCGCTCAGCACACCCGACTTGCCGGGTAACTCTATAGGAGAGGTCCAGGTCACTTCCGCGTAGCGGCCGTAGTCGGCCCAGTATTTGTGGGAGGCGGTGGCCATCTCCTGCACCTCGGCAGGGGTCATGCCGGTGAAGAGATAGGTGACCCAGGGATAGCTGACCGCGTGATCAAAATAGTCGCCCAGGTTGTTGTACATAAAGCGGATCTTCGCGGCGAAGTCCTGGTACTGGTTGGAGGCGTGGATGTAGGTAAGGGTCTTATCACCGTTCAGACCCTTATAGTTGTTGTACAGCCAAGCGTAACTGCTCACCAGGTCGGCTACCACGTCGTTGACGGTCACGTCCTTGCCGTCAGCGTTTTTGCCGATGGCCTTAGTGAGGTCTGGGATGCCGGTCTCCAGCACGCCCTTCATGTCCGCGGGGGCAATTTTGAAAATCAGGTTCTCCACCTGGTAGATGAGCAGGGCCTCCTGCACGTCGAAAATGGCGGAGGTGTTGTCAAAGTCGAATACCACGTAGCGGCCGGAGTTGGCGTTCGTGTCGATGACGCTCTGGATGCGCGCGCGGGTCGCGCTGGCCCAGTTGCCGGTGATCATCTGCGTGGCGTCGGGCTTGTAGTGGTCGCTCTTGACAATGGCAGCGGTGTCGCTGGCGTTGTCGTAAGTGACGCCGAAGTCCAGCAAAGCGGCCAGGTCGCGGAGCTTGAGGTAGTTGTTGCCGTTAATGGCATAAGAGGTGGGGGAGATGGTCGCGCCGTTGAAGGTGAGGTTGGTGGTGCTCTGGGTCACGGACAGAGAGGCCAGCGCGCCGGTGGTGCTCAGGACAAGTGCGAGAATCAGACCAAGGGCAAGATACTTCGTGCGTGGGCGCTTCATTTGAACTCCTCCTTTTTATTTGGCGCTTTTTCGGCTTATCTGAGAAACTGCAAGGGCAAAAAAACTGACGGCCCATTGCGCGATAAACATAGCACGAGCACAAATAAAAATGCAACAGTGCTCACAAAATTCTCAAAGTATTCTAAAATATGCCACTACATATTGGGCTAATTTACCAATGGGGAATGCGAACTAAAGGATGAGCAGAAGGGGTACATGCTCAGCGCTCCGGCACGAAGGCATAAGAAACATGAAACCCTCTTGCCTTTCTCGCAAATACCGTGTAGAATTTATTCTCATGAGGTTTTTTTTAAAGTTAGGAGAAGGGCCGGGATGAAACTCTTGCGGCAGGCCAGCGGGGATATTACGAGGGGCGTGATCTGGAAACGGCTTTTGCTGTTTTTCTTCCCCCTCTGGTTCGGTACGTTTTTTCAGCAGCTATACAATACGGTGGACAGCGTGGTGGTTGGGCGTTTCGTGGGAAAGGAGGCCTTTGCCGCCGTGGGGGCTACCGGCGTGGTGGTCAATCTGACGGTGGGGCTTTTCACCGGACTTGCCAGCGGTGCGGTGGTCCTCCTGGCTCAGCACTACGGCGCCCGGCGGGCGGACGAGATGTATAGGGGTGTTCACACGGCTATGTTCCTCTCCGTCCTGGCGGGAGCCCTCCTCACGGTGGTAGGGTATGTCCTTGCTCCTTGGGCCCTGCGTGCCATGGGAACGCCGGATGACACCATGGTGGATGCGGTGCTCTATCTGCGCATTTATTTTCTGGGGATGATTCCCAACCTTGTCTATAATATGGGCACCGGTGTGCTCCGGGCCATCGGGGATTCCCGCCGGCCCCTCTACTTCCTCATTGCCGCGTCCCTCTGCAACATTGTGTTGGACCTCATTCTGGTACTGGTCTTTCACCTGGATGTGGCGGGGGTGGCAATCGCTACCGTGGCGTCCCAGGTGTTGTCGGCGGTGCTGGTTGTGCTGGCATTGCGCAGCGCCAGCGGGGAGGTCTACCAATTCTTCCCCCGGCAGATGAAACTCTACGGGAGTGAGGTCTCCGGCATCCTCCGGGTAGGAGCCCCCGCGGCCCTCCAGTCTCTGATGTACTCCAGCTCCAACATTGTCATTCAGGCCGCCATCAACTCCTTTGGCACCGACACGGTGGCCGCTTGGTCGGCCTACGGGAAGATGGACGTTATTTTCTGGATGACGCTGAACGCCATGGCGCTTGCCCTCACTACCTTCGTGGGACAGAACTATGGCGCGGGGGAGTACGGGCGGGTGCGCAAAAGTGTCCGCGTGGCGGTCTCAATAAGCGCCGTGTTTACCCTGGCGCTGAGCGCCATCATGGTTGTCTTTGCCCGGCCGCTGCTCTCGGTTTTCTGCCCGGACCCGTCGATGCTGGAGATCGGCGTGGAGATGGTGCGGTTTCTGGCCCCCTGCTATATCCTATATATTCTGGTAGAGCTGCTGGTGGGCGCCGTCCGGGGCGCGGGGAAGAGCTTTGTCCCCATGGTCATCTCCGTGTTCGGCATCTGCATCGTCCGGCTCGTCTGGCTCTTCACGGTGGTGCCGGTGCACCACACGGTAAATACCGTGGCCGCCAGCTACCCCATCACCTGGGCCATCACCTCGCTGGCCCTGCTCATCTATTACCGCTGGGGAAATTGGCTTCCCAAAACCGAGCCTCAAAAAGTCTAACAATATAAAAAGAAAGACCCGCAGACGAAACCGTCCGCGGGTCTTTGTTATGTGATTTAGTAGGCCACGCCCCAGTAGATGCTGTGTTTGGCGCGCTTGCCGCAGACGGGGCAGGTGTCGCCCAGATGCTCCTGCTCCAGGGGGATGCACCGGGAGGAGACGCCGGCCTCCTCCTTCATCTTCAGCTCGCATTCCTTGTCACCGCACCACATGGTCTTGGCAAAGCCGCCCACATTCTCCATGAAGTCCTTGACCTCTTGCACGCTGTGGCAGACCACGGTGTGCTCGTCCAGGTTACGCTTGGCCTTGGCGAACATGGCTTCATGGATCGCGTCCAGCAGCATGGGCACCTTGGCCTCCAGCTCGTCCAGGCTGACGAACACCTTCTCCCGGCTGTCCCGGCGCACCAGTACGCACTGGTTCTGCTCGATGTCCTTAGGGCCGATTTCCAGGCGGAGGGGCACGCCCTTCATCTCGTACTCTGCAAACTTCCAGCCGGGGGAGTTTTCAGAGAAGTCGCCCTTCACACGGAGCCCGGCGGCGGTCAGGCGGTCCACCAGCTCCTGCGCCTTTTCGGTGACGCCGGCCTTGTGGGCGGCGATGGGCAGCACGATCACCTGAATGGGGGCCACACGGGGGGGCAGCACCAAGCCGTTGTTGTCGCCGTGGGTCATGATCACGCCGCCGATTGTGCGGGTGGTGTAACCCCAGGAAGTTTCAAAGGGGGCGGTTTGCTGGTTGTTCTTGTCGGCAAAGCTGATACCGAAGGCTTTGGCGAAGCCGTCGCCAAAATAGTGGCTGGTGCCGTTCTGCAGGGCCTTGCGGTCGTGCATCATGCACTCGATAGTGTAGGTGCGCTCAGCCCCCGCGAATTTTTCCTTGTCGGTCTTCAGGCCTTTGGTCACCGGCATGGCCAGGAGGTTTTCGCAGATGTCGGCGTAGATGTTCCACATGCGCTCGGTTTCCTCGATGGCCTCCTCGGCGGTGGCGTGGAGGGTGTGGCCCTCCTGCCAGAGGAACTCGCGGTGGCGCAGGAAAGGGCGGGAGGTCTTTTCCCACCGCAGCACGGAGCACCACTGGTTGTACAGCATGGGAAGGTCGCGCCAGGAGTGGACGATCTCGGCCCAGTGGTCGCAGAATAGGGTCTCTGAGGTGGGGCGGACGCAAAGACGCTCCTCCAGCTCCTCGCTACCGCCGTGGGTGACCCAGGCGCACTCGGGGGCAAAGCCCTCCACATGGTCCTTCTCCTTCTGCAGGAGGGACTCGGGGATCAGCATGGGCATGGACACGTTGGTGTGGCCGGTGGCCTTGAACCGGGCGTCCATCTCCCGCTGAATATTCTCCCAGATAGCGTAGCCATAGGGCCGCAGGACATACATGCCCTTTGTCCGGGTATAGCTGATGAGCTCCGCCTTGGTGCACACATCAGTGTACCACTGGGCGAAGTCCACCTCCATGTCCGTGATCTGCGCTACCTGCTTTTTGTCCTGTGCCATAATGCATCTCAATCCTTCAACTCGAAATTTCCTTGGTATATCTTCACTATTTTATGCAGATACCGTAGAAAAGTCAAGGCCTGCGGGAATCCTTTTCCCACGGTAAGACGGCAAGCCCTCCTGGTGACTGCTCCTACAGGGTGTCTCTTATGGTATCCTCCTGACGCGCTACCGCCGTGCCTCGGGGTAGCTTTTCACTTGATCTGTTCCTTTTCTCAGGGTCAAGCGCATAGAAGGGAAAAGACGAGGAAAACTGTACCAAAAGGGGTGGTCTATCTTGAATAACGTGGGGATTTGGGAGCGCGGCAGCGGTGTGTTTGACAGGGTGCATGGTGCCATGGCCGGGAAGGAGCCGCCGGCGGCGCTCCTCCGGGGGAGCCATCCGGCCGACTTCAGGGGTGAAAAGCTGGATCTTCTGTGCATTGCCTCCACGGCACTGGGCTGGGCGGGGGGAGGCGCCATAGACTGCCAGATGCTCTTGCTGCCTGGCGGGCTGGGACCCCTGGCCCGGGGGCTGCGATGCACCTGCGCCGTGAGCTATGGCACCTCGCCCAAGGACACCCTCACCTTCTCGAGCTTGGAGGGAAACCAGATCTGCGTGGCCCTCCAGCGGGAGCTGGTGACCCTCCCCGGCGGAGTGGTGGAACAGCAGGAGTGGGTCCTTCCCTTTCCTGCAGGGAGCGACCCGATGGACTATCTGGCGGCGGCGGGGATTTTGCTGATTTTAGGCCTGCCACTGGGCGGAGAGCCGCTATGATTTCAGTGCCGAGGCCTCGTAAAAGCCTAGCTTGTGGAACCGATACCAGTCGAGAATCTTCTCCTCCGGTGCGGCGTTTAAAGCCAGCAGAACCTCCCGGGCGAACTCCAGGGCGGCAGAGCCGTTAGCGGTGACCAGTTTCCCATCCCGCACTGCCTGTTCGCGGATGTAGTTTGACTCCCCGGTGTAGGCGTCCCCGGCCCACTGTTTCAGGTCGTCCAAGTCGTTGCTGGTGTGGCGGGCCTGGTTCAGCGTGCCCAGGGTCCCCAGGAAAGCCGAGGCGTCACAGATGCCGCCCAGAACCTTCCCACCGCGCACGGCCCGCTCTACCAGGGGGCCTACCTGTTGGGCTGACTCGGCCCGCCACGACATCCCGCCGATGAGGATCAGCCCCTCGAACGTCACCGGGGCGGAGGAAAGAGCGTAGTCGGGCAGAGCGGTGAAACCGCCCATTGAGCGAACGGGCTCGGCGGTCAAGGAGACGGTCTTGACAGCGTACTCCTCTGGGGCCAGTGCTAAAAGGCCGGAGGAGAGGTAGGCTCCCTCCCAGTCTGCATACTGATCCAAGAGGACGAAGAGGACAGTCTTTTTCACAAAGGGGCCTCCTTATCATTCTTCCTCGGCTTCCAGCAAAAAAGTGACGGGCCGGATGCCGTCGGTGCAGCATACCACGCTGACGCCATCTCTCTTCTGCCAGGGGGTGTGGGTGGCCCCTGCGGACAGGCCCGAGACCGAGCAGTAAATATCGATCCATGCCCAGGGGCAGAAACCCTCGGGCATTACGGCCCCGCCCTCGTAGAGAAAACGGTCGCCTAACTCGAAGAAATCGCAGAGCTGGATACCGTCGGTGAGGAACTGCTTGGCAAAATCCTCATACATCTGCTTGCGTAGAACAGTGATGCTGACCTTTTTCATGTGGGGAGCTCCTTTCTCGGCTCGGGAATATTGGTTTGAAATTCGGTCATGGTATGCCAGTACCGTTTGGGCATGTGGGTCATGCGGCATTTGGGGTTGTAGCGGCCCTCGATGGCCACGGTGTCGTAAAACCTGCGCCAGAGGGCGCGGTAATTCTGTTCCTCCTGGCCGGGGGGTGCCGGGGTGAAATCCTCCAGAGGGACGATGGCCCACTTGCCCGGCTGGTAGAAGAGGGCCTCTTTGTAGGTCCGGTCATAGAGGACGAGCCTTTCCCCCGCATAGCGGGCGCAGAAATGGGGCCGCAGAAGGGGGAGCACCCGGTTCTTCGGCTCGATCTCGCCAATCAGCACACCCTCCTGGTCGGAAAAACGGACAAAGCCCTTGAGCAGGTGGGCCTCGTTCTCCAGATGAGTCAGGGCCTTGCCGAGAGTTGCCACCCGGTCGTCGGTCAGGTCCCGCAGCACAGAGGGACCCCGCTTATACCCCAGGGAGATGAAACGGAAGAGGTGCAGCTCCTTCTCCGGCAGACAGGTGAGGAAACCACGGGTGACCCAGAGGGTGCCTTCGCTCCCCAGCCGCTTGGGAAGAGAGAGGAGCACCCGTCGGGCATGGGCGGCAGCGGTCTCCACGGGCCGCTCAGGGAAGAGAGAGAGCTGGTCGTCCCCCGGGGCGAGGAAGGCGGAGGGATACTCCTTGTGGACATAGCTCTCGTATACGCAGGTGAGAAAGCCATCGAAGGTGCCATCATATGTGTAGGAGACCTGGAGCCAGTCGTTCATGGAAAGACCTCCTGGGGATGGATGGGGGAAGGAATTCAGCCAGTGTTTTCAAACATACATAACTGCTCCGGGGCCTCCTGGGCCAGCATAGGTTTCTCGAGGGCCACCAGGTGGCGAAGGACCCCGTCCTGGCTCACCCGCAGGCCCTCGGCCATTTTTCCGCCGCAGGTCAGAAAGTACTGGGCCCGCTTGAGGACTACCCCCAGCTTTTTCAGCCCATCGAAGTGGAGGGGGCCGCAGCGTCGGGCGGTGAGGATGCGCTGGGCGCTCTTCACCCCCACGCCGGGGACACGGAGGAGCGCCTCGTAGTCGGCGGAGTTGACCTCCACGGGGAAAAACTCCATGTGGGCGAGGGCCCAGGAGCACTTGGGATCCACCAGGGGGTTGAAGTTGGGGTTTGCCTCGTCTAAAAGCTCATGGGCCTCAAAGTGGTAGTACCGCAGCAGCCAGTCGGCCTGGTAGAGCCGGTGCTCCCGCAGAAGAGGGGGCTTGAAGCCCTGGGGCGCGGGGAGGAGGCGGCTGTCGGATACCGGCATATAGGCCGAGTAGAAGACACGCTTGAGCTGATACTTGCGGTACAGGCTCTCGGTGAGGCGAAGGATGTGAAAGTCGGTTTCCGGGGTGGCGCCGATGATCATCTGCGTGGACTGCCCGGCCGGGGCGAAACGGGGGGCGTGCTTGTAGAGGGCCACCTCCCGCTTGGAAACCTGGATACCGTCCCTGATCTGTCCCATGGGGGAGAGGATGTCCCCCTTTGCCTTGTCGGGGGCCAGGAGGCGGAGGGATGTTTCGCTTGGCAGTTCGATATTGACGCTCAGCCGGTCGGCGAGGCAGCCCAGCCGGTAGGTGAGCAGCGGGTCGGCCCCCGGGATGGCCTTGGCGTGGACGTAACCCCAGAAGTGATACTCCTGCCGGAGGAGGCGCAGGGTCTCGATCATCAGCTCCGTGGTGTGGTCGGGGCTGACCATGACGGCGGAGGAGAGGAAGAGACCCTCAATATAGTTGCGGCGGTAGAAACCGATGGTCAGCTCACACAGCTCCCGGGGCGTGAAGGCCGCCCTTGGCCCGTCGTTGGAGCGGCGGTTGACGCAGTACTGGCAGTCGTACACGCAGACGTTGCCAAGCAGCACCTTCAGCAGCGTGACGCACCGCCCGTCCGCCGAGAAGGAGTGGCAGCAGCCCGCCTGCATGGTGGTGCCAAGGCCACCCGGACGGCTATCACGATCCAGACCGCTGGATGTGCAGGCCGCGTCATACTTGGCCGCGTCAGTCAAAATGGTCAGCTTATCCATGAGCTCCAACGGTCTTACCTCCAAAATAGAACATCTGTACCTGTCAGTATGACACTCGAACGTATGTATGTCAAGGGGGAGTTTGCTGGGAAAGGGATATAAAGAGGAACAGGGAGCAGAAACGAAAATGTGAATAAATCCACAAAATCCGCTAAAAGCCTTGCGCGGGGGGGCATAAAGCGCTATACTGTTAGAGCTTGTTTTGCGATTAGTCGACCCGGAGGGCAGAAGTTTCATGAAAAAGCGCGACATCATCATCATAGGGGCCGTGCTGGCCGTGGCCGCCGCCCTTTTCGCCGGGGCTTGGTTGCTTGCCCGCCAGGGAGCGGAGGACTATGTGAACATCTACGTGGGCGGCGAGCTCTACAAGAGTGTGCCCCTGGACGAGGACCAGGTGGTCGAGGTCAGCCAAAACGGCGGCCTTGTGAACCACATCGAGATCAAGGACGGCGTGGTCCGGATGTTGGACGCCAATTGCTCGAACCAGGACTGCGTCGATATGGGGCCCATGAGCGCTGAGCATCCGGGACTCATGTTCGGAGTCATCGTGTGTCTGCCCCACCAGGTCAGCGTGGAGCTGCGGTTGGCAAGCGAGGAGAACGGATGAGCCATAAAAGCAGAATGACCACCCAGAGGCTGACCCGACTGGCTCTCCTCACGGCTGTGGCCCTGGCCCTGGGGTGGGCGGAGAGCTTTATTCCCACTCCCCTGCCGGGTATTAAACTGGGCCTTTCCAACACGGTGCTGCTCTATGCGCTTTATCTCCTGGATTGGAAAAGCGCGGTGATGCTGATGCTGCTGAAGGTCTTCCTTTCGGGCTTTACCTATGCGGGGGTCTCCGCCATGCTGTATAGTTTGGGCGGGGGCGTGGCAAGTCTCGCTATGATGCTGCTGGTGAGAGCCTTGGGGAGGGACGGAGTTTCTCTGGTGGGGGTATCCGTCGTTGGGGCCGTATTCCACAATGTGGGGCAGCTTTTGGTGGTGGCGGCGCTGGTGAGCTGGCGCTCCGCCGTTGTGCTCGCCCCGGTGCTGCTGGTCTCGGGTGTGATCATGGGCCTGGTCACCGGGCTGATCGGGCGGTATGCCATCGGCGCACTGGCGAAAATCGACGCGCCGCGGAGCACTGGCTCGGGGGAGGCACATAAATGAAGAGACGATTTTTCGCTTTTAGTCTTACCCTTTGCCTTCTTTTTACCCTGCCCGGCTGCCGGGCACAGCGCACGAAGCAGAGCGTGACGGGCTTTTATTTCGATACCGTGGTGGTTATGACCATCTACTGGAAGGACGACGCGCCTCTGAAAGCCGCACTGGAGAAATGCGCCTACTACGAAAACCTTCTGAGCAAGACGGTGGAAGGATCCGACGTGTGGCGGATCAACCATGCGGAGGGGAAACGGGTCCAAGTGGACGGGGAGACTCGGGACATTATTGAAAAGGCCCTGGAGTACGGAGCCCTCTCCAAGGGCGGGTTTGACATTACCATCGCCCCCTGCGTGGCCCTGTGGGACTTCACCGGTGAGAATGCCGGTAAGCTCCCTGATCCTGACGCCCTGGCCGCAGCCGCAGCCCTGGTGGACTACACCCAGGTGGACGTGAATGACGACGGCGTCAAGCTTGGCCCCGGCCAGAGCGTCGATCTGGGGGGCATTGCTAAGGGGTACATCACAGGACGGATCTCCGACCTTCTGAAAGCAAAGGGCGTGGAGAGCGGGCTTTTGAACTTTGGCGGAAACGTGCAGACCATTGGAAATAAGCCTGACGGCACGCCCTGGAACGTGGGCGTGCAGGACCCCCGCTCCGCCTCCGGGGAGAGCATTGCGGTCATGCCGGTCACCGACGGTGCGGTAGTGACCAGCGGTATCTACGAGCGGGGTTTTGACTTGGACGGCGTACGATATCACCACCTGCTGGACACCGCCACAGGTATGCCTATCCAGAACGACCTTGCCGGCGTGAGTATTTTTGTGGACGACTCCTTCGATGGCGACGGCCTGTCCACCACCCTCTTCTCCCTGGGCGTAGAGGAGGGGCTGGCGCTGGCGGAGAAGCTGGACGGGGTAGAGGCCATGTTTGTCACCCGGGAGGATCGGGTTTCCTATACCTCCGGCTTGGAGGGGAAAATAAAGCTGATAGAGAGTGCAAAGGAGTGATCGCAATATGTTGGGAAAGGGACATAACGGAGTACACCTGAAGGCCTGCAAGAACACGGCGGAGGCTACCCCCATCGTCATCCCGGCACCCGAGAGGGTGACGCTGACGCTGACTACCTTCCGTGGCTGTGTCAACAAGGCTTGCGTCCAGGTGGGTGACCATGTGGACGTGGGCCAGGTCATCGCCCCCGCCGGGGGCGGGCTGGCCGTGCCCGTCCATGCCACCGTGTCCGGCACAGTGGAGTCCGTGGTGGAGGACGGGAAGGACGGCTCCGTCACCATCAAATCCGACGGGGCCCAGACCCCCTGGGCGGGCATAAAGCCCCCCGCTGTGAGCAATCTGGAGGAGTTCGTGGCCGCCGTCCGTGAGAGCGGGCTGACTGGCCTGGGCGGCGCGGGTTTCCCCACCTGGGTCAAGCTGTCCGCCGGGGCGGAGATTTTGCTCCTCAACGGCAGCGAGTGCGAGCCCTACTGCACCGCCGACTACCACCTCATGTGCACCGAACCCGCCTCCATTCTGGAGGGGGCTCAGCTCGTGCGCAAGTACGTGGGTGTGAAGAAGATCATCGTGGGCATCAAGGAGACCAATATCAAAGCCATCGATGCCATGAAGAAGGCCGCTGCCGGCATGGAGGGCGTGGAAGTCCAGGCCCTCAAGGGGTTCTACCCCGTGGGCGCGGAGAAGATGTGCATCCAGCAGACCACCGGGCGGGTCGTCCCCCGGGGCAAGCTGCCCAAAGACGTGGGGGTCATCGTGCTCAACGTGGGGACTGCCGCCTTTATTGCCCAGTATCTGAGCACGGGCATGCCCTTGGTTAGCAAGACCGTTACCCTGGACGGCTCTGCCGTCAAGAACCCCGGTATGGTTGTGGCCCCCATCGGCACCTCCGCCAAGGACCTCTTCGCCGCAATCGGCGGCTTTAAGGGGGACGCGGGCAAGGTTCTGGTGGGCGGGCCCATGATGGGCAACAGCGTCGCCAACCTCAATCATTTCCTTCTGCGGCAGAACAACTGCCTCCTTGCCTTCGATGAAAAGGAAGCTAAGCTCCCCGACGAGAATCCCTGCATCCGCTGCGGCCGCTGCGTGCGCGGCTGTCCCATGCACCTCATGCCCGCCAGCATGGCCCGGGCCCGGGAGGCCAAGGACGGCGCCCTGCTGGACGCGCTGATGGTAGACCTGTGCATTGAGTGCGGTGTATGCTCCTACGTCTGCCCCGCCAAGATTAACCTGGTGGCCAGCCACCGGCTAGGCAAGCAAATACTCCGCAGCTATCAGTCCAGTAAGCAGGAGGTACGCCGCGCATGAAAAGCTTATCGGTTTCCTGTTCCCCCCACATCCGGGACAATATACTGACCCGCACCATTATGATGGATGTGCTGATCGCCCTCCTTCCCGCCCTGGTGGCCTCGGTGCTGGTGTTTGGTTTCCGGGCCCTTGCGGTGGTAGTTGTGTGCGTTGTGTGCGCCGTGGGGTCTGAGTGGCTCTTCGAGCTTGGGGTCAAGCGCCCCGTCACCGTCACAGACCTGTCTGCCGCCGTCACCGGCGTGCTGCTGGCCTTCTGCCTGCCGGTCTCCATTCCCTTGTGGATTGCGGGGCTGGGCAGTATCATCGCTATTGTGGTAGTTAAGCAGCTCTTCGGCGGCATCGGAGAGAATTTTGCCAACCCCGCCGTCACCGGCCGCGTGATTTTGCTGGTGGCCTTCAGCGGAGAGATGGCCAACTGGGCGGTGGACGGCGTCTCCTCCGCCACTCCCCTGGCAGCCATGAGCGCGGGGGACAAGCTGCCCGAGCTGATGGACATGCTCCTGGGCCGCCGGGGCGGTTCCCTGGGTGAGACCTGCGCCCTGGCTTTGGTGCTGGGCGGTGTCTACCTCCTGTCGCGGCGCGTCATCACCTGGCAGATCCCCGTGGCCTATCTGGGTACGGTCGCCCTCTTCGCCTTAGCAGCGGGGCAGAGCGTCCCCTACCAGCTCATGGGCGGCGGCGTGCTGCTGGGCGCCTTCTTTATGGCGACTGACTACTCCACCTCCCCCGTCACCGGCCTTGGAAAATTCATTTACGGTGTAGGCTGCGGATTGCTGACCATGATCATCCGCACCTGGGGCGGCTATCCCGAGGGCGTGAGCTTTGCCATTTTGCTCATGAACATCATGACGCCCCATATTGACCGGCTCACCCGGACCATGCCCCTGGGAGGTGACCTCGCATGAAGAAAGAGAACAAGGTCTGGAAATTAATTTCCCCCGTCGTTGTGCTGGTGGGCATCTGCGTCGTCGTCACCGCAGCACTGGCCCTGACCAACCAGATCACCGCCCCCATTATCGCCGCCCAGAACCAGGGTGCGGCCGACGCCGCGAAACAGGTGGTCCTGCCCGCCGGGAGCGACTTCCAGGAAATTGAGGACCTTTCCGGCCTGCCTGAGAGCGTTACAGACGCCGCCCAGGCGGGGAATGGCGCGGGCTACGTCTTTACCGTGACGACCCGGGGCTACGGTGGCGATATGACTGTTATGCTGGGTATCGACGCCGACGGCAAGATCGCCGGCAGCCAGGTCATCTCCAACAACGAGACTCAGGGCATCGGCGGCGAGGTCGCGAAGGACGGCTCCCCCTTCCAGCAGCAGCTGATCGGCATGAGCGACGTGAGCGGGATTGAGGCTACCTCGGGTGCTACCGTTACTTCCACCGGCATGAAGAACGCCGTCCAAACCGCCTTTGACGCCTACACTGTTCTCACCGGCGGTACCGTGGAGGCAAAGCTGGGCACCGCTCCGGAGGGCTTTACCGCTGAGGACGCGGCGGAGTACTTCCCCGGTGCCGCCTTTACCCAAGTCCCCGGCGGCATGGTCTCCGACGCAGGTACCATCGTCTATGGCGAGGCCCAGGGCATGGAGAGCGCCATCCGCGTGGCCGTCTTCTTTGACAACGACGGTAATATCCTGGGTATCGAGACCTACACCAAGCGCGAGACCGAGTACTATGGCGAAGGGGTGGGCGAGAACAGCGACTTTACCGACCAGTTCAAGGGCGTGACCGACGTGAATTCGGTGGAGGCTGTCTCGGGTGCTACCGTCACCTCCACCGCCGTGAAAGACGCCGTCAAGCAGGCCATCGCCAATCTTAATACTGTAAAGGGGGCGGCGTAAATGAGCGAGAACAATAAGCTCTCCCTTGTATCCAAGGGCATTTTGAAGGAGAACCCCGTGCTGGTCCTGGTGCTGGGTACCTGCCCCACTTTGGCCACCACCACGTCTGTGACCACCGCCCTCGGCATGGGTATCGCTGCGGCTATCGTGCTTATCTGCTCCAACATTTTTATCTCCCTTCTACGCAAGATCATCCCCGACTCGGTACGCATTCCCAGTTATATCGTGGTCATCGCGGGCTTTGTGTCGGTGGTGCAGATGCTGGTGCAGGCCTTTGTGCCTCCTCTGTACGAGGCTCTGGGGGTCTATCTGCCACTCATTGTGGTCAACTGCATCATCCTTGGCCGGGCCGAGATGTTCGCCAGCAAGAACAGCGTGGTGGACTCCGCCCTGGATGGGCTGGGCATGGGGCTGGGCTTTATCTGCACGCTGCTCGTCATGGCTACCCTGCGTGAGGTTTTCGGTGCTGGCAGTTTCGCGGGGGTTACCATCCCCGTGCTCTCCCAATATGCCATTCCCATTCTGGTCAAGCCTGCCGGCGGCTTCTTCATCTTCGGATGTATGATCGCGCTGGTGGCTAAGCTCACCGGCGGTAAGGCCAACGCGGAGTGTGAGGCCTGCCCCGGCGCGCAGACCTGCGGCGTGAAGGAAAAGGAGGCGTAAGGCAATGGATGTGAAGAACCTCATTTTTATCATACTCAGCGGCGTCTTTGTCAACAACTACGTGTTGCAGCGCTTTCTGGGTATCTGCCCTTTCCTGGGTGTCTCTAAAAAGTTGAATCAGGCTACCGGCATGAGCATTGCCGTCATTTTTGTCATGGTGCTGGCAACCGCCGTCACCTGGCCCATTCAGACCTATCTGCTGGACCCCAACGGCCTGGGCTATCTCCAGACTATCGTATTCATTTTAGTCATCGCGGCCCTCGTACAGCTGGTGGAGATCATTCTCAAGCGGTATATCCCCACTCTTCATAAGGGTCTGGGCATCTACCTGCCCCTCATCACCACCAACTGCGCCGTGTTGGGCGTCACCGTGCTCAACATCACCTCGGAGTACGGATTCTGGCAGTCTATGGCTAACTCCTTCGGCTCCGGCCTGGGTTTTTTCCTTGCAATGGTCCTCTTCTCCGGGGTCCGGTCCCGCATCGCCCAGAGCAGGCCACCCAAGTCCTTTGAGGGGCTGCCCATCACACTGATTTCCGCCGCCATCGTATCCGCCGCTTTCTATGGGTTCGCGGGTGTGGTCGAGACGCTGTTCCAGTAAGGGGGAGGAAAACGATGAATCCAATTCTGATGGCGGTCCTTCTGGTGGCCGTGATCGCCATGATCTGCGCAGTTATGCTGGTGGTTGCCGCGAATCTTATGGCTGTCAAGGCGGACGACAAATTTGCTCCCCTGCGGGAGGCCCTGCCCGGCGCCAACTGCGGTGCCTGCGGCTATCCCGGCTGCGACGGGTACGCCAAGGCTCTGGCCTCCGGCGACGAGAAGGACACCGCTCTCTGCAAGCCGGGCCGCGCCGCCTGTGCCGAAAAGCTGGCTGCCATCCTGGCTGAATAACAAAAAAACAAAGGCAAGGCCGCAATCAAACGATTGCGGCCTTGCCTTATATGTATGGCCGGGCGGTGAGGATAGCGGGAGTTAGCCGGTAATGTGGGTGCCTGTGCGACCGGCGACGCCATCGCGGGCCTTCTCCAGCAGAGTGATAAGGGCGGTACGGCCGGGCTTGCTCTCCGCAAAACGGAGGGCGGCCTGGACCTTGGGCAGCATAGAGCCGGGGGCAAATTCACCGTCAGCGATGTACTGCTGGGCTTCGGCGGGGGTGAGAGAGCTGAGCCATTTCACGTCGGGCTTGCCGAAGTGGATGGCTACCTTCTCCACGGCGGTGAGGATGATGAGCATATCGGCGTCGAGCTGCTGGGCCAGGGTGCAGGAGGCGAAGTCCTTGTCGATGACGGCGGCCGCGCCCTTCAGGTGGTTGCCCTCGGTCTTGAAGACGGGGATTCCACCGCCGCCGCAGGCCACGACCACGTGGTCGGTCTCGACGAGGGCACGGATGGTGTCGATCTCCACGATGGACTGGGGCTGGGGAGAGGCGACGACACGGCGGTAGCCTCGGCCAGAGTCTTCCACGATGTTATAGCCGCGCTCGGCAGCCATCTTGTCGGCCTCGTCCTTGGTCATGAAGGAGCCAATGGGCTTGGTGGGTTTCTGGAAGGCGAGGTCGTTGGGGTCCACCTCAACCTGGGTGAGCACGGTGGAGACGCCTTTGTTGATGCCGCGGTTTAAGAGCTCCTCCCGCAGGGCGTTCTGCAGGTCGTAGCCGATGTAGCCCTGGCTCATGGCGACGCAGACGGACAGGGGGCAGGGGATGTATTTCTCGGGGTTGGAGCGGGTCAGCTCGGCCATGGCGGCCTGGATCATGCCCACCTGAGGGCCGTTGCCGTGGGCAATGATGACCTCGTGGCCTTCTTCAATCAAGTCTGCGATGGCCTTCGCGGTCTCCTGAACGGCGATCATCTGCTCGGGCAGGTTGTTGCCCAGCGCGTTTCCGCCCAGAGCAATAACGATGCGCTTTTTGCTCATGAAAAACACCTCAATCAATTTCAGAAAATAGAAACCCGCCCGCGGATACAAAATAGAATGTACAGCGGGCGGGCTTGGATATAAACGGGGAACTCATAGGAGAACGGAGAGAGCGCTCCTTCGGTCTTCCCTGTCACAATTTCGCACGCCTCGCGACCTGCTCGGCGGCGGAAATGCTTCTTACTTCTGGAACCAGCGGTCCAGGCCGCGCTCCTCAAGGGCCTTCAGGGTGGTCTGGGGGTCCTTTACCTTGGCCAGGAAGATCATGGCGGCGATGATATAGGGCTTGAAGGAGGCCTCTTTGTAGAGGGGGGTGCGGTAGCGGTCAAACACACTAGCCTCGACTTCGCCGTCCACGCAGGACACGTCGTTGATGTCCGCGGGCAGGCAGTGCAGGTACAGAGCCTTGCCATCCTTGGTCGCCTTCATCAGGTCCTCGGTGCAGCACCAGTCCTTGTGCTCGGCGTTCTGGGCCAGGAGGCGCTTCTCCAGGGCCTTGATGCCATCGCTGTCGCCGGCGGCGTAGAGGTCGGTGCGCTCCTCCATGGCAGCGAAGGGAGCCCAGCTCTTGGGATAGACGATGTCGGCATCCTTAAAGGCGTCGGACATGGAGTTCGTGCGGCGGAAAGAACCGCCGGTCTTATCGGCGTTGGCGGCGGCGACGGCCTCCACCTCGGGCATGACCTCATAGCCCTCGGGATGGGCCAGAACCACGTCCATGCCAAAGCGGGTCATCAGGCCGATGACGCCCTGAGGCACGGAGAGGGGCTTGCCGTAGCTGGGGCTGTAGGCCCAGGTCATGGCGATCTTCTTGCCCTTCAGGTTCTCGACGCCGCCGAACTCGTGGATGATGTGCAGCATGTCGGCCATCGCCTGGGTGGGGTGGTCGATGTCGCACTGGAGATTCACCAGGGTGGGCTTCTGCTCCAGAACGCCGTCCTTATTGCCTTCGGTCACGGCGTCCATGAATTCGTGCATATAGGCATTGCCCTTGCCGATGTACATGTCGTCACGGATGCCGATGACGTCGGCCATGAAGGAGACCATGTTGGCGGTCTCGCGGACGGTCTCGCCGTGGGCGATCTGGCTCTTGCCCTCGTCCAGGTCCTGAACTTCGAGGCCCAGCAGGTTACAGGCCGAGGCGAAGGAGAAACGAGTACGGGTGGAGTTGTCGCGGAACAGGCTGATACCCAGGCCGCTCTCGAAGATCTTGGTGGAGATGTTGTTCTCACGCATGTAGCGCAGGGCGTCGGCCACAGTGAAGACGGCCTCGATCTCGTCGTCGCTCTTCTCCCAGGTCAGGAAGAAGTCGCCGTTGTACATCTCCTTGAAGTTGAGGGCATTGAGCTTGTCGATATACATCTGCAGAGTCTTGTCCATGTTAAAATCCCCTTTATTTTTGTGTTTTGATGCTGGCGGCTCAGTTTCTTACTTGATGTCGTTATCCGTGAGGGTAGCGCGGAACTGAGCCACGTCGTCGGTCTTGTTCTCTTCCTTGTAGAGGCCGGGCACGGCGGCATAGAGGGCGGCGCAGGTCACCAGGTCCTGCTTCCAGGTGATTTCGTTGGGTGCGTGCGCCTGGCTCTCGGCGCCGGGACCAAAGCCGACACAGGGGATTCCGTACCGGCCCTGGATGGCGACGCCGTTGGTGGAGAAGGTCCACTTATCGGTGAGGGGGCGGTTGCGCAGGTGCATGGCGCCGGCAGGCCCGATGCGGCTGTCGCCGAAGAGGGCGTGGTGGGCATCCACCAGGGCCTGGACATGGGCGGCGTTCTCCCTGTTGATCCAGGTGGGGAAGTAGCACTCGGTCTCATAGACCTCGCCGGTCCAGGAGGGACGGTCGTACATATACATGGAGACCTTCACGTCATCGCCGTACTTCTTCACGTTGGGCAGCTGGCGGATCTCCTCCAGGCAGGAGTCCCAGGTCTCACCCGCGGTCATGCGGCGGTCGATGGAGATGGAGCAGGAGTCGGCTACGGCGCAGCGGCTGGGGGAGGTAAAGAAGATCTCGGAGGTGGTGCAGGTGCCCCGGCCCAGGAAACGGGCGTCCTCGTAATGGCCGGGGTTAAACTTGGGGTCGAGCATCTTCACGAGGCCCTTGATCTCAACGCTGTCATCGGCGCTGTTCTCGTTGAGGGCGCGCACGTCCTGGAGAATGTCGGCCATCTTATAGATGGCGTTGTCGCCCCGCTCGGGGGCGGAGCCATGGCAGGAAACGCCCTTCACGTCCACGCGGATCTCCATGCGGCCGCGGTGACCGCGATAGATGCCGCCGTCGGTGGGCTCGGTGGAGATGACGAACTCGGGGACAATCTTGCTCTTGTTATAGATGTACTGCCAGCACATGCCGTCGCAGTCCTCTTCCTGAACGGAGCCCACCACCATAATCTTGTACCCGGCAGGGATAAGGCCGAGGTCCTTCATGATCTTGGTGCCGTACACGGCGGAGGCCATGCCGCCCTCCTGGTCGGAACCGCCGCGGCCGTAGATGACCTCGTCGTCCTCGTAGCCCTGGTAGGGGTCGTGGGTCCAGTTATTGATGTTGCCAATGCCCACAGTGTCTATATGGGAGTCGATGGCGATGATCTTCTCACCGTCGCCCATCCAGCCGATGATATTGCCCAGGCCGTCGATCTCGATCTTGTCGTAGCCAAGCTTTTCCATCTCGGACTTGATGCACATGACAACTTCCTTCTCCTGGCTGCTCTCGCTGGGATGGGAGATCATGGCGCGCAGGAAACGGTTCATGTCGGCGCTGTATGCCTGGGATGCTGCTTTGATCTTTTCGAAATCCATTGTAATACCTCCATATATTTTCATGTTGAATCACAAATTTTATAGACGGTCCCCGTTGATGCGGCGGCTCTCAGCGAGGAGATGGGGCGAATCACGCGCCACGAGCGTTTTTAAAGTCTTGGCGCCCGCCGAGTAACGCCGGTTTATACGGTGGGGTACTCTCCGTCCCACAGGACCTTGCGGAATTTCATGGGGTCGGTGTTTCCCTCGGTAGAGAACATGAGCACTTGGGAGAAACGATCCAGGCCGATGGCCTCACGCAGGTCCTTGTACTCGTCTGTCTCCATCAGAGAGGCGATGAGACCCATGCCCACCGCGCCGCTCTCGCCGGAGATGACCACCGGGTCGCCCTTCACGGGCACGCCCAGCATTCTCATGCCGCGTGCAGAGACCCAGTCGGGGCAGGAGACGAACACGCCGCAGTGGTTGCGCAGGATGTCCCAGGAGATGGTGTTGGGCTCGCCGCAGGCGAGGCCCGCCATGATGGTCTGCAGGTCGCCATCCACGATGCGGGGTTTCCCGTCACCGGCCACTGCGCCCTGGTAGAGGCAGTCGGCCGCCTGGGCTTCCATCACTACGAACTTGGGCGGGTCGTTGGGGAAGAGATTGGTGAAGTACCCGATGACCGCGCCGGCGAGGCTGCCCACGCCCGCCTGCACGAAGATGTGAGTGGGCCGGTTCACATTCACCTGGCGCAGCTGGTCGGCAGCTTCGCTGGCCATGGTGCCGTATCCCTGCATGATCCAGGCTGGGATCTCCTCGTACCCGTCCCAGGCGGTGTCCTGGACGATGACGCCGTTTTTGGTGGCCTCGGCCTCGGCTGCCGCCATTCGGACGCAGTCGTCGTAGTTGACCTCTTCGATGGTGACAAGGGCACCCTCCTTGGCAATATTGTCAAAGCGGGGTTTGCTGCTGCCCTTGGGCATATGTACCACGGCCTTCTGCCCCAGCTTATTGGCCGCCCAGGCAACGCCCCGGCCGTGGTTTCCGTCCGTGGCGGTAAAGAAGGTGGCCTGGCCGAACTCGCCGCGGAACGCCTCGCTGGTGAGGTAGTCATAAGTCATCTCGCTCACATCCCGGCCCATCTGCTTGGCGATGTACTTCGCCATGGCAAAGGAGCCGCCCAGCACCTTGAACGCGTTGAGGCCGAACCGGAAGGACTCGTCCTTTACGTAGAGGCCCGCCAGCCCTAAGTACTGGGCCATACCGTCCAGCCGGGCCAGGGGGGTAATGGAGTACTGGGGAAAACTCGAGTGGAAAAAGCGGGCCTTGGCCACATTGGACAGGGACATGATCGGGAGCTGCTTATCATCGCTCTCTGGCATGTGGTTGCCGGTCCACTTGATAGGCTCTTTCATCAAATTCCGCCTCCATAAAATTGTGGAAGATATTCTTCCTTATTTCTCTGTTACCATCATACCATGCCAACGGCGCAAGTCAAGGACTTTTCTAAAAATTTTTTGTTTTACCTAAATTATTTTTAGATGTTTGTCTATTTTGCCGATGCAATAAGGGTTGCATGGTTCCTGGATTGGTGTTAAGATAAAATCCCAAAGAGGACGAAAGCCTAACGTTTGGCATGAAATAAGGGGGAAGATGGCATGTTCACCTTCGCTGTAAACGGAAAGAGCGTATCCACTGAAAGAGACGTAAAGCTCCTGGCCTATCTGCGGGAGGACTTGGGCCTCACCTCGGTGAAGGACGGCTGCTCCGAGGGCGCTTGCGGCACCTGCATGATCCTCATCGACGGCAAGGCGACCAAAGCCTGCGTCCAGAAGACCTCCAAAATGGAGGGGAAGAGCGTCGTGACCTGTGAGGGTCTCACCGAGCGGGAGCGGGACGTGTACGCTTATGCATTTACCCGCTGCGGCGCGGTGCAATGCGGTTTCTGCACCCCCGGTATGGTCATCTCCGCGAAGGGCCTCATCGACGAAAAGAGTGAGCCCACCCGGGAAGAAGTCAAATTCGCCCTGCGCAACAACATCTGCCGCTGCACGGGCTATAAGAAGATCGAGGACGCGGTGCTCCTGGCCGCCCAGCTCCTGCGGGAGGGCACAGAAGTGCCCCATGAGGAGTTCACCGGCAAGGTAGGGGAGAATTTGCCCCGGGTGGACGCCCCCGCCAAGGCTATCGGCGTGGCTGAGTACGCCGACGATATCCACGCCCCCGGCATGCTCCACGGCGGCGCGGTCCGCAGCGAGTACCCCCGGGCCATCGTAAAGTCTGTCGACGTGAGCGAGGCCAAGGCCCTGCGGGGCGTTGTGGCGGTGGTCACCGCCGCTGAGCTGGAGGGCAAGGCCAAGATAGGCCACCTGAAAAAAGACCAGTGGGTCCTGGTCCCTGTAGGGGGCGAGGTTCACTACTGCGGCGATCCCATCGTGCTCATCGCTGCCGAGAGTCCTGAGATTTTGAACCAGGCGAAGGCCCTGGTGAAGGTGGAGTATGAGGTGCTGACCCCCGTCCTCTCCGCCGCTGAGGCCATGGCCCCCGACGCGCCCCAACTCCAGGAGGGGGGCAACCTCCTGGCGCATGAGCACCTGGTCCGCGGCGACGCGGAGGGCAAGCTGAAAGCCTCCAAGTACGTGGTTACCACCAGATATTCCACCCCCCCCACTGAGCACGCGTTCCTGGAGCCTGAGACGGCTGTGGCCGTTCCCGACGTGGATGGCGTGGTCATTGCCTCCGGCGACCAGGGCATCTACCAGACCCAGAAGGAGTGCGCCGAGGCCATCGGCCTGCCCATTGAAAAGGTCCGTGTGGTGGCAAAAGCGGTGGGCGGCGGCTTTGGAGGCAAGGAGGACATGAGCGTTCAGCACCACGCTGCCATCCTGGCCCTCAAGACCGGAAAGCCCGTGAAGGTCTCCCTCACCCGGAAGGAGTCCATGCTGGTCCACCCCAAGCGCCACGGCTTTGAGATGGAGGTCACCACCGGCTGCGACGAGAATGGGTATCTCACCGCCATCATCGCGAATCTGGTCACCGACTCGGGCGCTTTCGCAAGCCTGGGAGGCCCGGTGCTTCAGCGGGCCTGCACTCATGCCGCCGGGCCCTATAACTTCCAGGATATTATTATCGACGGCAAGGCGTACTACACCAACAACCCACCCTGTGGAGCGTTCCGCGGTTTCGGCGTGACCCAGAGCTGTTTTGCCAGTGAGTGCAATATGAACAAGCTGGCCGAGCTGGTGGGGATCTCTCCCTTTGAGATCCGCTACCGCAACGCCATCCGGCCCGGCCAGGTCCTCCCCAACGGGCAGATTGCCTCGGACGATACCGCCCTGGTGGAGACTCTGGACGCCGTACGGCCCTACTACGAGGCAAATCCCAAGGCGGGGATCGCTTGCGCTATTAAGAACTCCGGCCTGGGTGTGGGCATCCCCGACACCGGCCGCTGCGATCTCTTCATCAAGGACGGCGTCGTCCACATCCGCAGCTCGGCCGCATGCATCGGCCAGGGGTTGGGCACCGTCCTGGTACAGATTGTCTGCGAGACCACAGGCCTGCGCCACGACCAGGTGGTGTGGGATGCGCCCGATACCTCCATCGCTCCCAACTCAGGCAATACCACCGCCTCGCGCCAGACTGTCTTCACCGGTGAGGCTACCCGCCGCGCCTCCATGGAGCTGAAGGAGGCCCTGGCTGACGGCCGCACCTTAGCCGACGTGGACGGGGTCATCTTCCACCAGGAGTACACCGGCATTACCGACAAGCTGGGCTCAGAGCTTGAAAACCCCGTGAGCCATGTGGCCTATGGCTTCGCCACCCACCTGGTGGAGCTGGGCGAGGACGGTACAATCAAGCAGGTGATCGCTGCCCACGACGTAGGTCGGGCAGTGAACCCAGTCAGCGTGGAAGGGCAGATAGAGGGAGGCGTGGTTATGAGCCTTGGCTATGCTCTCACCGAGGACCTGCCGCTCAGGGACGGGCGGCCCGCTGTCACTTACGCGGGCCTGGGCCTCTTCCGGGCTGACAAGACCCCCGAGGTGAAGAGCATCATCGTGGGCAAGAACACCAATGAACTGGCCTGTGGAGCCAAGGGCATCGGCGAGATCTGCTCCATCCCCACCGCCCCCGCTGTGCAGAACGCCTACTATAACTTTGACGGAAAATTCCGCACCACCCTCCCCCTGGAGGATACGCCCTACAGCAAAAAGAAGAAATAGGGAATAGGAAAATCAAGAGACAGGGCAGAAGCCCTGTCTCTTGGTTTTTTTGAGCGTACTATATTAAGCGGAGCTGCAAAAAGGAGAACATCCAGAGAAACAGCGTGAGGATGGATAGGAGCGAGCTGTAGACAACCAATTGTGCCGCCAGGGTAGCGCTTCCCGAATAGGAGGAGCAAAAGGAGTAGGTGGCGGTGGCGCTGGGCGAGGCGAAGATCACCATCAGCGAGGCGAGCACGATGCCCCGGAAACCCAGCAGGGCGGCCGCGGCCAGGATTACGGCGGGGATGGCGACGCACCGGAGGAAAACAGCCAGGGAAACTTCTTTTTTATAGCGGGCGAGATCCGTAAAGTAGAATGACCCGCCCAAGGCGACGAGGCAGAGAGGTGTGGCCATATTGCGAACGCTGACCACGCTGGAAAGGACCACGCCGGGCAGGGGGATGCGCAGGGCCTTGAACAGGATCCCGCACAGCGTGCCAATCAAGAAGGGGGAAGTGACGATGTTTTTCAAAAGTTTGGCCGGAGCCACGCGATTGCCGGCAAAGTACTCGTGCTCAAAGACCATCATGGGATTGATTACCGGGGAATAGCAGGCCACCATAATGGAATAGATGGCCATATTGTTTTCTCCAAACAAGTTGGCGATCAGCGGCAGGCCGAGCACGGCAAGGTTGCCGTGGCATAGGCCGTGGATGACGGTAATGGCGTCGTCCCTATTGCTGACGCGCCTGGGGACGATGAAAAAGAAACCCAGGCAGGTGAGCACCAGGGCGCACTCCATAAAGAGGATGGCGCCGGGATGAAAGCCCGTGGATAGATCGGCCGTATAGATATTGTAAAACAGCATGACCGGGATCACGATCTTGAAACATAGGCTGTCCAGTGCATGAAACCCCTCGGCGGTGATGACGTGGAGCCGTTTCAGGCCATAGCCCAAAAACATTAGGAGCAGCAGAGGGACAATCGCGTTGAAGCACAATTGTAAGTTTTCCATAATTTACTGATACCCTCACAACTTTATTTAACGGAATTATACAGGAGCTGCAGAGGACTGTCAATTGAGCATGGTGTCAAAATATATCAACTTTCGCTTTTTCGACAGAATGATACCTTGCAATTTTACCTGATCGGATATAAAATAACGGTGAACGTTTCAAACAGAAACGATTTTGTCAAATGGGATGGGAATTATGGGAAAGATAAAGGCGCTGGGCATCGCCCCTTATGAGGGGCTGAAAGAAGCAATCAACACTGTTGCGGAAAACTACAAGGATATTTTAGAGATCACAACAGTGGTGGGAAATCTGACGCAGGGGCTGACGATTGCGGAAGAGGCGCAGGAGCAGGGCTACGACCTGGTGATCTCCCGGGGCGGTACATCGGAGCTGCTGCAGCAGAATCTTTCCATACCGGTCATTAACATTGATGTGTCGGGCTATGACTTTATGCGGACGATCAAGCTGGCCGGCAATATCGCGGGCTTGAAGGCGTTCATCGGTTTCCCATACATCACTAAGCGGGCCAGGAGCGCCAATGACCTGCTGCAGACGGACGTCAGGATCATCACGATCCAAAAGCAGGCGGAGATCGAGCCCCTGCTTCGCGAGCTCAACGCCCAGGGATACGGGCTCATCATTGGGGACGTGGCCGTATATACCAGTGCCAAGGAGATGGCCATGAACGGCATGCTCCTGACTTCCGGCGAGGAGAGTGTGATCGACGCGCTGGAGCGGGCCATCAGCACAATGAAGGTGGTGTTGGGGTGGCGGCGGCAGCTGGAACTTGCTAACCGGGCACTGGATCAGGCAAGCGGCATTGCCATATTCGACAGGCAGGGCAAGATGGTCTACAGCAACACGGCCTATCAAGCCATGCAACTGAGCCCCAACGAGCTGGCCGGATATGTGGGCAACCTGGCAAGCCTCAGGCCGTGCAACATGCTTGCCAAGCGGGACAGCGCCTTCTTCCAGATTTCTATCCGGTCAGCCGGCGGTGAGCTGGGCGAAGCCTATCATATCCTGTATGTAAGCCTGTGCGATTGCACTGATACGGACCTCCCCCAGGGGGTTTCGGTACGCAATTATAAGATGCAGGCGGGCAGCATCGCCGACCTCTTCCAGCAGAGCGGCGTCTATGACGAGGAGACCATCGATGTGGCGACCTCCTTCTGCTATTCCGACCAGCCCATGCTGATCGTAGGCGATATCGGCGTGGGTAAGGCGGATCTGGCCGCGTCCATTCACCGCTATTCGAGCAGGTGGGATACGCCCTTTGTGGTGGTCAATTGCCGGGTGGTAGACCCCGTCGATGTGATAGACAAATTCTGCCGCGGCGGCGAGGGCTCGCTTGATCTCAAGGGCGCCACCTTCTGCCTGGAATTTGTGGAGAGCCTGTCGCAGGAGGCGCAGGAGGCGCTGATGCGCGCCATACAAAGCCTGGACAACGGCGTATGGCGCTTTATCGCCACCAGCACGGAGAACATTGCGGAGCTGGCCCGGCAAGGGAAGTTTAACGAGGAGCTCTTTTTCTATTTCTCGGCGCTTCGCCTCTTTATCCCGCGCCTGGAGCAGACCCCGCGGGACATCCGCAAGGTGGCGAACCTCTACATCATTGAGGCGAACACAAAATACGGCAAGCAAATTACCGGCATCGAAGAGGCCGGCATGGACGTGATTCTCAGGCACCAGTGGAGGGATAATTTCCGGGGCTTGCGGCAGGCGCTGAATCAGATGGTGCTGCTGGCGAAACGCTCCGTCATCAGCCGGAGCGAGGTGGAGACGGTAATCCGGGCGCGGGAGACCGAGGAGCCCGGCGGCGATCTCTCCATTGAAGGTACTCTGGAGGAGATATCCCTTCGCATCATCCATAAGGTGCTGGAGGCGGAAAACGGCAACTACTCCAGGACGGCGGCCCGGCTGGGAATCGGCAGGAGCACGCTTTGGCGCAAGCTAGGCACCGGGAACCCGCAGGCGGGCCGCGACGCTACCAAAGACTAAAAAACAGAATAGAAACACATGCGTGCGATTCAATATGAAACATCGCACGCATTTTTTCGTCATTTTCGCCCAAGTACCTATTGACTGCACATAGATTTAGTACTATAATACCACTAGCGCAAGAGAGATGTTTCAATATAATACAAAAATGAGGGGGCAATTATGAAACAACTTCCCATTCTGGGTATTACAATGGGCGACGTGTGCGGGATTGGGCCGGAGATTGCAGTGAAGGCGCTGAAGGAAGAGGAGACCTATCAGATCTGCCGACCGATCATCATCGGGGATGAACGCATTGTCCGCCGCGCCATGAAGGTGGTTCACGCGGAAGACCTGCAGCTCAACCCCGTGGACGATGTGAAGGACGCGAAGTTTGTTTTTGGTACCATCGACGTGTACCGGGTGCCTCTGGAGTGCGATGACGTGGATGCCGTCCCCTATGGCAAGGTCACGGCTCTGGGCGGCAAGGCGGCCTTTGACGGGGTGCGCAAGGTGATCGATCTGGCGATGGAGAATAAGATTGACGCCACCATCACCGGCCCGCTCAATAAAGAAGCGCTGAACCTGGCGGGCTATCACTACAGCGGGCATACGGAGATCTACGCCGAGTTCACCGGCACCGCGGACTATGCAATGATGTTGGCAGACGAAAAGCTCCGCGTAGTCCACGTATCGACCCATGTGTCCCTGCGCGAAGCCTGTGACCGGGTAAAAAAGGAGCGGGTATATAAATGTATCCACATCGCTCAGGACGCCTGCGAGGCCATCGGCATTGAAAAGCCGCGCATCGCCGTGGCCGGGCTGAACCCCCACGCCGGTGAAAACGGCATGTTTGGCAGGGAAGAAATTGAGGAGATTGAGCCTGCAATCCAGATGGCTAAGGCGGAGGGCCTGAATGTGGACGGCCCCGTCCCGCCGGACACCCTGTTCAGCAAGGCCCGGGGCGGCATGTATGATATCTCTGTTGTAATGTATCATGACCAGGGGCATATCCCGCTCAAGGTGACCGGTTTCGTGTACGACGAGAGCAAGAAACAGTGGAACTCCGTGCAGGGCGTGAACATTACCCTGGGCCTGCCCATCATCCGCGTCTCCGTGGACCATGGCACGGCCTTCGGAAAAGCGGGCAACGGTACGGCCTCCGCGGACAGCCTGATCAACGCCATCGGCTACGGCGTTAAAATGGCCGTCGCGCGACAGAAAAAGATGCAGCAGTAAACCGGGGGGCGATTATGATGAATAAGATCGTGATTTCCCACCCGCTCTATAAAGACGGGATGGCCCTCCTAGAGGGCAAGGCTGAGCTGATCATTCCCAACAACGGCAATTCGGATGAGATCATGGCCCAGCTCCAGGATGCGGACGCGTTTATCCTCCGGATCGGAAAGATTGACAGGAAGGCCATAGAGGCCTGCGAAAATCTCAAAGTTATCACCCGCCCCGGCGTGGGGTACGATAACGTGGACGTGGACGCGGCGACCGAGCGGGGCATTCCCGTGGTGCTGTGTCCCTCCGCCAATGCACGGGCAGTGGCCGAACACACCATCTCCATGATGTTCGCCCTCAGTAAGAACACCGTGGAGAGCGTGGTGGAGACGAAGAAGGGCAACTTTAACATCCGCAATAAATATGCGGCCGTCGATATCCTCGATAAGACCATGGTGGTGCTGGGCTTTGGCAACATCGGAAAGACTGTGGCGCAGATGTCTGCGGCTCTGGGTATGAAGGTGGGCGTGTACGACCCCTTTGTAAAGCGCGAGGACGCGGAGGCCCTGGGGTACAGCTATTTCGAGGACATGCTAGACGCCATCGCGGCGGGGGACTACGTCTCGCTCCATATGCCCTCCATGCCCTCTACGCGCAAGATGTTTTCAGAGCGCCAGTTTGCCGCCATGAAACCCACGGCCTATCTGCTCAACGCCGCCCGGGGCGACATCGTGGACGAGGATGCCATGGTTCGCTGCCTAGAGGCGGGCGAGATCGCCGGGGCAGGGCTGGATGTGCTGGTGGAGGAGCCCATGCCGGCAGGCCACCCCCTGATGGGGCTGGACAATGTGGTTTTGACGCCCCACATGGCGGCACAGACCCAGGAGACGGTTTCTAAGCTGGCAACCATGGCGGCCGAGGGAACCCTGGCGGTACTTAGAGGTGAAAAGTGGCCCCATGTGGCCAATGCGGAGTGCTATCACCATCCGCGCTGGCAGGGGAAATAATTCATAAAGAGCGGGGCACGCATATGATCGGAATGGCAATTATTGCAGATGATCTTACAGGAGCCTGCGATGCGGGCATAAAATTAAAAAAGCTGGGCTGCAGCGTAACCGTGGCCGTCAGCGGGCGGAAGTGTGGCAGCCTGAAGGGGGACGAGACCCCTGTGGTAGCGGTCAACACCAACACCCGGAGCGTTACGCCGGAGCAAAGCAAGACCATCGTGGCGGATGTGCTCACCTCCCTGCAAAAGGCGGGCGTGCGGCACTTTTATAAAAAAATCGATTCCGTATTGCGGGGCAACGTTGGAGCAGAGATAGACGCGTGCCTTGAGCGGTTGCCGGCGGAGTTCGCGCTGGTGGTCCCCGCGTTTTTAGAAACAGGGCGCACCTTGCAGGGCGGTATCCTGCGGATCGACGTTCGCGGCGACACGCCCAAGTATGTGAATGCGGTGGACGCGGTCCATAGCACGACGGGAAGCACCTGTGCCGTGATCTCCGTGGACGCGGTGAAACGCGGCGCGGAGGACGTAATCTCACAGATCGTGAAAAAGCTGGAGGAAGGGGCCACAATCTTCCTGGTGGACGCATGCGAAGAGAGCGACTTTCAGATTATCGCCCAGGCCGCCGCCCATTTCGGGCCTCGGTGCCTACCTGTGGGTAGCGCCGGATGGCTCCCCTACTTGCAGCAAATATGGCCTGACAGTAAAAAGCAGGACTCCGCGCCCGTGGAAGGCACGAGCAGGCTGGCTGACTGCGACCATGTGCTGGTGGCGATCGGCTCACGGCATCCGGCCACGATTGACCAGGTGCAGGAGGTAAAGAAATCGGATGAGTTTACCTGCTACTGCATTTCCACGGAAAACCTGCGGGACGGCTCCGCTGTGCGGCACGCCCGGCAGCTGGCCGCACAGATCGAGGCGGACGCAAAGCAGGGACTGATTCGCCGGGGTATCCTGGTCACCACCGACCAGATATTCGACGGATCGAAAAATGGCACTGCCGCCCTGTTTTACCAGGATGCCGTGAACGACACGATCGCTGCGGCCATTGCCCTGCTTGTGGAGAAGATCCAGCAGCTGCTGCCGGTGGGCGGGCTGATTCTCTCCGGCGGCGATGTGGCCAACTGCGTGCTGGAGCAACTGGGGATCGGCTATATCGAGCTGGAGGACGAGCCCATCCGCGGAGTGGCAACGGGCAAGACGGCAGACGAGTGGTCCTGCCTGCTGGCGACAAAATCCGGCGGGTTCGGAAACCCCGAGGCACTGTTACAACTATATCGCTACATGTGCGATAGGGAAGGATAGAGGTTAAGAAAGTATGCTGGAAGTAAGAGGTATCATTGCTGCAATGTCGACCCCGTTCTTTGAGGATGAAACGATCAATGAGGCTGAGCTACGCAATCAGGTGGATCGCTTTATCTACGCCGGGCTCCACGGCATCTTCACTCTGGGGACGAACGGCGAGAACTATGCCATGAGTTTCGAAGAAAAAGTGCGCGTGATGGAGTGCGTGATCGACCAGGCCGACCACAGGCTGCCCGTCTATGTGGGCACCGGGTGCACCACCACCAAGGAGACTGTGGCACTGACGAAAAAGGCTAAGGAACTGGGCGCGGACTGCGCGTCCATCGTGTCACCCTACTTTGCCGCCAATACGCAGGAGGGGCTTTACGCCCATTACCGCACCGTGGCGGAAGAGGGCGGGCTGCCGGTACTTATCTACAATATGCCTGCGCGCACAGGCGTAAACGTGCATTATAAAACGGTGGAAAAGCTGGCCCAGGTGCCCAACATTATCGGCATCAAGGATTCGAGCGGTAATTTCGACAACATGCTGCGCTACATCGAGGTGACGGATCCCGGCAAGTTTGCCGTGCTATCCGGCAACGATTCCCTCATTCTCTACTGTCTGCTGGCCGGCGGGCATGGCGGCATCTCGGGTATTTCCAACGTGTTTCCGGAGCGGATGGTGGCCATTTACTCCAACTGGGAAAAGGGAAATATGAAAGAGGCCCGGCGCGTGCAGGACAGCATCCGTCCGCTGCGCGACTGCATGGCGATGGGAAACCCCAACTCCGTGGTGAAACGGGCGGCCTTTATGCTGGGCCAGAACCTCGGGCCGGTGCGCGCCCCCTTCGATATTCGAGACGAGGCCTTTGATGCGGCCATCCGCAAGGCTTTGGATGTGATCGCCAATGGGGAGAAGGGATAATGGACATGAAAAACTATACGCTCCGTGTGCCTGAGACAGTGATCAGCGGCGTGGGCTGCATCAGCGAGCTGCCCGGGCTGATTCAGGCGGCGGGCAAAGAAAACATCGCCGTCTTTGCCGACGGGGGCGCGCTGAGGTCGGGCGCTATCGACGGGACGCTGGAGGAGCTGAAACGCAGCTGCGCCAGGGTGACGGTGGTGAACGACGTGCCCCCCGAGCCTGAAGACGGGCAGGTGCGCGAGATATTCGACAGGGTCAAGGGCTGCGGGGCCGAGTTGATTGTGGCCATCGGCGGCGGCAGCGTGATGGATACCGCCAAGATGATCTCCGTGATGATGACCAATTCGGACTATTATGATGACCTGACCGATCAGTCCAAAATATTGCACCGGGGCGCGCCGCTCCTTGTGGCCCCCACCTCCGCTGGTACAGGGGCCGAGGCCACGCCCAACGCCATCGTTTTGATCCCGGAGAAGAAACTGAAGGTTGGGGTGGTGCATCCCTTCTTCCTGCCAACCACGGTGCTGCTGGACCCGATGCTGACCAAGAGCCTGCCCCAGCCTGTAACGGCGGCCACGGGCCTGGACGCGTTCTGCCATTGTATTGAGACATATATTTCCCGCAAGACCAATCCCTTTGCCCAAACGTTTGCCCTGCAGGGCCTGAAACTGATCAGCGAAAACCTGCGCCGGGCTTATGCAGACGGCTCGGACATGGAGGCCCGGGGGAATATGCTGCTGGCAGCCTTCTATGGCGGCGTGGCAATCACGTCGTCCAGCACGGTGGCCGTGCACGCCCTCAGCTACCCCCTTGGCGGCAGTTTCCGCATTCCCCACGGCGTCTCCAACGCCATTCTGCTGCCCTTTGTGATGGAGTATAACATGGACGCCATCCCGCAGTATGTTGTGCCCATTGCCCAGGCCATGGGGATCGACACGCAGGGGCTTAGCGCAGAGGAAACCGGCAAAGAGATCGTAAAGGCCATCTTTGCCCTCACGTCGGATATGAAGATACCTAACAGCCTCAAGGAATTCGGCGTGAGGGAAGAAGACCTTGAATTTCTCACCGAGTCCGCCAGCAACGTGCATCGGCTGCTTGACCAGAACCCGAAGGACATGTCTTTAGACGATATCCGTTCAGTTTATCGCCAGCTTCTGTGATTGCAGAAACGGGATAATAAAAAATTTGGAGGGAAATTTCATGAAAAAGGCTTTGGCTCTGCTCCTCGCTGCGATTATGTCATTGTCTCTGGCTGCCTGCTCCGGCACCTCCCCCGCTGCCTCGGATAGTAAGACCCCTGACTCGGTTGCCACCACCGACCAGCCGGCCAGCACCGAGCCGATTTACATCGGGCTGACCGACGCGTTCTCCGGCGAGCGTGCCATTAACGGCGAATACACCAAGGAAGGCGTTGAATTATTCCTCTCCGAGATCAACGCCGCCGGCGGTGTGCTGGGGCGCGAAGTGGTCGTCGTCTATGAGGATGACCAGGGCACCGAGGCCTCGGCCACCAACGCCTACCAGAAACTTATCTCCGATAACGACGTCTCCGCCGTGGTTTTGAATAAGTACTCCTCCCTGGTCCTGGCCGTGGAGCAGTTCGTCGCCGAGGCTGAGATCCCCGCCATCTGCTCCGGCTCCTCCGTAAAGCTGGAGGCCCTGGATAACGAATACATGCTCTCCACCCGCCGGAGCGACTCCGGCTCCGGTTTGACCATCGCCGCTTACTGCGAGAAACTGGGCGCCACCAAGGTGGCCATCCTGCACGCCAACGATGCTCTGGGTACCGGCATGGCGCCCGTCGTCGCCAGCGCGCTTGCGGGTTATGGCATCGAGGTCGTGAGCACGCAGCAGTTTGCTACTGATGAAAAGAATTTCGCCCCCTATATTGCCAAGATCATTGACTCCGGCTGCGACATGTTGGTTTCCATCGCCCAGACCAATGAAGCGCCCCTCATCATGAGAGCGGTCAAGGACGCCGGCCTCGACATCCCCTGCATCGGAAGTTCCGCGTCTGCGCAGAGCTCCACGCTGCAGAATGCCGTCGGTGCCTCCGAAGGCTGGTATTCCGTGACCGCCTTCTCCCCCACAATCTCCGAGGGCAAGGCGGCGGAATGGATTGCCAAGTACGAGAAGATGTTCGGACGCGCGCCCGACATGACCTCGGCCACTACTTATGACGCACTTTCGATGATCTGCTGGGCCATTGAGGAGGCCGGCAGCACTGATCCCAAGGCCATAAACACCGCGCTTCATAGCATCAAGGACTTTGAGGGGATCTCCTCCGTATTCACCTACCAGGGCACGCCCATGCTGTCCACCGCCGAATATGTGTCGCAGGTCCAGAATGGCGAGTCGGTCGTTCTGGAGCAGGTGGCCGCACAATAAACAGATAACCAAGGGACCGAAACGCTCTGTAACGGCGCCGTTTTTCGGCGCTGTTACAGAGCGTACTCCCGGAGCCCGACCCTGAGAGGAGAAACGCGGTATGCTTATACAGTTTACAATCACCGGAATTTCCATGGGTATGTTGTACGCGCTGATGGCGATGGGCCTGATTCTGATCGTAAAGGCCGTGGGCGTTCTGAATTTCGCTCACGGGCAGCTTTTTATGCTGGGAGCATATCTTACCTGGATGCTGACGTATCAAATGAATCTTCCGGTATGGGGCGTGGCGATTTGCGGGCTCATCTGCTTTGCAATCTGTGGCCTCGCATATATGTTTTCCGTTTACTGGCCCTTCCGAAATTCTTCCTGGAAAGTTACGGTGACCATCAGCACCCTGGGCGCGTCGATCGCGCTGAAAGAAGTTGTTCGTCTGATTTGGGGCTCTGTCTCCCTTTCCATGGCGCCCGTGGCCCCCGGCGTGACCCACATCGGAACGGCGTATCTCAACAACCAGTATTTTCTGATTATCGGTGTCGGCGGCCTTCTGATGCTGGGCGTCTATTTCCTGTTTGAAAAGACCTTCCTTGGAAAGATCATGCAGGCAGTGGCACAGGACCGTTATGAAGCGGAGCTGATCGGCATCCCCACAATCATTGCCATTGCCTGTACGTACATGGTTAGCATGGGCCTATCCGGTGTGGGGGGCTGGCTGGCCGCCCCGCTGTTCATGGTGTCCCAGTCGCTGGGTTCGATGGCGCAGAAGGCATTTGCGGGTATCGTGCTTGGCGGGTTCGGCAGCGTAAAGGGCGCCGTCGTAGGCGGGCTTTTGATCGGTCTGATCGAGTCCTTCAGCGTGCTTATCACCGACAGCTATAAGGACGCCATCGTGTTCCTTGTTCTGCTTATTGTTCTCGTCATTCGTCCTACTGGCATATTCGGCGAGAAGATCGACGAGAAAGCGTAGGTCTGGCTATGAAACAACAAACGATGAACAACAAACCAAATGTGATGCAGTGGGCAAAGGTTGCGGCGCTCATCGCGGTCTGCCTGGCTGTATTCCTTATCGTCCCCAACGAAGGCGTAACATCCAAATACATGATGAAGGTCATCAACGAGGGCATGGTCTATTTTATCGCCGTGCTCGGCCTTTCGGTGATGCTCGGCATGGGTGGCCAGGTCACCTTTTCCACGGCGGCCATCATGGGCGTGGGTGCTTATATTTCGGCGTTTTTTACCACGAAATTCAATATGGATCCGCTGCTGACGATTTTAATGGCCATGGTCTTTGGCGGCATCTTCTCCTACTTGCTCGGCCTCGCGCTGTTTCGGCTCAAAGGCTCTTACTTCTCCTTCGCCAGTATCGGCCTTGCTCAGCTGATGTACACCATCTACACCAACTGGGCACCGGTGACCGGCGGCGCGGACGGTATCCGCAACATTCCCCAGCTGGATCTCTACTTCTTTAAATGTGAAAACTACTACGATTACTTTAAAGTATACTTCTTTATCGCAATCATCTGTTTTCTCGTGGTGGACCGCATCCGCAAAACCTATTTTGGCCGCGCTCTGGCTTCCGTGCGCGATAACGAGATCAACGCCAAATGTATGGGCATCAATACCTATCGCACCAAGGTGCTGAGTTTTCTGATTGCGGGTGTACTGGCGTGCCTGGCCGGGAGCATGTACGCGCTGCTGGAACGCTATGTAAGCCCCGACCCCTTCAAATACGACCAGTCCGCCATTTATCTCATCATGGTGATGCTGGGCGGCGTAGAATCCACCTTCGGCGCGTTCATCGGCACCATGCTGCTCACGTTCCTGCCCGAGCGGCTCCGTTTCCTGCAGTCCTACTATAAGCTGGTTTATGGCGTGGGCGTTATCCTGCTCATGGTGGTGATGCCGATGGGGTTCATGGGCGTATACACCAACATCAAGTACAAGATCCATACCCGTATCAAGAAACGCAGAGCGGCACAGGACGCCGCGACTGGCGAAACCGCGCAGGAAGAGGTGGTGAGCTGATGGGCGAGGTATTACTGGAAGTCAAGGGCGTCAACAAGGCCTTTGGCGGCGTGGTAACGGCAAACAACATTGACATGGTCGTGGAAGCCGGGAAGATACGCGGGCTGATCGGCCCCAACGGCGCAGGCAAGACAACGCTGCTCAACCTGATCAGCGGTATCTATGAGGTAGATAGCGGCAGCATCTATTTTAAGGGGCAGGACATCACCCACATGCCCGCCCATAAGCGTGCTCAGCTGGGCCTCGGCCGTACGTTCCAATCCCCGCGGTTTAACAACCGTGCCAGCATCGAGGACAACCTCAAGGTGGGCACGGACCTGCGCAACCAGATGGGCTATATGGCCTCCTTCTTCGGCAAGAGCGGCGCGCATTTCCGTGAGGAACTGGATGAGCTGCTGGAGATCGCCGGCTTCCAGCTGGACTGGGACGAGCGCATCACCTCCCTCCCCTACGGCCGGCAGAAGCTGCTGGAGATTGCCCGCACCATGCTTGCGCACCCCACCGTGATGCTGGTGGACGAGCCTGCGGCCGGTCTCAACAACGCTGAGCAGGATCGGGTATCGCAGCTCCTCAACAAGGCGCTGGAGAGGGGCATCGGCGTGGTGCTCATTGAGCACTCCATGGACATGGTTATGTCCATCTGCCACCGCATTACGGTGATCAATTTCGGAAAGGTGATCGCGGAAGGTTGCCCTGCTGAGGTGGCGAACAACCAGCAGGTGTTGGAAGCTTACCTTGGAGGTGAGGGCGATGCTTAAAATCAGTGATCTGCACGCCTATTATGGTCAGTTGGAGGCCCTCAAGGGCATCAATATGCAGGTGGATGAGGGCAAGATCGTCTGCCTCATCGGCAGTAACGGTGCAGGCAAGACTACGCTGCTCAATTCTATTTCCCGTATGATTCGGACCGAGGGCAGTATCAAATGGGATGACTCCGAGCTGAACAGCATGAATGCCCGAAAGGTGGCCAAATTCGGCATTATGCACGTCCCTTCCGGCCGGCACGTGTTTCCCGGCCTCACCGTGCGCGAAAACCTGGAGCTGGGGACGGTGAACTGGCGCGGCGCCTTCGGCGCGCCCACCTTCCAGGAGGATCTTGTGCGCATCTACGACCTGTTCCCCCGGCTGAAAGAGCGTGAAAAGCAGCTCTCCTGGAGCCTTTCCGGCGGCGAGCAGCAGATGCTGGCCATCGGCCGCGCCATGATGGGCCGCCCCCAAATTTTGCTGCTGGATGAGCCCTCAATGGGCCTTGCGCCCGTGGTGGTGAACGAGCTGTTTGAAAAGATTGTGGAGATCAACAAGACCGGCATGACCATCCTGTTGGTGGAGCAAAACGCAAAGATTGCGCTAAGAAATTCTCACTATGCCTACGTGATTGAGCAGGGCAGGATAATAATGGAAGGTGAGAGCGCGGTGATGCGGGACGATCCGCGGGTCACCCGGGCCTACCTGGGCAAGCTGGCGGAGGCCAGGGCCATGAAGAGCAGCTCTGCGGGGGGATAAAGCGACCCGGCCGCAGCCGGGGACCATTCCTGCACAGTACATTTTAGGAGGACGGTATGAACACATTGATCAAAGGGATCATCGCCGCCATGGTGACTGCGATGAACGAGGATGAGAGCCTGAACGAAACCGAAATCCGGCGTCAGGTCAATCGGCAGATTGCGGCCGGCGCAGACGCGGTATTTTGCCTTGGAACCAATGGCGAGGCCTATATCCAAAGCGATGAGGAAAAACTGGAGGTCATACGGATCGTAGTAGATGAGACCAAGGGCCGTGTTCCCGTATACGTGGGCACCGGCTGCCCCGGCACAAAGGCCACCATCGCCCTTTCCCTCAAGGCAAAGGAGCTCGGTGCCGATGTCTTGTCCATCATCAGTCCCTATTTTGCGGCCATCTCTCAAAAGGAGATCATCGAGCACTATAAGGCCGTCGCGCAGGCTGTAGATATGCCTATCGTCATGTACAATATGCCCGCGCGTACCGGCAACAACATTGAGCCCGCCACCGTGGCGGAGCTGGCAAAGATGCCCAATATCGTTGGCATCAAGGATAGCTCCGGCAACTGGAATAATCTTAAGGCCTACATCGACGCCACCCGGGACATGGATTTCAGCGTACTTTCGGGCAGCGATTCTCTGATTTTGCCTGCCCTGCAAGAGGGCGGCACCGGCGGCATCACCGCCGTGGCCAACATCTATCCGGAGACCATGGTATCGATTTATCAGAAATTCAACACAGGTGATATGGCCGGTGCCGAGGTGGCCCAGGCCAGCATTGCGGATATCCGTGCCTGTTTCAAATTCGGCAACCCCAACACCGTAACCAAAAAGGCTACCAACCTGGTTGGTAACCCTGTGGGCCCCTGCCGCGCGCCCTTCAACTATTTGAGTGAGGAAGCCGTGGAGAAGATCAAGGAGACGTTGGAGGCCGACAAAGCCAAGGGCATACGGTAAGGAGGGAATTGATGAAAAAAGAGTTATATCCCCTGAGGGGTATCATCACTACTGTCATCTCACCCTTTATCGGGGAGGACAAGCGGCTTGATGTGGAGTCTCTGACCAATGAGATCGACATGGCCTGTAAGGCGGGTGTCGCCGGGTTTCTCGTGCCATGCCTGGCCAGCGAGCAGCCCCTCCTGTCGACAGAGGAGAAGAAACTGCTGGTGTCCGAGACGGCGAAAGCAGCCGCGGGCCGCGCGAAACTCATCACCAGCATCACCGCCCCCACAATCGAGGAGCGGATCCGGTTGATGCATGAATTTCAGGATTATGGAATAGACGGGTTCAATATGCAGGTACCCACCGATAGCGACGACGCCATGATGCGCGCCATTGAGGCCATCGACAAGGAGAAGCCACCCTTCATCTTCATCCAGGACGCAGACTTCAATGGCGAAGGCATCCGCAACGACCTGATTGTGCGTGCGTTTAATGAATTTGAGAGCGTGATCGGATGCAAAATTGAGGTCAAATTTACTGCACCAAAGTGCTCCCGGCTGCTTGAGGAGACAGGGGGCCGTATGGTGATCGGAAGCGGCTGGGGCAACGACCAACTGCTGGAACTGCTGGACCGGGGCGTACATCTGGTCATGCCCTCGGGGATGTTCGAGCTATGGGTCCGGGTTTTTGATCTCCACGCCTCCGGCAACCGGGAGGCGGCTAAGAAACTCTTTTATGATATGCTGCCGATTATCACCTTCACTCGCCAGTCTCAGGAACTGAACCGGTGGTTCCACAAGCGCTATCTGCGCAGCTTTGGCGCGTTTAAAACGGAGCTGAGCCGCGAACAGGTCATGCTGGATGATTACCATGTGCGCTATGCGGATGAGCTTATCGAGCGGGCCAAGGACCTGCTTTCCAACCTGGAACGCTATCAATAGTCAACATCATCCACATGCGCCGTTACTGTATGCGGCCATGGCGATGTTGTATCTCTCTCAGGGACGAAGGGCCTGCGGCGCGTCTGCCGCAGGCCCTTCGTTATTGGTTTATAGGGATAAATAAAGCGATATGAGAGGGACTCGCCTTATTCATAGGAATACTGCGGATTTTGCACGCAGCGCTTGCCGCCGCTGATCTCTACGCTGCAGCCGTTGACATAGCCGGCCGCATCCGATGACATAAACACGAGGACTTTTGCCAGGTCCTCCGGCTCACCAAAACGGCGCATGGGGATATCCTTCAAGAGCAGTTCCGGATAGTGTTCAATGGAGGCCTGGGACATTTCCGTGCGGATCATACCCGGGATATAGGCGAGCACACGGATGTTGTCCTTGGCAAATTCAGCTGCGAAAGTGCGGGTCAGGCTGGCGACGCCCGCTTTGGCTGCGCTGTAGGGGGCCCTGCCTGCGCTGGGGGCAATGGCGGCAAAGGAAGCCGCGTTGAGGATCACGCCGCCGCCAGCCTTGGACATAAACTCCCAGGCGGCCTTGCAGCCGTTGAATACAGTTGTGAGGTTGAGGTCGATCATGCTGCGGAATTCCTCTGTGGTGTATTCCAGCAGGCCCTTGATCTTGTTGCCACCGGCATTGTTGATCCAAATATGGATGGCACCGAACCGATCCTCCGCAGCCCGCCCAAAGGAGAGCAGGGAGTCGTAGTTCTGCGCGTCTGCCTGCCCGGTGAAGATGTCATAGCCCTGTTCCTTGAAAAAGGCCACCGCCTCATCCAGCTTTTCCTGCCGCCGCCCACAGATAGCCACGTGGCAGCCCTCCTGCAGGTAAGCAAGCGCCGTTGCTCTGCCGATCCCTGTGGCTCCGCCGATAATCACGGCGGTTTTACCCGATAGGTTCAAATTCATAGTTGCTTCTCCTTTTCTACATAGTATTTCATGGTGTTGCATCGACTCCAGGAGGTGTTCGTATGTATTATTATAAAACGGAAGTTGCAGAGAAGCAACCGAAACCATAAGAAAAACAAGAAAAAGGACAAGGGGAGCAATGAAATAGTTTCAATATGGAACAAAATAAAGGGAAAAGAAAATTGACAGCTTTCGATAAGAAAGCTGTCAATTTATCCTTTAACGAACGGGCTTGATTTCCCAAATCTCCTCAGCATACTCTTTTATCGCCCGGTCAGAAGAGAACTTACCGCAGCTTGCCACATTGAGCCAGCCCTTACGGGCGAAAGCCGGGCGGTCTTTGTAATCCCGGTTGACCTCCAGCTTTTTCTCGAGATACCGCCCAAAGTCCAGCAGGAGGTAGTACTGATCGGGCTTGTGCCAGGAGGCGCCCTTGAGGAGGGAGTCGTACAGCTCCTGGAAGGTCCCGGTACCGCCATCATCCAGGGTGCCGTCTACAAGGGCGTCCAGCACCCGGCGGATGCGGTGGTCGGACTGGTAGAGCGTATTGGGGTCGTAGGTCCCAGCCTTCTCCCGGATCTCCTCCACCCGTGCGCCGAAGATATACTCGACCTCCGGACCGGCCTCCTCCACGATTTCCACATTGGCCCCGTCCAGGGTGCCCAGGGTGACCGCACCGTTTGCCATCAGTTTCATGTTGCCGGTGCCTGAGGCCTCGGTCCCAGCGGTAGAGATTTGCTCGGACACGTCGGCCGCCGCCATCAGGTACTCGGCCTGGGAGACGTTATAGTTGGGCAGGAACACCACTTTGAGGTAGGGGGAGACCGCCTCGTCGGCGGCGATGAGAGAGGATACCTCGTTGATGAGCTTGATGATGCCCTTGGCCCGCCGATAGCCGGGGGCTGACTTGCCGGCGAAGAGAAAGGTGGTGGGGGTGAAGTCGGCGAGGCTGCCCTCCTTCAGCTCAAAGTACAGCTCCAGGATCGCTAGGATGTTGAGAAGCTGTCGCTTGTACTCGTGGAGACGCTTGCACTGTACGTCGAAAATGGTGCCGGGGTCCAGGGCGATGCCATACTTCTCCTCAGTGAACCGGGCCAGGGCCGCCCGTCGGTCGGCCTTGATATCCAGGAACCGGTTGAGCACGGCGGTATCGTCGGCGTACTGCTCCAGCTCCTTGAGGGCGGAGAGGTCAGTGAGCCAAGCCTCGCTCCCCAGCAGCTCGGTGATGAGTGCGGCCAGGGGCGGGTTGCACAGGGCAAGCCATCGCCGCTGGGTAACACCGTTGGTCTTGTTCTGGAACCGCTCGGGCCAGAGGGCATACCAGTCCCTGAGCAGGTCGTCCTTCAAAATCTCGGTGTGGAGCCGGGCCACACCGTTGACATACCGCCCGGCGTATACCGAGAGGTAGGCCATGTGAGCCTTGCCATCCCGGACGATGGACATGCGCGCCGCCGTCTCTCCGTCCACACCCCGGGCTGTCAGATCGGCGGAAAGGCGGGAGTCAATGGCCTCGATGATGGCGAACATGCCGGGAATGGCTTTCTCCATCAGATCCTCGGGCCAGGTCTCCAGTGCCTCGGCCATAATAGTGTGGTTGGTGTAGGAGAAGACCTTGCGCGCGATTTCGAACGCGCCATCGAAGTCCATGTCTCGGGCGGTGAGGAGGCGAATGAGCTCGGGAATCGCCAGGGCGGGGTGGGTGTCGTTAAGCTGGAGGGTGTTGTATTCGGCAAAGCGGGTCAGGTCCCGTCCCTCCCCCTCATACCGGAGCAGGATGTCCTGAAGGGAGGCGCTGGTGAAGAAGTACTCCTGCTTGAGCCGCAGGAGCTTGCCAGCCTCATTGGAGTCATCAGGGTAGAGGGTGCCCGAGATGGGGGCCGCCCCCTCACCCTCCGCCTGCCAGAGCCGGAGAGTGCCGATGTTCCTGGTGCCGTACCCCAGGATGGGCATATCGTAGGGGACGGCCCGGACTGAGCCGTCGCCATAGAGCACCTCCACCGCATCTCCTTCGGCCCGGACGCCCCAGGGGTCGCCGGCGGCGGCCCAGTCGTCAGGGCTTTCGGTCTGGAACCCGCCCGCGATACCCTGCTTGAAGAGGCCGGTGCGGTAGCGGATGCCGTACCCGTCCAGGGGCAAATTCAGGGTGGCAGCGCTGTCTAAAAAGCAGGCGGCCAGGCGGCCTAAGCCGCCGTTGCCCAGGGCTGCGTCCTCAATTTCCTCCAGGGCGGAGAGGGAGGCACCCTTCTCCTTGAGGAGAGCGTCCACCTCTTCGGTGAGGCCCAGGCAGAGGAGATTGTTGTAGACGGCCCGGCCCACCAGGAACTCGGCGGACAGGTAGTAGGCGTGGCGGCGCTCCCAGTGGAGACGGCGGCTTGCCGCCCAGTCGTCGGCAATGATGTCCATCACGGCGGCGGAGAGGGCCTGGTGAAGCTCGATGGCCGTTGCCCCCGCGAGGGTGGTGTTGTAGGGGTGGGCCAGGTACCGCTCGGCGGCGGCGAGAATTTCCTGTGCTTGGGTATTCAATAGGGGGTCCTCCTTTGGGTGGGATGGGGATACGGGTCTTAATGCTGGGAGATGCGGCAATAGACCTCCGTCTCGTGCCGGAGCCTAGCAGCCAATTGGGGACTGTCAAACCCCGGCAGCGCGCGCCATTTCCAATTTTTGCCCACGGTGGAGGGCTCGTTCATCCTCGCTTCGCTGCCCAGGTCCAGCAGGTCCTGCATTTGGGTCACGGCGGTGTCCGCCACGCTGGCCCAGATGCTCCGCATCATGGTCCAGTTGGCCCCCTCGGCGGCGCTGACACGAAGGTACTCCCTGGCATAGGCCACGTCGGCGGCGGGGGCGGAGTCCATCCAGCCCAGAACGGTCTCATTGTCGTGGGTGCCGGTGTAGGCGACACAGTGCCGGACAAAATTGTGGGGCAGATAATCCGAGCCGCTGCCGTCCCGGCTGTCGAAGGCAAACTCCAGCACCTTCATACCGGGAAAGCCGGAGTCGGCCAGCAATTGGCGCACCGACGGAGTGAGAAAACCCAGGTCCTCGGCAATGATCGCCTGCTTGCCGATGGCCGCCTCTACCGCGCGGAAGAGTTTCATCCCCGGCCCTTCCCGCCACACGCCGTTCTGGGCTGTGGTGGAGCCAAAGGGGATGGCATAATAGGAGTCAAAGCCGCGGAAATGGTCGATGCGCAGTACGTCGTAAATTCTGCACTGATACCCGATACGGCGCACCCACCAGGAGAAACCGCTCTTCTCCATATAGTCCCAGCGAAAGAGAGGGTTGCCCCACAGCTGGCCGTCCGCTGAGAAACCGTCGGGCGGGCAGCCCGCCACCTCGGTGGGGAGAAGACGTTCGTCCAGCTGGAACTGCTCAGGGCTGGCCCATACGTCCACACTGTCTCCTGAGACGTAGATGGGCAGGTCCCCGATGATAGAGATGCCCTTGTCGTTTGCATAAGACTTGAGGGCGCGCCACTGGCGGAAGAAGAGAAACTGAACGGCCTTCCAAAAGTCAATGTCTGACGCTAACGCCTCCCGTGTCCGCTGAAAGAGGGCCGGATCGCTGCGGTTGCGCAGGGGCGCTTCCCAGTCCTGCCAGGGCGCGCCGCCATGGGACTCCTTGAGGGCCATGAAGAAAGCGTAGTCCTCCAGCCAGAAGGAATTTTCCCCGCAGAAGGCGGCGTATTCCTCTGTGGGCCGCTGCAGAAAGCGGGAACAGGCGACGCGTAGCACGGGATAGCGGGTGCGGTAGAGGAGGCCGTAGTCCACGCTGGCAGGGTCGTCTCCCCAGTTGAGACCCTCGTACTCCTCGCGCTCCAGCAGGCCCTGGTTGGACAGCTCGTCTAGGTCGATCAGATAGGGGTTGCCCGCAAACGTGGAGAAGGTCTGATATGGAGAATCACCAAAACTGGTAGGGCAGATGGGGAGGAGTTGCCAATAGGTCTGCCCGGCGTCAGCCAGGAAGTCTACAAATTTACGGGCTGCCGTCCCCATGGCGCCAATGCCGTGGGGAGATGGAAGGCTGGTCAGGTGCATCAAGACACCACTGGTTCTCATACTATCATGCCTTTCAAAGAAACATGGGAACGTGTGGGGCGGACTGTCGCGTGCGGCCCCTACAAGCGCCGGGCACTCTCACCCACCCGGAGGGTGAAAGGGGTAAACTCGTGTACCGCCGGTGCGTCCCCCGCGATGCGCTCAAAAAGGACCTCCATGGCACGGTCAGCCATGCGAAGGGTGTCCTGTTCCACGGTGGTGAGCTTGGGGGTGAGGTAGCTTCCCAGCTCAATGCCGTCGAACCCGACCACTGAGATATCCTCCGGAACCCGGAGCCCCCGGTCGTGGAGGGCACGAATGGCCCCCACCGCCTGCACGTCGGACATACAGAAGACGGCGGTGAGGCTTTTCATCTTGTCCAAAAGGCGCTCCATGGCGGCATACCCGCCCTTCATGGTAAAGCGGGCCATCTCGTGCTGGCGGGCCTCATCAAAGGGGACGCCATGGGTTTCGAAGGAGCGGAGGCAGCCTTGATACCGGGCCGAGGCCGCGTCGGAGGAACACATCCGGCCACCCAGGATGGCGATCTGGGTGTGCCCTAAGTCCAGAAGGGAATCCACCGCCGTGGCGGCGGCTGATTCGTCGTCGGTGCACACACTGGAGAGGTTGGAAAAGTCCAATTCTGCGGCGCTGTTGGACACCAGAACGCAGGGCTGGTCGATGAGGGGAAAGTGTTCCCGAAAATAGCTCTGATTGCTGCCCAGAAAGACAATGCCCAGGGGTTTGCGGTCCCGGCTGACCTGCATGGCCTGCTCCAGCTCGTCGTCGTCCTCATCGATGTAGTAGATGAGGCAAGCGTAGCCCTTGGCCCGGGTCAACTCCTGGATGCGTTCCACCAGCGTGGCGAAGAGCATATTCTGCGTACCCTTGACCACTACGGCGATGCCGCTGGCGGATTGCTGCTTGAGGTGCTTTGCGTTGTTATTGAGACGGAAGTGGTGCTCTTCCACCACCGCCATGATCTTTTCCCTCGCCTCGGGGGACACGTTGGGGCTGCCGTTAAGCGCCCGGGAGACCGTGCCCACCGCGTAGCCCGACAGCCGGGCAATATCCTTGATCGTCATGGGCCATCCCCCTTTACTCTCTATTTCGTGGAATTTGCACAAGCGGCGCGTATCTAGGGAACACGGATGCCCCTAGAAGTGCTATCCTTTGACCGCTCCGGCGACTACGCCCTTAATAATATACTTCTGGCAGAAGAGGTATACCACCACGATGGGGAAGACCGTCAGCATGATACAGGCCATCATGGGGCCCATCTCCACCCGGCCATAGCTGCCGCGGAAGTACTGAATGAGCATGGAGATGGTCTTGTATTTGTTGAGATCCAGCACCAAAGTGGGCAGGAGGTAGTCATTCCAGACCCACATGGCCTCCAAAATACCCACCGAGATGAGTGTGGGCTTGAGCATGGGGAAGACAACACGGAAATAGGTCTGGATGGGATTGCAGCCATCGATCATGCTGGCCTCCTCCACTTCAATGGGGATGGTCTTCATAAAGCCCGAGAACATGAACACGGCAAGCCCCGCGCCGAAACCCAGGTAGATGACGCAGATGTTCCAGGGCGTGTTAAGCTTTAGAGTGTCCGACATAGAGGAGAGGGTGAACATCACCATCTGGAAGGGTACCACCATGGAAAAGACGCATAGATAGTAGATACCCTTTGTGATGATGTTTTGGACCCGGGTGATGTACCAGGCCAGCATGGAGCAGCAGATGAGAATGAGGGCCACCGAGGACACCGTGATGAACAAAGTATACCCAAAGCTCTGGAGGAAGCCCTTGGCGTTCACCGCGTCGGCGTAGTTGGAGAGACCCGCGAAGGTGTCTGATGATGGGAGCTGGAAAGCGCCTGAGGTGGTAATGGCGGTCTCCCTCTTTAGGGAGTTCATTAAAATCATGAAGATGGGGTACATGTAGAGGATGCAAACCACCGTCATGATGACGGTCCAGGCCAGATTGGAGCGGCTTTTTCTCTTTGTCATCAGCTTTGCACCTCCTTGGAGCGGGTAAGCCGGAGCTGGACCAGAGAGATGGCCACCACCAGCAGGAAGAAGATAATGCTCTTTGCCTGGCCGATGCCCTTCCACTGTGGGCCGGAGCGGCCATAGAAGGTGTAGTAGATGTTTAGGGCCAGCAGTTCGGAGGCGTGGCCCGGTTCACCCCCGGTGAGGGCCAGGTTCTGGTCGAAGAGCTTAAAGCCGTTCGTCAGGGTGAGGAAGGTGCAGATGGTGACGGAGGGCATGACCATGGGGATCTTGATGCGCCGCAGGATCTGGCTGCTGGTGGCTCCGTCGATCCGGGCGGCCTCCAGGAGGGAGTCGTCAATGCTCTGAAGCCCCGCGATGTAGATGATCATCATATAGCCGATCTGCTGCCAGCATATGAGGATAACAAGGCCCCAAAAGCCTGCCTTGGAGTCCAGGGCAAGCAGGGGCTTTTCCAGGATGCTCAGCACGCCGTTGAGCAGAATCTGCCAGATATATCCCAGGACAATACCGCCGATCAGGTTGGGCATGAAGAAGGTGGTGCGGAAGGCGTTGGTGCCCCGGATGCCCCTGGTGAGGAGGAGGGCAATGGCAAAGGCCAGTACGTTGATGGCGATGGTGGAGACCACCGTGAAGGCCGCGGTATACCAGAACGCACTGGTGAAGGTGGCGTCGCTCAGCGCCTTGGTATAGTTGCTCAGTCCCACCCAGGTGGCGTTTTTCACCGTGGCGAATTTACAGAACGAGAGGTAGATCCCCTGCGCGAATGGGATGATAAAGCCGATCAGAAAGGCCGCCAGCGTGGGCAGCGCAAAGATGGGCCAATAGCGCCGTATGGCCTTTTCCATACCCTTCCCTCCTACCTAGAATTTGTCGCTTTATGGGACGAGGGCGAACAGAGCTCTGTTCGCCCTCGCTTATTCTACACTGTTTCTCAGCCGTTTGCCAGAGCGTATTCGGTGGCCCAGCCGTCCACGAACGCGGTGACCACTCCATTCCAGTCGCCGGTGCCGGCGGCATATGCGGTGAGGGCGCTGCCCACGCCGTTCTTCCACTCCTCAGAGGGCATGGTGGGGAAGTTCCAGGACACGGGGGTTTTGCCGGCATCGGTGTAGGCGCGGTCCTGCTTGACAAACAGGTTGGGGGAGTCCACGGCCTTCTTAAAGGGGATGACAAAGCCCATGTCGTTGCCCATAGCCTGGGTGCCGGTCTCGCTGGTGACGCACCAATAGAGGAAATCGAGGGTAGCCTGGATGTCTTCCTCCTTGGCCTCGCTGTTGACGCACCAGTAGTTCTCGGTGCCGGTGCAAAGACCCTGGTTCGCCTCGTCACCGACGCCGATGTAGATGGGGATCATGGCCAGGTCGTCGTCAGAGAATTTGCCGTCGCCGGTCAGGTTGCCATACTCCCAGGAACCGTTCTGGAAGAACACGGCCTCGCCCGCCAGGAATTCGTTGCGGGAGTCGTCGCCGGTCTTGGCGGAGAGCTCTTTGGGGGATGCGGTGGAGTTATTGATGTACAGATCCCAGATATTCTTGTAGTTGTCGAGATAGGTGCCCTTGATGGTGCCGGGGGTCATGCCCTCGGTCTGGTACTCAAAGTAGAGGGGGAGGTTGGCGAGGTGGGTCTTAAAGCGCCAGTCGGAGGAGCTGTCCATACCGGCGGAGGAGAACGCGGAGAAACCCAGCTCGCCCTTGCGGGCAGTGATGTCCTCAGCCACCTTCTTCAGGTCGGCAAAGCTCTTGATGTCATCGATGGTGTAGCCCGCCTTCTGTAGTAGGGTTTTATTGGTGATGAGGCCATAGGACTCAATGACATAGGCAATGCCAGCCACCTTGTCGCCGTCCTTCAGGGCGAAGTCCTCGCTGGTCAGCTCGCCGTAGAGCTTAGAGCCGGAGAGATCGTAGCAGTAGTCCTTCCAGCTGTTGAGCCCCACAGGGCCGTTGACCTGAAAGAGGGTGGGCGCGGCACTCTTGCCCATCTCGGCCATCAGGGTGGTCTCGTAGGTGCCGGAGGCAGCGGTGACCACCTTCACGCTCACGCCGGTCTCGGCGGCGTAGGCGGCAGCCAGGGCCTGCCACTGCTCATCCTGTTCGGGCTTGAAGTTGAGGTAATAGACCGAGCCGGTGGCCTTCGCGGGCTCGCTGGCAGAGGGGGAGGCGGAGGGGGACGCGCTGCCGGAGGGAGAGGGGGAGGTGGTACCGCCAGTGCCGCCGCAGCCGGCCAGCAGGGTGGCCATCATCGCACCGGAGAGAGCAAGAGCAAGCAGTCTTTTCTTCATGATGTAATCCTCCTTATTTGTTTCGGGCGAAGTTGGAAACGTTTCATGGAAACGTTTCCAACTGTCTGCGAGATTATTCTACTCCATCTCGCCCGCGAATACAAGCTCCTTTTTGTCTTACTTGCACAATTTCGGCGTTCCGACAAAATTAAGGCAGGGCATTTTGTATAATGCGCTGTATTTAGGAGGCGCTGCCGGGGTCTGCTCACCTCCTGCCGAGGTATCTGTTCACGCGGTTTTTGTATCTGATATATTCCTCTCCAAATGCCTCGGGAAGAAATTTTTCCTCCTGGAGGATCTGTAAATGCAGCATCACGGCCGCGAACAGTGAGAGGATGAGGAGCGGCCAGTTGAAAAACACCAGCAGCACGCCGCAGTAGAGCAGGTCGAACCCTAAAAAGGCGGGATTGCGGCTATACCGATATATTCCGGTGGTGACAATGGCGGTCTGGTCATCAGTGGATATCCCCGCGCGCCAGCTGTCCCGCATGGTATGGACCGACACGGCGAAGATAATATCCCCCGTCAGGGCCAGCACCACCCCGAGCACCCTCGCCGGCAGCCGCAGCAGGGGTAGTCCAAAAGCGATGCTCAGCACCTCCGCGCAGACCACGCTGTAGGTCGCGAGTTTCATGACCAGCTCGGTGTTCCTCACAGAGCGGGCCTTGTTGCCTCGCGCCATCTGGTCTGTTTTGATGTTCTTTTTCCTCTGCGCAAGCATTTTCCCAAGGTAGACGGCATAAAACGCCGCCAATAACAGAAACGAAAATAATTTCATAAACATGGACAGGCCTCGATTCGTAAATGTTGTGTCAGGAGTGGGCTTTATAAATCATATTTTTGGGTGAGGGAGTAGCAAGCCACCCCCCGCCATCCGTTTACCCTTGCCGGAGATAAAAAAGCACCGCCCCGGGGGGACCGGGGCGGTGCTCTATGTCGGCCTTATGCCTTGGACTCGTCGATGTAGCTGTACAGAGTATACTTAGAGATGCCAAAGAACTTGCATACCTTGTCCCCCGACTTGGTGATAAGGAAGGCTCCCGTGTCGTTGAGAAACTGGATGGCCTTGACCTTGTCCTCCTTGCTCATGAGGGCCACGGGCTTGCCGACCAGGGCCACGCTCTGGTCGATAAGCTCGTCCAGCAGGTCGGATACGTTGCGGGAGATGCGCTCCGGCTCCTGATTGGGTACGTCGGCGGCGGTGAAGAGGCGCAGCTGCTCTTCCATAGCCAGCATGAGAGTGATGTCGTAATTGATGGCGAAGACACCGATGGCCCTCCCGTCGTCGTCTCGGATGTATATGGTGGAGGACTTGAGGATCTTGCCGTCCTTGGTCTTAGTCAGATAGCTCAAGTGGTCGGGTACGTTTTCCCGGTCGTTCATCAGGGCCTCCAGCACCACGTGGCTAGGGCCGTCCCCCACCTTGCGCCCGGTGACTTGCCCATTCTCGATGGCGACGATGGAGTTATCCTCGTCGTTGGAGGTCAGGTCATGGACCACTACCTCGCAGTTGGGACCGAACTGCCGGGCGATCCCCTTTGCCAGTTGAAACAAAAATTGCAGCATGGACGCCTCCATAATCTCTGTGCCCCTTCCAAATTAAGAGTCGTTAATCCTCATTATAGCACAGGAAATTAGAAATACAATAAAAAGTGTTAGACCTAAAAAATTTTTAGATATTCATAAAAACTATTGATGTTCTCGGGTTGTTGTGGTAAGATGGAAAACACATACGGGAATAACTGTGCACAATCAACAAAATTTGATAGCGGTAGCTGCAACGGAGTGCTGCGCGCACGGGCTGAATTGAATTAGGCCTGTGTGCGCTTTTTGTTACCACCATCCACTGATAAGCAGGAGCACCTGACGCGGGCCAAATAGTGGCTGGCGGCGCTCTTGTCCTCGGCGTCTTCAATGGTAAGTACATTATTTATTAAAGGAGGAATTCCCATGCTTCTCATTGGCAACGGCAGACTCATCACCCGGGACCCCAAGCTCCCCTACCTGGAGAGCGGCGCCGTCGTGGTGGACGGCGAGGTCATCAAGGAGGTGGGCGACTACGCTACCCTTAAGGCCAAGTACCCCCAGGCCGACTTTGTGGACGCGCGGGGCCAGGTCATCATGCCCGGCCTCATCAACGCTCACACCCACATATACTCCGGCCTTGCCCGCGGCCTTGCCATCAACGGCAACAACCCCAACGACTTCCTGGAGATCCTGGAGGGCATGTGGTGGAACATCGACCGCCACCTGGGCATGGACGGCACCCGCGCCAGCGCCTATGCCACCGTGCTCGACTGCATCCGGGACGGCGTGACCACCATCTTCGACCACCATGCCTCGTTCGCCGAGATCCCCGGCTCTCTCTTCGCCATCAAGGACGTGTGCCAGGAGGTGGGCATCCGTGCTAACCTCTGCTACGAGGTCTCCGACCGCGACGGCGAGGAGAAGGCCCTCCAGTCCATCAAGGAGAACGCCGACTTCGCCAAGTGGGCCAAGGTGCGCGGTGACGACATGATTACCGCAATGTTCGGCGGACATGCACTCTTCACCATCAGCGACAAGACCTTTGAGCGCATGGTGGCGGCCAATAACGGCATGACCGGCTACCACATCCACGTGGCTGAGGGCATGAATGACGTGTACGACTCCCTGCGCAACTACGGCTGCCGCCCTGTGAACCGCCTGTTAAACCACGGCATCCTGGGTGAGAAGACCATGCTGGGTCACTGCATCCATGTCAACAGCGCCGAGATGGACATCATCAAGGAAACCGGCACCAGCGTGGTCACTAACCCCGAGAGCAACATGGGCAACGCTGTGGGCGTGACCCCTGTGCTAAGGCTCTACGAGAAGGGTATCCCCGTGGCCCTGGGCACCGACGCCTACACCCACGACATGCTTGAAAGCCTGAAGGTAGAGCTCATTATCCAGAGGCACAATGCCTGCCACCCCAACGTGGGCTGGATGGAGACCATGGACGCCCTCTTCAAGACCAATCCCTTCGTCGCCACCAAGTATATCAAAAAGCCCCTGGGTATCCTGGCCCCTGGCGCCGCCGCCGACGTGATCGTGATGGACTACAAGCCCTTCACCCCCTTCTCCGAGAAGAATATCGACGGCCATATGCTCTTTGGCATGATGGGCAAGAACTGCCGTACCACCATCATCAACGGCAAGGTCCTCTACAAGGACCGGGAGTTCGTGAACATTGACGAGGACCGCATCAACGCGTGGACTATGGATCAGTCGAAGAAACTGTGGGGCACGCTCAATAACTGCACCTATTAAAAACCGTGGCGGGCGGCCGCAGGCCGACCCTACATGTTTCCCTAACTGTCAGTAGTGGCGACCTTCAGTCGTCCGCACTCATATTTTGGAGGTTTTATTATGAGCGACATCATGCGCCCGATTCCGTTTAATCAGCTGATAAGCTGGGTCCTCAACGAGTACCGGGGCCACGGCAGCATATTTGGCGTGGCAAAGCTCGTCAAGCATACTGACGGCAAAGCCCTGCCCATCTTCAAGGAGAAGATCGAGTCCCCCTTCGGCCCCGCCGCCGGGCCCAACACGCAGCTTGCACAGAACATCATTGCCTCCTACGTGGCGGGCTCCCGATTCTTTGAGCTGAAAACTGTCCAGATCATGGACGGCGAGGAGCTGGCCAAGTGTGTCGCCAAGCCCTGCATCACGGCCGGAGATGAATGCTACAACTGCGAGTGGTCCACCGAGCTATACGTTCCCCAGGCGTATGACGAGTACGTGAAGGCGTGGTTTGCCTGTAAGCTGCTGGCAAAGGAGCTGGGCCTGGGCGATCCGGACGGGTTCGTCTTCAATATGAGCGTGGGTTACGATCTGGCGGGCATCAAGTCCGATAAGATCGACAAATATATCGAGGGCATGAAGGACGCCTCGGGCAGCGTGGTTTGGGCGGAATGTATGGACTGGACCCTTGCCAACCTCGACTGCTTTGAGCACGTGGACGTGGCCTACGTCAAGGCCATCTCCCCCAAGGTATCCGACTCCATTACCGAGTCCACCCTCCACGGCTGTCCCCCCGATGAGATCGAGCGTATCGCCTCCTACCTCATTACCGAGAAGAATTTGAACACCTACGTCAAGTGCAACCCCACCCTTCTGGGCTACGAGTTCGCCCGTAAGACCCTGGACGACCTGGGCTACGACTATATCCAGTTTGATGACCACCACTTCAAGGAGGACCTCCAGCGGGAGGATGCCTTTCCCATGTTCCGCCGACTCATCGACCTCACCAAGAGTAAGGGCCTGGAGTTCGGTGTGAAACTTACCAACACCTTCCCCGTGGACGTGGCGGCGGGTGAGCTGCCCAGCGAGGAAATGTATATGTCGGGCCGCTCCCTCTACCCCCTCACCATTTCCCTGGCTGCCATCATCTCCAAGGAGTTTGAGGGCAAGCTGCGTATCTCCTATTCCGGCGGTGCGGACTTCGGCAACATCGAGGACCTCTTCTCCGCCGGCATCTGGCCCATCACGATGGCGACCACAGTTCTCAAGCCCGGCGGGTACGAGCGGTTCAGCCAGATCGGTGAGACCTTGACGGGCAAGGGCGGCGACGCCTTCACGGGAGTGGACGCGGCCAAGGTGGCCGCTCTGGCCGAGGCTGCCAAGAGCGGGGAGCGCTACACCAAGCCCATCAAACCCCTGCCTCAGCGCAAGATGAACAAGCCTCTCCCCCTCATCGACTGCTTCGACGCCCCCTGCCGGGAGAGCTGCCCGATCCACCAGGACATCCCCGCGTACCTCAAGCGGGCAGGCGAGGGCAAGTACGACGAGGCCCTGTCGGTCATCCTCCAGCGCAACGCCCTGCCTTTCATCACGGGCACCATCTGTCCCCATCCCTGCGGCCAGAAGTGTATGCGCAACTACTATGAGGACACCGTGCACATCCGTGAGGTCAAGCTGGAGAGCGCTGCCCAGGGCTTTGCCGAGGTCCTCTCCACGATGAAGCCCAAGACCCCTCAGACGGGCAAGAAGGTGGCCATCGTGGGCGGCGGCCCCGCCGGCATTGCCGCGGCCTTCTTCCTGGCCCGTGAGGGCGTGGACGTAACCGTCTTCGAGCGCAAGAGCACCCCCGGAGGCATCGTCCGCCATGTGGTGCCTGAATTCCGCATCACCGCTGGGGCGGTGGATCGCGACGTGGACTTCGCCAAGGCCATGGGCGCGAAGTTTGAGCTGGGTGCGGAGGTCAAGAGCGCAGAGGAGCTCAAGGCCAAGGGGTATACCCATGTCATCCTTGCTACCGGCGCATGGATCCCCGGCTCCGCCGGCCTCCAGTACGGAGAGGAGATGAACGTGATCCATTTCCTGGAGCAGGCCCGCTCCGCCCCCGAGAAATTGAACCTGGGCAAGGACGTGGTGGTCATCGGTGGCGGCAACACCGCCATGGACGCCGCCCGCGCCGCCAAGCGCATCCCCGGTGTGGAAAACGTCCGCCTGGTCTACCGCCGCACCAAGCGCTATATGCCCGCCGACGAGGAGGAGCTTGCCCTCGCCATCGAGGACGGCGTGGAGTTCTTGGAGCTTCTGGCCCCCGTGGGCGTGAAGGACGGAAAGCTGACCTGCCAGGTCATGGAGCTGGGCGCTCCCGACGCCTCCGGCCGCCGCTCCCCCGTAGACACCGGCAAGACCGTGGACGTCCCCGCCTCCATCGTCATCACCGCTGTGGGCGAGCTGGTTGACAGCGCGCTCTTCAAGGCCAACGGCCTGGAGCTTGACAAGCGCGGCAAGGCCGTGGTCAGTGAGAGCATGGAGAGCAGCGTGAAAAACCTCTACGTGGTGGGTGACGCCCGCCGCGGCCCCGCCACCGTGGTGGAGGCCATCGCCGACGCCACCGCCGCCGCCGTCGCCATCGCAGGCTTTGACCCCGAGGTGGATGTAGAGAAGAACATCTCCCCAGAGTATGACAAGGCCAAGGCCAAGCACGGCGACCTCCACCTGGACGTGGACCCCAGCCACGACAAGCGCTGCCTTGCCTGCTCCACCGTGTGCGAGGCCTGCACCGAGGTCTGCCCCAACCGGGCCAACATCGCCGTGCGGGTGCCCGGCATGCGCCAGCGTCAGATCGTCCATGTGGACGGCATGTGTAACGAGTGCGGCAACTGCGGCACGTTCTGTCCCTACAACGGCCTGCCCTATAAGGACAAGTTTACTCTCTACTGGAGCGAGGAAGACTTCAGGAACAGCACCAATGCCGGCTGGCTCCCCAAGGGGGATGGCAGCGGTGTGTGCCTGGTCCGCCTGGGCGACGAGGTAAAGGAGTACGACGTGACCGACGAGCACTGCGGCCTCTATGAGGACGTACGCCAGCTCATTCAGGCGGTACGCGAGTCCTACGGCTATCTTATAAAATAATTCAATCTCATAGAGCCGCTCTAGCGTGCCCCTTACGCTGTATCTCCACGAAGATTCATATGGGACTGTTTACCTTCGCGGCAAATATGCTTTTCCTGGTGCGGGTACCTCCTTGCGCCTCCGGATTGGCTGGTACCATATACAGCCATAAGCTGCGCCCCCTCCGGGACTGGTGAGAAAGAAATAAGGAATGCCCAAAGAGCGGCACGACCAATCGGTCGTGCCGCTCTCGTCTTTCTTGGCCTCCTGCGGCCTGCTAGGCCGGAGGAACCCAGGGGTCCAATAGTGACTGCAGGGGGCCCCGCGAGGGGGGCGGGCGTACCGTCTTCTCAAAAATCTCAAAAACCCCCTTGTCAATTGCTCTTGCATGGTGTACACTATTTTTACTAAAAATTATAAAATGAGGAGGGAGCATATGGCGACGCTGAAGGAGCTGTCCGACCGAACGGGGTATTCTCCGGCCACCATCTCCCGCATCCTCACCGCCGACCCCTCCCTCGCCGTCACCCCGGAGGCCCGCCAGCGGGTGCTGGAGGAAGCGGGCAAGCTCAATTATGCTGCCACCAAGAGCCGCCGGGGCCGCGCGCCCAAGCGGCTGCTCAGGGTGGGGGTGGCCGAGATGCTCAACCCGGCCCAGCGGCTGGAGGATCCTTATTATCTCTACCTGCGCGGCGGCGTGGAGCGCGCCTGTGCCGACAGCCGCTTTGCATTCCTTCCCATGGAGCGGCAGGGCGAGAAATTTTCCCTCCCTGAGGGGGAGGAGGTGGATGGCATCGTCGCCATCGGCATCTTCACCCCGGAAGAGATTGAGGGGTTATACGCCCTCTGCCCTGTCCTTGTCTTTCTTGACTCCTCCCCGGACGAGGCCCGCAGCGACTCGGTAGTACTCAACTACCGCCTGGGTATTACCCAGGCCCTGGATTATTTGGAGGAGCTGGGGCACAGCGAAATCGCATTTGTCGGTCCGTCCTGGAAACTGGATGACTGGAAACGCCCCGCCCCTGAGGAGCGTAGACGGCTTTTTCTGGAGCTGATGGCCCGCCGCGGGCGAAAGGATCCTATCCTGATTGAGGCGCCTATGGACGCCCGGAAGAGCGCCCGGGCAGTGGCGGAATTTTTTTGTTACTGCGCACTCCGACCCACTGCTCTTATCTGCGCCAACGAGGAGAATGCCATCGGTGCGTTCCGCGCCCTCCGGGAAGGGGGGCTGCGTGTCCCGGAGGACATCTCCCTCATCTCTTTTAACGACACGCCCCTCTCACAGCTTATAGAGCCGCCGCTCACCTCGGTTTCCACCCATTTGGAGGAGATGGCCCGCACCGCCGTGCGCCTGCTGGCCCAGAGGGTGGGCGTCGAAGGAAAGCGAGCAGAGCGCGCCCTGCCGCAAAAAACCATCGTTCCCACCACGCTGGTGCCCCGCGCAAGCGCCGCCCCGCCCCATGGAGCGGAGGAAAGGAAGGAAAGCAATGACCACCTGTAAAGCAATTTTAGAGGGCCTTGCCGCCGGGACGTATGATGACCGGCTCTCCCGCGCATACTGCGTCACCGGCGGCGAGGTGGCTGCCCACCGCCACCGGGTTGCCGACGCGGTGAAACGCTATCAGGCCCTCTTTGCCGCTGAGGGCGGCTGCGCCGTCTCGGTTTACAGCGGCCCAGGCCGCACCGAGCTGGGCGGCAATCACACCGACCACCAGCACGGCAGGGTGCTGGCTGCCAGCGTCAATATGGATATGCTGGCGGTAGCCGCCCCCAACGGTTCAGGAACCATCCGCATCCAGAGCGAGGGGTACCCCGCCCTGGAGGTAGAGCTGTCTCTCCTCACGCCCCAGCTGGGCGAGGAGGGGACATCCGCCGCCCTTATTCGGGGCGTGGCGGCCCAGATGGCGGCCGAGGGGCACTCCCTGGGCGGCTTTAACGCCTATATTACCTCCTGCGTCCCGGCAGGCTCCGGCCTCTCCTCCTCGGCGGCCTATGAGGTGCTCATCGGCGTGATCCTCAACCACCTCTTCTGTGGCAATGTGTACGACCCGGTACGCATTGCCCAGATGGGCCAGGCGGCCGAGAACAAGTTCTTCGGCAAGCCCTGCGGCCTGATGGACCAGACGGCCTGCGCCGTGGGCGGCTCGGTCTCCATCGACTTTTTAGACCCCGCCGCCCCCCTGGTGTGCCGGGTGGATTTCGATTTTCCCGCCACCGGGTACGCCCTATGCATCATTGACTCAGGGGCCGACCACGCCGACCTCACCGACGAGTACGCCGCTATTACCCGCGAGATGGGCGGGGTGGCCGCCGCCTTGGGCAAGGCTGTTCTCCGGGATGTGGACGAGGGCGCTTTCCATGCCCGCATTCCCGAACTGCGCAGAGCCCTGGGAGACCGGGCTATTCTCCGGGCCATCCACTTCTTCTCCGAGGACCGCCGGGCCGCCCAGGAGGCCCAGGCATTGGAGCGGGGGGACTTTGAAGGCTTTTTGGCTTTGGCCCGTGCCTCGGGCCTCTCCTCCGCCCTCCATCTCCAGAACACCTGGGCCGCGCCCAATCCCAGCCAGCAGGCCATCCCCTTGGTGCTGGCTGAGGCGGAGGCCGTCCTGGCCGGGAGGGGGGCAGCCCGAGTCCACGGCGGCGGCTTTGCCGGGACGGTCCAGGCCTTCGTGCCGGGGGACCTCCTGCCCGCTTTCAGGGCCCGCATGGAGGCCCTGCTGGGCCCCGATATGTGCCATGTATTGTCTATCCGCCCCGAAGGCGGTTGTATTTTAATTGATTAAGAGGAGGTAAAAGACTATGTCAATTCTTGTTTTGGGCGGGGCCGGGTACATCGGCTCCCACACGGTCTATGAGCTCATCGACGCAGGGCGGGAGGTGGTGGTGGCGGACAATTTGCAGACCGGTTTCCGCGCCGCCGTTCACCCCCAGGCCCGGTTCTACAAGGCCGACATCCGCGACCGTGCCGCCATGGACCGCATCTTCGAGAAGGAGAGCATCGAGGGAGTCATCCACTTTGCTGCCAGCAGCCAGGTGGGGGAGAGCATGACCGACCCCCTCAAATACTACGACAACAACCTGTCCGGCACCACCGTGCTCCTCCAGTCCATGGTGGCCCACGGGGTAGACAAGATTGTCTTCTCCTCCACCGCCGCCACCTATGGCGAGCCTGAGCGAGTGCCTATCCTGGAGAGTGACCTCACCAATCCCACCAACTGCTACGGGGAGACCAAGCTTTCTATGGAGCACATGATGGGCTGGGTCTCCCGGGCCCATGGACTCAAGTATGTGGCCTTACGGTACTTCAACGCCTGCGGCGCCCACCCCTCCGGCCGTATCGGCGAGGCCCACGACCCGGAGACCCACCTGGTTCCTGTCATCCTCCAAGTGCCCAATGGCAAGCGGGAGAGCGTAAGCGTTTTCGGTGCCGACTACCCCACCAAGGATGGCACCTGCGTCCGGGACTATATCCACGTCACCGACCTGTCCGCCGCCCACGTACTGGCCCTGGACTACCTCCTGGGGGGCGGGGACAACAATATTTTTAACCTGGGCAATGGCGTGGGCTTTACGGTGAATGAGGTTATCGAGGCTGCCCGGGCCGTCACCGGGCATCCCATTCCCGCCATCGTCTCTCCCCGCCGGGCGGGTGACCCCGCCCAACTGGTTGCCTCCTCCGAGAAGGCAAAAGAGGTCCTCGGCTGGAAACCCAAGTACGATGACCTGGAGACCATCCTCTCTACCGCCTGGGTCTGGCACAAGAGCCACCCCAACGGGTACGAGGTCCTGTAAGATGGCAGACACCGCGATCCACAAGCTGGTGACCTATGCCCTGCGCACCGGCCTCATCGAGCCCTGTGAGGAGACCTGGGCGGTGAACACCCTCCTGGAGGCTCTGGGTCTCTCCTCCTATACGAAATCCCAGGAGGAGGCAGGGGAAGTGGACCTGAACGCCGTCCTAAATGAGCTGATGGACGACGCTCATGCCAGGGGCGTGCTCCCGGAGGACTCCATCGCCTACCGGGATCTCTTCGACACCGCTCTCATGGGCCGCCTGACCCCCCGCCCGGCCCAGGTGGGGCGAGAATTTTCCGCTCGGTACGCCCAGAGCCCGAAAGCTGCCACCGACTGGTACTACCAGTTTTCCCAGGATACAAACTATATCCGGCGCGACCGTATTGCAAAGGATATGAAGTGGGTCACCCCCACCGCGTACGGAGAGATGGACATCACCATCAACCTCTCCAAGCCTGAGAAGGACCCCAAGGCCATCGCTGCAGCCCGCAGCCTCCCCGCCTCGGCTTATCCCCGCTGCCAGCTCTGCGCCGAGAACGAGGGGTACGCCGGACGCCTGGACCACCCCGCCCGGGGGAACCACCGCATCGTGCCCATCACCATCAGCGGCTCCCCTTGGTACTTGCAGTATTCTCCTTACGTGTATTATAATGAGCACTGTATCTGCCTCAGCGCTCAGCACACCCCCATGAAGATCGACAGGGCCTGTTTCGCCAAGCTCTTAGATTTCGTGGGCCAGTTTCCCCATTACTTCGTGGGCTCCAACGCGGACCTCCCCATCGTGGGTGGCTCCATCCTGGCGCACGACCACTTCCAGGGCGGGAGGTACACCTTTGCCATGGAGAAGGCCCCGGTGGAGAAGGCTGTCTCCTTCCGGGGATTTGAGGATGTGTCGGCGGGCATCGTCAAGTGGCCTATGTCGGTTATCCGCATCGCGTCGGTAAACCCCACGCGGCTGGTGGAGTTGGCCGACCGCATCCTTGCCTCCTGGCGGAAATATACCGACGAGGCAGCCGTGATTTTTGCCGAAACCGATGGCGAGCCCCATAACACCATTACCCCCATCGCCCGGATGAGGGACGGAAAATTTGAGCTTGATCTTGTTTTACGCAATAACCTTACCACGGCGGAGCATCCCCTGGGCCTCTACCACCCCCACGCCGAGCTCCACCACATCAAGAAGGAGAACATCGGCCTGATCGAGGTGATGGGGCTTGCCGTTCTCCCCGCCCGTCTGAAGGACGAGCTCTCCGCGGTGGCCCGGTGCCTTGCCGAGGGGGGCGATCTCCGCGCCGACGAGTGCACCGCCAAGCACGCCGACTGGGCCGAAGGGTTCCGGGAGCGGCACACCATCACGCCGGACAACGCTATGGATATCGTGAAGGCCGAGACCGGCCTTGTATTTACAAAAGTATTAGAGCACGCGGGAGTCTACCGGAGAAGCGGGGAGGGCCAGGAGGCGTTCCTCAATTTTATAGAGCAGGTGAGCTAAGTGATTGAGATCAAAAACAGCTCCTTTGGCAAGACCGGGGCGGGAAAGCCCGTCTCCTGCTGGACCCTGACCAATGACGCCGGCATGTCAGCCGAGATACTGACTTACGGCGGCATCCTCCGCACGCTCACCGTCCCGGTGGCGGGGAGGACGCGGGACGTGGTGCTGGGCTTTGACGACATGGCGGGCTACGAGGGGCAGGACGCCTATATCGGCGCGGTGGTGGGCCGGGTGGCAAACCGCATTGGCGGAGCCCGGTTCACCCTGGACGGCAAAGAGTATCCCCTCCCCGCCAACCGCCCGCCCAACTGCCTCCACGGGGGCGTCCACGGCTTTAACGAAAAGGTTTGGGCGGCGGAAACGCAGGACGACGCGCTGGTCCTCTCCCTCACCAGCCCCGACGGAGAGGAGGGGTTCCCCGGCACCCTGCGGGTCAAGGTCATCTATGCCCTGGGGGAGGACAACTCCCTTAGCATCGAGTACGTCGCCGAGGCTGACGCACCCACCCCCGTTAACCTGACGAACCACAGCTACTTTAACCTCAAGGGTGCGGGCAGCGGAACGGCGGAGGACCATGTAGTACAGATCTTTGCCGACCGGATTAACGAGAATAACGACGTGGGCGTCCCCACCGGATGGCTCATGGACGTGGAGGGCACCCCCTTCGACCTGCGCGAGGGCAGGCCCCTGGCGGAGGGCCTCGCTGACGACCACCCCCAGATGGTAGGCGGAGGGGGCTATGACCGCAACTATATCATGAAGACCAGCATTGACGGTGCGCTCCAGCGGGCAGCCGTGGCGGAGTGCGCGGGTCTGCGCATGGAGTGCCTTACCACTCAGCCGGGACTGCAGATCTACACTGCAAACTACCTCGCCACGATGACCGGCAAGGGCGGAAAAGCCTATACCCGCCGCTCCGCCCTATGCCTGGAGACGCAGAACTGGCCCGACGCCGTGAACCACCGGGACTTCCCCACCTCTATCCTCCGGCCAGGGCAGACGTACCATCAGACCACCATCTACCGTTTCACGGAGCTTTGACCCCCAAAGTCAAGAGCACCCGCCGCGAATTTTTGCGGCGGGTGCTCTTTTTTGCAGACGTATATCCAAGAAAGATTTGGAGATAATTTTTAAGAATCATGACCGCCGTACGTCGCGGAGAAAGGGGCTGGCCGTATGTTTCAATTCTTCCGCAAAAACCCCGGGCGCTCCGAGAGCAAGACTGGGCAGAGCGGCCCGGATCATGGAGAGGAGGACCTCTCTTCCTCACTGGAGGACAATGTGGCCGCTGTCCGCCGGCTGTTCGCGGACGTGGACATCCTGCGGGCCAAATATGTGGACAATACCCACGACAAGGGGTTCAAGTGCTGTCTCCTCTACTGCGACGGGATGGTGGACGCCACCATGGTGAATGAGAGTCTCATCAAGCCTCTCATGCTCTCCCGGTCCGCCGCGGGGGGAAATACCCTTGACGTGCTGATGACCCAGGTGGTCCAGGTGGGTGAGGGGTGCAAGTCTCAGAGCCTAATAGAACTGGCCGAGGGCATTGCCTACGGGGACACCGCCCTCTTTGTGGAGGGGGAGAGCCAGGCTATCCTCTTCAACACCAAAGGGTTCCAGACCCGGGCCATCACCGAGCCGGACAATGAAAAGAACCTCTACGGCCCCCGGGAGGGTTTTACCGAATGCCTGATGGTAAACCTGTCCATGCTGCGGCGCAAGCTGCTCTGCCCCGACCTTAAGCTCAAGTTTCTCACCGTGGGCAGCCGCACACGGACCAAGGTCTGTGTCTGTTATATGGAGGGTATCGTCGACCGGGCGGTGCTCACTGAGCTCTACCGCCGGCTGGAGGCCATCGATATCGATGCCGTGCTGGACGCGAACTATATAACCGAACTGATCCGGGATAAACCCTGGTCCACGTTTCGTACTGTGGGGGACACCGAGCGGCCCGACACTCTGGCGGCCAAGATCCTGGAGGGCCGTGTAGGAATTATCTTGGACGGCACCCCCATGGCCCTTACCGTACCTTACCTCTTCATTGAGAGTTTTCAGAGTGCAGAGGACTACTACGTCAATTACTACTATAGCACCTTCACCCGGTGGCTGCGCATGATGGGCTTCTTCCTTACCATTACGGTTCCCGGCCTCTATGTCGCCATTGTGGGGTTCCACCACGAGATGTTACCCTTCCAGCTCTTCGTCAACATCACCTCCGAGCGGACCAGCGTCCCCCTGCCCGCCGCAGTGGAAGCGTTCGCCATGATTTTGGTATTCGACATTCTTAAGGAGGCAGGGGCACGGATGCCCTCCAATGTGGGCCAAGCCTTGAGCATCGTGGGGGCCCTGGTTATAGGCCAGGCGGCGGTGGAGGCCAAGCTGGTGGCCGCGCCCATGATCATCGTGGTGGCCCTGACAGGCATTACAAGCATGCTCACCCCCCGGCTCAGCGCCTCAGCCATTTATATCCGTCTGGGGCTTCTCGCCTTAGCCTCCACTTTCGGCTTCTTCGGGCTTCTTGTGGGCCTATCCATTTTGCTCATCCACATTATCAATCTGCGCTCCTTCGGTGTCCCAGAGGTGATGCTGACCGGCGAGCTGCGGCACCAGGACCTGAAAGACACCGTCATGCGCGCCCCCTGGTGGCAGATGCAGCTCCGGCCCGAAATTGCCGCGGACAGGGATCGTATGGGCAATGAGGAAGATCGCCATGAGTAAGAGAGCCGCCTGCGTATTCCTGGCCCTGCTCTGCATCCTACCCCTGACGGGCTGCTGGAATTACCGGGGCCTCAACGAGATGACCATCGTCACCGGCATGGCCATCGACAAAAACCCGGAGAACGGGAAGTACCTCCTCACCTTTGAGTTCGTGGATCTCTCTTCGCCGGTGAAAGAAAAAGGATACAAAGGCAGACTGGTGCAGTCAGAAGGGGAGACGCTTTTCGAAGCGGTTCGGGACGCGAAACGAAAGTTGGCCAACAAGCTCTACTTCGGCCACAACCAAATTGTCGTCCTCAGTAAGGAGGTCGCCTCCAGCGAGAGTATCGTCAGCACGGTGGACTGGCTTCTGCGGGACGGCGAGTGCCGGGAGACCCTTTACGTTGCCATTTCCCAGGGAGAGACGGCCCATGAGGTCTTTGAGGTAGAAGGCATAGACCAGAAACTCATTTCCTATAAGCTGCAGAGGGTCATCAGCGGGGACGAGAACGCCACCGGCAGCACCCTGCCGGTGGAGCTCTACGAACTCTATGATATCTCCGAGTCCCCCGGCCGAGAGCTGGCCCTCCCTGCGATACACCGGACAAAGAGCGGCGGCGAACTTGTCACCGAGATCAATGGACTGGCAGTTTTTAATAAAGAAGAGCTGGTGGGTTTCCTCTCGCCTACGGAGAGCAAATACTACCTCTTCGCCGTCGACCGCTTTGAAAAAGGGCTCCTGACCTTTCATGACCCCGAGAGCGGGGAGGCCCGCGGTACCCTGGAGGTCTCCAAGAGCAGGACAAAATACGAGATCAAGGAGGACGGGGACAAGGTAAAGCTTGTTGTCAAGCCCATGCTCACCGTCTACCTGGATGAGCTGATGGAGACCAACCTTAAGCTGGACGAGGCGAAGCTAGACGAGATCAAAGCGGCCGCGGCGGAAGAGCTGGAGGAGAATATCTCCGACGTTATACGGAAAATCCAGACCGAGTTTGGCAGCGATATCCTGGGTTATGGCAACCTGATCTACAAGCGGGACACCCCCCTCTGGACCAAGCTGGAGGATGGCTGGGAGGAGCGGTTTCCCACCTTGGAGGTGGAGGTGGAGGTGAGCATAAACATCTCCAATTCTGCCCTGCTGATCGGAGGCTAGCACCATGATGACTGCAATCGTCCTCGTCCTCTTCGCGCTGATCTTCGTCCTGGACTACCTGCCGGGGCTCAAGAGCCGGGCCAAACGGGCAAACTTCGTGTACGCCCTTTTCCTGGCGGTCAGTTTCTGTGTGCTCCTACTCTATAGCTTGGATGTGCCCATCCCGGGCCCCACCAGGGCCATACAGGCCGCTGTAGGGAAAATTTCCGCCCTGCTGGGCGGCCAGGACTATGGGAGGTGAGACGGGATATGGACCGTGAAACACTAACGACACGCCAGGCGGTGTGCATCAACGTGCTCTTCATCTTCGGAAGCACCGCCGTCATGGGCGTCAGCTCCGTGACGGAGCAGGACTCCTGGATCGCGTTTCTCCTGTCGGTGGCCTTTACCATCCCGGCGGTGCTGGTCTACGCCCGGCTTCTCCAGCTCTTCCCCGGAAAAAACTTCTTTGAGATGGTGGACGCTCTCTTCGGGCGTATCGCAGGCAAGATTCTTACCGCCCTGATGACCTGGTACGCGATCCACCTCTGTGCCCTGGTGCTCAAGAATTTTTCCGAGTTTCTTGAGATATGCGTCCTGCCCGAAACCCCCCAGCTCGCCATAATCCTCAGTATGACGCTGGTGGTGTGCTATATGGCGCGCAGCGGGCTGGAGACCCTGGGGAAGTGGGCCATCTTCGCCCTGCCGGTGGTGAGCGCCATCGTGATCTTCACCATCGTCTTCGCGGTGAACCACATGGACTTTGCCCGGATCCTCCCCGTCGGCACCCACGACCTGGGCACTCTCTCGGCGGCTGGGTATAAACTCTTCACTTTTCCCTTTGCCGAGAGCGTGATCTTTCTCTGCGCCGTGGGGAAGATGCGGGGAAACGGCCGCCCGTACAGCCCCTACAGAATGTACCTCATCTCCATCTTCCTCGCCGGAGCCATCCTGCTGAGCATCCTGCTGCGTAACGTCTTTCTCCTGGGGCCTGCGGTGGTGGCGGACGAGTATTTTCCATCCTATACGGCCGCCAAGATCATCAACATCGCCGACCTCATTTCACGGCTGGAGGGCTCCATCGCTATGAACTTCATCGTGGCGGGCATCGTGAAGATTACTCTATGCGTCTTCGCTGCCTCCAAGGGCCTGGCCCACCTCCTGGAGCTGCGGGACTATCGGCAACTGGCGTTTCCCGTGGGTCTTCTAGGTGCCGCCTTGAGCGCCAATATCTTTGAAAACGTTGCCCAGATGGTAGCGTTCGCAGACGCCTATAAGATCTACGCCATCCCATTCCAGATCCTCATCCCTCTGGGCGCCTGGCTTGCTGCCGAAAAAAAACACCGCCGCGAGCAAAAAGCTGCTGTAGAGGATAAGTAAAGAGAAACCGTCCCTATATGGGGACGGTTTCTCTTTGTAGTTATACCGGCAGCATACCCCTCCGCTCAGCGCCCAGGTATGGACACCCCACACGAATCCTGGTAGAATAAGGCCAGCAGCACGAAAGCAACCGAAAACAGGGGGAGTGGGCGCGTGAAGGTCATTTTTCTGGATGTAGACGGGACTTTGGTCAACTATGAGGGAAAGGTACCCGAGTCGGCGGTCCGGGCTGTGAGGGAGTGCCAGAAAAAGGGGAACCGGGTCTACCTCACCACTGGCCGGAGCAAAGCGGAAATCTACCCCAGCCTGTGGGACATAGGCCTGGATGGAATGATCGGCGGCAACGGCATGTACATCGAGGAACGGGGCGAGGTGCTCCTCGACCTCGCCATGAAGAAGGAGGACGTGGTCCGGGCGGTGGACTGGATGCATAAAAACAGCCTGGGTTTTTACCTGGAGAGCAAGAACGGACTCTTCGCCAGTGAAAACCTTCTCTCCAAGGCGTGCGGTCTCTTCGGCGGGGACACTGAGGAAAACCGCCAGCGCCTGCGCGCCATAATGCCGGACATGATCTACGGCGGGGAGCTCTACCGGGACGATGTGGCAAAGATCAGCTTTTACCTGGACCCGGATCTGCTGGAGGAGGCTAGGGCGGAGTTCGGTGGGACGCTGAAGGTGGGCTCCTGGTCGGCCAGCGGGCAGCGGCAGGAGTTTGGCGAGTTCGCCCTCGCCGGCATGGACAAGGTGAACGCCATCAAAGCCCTGTTGGACCACCTGGGCGTGGATCGGGCAGACACCCTCGCCTTCGGGGATGCAGAGAACGACATCCAGATGGTTGAGTTTTGCAATACGGGGGTCGCCATGGGGAACGCCGAGGAGGGCCTCAAGGCAGTGGCCGACCACGTCGCCGCCCATATCGACGCAGACGGCCTCTGGAATGCTTTTGCCAAGTACGGCCTTGTGTAAGTCCAGCGTACAAGTAGAGCCCCGGAGCCGTGTTCGCGGCCCCGGGGGTCTAGTGCTTCGTCTATTTACTTGAGTACTCCTGAGAATGGCGGCGTTGGTGCCTGAGATCAGCATGTGCCTGATGGACCAACTCAAGACTGCACATCGGTGGCCTCTACTCTTCTACCGTGAAGATATCTTCTATTGAGACCCTGAACACTTTGGCGATATTCCACGCCAGCGCCAGGGAGGGATTATACCGCCCTTTCTCCAAGTTTCCGATGGTCTCCCGGCGGACCCCTACCAGCAGGGCCAGTTCCTCCTGTTTCATGTCGGATTTGGCCCGGTATTCTTTGATTCTATTCTTTATCATCTTCCATGCCCCATCTTTCCCTGAAACCATAGTAGGCCGACGATAGGGCGTGGACCAGAACCGCGGCAATCCAGCCCCAGGCGAGTCCGGAGGTCAGCGCGCTGTTCTCGCCCCGCCCGAAGAGAAAGGCGGCCAAGGTCACGGCTGCGGTCACGACCATGCCGGCATAAAAGGCCATGGAGGCCGACTTGTTCATAAATTCCTCCAGCATCTCGTCTGACTTAATAAAAAAATACTCAAAATCTACCGCGAATGCAAAAAACGCTAAAAAAGCTCTGCTCTCGGTAAATACCCCGACAAAGCCCAGCAGAGAGAGCAGACCCATCAGACCATGTACCGACCATCTCAATTTCATATTATGTCCTCCTTTATGTGGTGTATCTATCGCTTTGTGATATAAATATACCACATAAAAAAGAAAAGTCAAGCACGAAATCGTGGTGTGGTTTTGCCGCTCGCTTCGCCCCGACAGGCTTGTAGTCCCGGCGGATATTTGTTATAATAAAGCCATCAACCACACCAAAGGAGGTCATGTCAAGGTGAAAAAGCGCGAAGTGATTAAAGAGATCAGGGGCCAGAGGGCCGTGGACGGGGCGGGGGTCCGCCTGGTGCGGGTGCTGGGCCTACGGGACACCGCCGATTTCGACCCCTTCCTCATGCTGGACTCCTTCGACTCTACAGATCCTGCCGACTACCTGGCGGGCTTCCCCACCCACCCCCACCGTGGGATCGAGACCATCACCTACCTCATCTCCGGCGAGATCGAGCACCAGGATAGCCTGGGCAACAAGGGTACCATCCACTCCGGCGAGGCCCAATGGATGACGGCGGGAAGCGGCATCCTGCACCAGGAGATGCCCCAGGCGTCGCAGCGGATGCTGGGTTTCCAGCTCTGGCTCAACCTGCCCCGGAGCGAGAAAATGGCCGACCCCGCGTACCTCGATATCACCGCCGGGCAGATCGGCTGCAAGCGCACCGAGACCACTGAAATCCGGGTCCTCTCCGGGCGCTATGAGGACGTAGCGGGGGTTACGCCCCGGCACATCACCGCCACTATCTATGACGTAAACCTCTCCGCCGGTGCGGAGCTTACCCTTCCGGTGGACGGCACGGAGAACGCCTTCGTCTTCCTCATCGAGGGGGATGCGGTGATTGACGGCCGGCGGATTTCGGAGAAGACGGCGGTCCTCTTCGGGGATGGGGACGTGATTGCCTTCGCTGCGCCCCCAGAGGCGGCGACTCGGTTTATCTTCTGCTCCGGCAAACCCTTGCGGGAGCCCATCGCCTGGGGCGGCCCCATCGTCATGAACACCGAGACCGAGCTGAACGCCGCCTTCTCAGAGCTGCGCCAAGGGACTTTTATCAAGCACGGTTAAGCTCCGGGAGCAAGTAATGTTGAGGGCGCACCGCAAACCGAAAGATTTGCGGTGCGCCCTTTCCTCGTCAAAGCGGCCTTGGCGGCTGTACGCCGCTGATGGAGTCCCCTGTCTGCAAAAGCTCCAGCTGGGTTCGGTCTATGATTTCATAGCAGGCTTTCCCCCGCTTTTGCAATAAGCCCATATCACAGAAAGTGCGCAGGGTGCGCAGCAGGTGGCGGTAGCTGGTCTCCAGCAGGTCGGCGCACAGGGTCAGGTTATAGCGGAACAGGCCCTCCTGTTCCATCTCCAGAATGAAGGCTGCCAGTCGGGTCTCCAGCGGCTCGAAATGGGCCGCGCTCTTCCTCACATGAGACGCGAGAGAGCGCACAGCGGCACGGAGGAAACGCACATCGTTGAGCAGTGCGTCCCGGTAAAGGCTGGCGGGAATAGCCAGACAAGTACACGGCGTAATGGTCCGGAGGCTGTTGATATTGGGTTCCTCCCATAAAACAGACGTCATACCCATGATGTTGAGACCCCTGTAGTGAGACTCGCAGTGGATCTTGTCGGTCCCGGTGAGCACATAGGCCATGCACTCCCCCTCCACCAGGATGAGGATGTGGTCAAACTGATCCCCCATCTGGCTGATGAGCTCGTCCTCCTCATAGCAGAACAGGGTGGCGGCACTGGACAGATCAAGAGAGAACCGGTCCTGCAGGTTGTATCGATCAATGTAGCTCCTGAGCAGAGCCGGGTCATGTACCTGCCGCATCAAAAATCCCTCCTGCTGCGTTAGCGTGGCATTATGTTACCCATATCATAGCAGGATACCACCCCTTTGTAAAATCAATTTTTCCTCGAAAAATGGTGGACAGGCCATGAAAAGTGGATTTCAATAAAACAAACGCGCGGAAAAGATAAAAGACTGTCGATTCTATGTGACCTATGTCATTTACAATCGCTTTCAGAGATTTGTATACTATACCATAATATTTTAAAAGACAAAATGGAGTTTGAAAACCAGTTGGTGGCTCGGTAGGAGACACCGGGCGGAACGGCAAAGGCGCTGTATTCCCCTTCCGGAATCGCGCTTTTTTCATAATGTACCACTTTAGCGATTTGCATTGATACATGAGAAATAGAGCGCGCAGCTTGGGGATAGGAAACGGATGGGAGTGGAGAAGGCATGGCAGCGATCGTTGAGTTCAAAAACTATAGCATGGGCTTTAAGGACGACGACGGCAAGGTATTTAACCTCTTGGACCAGTTGTGTCTCAGGGTGGAGGAGGGCAGGGCCCTGGGTGTAGTCGGGGAGTCCGGCTGCGGAAAGAGCATGACCAGTCTGTCCCTTATGCGTCTTCTGCCCGACGCCGCTACCGTCCAGGGCGGAGAAATCCTGCTCGAGGGGAAAAACCTGCTGGATATGTCCGAGAGCGAAATGGAACACGTCCGGGGTAATAAGCTTGCTATGATCTTTCAGGAGCCCATGACCGCGCTCAACCCGGTGCTCACCGTAGGGCAGCAGATCGGCGAGAGCCTGCGTCTGCACCACCCCGAACTGAAACCGGGTGAAATCAGGGCACGGGTTCTTCAAGCGCTGACCGATGTGGGCATCGCCGCCCCGGAGACCAGGATGGAGCAGTACCCCCATGAGTTTTCCGGCGGCATGCGTCAGCGCGTGATGATTGCTATGGCGATCATCAACCACCCCACGCTGCTCATCGCGGACGAACCTACCACGGCCCTGGACGTGACCATCCAGGCCCAGATTCTCGACATCATGCGCAGACTAAAAGGTGCCTCCGGCAGCCTGATGGTGATTACCCATAACCTGGGCGTGGTGGCCGAGATCTGTGACGAAGTGGCCGTGATGTACGCTGGGCGTGCCATTGAGCGGGGGACGCTGAAGGCCATTTTCGATCACCCCCTTCACCCTTATACCAGGGGGCTGATGGCCTCAGTCCCGACGATGCGCAGCGAGAAGAAACCCCTTCACACCATTCCAGGCTCGGTGCCCACCGTGTATGATTTTAGCCCCGGCTGCCGTTTCGCGGACCGCTGTGAGCAATGTTCGGAGCGGTGCCGTCAGGAGGTCCCGCCGGTCAAGCGGGTGGGGGAGGACCATCTGGTCCAGTGCTGGCTGAATTTTGATGGGGAGGTGGGGGGAGATGACTGAGCGGGAGCCCCTTCTGCGGGTAGAACACCTGACCAAACTCTTCCCAATAAAAAAGCGCAGGCTCATTGAGCCGAAACGGTATGTCCACGCGGTAGAGGATGTGAGCTTTGAGGTCTATACCGGTGAGACGCTGGGCATCGTGGGAGAGTCCGGCTCAGGCAAGTCCACTTTGGCGCGGGCCGTCCTGGCACTGACTCCCGTAACGGCAGGAAAGGTATTCTACGAGGGGAAGGAGATCACTGACCTCAAGGCCGGTGCGGGGGAAAAGCGCCGCCTGCGGGGGGAGCTGCAGATGATCTTTCAGGACCCCTACGCCAGCCTGAACCCCAAGATTAAGATCGGCGAGGCCATTGCAGAGCCCATGCTCCTTAGCGGCCAGGCGGCCAACCGGAAGGAGGCTGGGGAGAAGGTAAAGCACCTTTTGGAGACCGTGGGCCTCCGCCCGGAGGTGTATGACCGGTTCCCCCATGAATTTTCAGGCGGACAGCGCCAGCGCATTGGCATTGTCCGCGCGTTGGCAGTGAACCCCAGGCTGCTCTTCTGTGACGAGTCGGTCTCTGCTCTGGACGTATCTGTCCAGGCCCAGATATTAAACCTCTTCAACGAGCTGAAAGAAAAGTTCCACCTGACCTATGTCTTCATCGGCCATGATTTGGCGGTGGTTCGCTATATCAGCGACCGTATCCTGGTGATGTACTTGGGAAAGGTCATGGAGATTGCCCCCTACGACGCCCTCTTTGGGGAGAACACCCACCCCTATACCCAGGCACTGGTGTCCGCCGTTCCGGAGCCCAGCACAGCCCCCCGCGCTCAACGCATCATTCTGGAAGGGGACATCCCCAGCGTGGTGGAGCCGCCCAAGGGGTGCCGGTTTTGCCAGCGGTGTTTTAAGGCGGAGACAAAGTGCTTTGAGGAAGAACCCGGGATGACCAAAGTGGGAGAGGGCCATTTTATTCGCTGTCATTTTGCAAAGGAGGTGCAGTGATGCTTCGTTACCTGATTCGTCGCCTGGGGCGCGGGGTCCTTACCATCTTTGTGTCCGTTACGCTGGTGTTCTTCATCGTGCGGGCCATGCCCTCCGATCCGGTCTCTCTAATGATCAGTCCCCAGATGACCGCCGAGACTCAGCAGGCCCTCACCCAGGCCTACGGCTTGGATAAGCCCATCGGGGTTCAGTACCTTCTCTATATGCGTGAGCTGCTGTCCGGCAACCTGGGCACCAGTTTCTCACGCCGCGTCCCGGTAACGGAATACCTCGCGGAGCGGCTCCCCTGGACCCTCCTGCTCCTGCTGGCAGTCATGCTCATCGTGATCCTGGTCGGCATCAGCGTGGGCCTCTTCGCCGCGGCTCATAAGGGGAAGCTGGCGGATCGGCTCATTAATATCGTGGTGACCATGGGGATCTCGGTCTTTATCCCCTTCATGGCCTTCCTGCTGCTGTACATCTTCTCTTTCAAGCTGCGGATAAGCCCCACCGGCGGCGCCTATACCCCGCCTAAGGGGACGGGGATGGCCTACTACTTGGACGTGGCACGGCATCTAATCCTACCCGCCGTGGCCCTGTCCATCACAAACCTTGCCAACGCGGTGCTGTACACCCGCAACAGCATGATCGACGTCCTGCGTGAGGACTATATCCGTACCGCCTACTCCAAGGGTAACAGCAAGGGGCGGGTGCTCCGGGTCCACGCGCTGAAAAACGCTTTGATCCCTACAGTTACCGTCATCGGCATGCAAATTGGCCTGATGGTGGGCGGGGCCACCGTGACGGAGACCGTGTTCTCCTGGCCGGGCATTGGCAGGCTGATCTACGACTCTGTCAACGCGCTGGACTACCCGGTCTTGCAGGGGGCCTTCCTCCTGATGGCCGTGGCTGTGGTGGCCATGAGCTTTTTGACCGATCTGGTCGTAGCCTGGCTGGACCCACGCATCAAGCTGGGAGGTTGACCATGAAAGAACGTAAGAGCTTTTTGTACTACTTTGTCCGCAACCGCAACGGTATGATCGGCTTTGTCGGCGTTTTGTTCATCGTGCTGCTGGGGCTGGTAGGCCCCCTGTTGGTGGCCAAGCCCGAGGGATACACCGCCGATATCCTGATGGCGCCCAGTGTCCTGCACTGGCTGGGGACTGACAACCTGGGGCTGGACATCTTCGCGGAGCTGGTGTGGGGCGCCCGCACCTCGCTCTATGTCTCCCTTCTGGCCATGCTCATCTCAGGGGTCATCGGTATCCCGCTGGGGCTCATATGCGGCTATACCAAGGGCTGGTTCAGCGAGATCATCGATGCCTTCATTGATATTTTCATGACTTTGCCCATGCTGCCGCTCATGATTATTGTGGCTGCCGTCATGGGTACCTCCATCACCAATGTGGCCCTGATTCTGGGCGTTTTCTCCTGGCCCCAACTGGCCCGGGTAACCAAGAACAGCACCCTGAAAATACGGGAAATGCAATATATCGAGGCAGCCAAATGCCTGGGCCTGCCCCAGAGGCGCGTTTTGTTTAAGCACGTCCTCCTCAATGCCTCCGGCCCTGTTTTTGTCAACATGACGCTGGTCATGGCCTCCGCCGTGCTCACCGAGGCCAGCCTCAGTTTTTTAGGCCTCGGGGACCCCACCACCTGGAGCTGGGGCACCGTCCTGAAACGGGCCTGGAGCCAGAATGCCGTCATCAGTAGTCCCAACCCCTGGTGGTGGTGGCTCATCCCCAGTCTCTGCATAGCGGTCTATGTGATCTGCTTCAATCTCTTAGGCACCGCCCTGAACGACTGCCTCAACCCTAAGGGGCGGGAGTAGGCGCGGCGCTGCCAAAATTTTGCGGAAGGGAGCTATAAAAATGTATGACTTTCTTATTAAAAACGGCCTCGTAGTGGATGGCGCGGGCAGCCCCGCGTTCAAGGCCGATGTGGCAATTCAGGGCGACCAAATTGCCCGCATCGCGCCGAACATCACTGAAGAGGCGGCCCAGGTGTACGACGCCGCAGGCAAATACGTCATCCCCGGGCTCATCGACCCCCATGTGCATGAGGAGTGGCTCTGCTTTGACGATGGCACCTACGATTCTTATCTCACCCAGGGCGTGACCACGCTGATCAACGGCAACTGCAGCCACAGCGTAGTCCCCGGCCATAAGAAGGAGATCCTGGACTACTATCTGGGCAACGGACTGGTGGGTCTAAAGCAGTACGAGCGCTATATGGAAAGCTGGCCCGACTGGCACGATTTTGCCGGCTACTGCGACGCGGTGGCCCAGGTGGGCACCAACTGCAACTTCGTCACCCTGCTGGGCCACGGCAGTATCCGCCAGTATGTGATGCACGGGGCCTATAACCGCCCCCCTGACGAGCTGGAGCAGGCCCATATCGAAAACATCATCCGCCACAACATGGATCAGGGCGCCTGGGGCATTTCCTTTGGGCTTGACTATGTACCCAGCCGCTATGCCACCATGGACGAGCTGTGCGACGTGGTCAACCAGATCAAGCGCTACGACGCGGTGGCTGCCGCCCATCTACGCCACCAGATCGGCATCCCCGAGGCCACCGCCGAATTCTGTGAGGTGGGCCGCCTTACAGGGGCGAAACTCCAGATCTCTCACCTCGCCTCCGCTTTTCCCTCCGCCTATGATATCGCGCTCAAGGCCATCCGGGAGGACGGCGTCCGGGCCAGGATCGATGTGATCCCCAGCAGCGTGGGCCACTGCACCGGCAAGGAGCGGATGCTCCTCTTCACCATGGCCCTGAGTGACGAACTCTTCAGCCAGGGGATAGAAGGAGTGAAACGGGCTCTCAGGACTCCCGAGGGCCGGGCGCTCATTAAGCGGGACAATTACACCATGGCGGGCCCCAAGGATAAGGTCTATATCGTCCACTCCGAGGACCCCCACCTGGAAAACCGCTCCATCCGGGACATTGCCCGGGAGCGGGGCATCGACGAGGACGACTGTATGCTGGACCTGATGGCCGACGACCTCAATTACGTTTTCTGGCTCAACGCCCCGGCGGCCAATGTGCCCAGCAACTTCATCGAACACTGCGATTCCATCGTGGCGAATCCCTATGTATCCGTGGGCAGCGATACCATCATGGGCGACCCGCTGGACCCCTTTGACTGGTATGAGATCCGTCGACGCGGCGGCTTCGCTACCTTTGCCCAGATGTACCTGAAAAAGGGTGTGCCCTACGAGGAGATTGTGCGTCGAAACACCAGCATGGTGGCCGACCATTTCGGCATCTACAAGCGGGGCCGTCTGGCAGAGGGGAATTACGCCGACGTGGCTGTGATCGACCTGCCCAACTACCGCTACCCTGAGATGAGCCAGCAGCACTATAAGACCCCCCGCATGAACGCCACCGGCTGCGACCTGGTGCTGTGCAACGGCCAGGTGGAGCTGAGAGACGGAGTGCCGTTTAAAACCTTTGCGGGGCGGGTGCTGAGAAAGAACGCCCAGGGCTGATACTCCGCCGGGCCGGTCTGCCGGCCTGTTTCCCAGGATAATTGCGGGTTTTCCGTGGTTATAGATATAATGATATGGAGGGTTTCAACATGAAAAGGATCGTTTCCCTTGCGCTCTCGCTCTGCCTTGCGCTGTCCCTGACGGCATGCGGCGGAGCGCCTGCGGCCAGCCCTAGCCCCAGCGCCTCCGCCGCACCTACCGCATCAGGCGACGCCACCGGGCCCAAGACCGGCGGCTCCATCAACGTTGGCCTGAACTCCGCCCCCGTGGGTGAGAACATTTGGTATCAGAACGACTTGAACTCTGCCACCATTATGAACCTTGTCTGTCCCAACCTGGTGGCCATGGATGAGTCCGGCAAGAAGTACAACTATCTCACCGAGTCCGCTGTCTCCAATGACGACTGCACAGAGTGGACCGTCACCCTGGTGGAGGGTCTGGCCTGGAACGACGGCACCCCCGTCACCGCGGAGGACCTGCTCTTCACTATCCGGTACGGTGTGGAAAATCATATCGGCTTCTTCGACAGTTACTACGGCCAGGTGGACCTGGACGCCTCTCAGACTGTGGATGATCGTACCGTGATCTTCCGCCTGACCTCCGGGAATGTGAACTTCTGGAACGGCGGCGGCTTCTGGATCCCCATCATGCGCCAGAGCGAGTGGGAGAGCGTTACCGATCCCAGCACCTACAAATACAGCGGCGCTGGTTACGGCCCCTACTACATCAGCGAGTGGGTGGACGGCGAGTATGTGGTACTGGAGCGCAACCCTTACTTCACCCAAGCGAACGATGGCCAGGGTGCTTACCTGGATGAGGTGGTCTTCCGCGTCTACACCGATGAAAACGCCATGGTCCTGGCTCTCCAGAACGGCGAAATTGACGTCTGCGCAAACTTCCTGAGCGCCTCCTCCGTCTCCCAGTTGAGCGGCGACCCCACCTATCAGATCAGCAGCGTGTCCTCTCTGGGCTATGCCTTCATCAGTTTCTCCCAGACCAACGAGCTGCTCACCGACGTGAATGTCCGCAAGGCCATCTCCATGTGCGCCGACCGAGACGCCCTGGTAAACGTGGCCTTTGCCGGGGCAGCGACCCCCATGTATACCCCCATCAGCCCTGTGTACGCCGAGTTTACCGCCTCCAACATCCAGCAGCCCGCCTTTGATCCCACCGCCGCGGCCGCCCTGCTGGAGGAAGCCGGCTATGTGGACACCAACGGCGACGGTATCCGTGAGTCCGCTTCCGGCGCGCCCCTCAAGTTTACCATCACCTATAAGAGCACTCTGACCAATGTGGACGGCGTCATGTCCATCCTGAAAGACGGAGCCGCCAAGGCCGGTATTGAGCTCGACCTGCAGCCTGTGGACGCCGCCACCTTCTCCGCTAACGTGACCCAGGGCCACAAGTACGACATCAGCTACAGCAGCTGGGGCACCATCGACGACGTGGACACCACCCTGCTCACCTGTTTCGGTATCGGCCAGACGCTGAACTTCATGGAGTTCAACAGCCAGGAGCAGGAGGATATGCTGAAGGCCATGCAGAGCGAGACCGACTATGCCACCCGTGTGAAGATGGTGGATCAGTGGCAGACCTGGTTTGTGGAGAACCTGCCCACCTGCCACCTGCTGGTCCCCAATAACACCTACGCCGCCAGCACCGCCAAGTATGCGGGCTGGAACCTGGTGCCCGGCAATTCCGCCTACCTTGCCTGCTCCCAGTTCGTCAACGTCTACGCAAAATAGGCCTTACCGGCAGGTCTGAAAGCAAGGGGGGCGCCCGAAAGCCGCCCCCCTTGCTTCATGGTCAGCCGGAGAGGCCCTGACTATTTTTATAAAAAGAAGGTATTGTAATGGAGTTTACACAAAAGCCGGCCTACCGGGGATATAAGGCCTATCAGTATCTGGAGCCCGGAAAGGATTACAAGGAGTTTGAGTGGGAGAAGTGGGACTGGGCAGGCCGCCACGTGATCGAGCTGGCCCCCGATCAGGAGGCCATGGTGAAGGAGATTTTCGCCAAGCACCCGTACCTCAGCCTCCACGATCACCCTACCTTCTATCCCAAGGACATGAGCAGCATCGACCATATTTATGACGCCATGCGGCAGGGCAGAGCCTTCTGCGATTACGAGGCCCTGTCCTACTCCAACCTGGACTGCGTATTCGACAACATGATGGACGGCGTGAACATCATCTCCAGCCCCGGCGGCTGGAAGTGGATCGACATCATCCACGACCTGGGTATGCGCCTATGTGACATCGCCCATCAGGACTTCCTGGTCCACTGCAAGACTGTGGACGACATCCTCGCCGCCAAGAAGGCGGGCAAGATTGCATGGGTGGCATGCATCGAGGGCGCGGCCTGCATTGAGAACGAAGTGGACCGCATCGACATCCTCTACGGCTTGGGTGTGCGCCAGCTGGGCGTCACCTACTCGGAGAGCAACGCTCTGGGCAACGGCATGAAGGAGGATAACGACGGCGGCCTTACTAAGTTCGGTCAAAAGTGTGTGGAGCGGATGAACAAGGTGGGTATGCTCATCGACGTGTCCCACTGTGGACAGAAGACCGCCTACGACGCCGTGGTGCACTCCTCTAAGCCCATCCTCATGAGCCATGTGGGGGCCAAGGGCGTGTGGAACATCAAGCGCATGGCGGGGGATGAGCTTATCCGGGCCATTGGCTCCAAGGGGGGCGTCATCGGCATAGAGTCCGCACCCCACACCACTATGTCCCACACCAAAATGACCCACGATATCGATAGTGTGATGGAGCACTTCGAGTATGTGAAAAATCTGGTGGGGATCGACCATGTGGGCTTTGGCGTGGACTGCCTGTACGGCGACCACGTGGGGGTCCACCACGCCTTTGCCGCGGCCCTCTCCACTGCCGAGACCTCCAATGCCGAGTACGAGGAGGTCCCCTTCGTATGGGGGCTTGAGAATCCCACAGAGGCCAGCTGGAACGTGGTTCGGTGGCTGGTCAAGCACGGTTACAGCGAGGAGGACATTGCCAAGGTCATCGGCGGCAACGCCATCCGGGTCCTGCGCGAGGTCTGGGCAAACTGACTTTTATTCTCCGCGGGTACGTCCGGGGAAGGGGCTAGCCTGCGGCGCGGAGGAAAACGCCTATGGAATTCAAACTCAAAAAAGGGTACCACCCCTATGAAGCGTACCAGTACCTGGAGCCCGGCAGGGACTTTAAGGTGATCGACTGGGCGGACTGGGACTGGGCGGGGCGCCATGTGATCGAGCTGAATGATGATGATGAGGCCCGTTGCCGGGCTCTTCTGGAAGCAAACCCGTACATCAGCCTCCACGACCATCCCGATTTCACCACCCGGGACATGTCCACCTGCGAACCGCTCTTCGACGCCATGCGTACCGGGCGGGACCGCTGCGGCTACGAGGCTCTGGCGTACTCTAACCTGGACTGTATCTTCGACAATATGATGGACGGCACCAACATCATCTCCAGCCCTGAGGGCTGGAAGTGGATCGACATCGTCCATGACCTGGGCATGCGCCTGTGCGATATCGCCCACCAGGACCTTCTGGTCCACTGCAAGACCGCGGACGACATCTTCGCCGCCAAGCGGGCCGGGAAGATTGCCTGCGTCTTTGTCATCGAGGGCGCGGCCCCCATTGAAAACGAGGCAGACCGCATCGACATCCTCTACGGCCTGGGCATACGGCAGTTGGGCGTTACCTACTCTGAGAGCAACGCCCTGGGCAGTGGCCTGAAGGAGGACAGTGACGGCGGCCTTACTAAATTCGGCCAGAGGTGTGTGGAGCGGATGAACAAGGTGGGCATGCTTATCGATGTGTCCCACTGTGGGCAGAGGACCGCCTACGACGCTGTGATGCACTCTTCTAAGCCCATCATTGCCTCCCACGTGGGGGCCAAGGGTGTGTGGAACATTAAGCGCATGGCCGGGGACGAGCTCCTGCGGGCCATCGCCTCCAAGGGCGGAGTCATCGGTATCGAGGCCGCGCCCCACACCACCATGTCCCGAACCAGGATGACCCATGATATCGACAGCGTGATGGAGCACTTCGAGTATGTGAAAAACCTGGTGGGGATCGACCATGTGAGCTTTGGCGTGGACTGCATGTACGGGGACCATGTGGGCCTCCACCACGCCTTCGCCGCGGCCCTCTCTACCGGCGAGACTTCTAAGAGCCAGACTGAATACACGGAGGTTCCCTGCGTTAAATATCTGGAAAACCCCACAGAGGCCAGCTGGAACATCCCCCGCTGGCTCATAAAGCACGGGTACAGTGACGAGGATATTGCCAAGGTCATCGGCGGCAACGCCATCCGCGTTCTGCGTGAGGTATGGGCCTGAAATTTTAAAACATAAAAAAGCGCGCCGCAAAATGAAATTGCGGCGCGCTTTAATTATGTCAGGCTAATCCACGTTTCCGGGCGGCAGAGAGGAGACGGTCCAACGCCCCGGTCAGTTCGGAGCTGGGCATCCCGATTTGCAGGCGCAGATACCCGGTTCCTGCCGTGCCGTACTTGCTGCCCAGGTCAGGCTCCACCTCGGCGGCTCGGAAAAGGGCGTCCAGCTCCGGTTCGGTAAGGCCCAGGCGCCTAAAGTCGGCCCAGAGCAGGGTGCCTGCCCGGTGGCGGAAAACCCGGACGGCGGGGAAGTGCTCTCCGAAGAAGCTACGCACCAGACGCTCGTTTTCACGGGTAAAGTCCATCAGCGCGTCGATCCAGCCCTTTCCCTCCGGGGTGTAGGCCGCGAGGAGCGCCGTGCGCATGAAGGGGGAGAGGCTGCCGTAGTGGTCTGCATCCCGCTGGGTGCGGTAGGCGCCGCGGAGGGCCTCATTGGGAATGATGAGATTGGCGTGGCTGGTGCCGGTGAAGTTGAATGCCTTGCCCAGGCTCGTGCAGACGATGCAGTTGTCCTTTGCGTCCTCCAGGGCGGCGTAAGGGGTCATCAGGCCCGGTTCCCACACGTGCTCGGCAAAAATCTCGTCCACCACCACCAGTACGTGATGTTTCTTTGCAAGGGCCGCCACCAGCTCCAAGTCCGGGCGCTCCCACACGTCCATGGTGGGGTTGTGGGGATTGCACAGGAGCATAAGCTTATTTTCCGGGGCGGCCATCTTGGCCTCCAGGTCGGCAAAGTCCATCTCGTAGTGCCCTTCCTTACAGAGGAGGGGACTGTCTACCAGAACACGCCCGCAGTTGGCGATGGCTCTTGCGTAGAGCAGGTACACCGGCTGCTGGACGATGATGCCGTCTCCTGGCTGAGTAAAAGCCCGGATGGCGGCGCACATGCCCTGGAGGATACCGTAGGATGGGACGATCCAGCTGGGGCTAATCTCCCAGTTCCGTACAGAGGCCATCCAGTTCACGATGGCCCCCAGGTAGTCCCCTCCGTCCGAGGGCGTCCAGCCGTATAGTCCCGATTGGACGAGGCCCGTCAGCGCATCGATCACGCAGGGAGCGGTCTTCACGTGGAGCTGGGCCCCCGCCATCACGGTGTGTCCGGGGGTAAAGTCGGAGCCGAAACCGTAATCCACCGCGTCGGCGATGGTAGTAAAATCAAAGGTCATTTTGCGTCCTCTTTTCTGCTTGCTTGACCGGAGGCGGAGCGGGCCAGAATGGCTCCGGAGCGGACATGGGTGTGGCTTGCGTGGTCCACGGCCACCTGCCCACCCACCAGCACATAGTCGAGGCCCTTTGCCCCCCTGCGGGGGTCGGCCAGGTCCTCTTCGGCGGAGAAATGCGCCCAGTCCAGCACCAGCAGGTCGGCGGCTTTACCGGGGGCGACGACGCCATGGTCCTCCAGGCCCAGCGCCCGGGCGGCGTTGCCCGTGAGCTTTTGAACGGTGGCCTGGATGGGCTCACCCTTGTTCCGCTCAGTCTCGAGAAAGACCGTCATCCCCGCGTAGGTGGCGGGAGCGCCGCACTCCAGGGGCATGTCCCCGGCAGAGAGGGCCGCGTCATAGTCAAAGGTCCAGGTATCGAGGCCGATGGCAGCCTCCGGCCGGGCCGCGAAGGCATCCCGGTCCGGGGTATGCTCCGGCCTGCGGCCCAGGGGGATCAAGGCGGCATAGGGGTCCTCCGTCAACAGGTCCAGGAGGAAGTCGAGGCTGTCTTTCCCCTCCGCAGCCTGACAGATGGTCTTCCCCACCACCTCGTTCCGGGCAGCGCGGGTGAACTTCTGCCTTGTGTCCCAGTCTGGGTCACCCTTGGGGTCGAACCGGGTAAACACCCCCTTGGAGGCGTGGTTCCCCGCGCGGATTTCGTCGGAGATACGTTTTCGGTAGGAGGCGATAGTAAGGGCGGCAGAAAAGGCCTTGCAGCCGCCGCAGGCCTCCACATAGGGCTGGAACATGGAGGCGGCCTGGGGGTAGTGGAAGGGGCCGAAGGCGTACTTCGGGATCACGTCCCAGGTTACGTCCACGCCCCCGCTCCGGGCACGCTCCAGCTCGGACAAGGTTTCCTCCACCGCCGCACGGATGAGTCCATCATGGGCGGGGGTGACCTCGTAGCCGCTTTGGATGTGGCTTACGTGGATGCGTGCGCCGCTCTCCCGGCCCAGGGAGAGGAATTCCTTCAGCCCATCCAGGAAGTTCTGGGGGTGGTTATAGGAGTCGTGCCTGCGGCTGCGGGTATGGGCGGTAACCAGCCCGTTCCGGGCGGCCACTTTTTTCATGAGCCGCAGCAGCTCCGCTTGATCTGCAAAAAGGCCTGGCTCGTAGTCTAGGCCCAGGCTCAAACCCAGAGCGCCGCCGTCCATGGCCTCGTCCAGGGCGGCCTCCATGGAGCGCAGCTCCTCCTCGGTGGCGGCGCGGCGGTAGTCGCTGCCCATGGCCTGGAGGCGTATTTGGGCGTGGCCCGCAACCACCGCCAGGTTGGCCCCTGTGCCCACCCGGCGCAGGTGGCCTAAAAACTCCCCGTAGCTGGACCAATCCAGCGTCTCGCCATAGGCACGCTCAAAGGGGGCGCGGAGCCTGTCGGTGGGGACGATATAGGCGTGGTAGGGGTTGATGCCCCCGGCGGGCTCGGGCATGACCTGGGTGAAGGCCTTCTTCTCCGGGAACATATAGAGCCAGTCCTTCCCCACCGGAGCCACACCCAGCCCGCAGTGGCCTGCGAACTCAGTGGTGATTCCCTGGCCCAAAGTGCTCTCCATGTTGGGGTACATGGCGGCAGAGCAGTCGGCATGGGAGTGCATATTGATAAAGCCCGGGGTTATCAGCTTTCCGGTGGCGTTGATGATTCGTGCCCCCTCCGGAGGGGTGAGGCCGGGGCCCACCGCCTCGATGGCGCCGCCGCGCACCAGCACATCGGAGGCGTAGGGCGCCGCCCCCCTGCCGTCTACCACCGTTCCGTGCTGAATGAGAAGGAGAGACATGGCGCTCCCTCCCTCAGATCAGCCCGCCGACGCGGGTGACCTTTACGCCTTTGGCCTCCCAGGCGTCGAGGATTTGGTTAAAGCCGATGGAGTCACTTGACATATGGCCCATAACCAGGACGTTGCAGCGGTTGTCCTCCCGCAGGGCCTTAACAATGTCGCCGTCCATGTGCATGCATATGAAGGTTCCCACCCCCGCGTCAATGTAGGCTTTCAGCTCGTCCAGCTCGCCGGCGAGACCTCCGGCAAACTCCACGATAACCTTGCCCGCATAGCTGGTGGGTTCTCCCACCCAGATGGCGGGCTTCTGCCCCTCGGGGGCCTGGGCATACTCCCGGATGGTCAGGAGCTTATCAAGAACATCCTGTACGGTGGGGTTTTCTTTCTCAGAGCACACCTCGGCCACCTTGGCCTCCACGGCCCGTTCCCCCAACAGGTCGGCGGGCGTGTGCAGACCCACGTAGGGCATGCCGAGCAGCCGGGCCACCGAGGGAGCGCCGTCTAAGTTGGAACCGTGGAACATGATTTCCACCGCCCGCTTGCGGTGCTCCAGCAGCTTTTGGGCCACGTTGACGGGCACACCGTACTTGACCATCTTCTCGTAGTGGTCGTGAGCCACCAGATCTCCCAGCTTACCGAGGCGCGGCACCATGTTGTGGTGCCGCGCCACACAGTCATACCCCAGCTGCCGGGCGAGGGACAGTTCGGCGGCGCCCATGTCGATGCCGGCCAGCACGCTGGTGATGTTCTCCCCCTCCACCGAAATGGCCGAGTCCATGGGCAGCTCGTCTAATTTGGCCAGGTCAAGTGCGATCTGGACCATCTCTTGTGTGTTCATAGGGCGCTCCTCCTTAAAAAATCAAAGATTGTGGCAGGCTGCGCTGTGGCTACCCCCCAGGTCCCGCAGGGCCGGGGTGTCCCTGCGGCATACGTCGGTAGCCCTGGGACAGCGGGCGCAGAACCGGCATCCAGGGCTGGGGTTCACGGGGCTGGGCACTTCTCCGTCCATGGGGATGCGCTGGTGGGCCTTTTCATAGTCCGGGTCGGCCACGGGGACGGCGGAGAGCAGGCCCTGTGTGTAGGGGTGTGCAGGATGGGAGTATACCTCCAGAGTGGGACCGTACTCTACCACCGTGCCTAGGTACATCACCGCCGTGTGGTCGGCTATGTGCCGCACCATGGAAAGGTCGTGGGCGATGAAGAGATAGGTGAGCTCCAGGTCCCGCTGGAACTTCATCAGCATATTGACCACCTGAGCCTGGATGGATACGTCTAAGGCGGAGATGGCCTCGTCGCAGACGATGAATTCCGGGTCCAGTGCCAGGGCGCGGGCAATGCCCACCCGCTGGCGCTGCCCGCCGGAGAACTCGTGGGGGAAACGGTTGGCGTGATCCTTGCTGAGACCCACCATGTTCAAAAGCTCGTATACCCGCTCCCGCCGCTCGCTGGTGTTCCCGTGCAGCCTGTGGATCTCCAGTCCCTCGCCCACGATCTCCCCCACGGTGAAAAAGGGGTTGAGGGAGGCGTAGGGGTCCTGAAAAACCATCTGCATCTTGCGAGTGAGGGCCTTGGACTGGGCATGATTGGCTCGGCTCACATCCTGTCCGTCGAAGACGATTTTGCCGCCATCGGGCTCGTAGACGCGCAGAAGGGTGCGGCCGACAGTGGTCTTGCCGCAGCCCGACTCCCCCACCAGGCCCAGAGTTTTGCCCCGCTGGATGGAGAAGGACACGCCGTCCACTGCCTTGAGGGTTTGCCCTTTGCCTACGCGGAAATATTTTTTGAGGCTCTCGGCCTCCAAAATGGTATCACTCAAGGATTGCGCCTCCTCTCGGCAGCTCCGGTATGCCCTCCGGCGGCATGACGGGTTCGGATCGCTGGTCCAGCAGCCAGCAGCGGGAGGAGTGGCCCTCCCCACAGGAGAATTCGGGCGCGTCCTCCTTCAGACAGGCCTCCATGGCGTATGGGCAGCGGGCGGCAAAAGCGCAGCCCTGGGGCGGAGAGTACAGGTCGGGCGGTGTTCCGGGGATGGCATACAGCTCGCTCTTCACGTCCTGGATCAGGTTGGGCATGGCCCCCAGAAGGCCCCAGGTGTAGGGGTGGCAGGGGCGGTAGAAGACCTGGCGGGCATCCCCGTACTCCACCACCTTGCCTGCGTACATAACGGCGATGCGGTCCGCCATCTTGGCGACCACGCCTAAGTCGTGGGTGATGAGGAGGACGGAAGTGCCCAGGCGCGCCTTCAGGCCGTTCACCAGGTCTAAGATCTGGGCCTGCATGGTCACGTCCAGGGCGGTGGTGGGCTCGTCCGCAAAGAGGATTTTGGGGTTGCAGGCAATCGCCATGGCGATCATAACCCGCTGGCGCTGCCCGCCGGACATGGTGTGGGGGTATCGGCGGTAGGCCTGCTCCGGGTTGGGGAGACCCACCTGGCCCAGCAGCTCAATGGCCAGATGCTTTGCCTCCTCCCGGGAGGCCTTGCGGTGGCGCAGGATGCCCTCGCACATCTGGCGGCCCACGCGCATGGTGGGGTTCAGGCTGGTCATGGAGTCCTGAAAAATCATGGAGAACTCCTTGCCCCGGTAGTTCTCCATCTCCTTGTCGGTGAGGCGTGTGATGTCCCTGCCCTGATAGAGGATGGCCCCGTCCTTGATCCTGGCGGGCGGAGAGGGGAGGAGTTTCATGATGGTCTGCACCGTCACCGATTTGCCGCAGCCCGACTCCCCCACAATGGCCAAAGTCTCCCCTGCGTCCAGCCAAAAGCTGACACCCCGCACCGCCTTCACCTCGCCGGCGTAGGTGTGAAAAGAGACCCGGAGGTTTCGTACGTCCAATAAATGCTCACTCATAGTCTCTCCCTCCTCAATCTCTCAGATGGGGGTCCAGCGCGTCCCGCAGGCAGTTGCCGAAGAGGTAGAATGCCAGGATGGTCACGCTGATAAGCCCCCCGGGGATGAAGAGCTGGTAGGGATAAAGCCGGTAAAAGGAAGAGCCAATCTGGCAGAGCTGGCCCCAGGAGGTCATGGGGGACTTGATGCCCAGTCCGATGAAGGAGAGGTAGGCCTCCAGGAAGATGGCCGCCGGGATGGCAGAGGAGATGCTGACCACCTGCTGGCCTAAGATGTTGGGCAAGATGTGCCGGAAGATGATGCGGAGAGGGGAGGCACCTTGGGTCTTAGCGGCGAGGACGAACTCGCGGTTTTTGAACTGGAGCATTCTCCCCCGGACGACGCGGGCAGAGTCCATCCAGCCGGTGATGGCGATGGCGAGGATGATGGCCGCCGGACCCGCGTCCAGCCAGAGCATGATGAGGGTGACGTACACGAGGGAGGGAATGCACACCCCCACGTCGATAATACGCATGATGAGCATGTCCACCCAGCCGCCGAAGTACCCGGACAGGCCACCAAGGAAGACGCCGATGAGCTGGGGCACGATGGCCCCGCCCAGGCCGATCAGGAGGCTCACCCGGGCTCCCACCCACACCCGGGCCCACAGGTCCCGGCCCAGAGAGTCGGTGCCAAACCAGTGCTGGCTGCTGGGGGGCAGGTTGGTGGCGAGGAGACTGGTGGTCTCGTAGCTATAGGGAGAGAGGAGGGGTGCGAGGACAGCCATGAGGGTTATGAGGGCGATGACGGCAAAGCTGAGGAGGGCCACCTTGTCTGAGGTGACGCGCCGCAGCACATCCCGCCAGTAGCTGACGCTGGGGCGGACGATGGCGTCGGCCTGACTCCGGCCCTCAGGGAGGCGTACAAAGTCACGATCCGTGACGGAAGATTCTCTTGTCATATCTCCTCACCTCACTTTACAACGCGGATCCTGGGGTCGACCAGGCCGTAGACTAGGTCAATGATGAAGTTGGCACTCACCACGAAGACGCCGAAGAAGACGGTCAGCCCCAAGGTCATGGTGTAGTCGAGGCTCTGAACCGAGCTGACAAAGTAGGCTCCGATACCGGGCACCGCGAAGATCTGCTCCACCACAAAGGAGCCCATGAGAATGGACACGATCTCCATGCCCAGGGAGGGGATCATAGGGATGATGGCGTTGCGGATCTGGTGGCTCCAGACAACCTGCCGGGCGGAGAGACCCTTGGCCTTGGCAGTTTTCACGTAGTCCTCTGATATGACCTCCAGCATGAGGGTGCGCATGGTGCGGGTCTTTCCGGCAATGGAGCCGATGGCGAGGGTCAGGGTGGGGAGAATGGTGTAGACAAAGCTCTTCCACTGGGCCACGGGCAGCCAGCCTAATCGGATTGCGAAGACGTACTGCAAAAGGGAGGCCAGGATGAACACCGGCACGGAGACCCCCAGCACCGAGAAAGCCACCAGTGAGTAGTCCAGGGCGCGGCCCCGCCGCCGGGCCGCCATGATGCCGAAGAAGACGCCCAGTGGGAAACTGATAAGGTAGGCCTGGAGGCCCAATTGGGCAGAGACCGGGAAAGTTTGGGCGATGACGCCGTTGACCGACTTGCCCACATACTTGAGGGAGTATCCGAAATCCCCGTGGAGGAGATTGCCCATAAAGGTGAGGTACTGCTCCCAGAGGGGGCGGTCCAGCCCGTAGTACGTCATCATCTTGGCAAGCATCTCCTGGCTCATCAGTTTCTGCGTGGCGAAGGGGTTGCCAGGCAGAGCGTGAAGGAGGAAAAAGCTGCAGGTGGCGATGAGCCAGATGGTGACGAGGGAGATGACCAGCCGCTTGAGGATGTATTTTTTCAAGGAGGGTCTCCTTTCGGTGGGTAAGGGCGGGGGAGAGCGGGGGCTGTGGGCCTCCGCTCTCCCCGTTGAAACTTTCTTATTTCTCCACGGTCAGGTGGTTGAACTGGTAGCCGGAGCTGGTGGCGGTCATCTGGAAACCTTTGACGTAGGACTGGACCGCGCTGGTGTTGCTGTTCTCATAGAGAGGCAGGATGGCGGCGGCGTCCACGAAAGCCTGCTCCGCCTGGGCGGTCAGCTCGGCCTGCTTTTGGGGATCCATCTCGGCCACAGCCTGGGCTACCAGCTCATCAAATTTGGCATCGCTCCAGATGCCGTAGTTCACCTCGCCGCCGGTAGCCATGGCTTCCATGATGTCGGTGGGCAGCACGTCGGTCTCCCAGGTGATGCAGAAGATGTCGTAGTCCAGACTGTAGAAGGAGCCAATGGCGGTGCCGATAACGTACTGGTTAAGCTGTACGTTGGTGATGCCGAGGTTCTGTTTCCACTGGTCGATGATGGTCTCCAGCAGGAGTTTCTGCTGGGAGGCGTCCCAGGTGACAAGGCTCAGCTGGGGGAGCTGGGACACGTCGGTATAGCCCAGCTCGTCCATGGCCTTGGCCAGGTACTCCTTTGCCTTGGCTACGTTGCCGCTGAGGGGGGCGCTGGTTACGGGGTATTCATCCACGAACTTGCCGCCGTCAGCCACGGTGAAGTTGGAGTCCACCAAGCGGCTGGAGGGAAGGCACATCCGATTCACGGCGGCCACGGTGGCGGAGCGGTCAAAACCATAGTTCAGGGCCTGACGGAAGTTTTGGTTGCTCAGGAGGGCGGAGGTCTCCTCGCTGGTGCCCAGCTGATTAAACCACAGGAACATGAAACCGCCGCCGGTGTAAGAGTAGAGGTAGTCGCTCAGGTGATCGTAATACTGGCTGGAGAGCTGCTCAATGGCATCCACCTCGCCGTTTTCAAACATGGCGACCTTGGTATTGGCGTCCTCTACTTCAATAAAGTGCAGGTTCTCGGTGGGAAAGGAGTTGGCGCTGTCCCAGTAAAGGTCGTTCTTCTTCAGCTCCATGGTGCTGTCCAGTACCCAGTCGGTGATGATGTAGGGGCCGGAGAAGAGCATGGTGTCAACCGAGGAGCCCAGCTTGTCGCTGCCGACCTTCTCAACAAAATCCCGGCGCAGGGGATAGAGGCCCTTGACGGCGATGGTCTTGTCGAAGGTGTTCAGGGGCCGCTCCAGTGTGATCTCCAGAGTCTTTTCGTCCAGGGCCTTCACACCCACGTCGGCCCAGTCGGTAACCTCGCCGGAGTTGTAAGCGGAGGCGTTCTTAATGGCATACCAGCTGTAGGCCGCGGGGCTGCCCATGTCGGGGTTGAGAAGGCAGTAGGCAGCGTACTCAAAGTCGGCGGCGGTGATGGGCTCCCCGTCGGACCAGGTGAGGCCGTCGCGCAGGTGAAAGGTATAGACCGTGTAGTCATCGCTGATGTCGTAGCTCTCGGCGGCGTCTGCCTGTATCTTGTCTCCGTAGTAGCGTACCAGCTGGATCTGGGTGAGGTAGAAGACATTCACGTCGTTGGAGGACTGGCTCATGATGGGGTTAAGGGTGACGATACCGTTGTAGGCCATGGTGAAGTCGGTGCTGGCGGCAGCCGTCCCGCCGCCCTGGCCTGCTGAGGCCGAGGGGGTAGAGGAGCCGGAGGGGGCGGGGCTGGAGCCGCTGTTCTGGTAGGTGCCGCAGCCGGCCAGCGCGCCCAGCAGCAGAGTGCTGGAGAGCAGGGTCGCAAGCAGTTTTTTCTTCATCGTTCTTCCATCCTTTTTAGTCGATTACACACCGGAGGCCTCCGGCGAGGGGGCAAGGGTCATTCGTTCATGCAGAGCCATCGGCCGCAGGCCATGTCCTCTACGGCGAGACCCAGCGCGTCGAAGAGGGTGATCTCATCCTCTCTCTCCCGGGCGGGCGCCCGGCCCAGGAGCACCTCGCCCAGGGAGCCGACGATGTGCTCCTCCCCGATGAGGCCCTCGGCCAGGGGGATGAGGTACTCACCGCATTCCTTGCGCATGGCCTCGGTCTGGTCGGCATAGAGCTTTGATTTTGCCACCAGGGCGCTGGTGACCTCGCGGGCGGCGGGGGTGAAGGCTCCCACGGCGTTGATGTGGGAGCCGGGGGAGACCCAGTCGGCTTCCAGGTAGGGCTCCTTGCTGGGGGTCAGGGTACAGATGATGTCTGCATCCCGCACCGCCTCCTCCACCGTGGGGGAGGAGGTGACTGGGATGTGGTAAATCGCGCCCATCTCCTCGCAGTACCGCCGGGCGGCCTGGGGATTTTGGTCATAGACGGTAACGGACCGGATGTCCCGCACCAAAGTCATGGCGGCCAGATGAGAGCGTCCCTGAGCCCCCGCGCCGATGATGGCGAGGGTGTGGGCGTCCTGATGGGCCAGCAGGGCGGTGGCCACCCCGGACACCGCGCCGGTACGTATCTCGGTGATGACTGAGGCGTCCGCCATTCCGAGAAAACTGCCATGCTCGGCCTCAAAAAGCATCACGTAGCCGATATGGGAGGGGTAACCGGTCCCGGCGTTCTGGGGAAAGGCGGAGAGCACCTTGGCACCGAAACAATCCCCCATCCAGGCGGGCATGAAACCGAACTTCTCCCCCCCAGGCAGTAGGGCGATGGAGCGCAGGGGCTGGGTGTATCCTCCCTCCTCCAACGAGCGCAGGGCGGCGCGCATCAGATCGATACACACCGGCATGGTGAGCCGCCGGCGGACCTCCGCCGCTTCGATGATTCTCATCTCTCTCGCCCTCCTTCAATCAGGCCTCGCCCAACTCGTTTAAGTAATTATAAATGGTGTACTTTGATACTCCCATGCGCTCGGCCACATAGGGGACGCTGCGGTGCATCTGGAACGCGCCCTTTTCCTTGAGGAGGCCTACCAGGGCCAGGCGGTCGGTCTTGCGCATTTTGCTTAGGGGCTTATTGAGGATCTTGTGACAGGCGTCAAACAGGGTCTCCAGATTTGTCTGGGTGTCCCCGGAGAGGGAGGTCATCAGGTTGCCCGCCGCCTCGGTAATGTTATCTAGCACGTGGCGCATCTGGCCCATGACGGTGATGTCGTAATTGATGCCCAGGGCGTAGTGGAACCCCTCGCCCCAGACATGGAAGGTAGAGGACTTGATATTCTTGCCGCCGGAGGTGATCACCATCTGGTTTAAGTAATCCTGATTCAGGTTGACGACCCCGTCATCGTCCGCCGAGGTATCGTTTCCGTAGATGCTCAGAGTGGAGCCCACCGTCCGGCCGGACACGTGGCCGTTATAGATGGCAACGGTTTTAATCCGGTTGCCGTCCATCTCGTGGACCAAGGTTTCGCAGTTGTCGCCGAACATCCCGGCGATGCCCTGGGCCACACGGCAGAGCAGCTCGAAGGTCTCCGCCTGATCCATAATTGAAAACCTCCTCTTTACTATAAAATGAGCGGCGTGGGGAAGAGCCAAGTTTGTATATTGCGAGTATAGTAATACTTCAACTAAAAGTCAATAAAAATTCGACAAATAATCAAAAAATTCTTTTTCAACAAAAAGCGATAAAGCGTCCGACAAAAGAGGGACGCGCCGATTTAAAAAGCTGCTGCCCGCCATCCAGGCGGGCAGCAGCAGGGGAGCTTAATTATGTAAGGTCTCCGCCGCGAAGGCAGAGGAGAAGGTCTCGTAAAGGTTGATGGTTCGCTCCAGATGGCTGCGCAGTGCGGTTTCAAGTCCCTCGACGTCCCCACGGTCCAGAGCCTCTAACATCTGGCGGTGCTCGCTCTGCGCCTCTGAGTGGCGCTCCATGGGGTGATTTTCGGAGGCGTATACATAAAAGGAGAACCCCACGCCAAAGAGGATGTTATAGAGATTCATGAGATGCTGGTTCTCGGTCAGTCGGATGAAGGAGCTGTGGTAGGACTGCTCCAGCCGCGTGGCCTCCACATAGTCGTGGAACTCCACGTTCTCCAGCTCCTTTAAATCGGCCAGCATCTCCTTACGGATCTCGGGGTGGCGCTTGAAATTCTCCACAGCCTTCCGGGCGGCGAATACCTCCATCATGAGCCTGCAGTCGAGAATGTCGTGCACCTCCTTAGCGGAGAGGTGCTTGACCTGAAAGCCGCGCCGGGGCATTGCATCTAAGAGCCCCTCCGCAACCAGGCGATTTAGCGCCTCCTTAACCGGGGTAGGGCTAATGGATAGTTTTTCCGCCAGTTGGCCCACCACGATCTTCTCGCCCGGCGCCAGTCGGCCTGAAAACAGCATTTGCCGGATCTCCTGATAAGCCCACTCTAATAATGAGACAGGACGCCTTTCCATGTATATGCCTCCAGACTTGAAATACGGCTCGGGGCCGTTTTGGGGTCGCTGTTAGTTTTATTGTTTCTAATATTACACTACTTTTGATTGTTAGAAAAGTAGCAAAGTGCAAGAAATTTAGAACTAAAACGATATTGTACTTTGTGCACAAAAATTTTAAATTCGAATTGGTGATTTGTCATCTTGCTTTATTGTAACTGAATTATTATAATACTGTCAATGCAAAGAATTTTGGATTTTAAATTTAATTTGCGGGAGGATATTATGAATCGGACTTTGGTAGCGATCACGGACTGCGACCATGACAATATTGAGGTGGAGTCGAAAGCGCTCTCCGCTGCTGGGCTGGAGGCCCCGTGGTTCAACTGCAAGACGGAGGATGACCTGATCCGGGACTGCAAGGGGTTTAAGTCGGTCATCAACCAGTATGCGCCCTTCACGGCAAAAGTGTTCGACGCGCTGCCCGACCTGAAGGTCATCGTGCGGTACGGCGTGGGTGTGGACAACGTGGATCTGGCCGCGGCTACCGCCCACGGCGTGAAGGTCTGCAACGTGCCGGACTACGGCATGTATGAGGTGGCCGACCATGCCATCGCCCTGATGCTGGCCCTGGCTCGTAAGGTCGTTTTCTGCAATGAGCGGGTGAAGAGCGGCGTGTGGAACTACCAGGAGGCCATGCCTATCTATCGTCTGTCCACCCAGACTGTGGGCGTCATCGGCGTGGGGCGCATCGGCACCGCGTTTGCCGAGCGGGCCAAGGCCTTTGGCATGAAAGTGCTGGCCTATGATGAATTTGCCCGCAAAAATGGGAAGACTCAGGAATACATGGAGATGGTGAGTCTGGATGAGCTGCTGGAGCGCTCCGACATTATCTCGGTCCATTGCCCTCTGGATGGGAACCGCGACCTCATCTCCGCACCCCAGCTGAAGAAGATGAAGAAGAACGCTTACCTTATCAATGTCTCCCGCGGCGGCATCATCAACGAGAAGGATTTGTACGAAGCCCTGAAGGCGGGCGAGATCGCGGGCGCAGCCTGTGATGTGTTTAGCCCCGAGCCTGTGGCGAAGGACAACCCCCTGCTGAGCATGGACAACTTCCTTGCCACTCCACACATTGCCTGGTACTCCGAGGAATCCGCCCTGGAGCTGGAGCGCAAGGTGGCCGAGGAAGCCGCCCGCGGCGCCCTGGACCAGCCCTTGCTGAACGTGGTGAACAAGTAATAGGTTCGAGATTTTAACTATAGAAAAAGAGGGTTTCTGAATTATGGATCTGTTTGACTTAACCGGGAAAAAGGCCATTGTGACGGGCGCTGCCCAGGGTCTCGCCCACGGCGTTGCCGAGGGCCTCATGGAGGCGGGCGCCGAAGTGGCCATCATCGACATCTCCGACCACACCGAGCAGGCGGCCCAGGAATTCAGCGCGCGGGGGTTCAAAGCCCACGCGGTCCGTGCGAATCTGGGCAAGCGCGAGGAACTGGTGGAGGCGTTCAACAAGGCTTTGGGCCTGCTGGGCGGCACCATTGACATCCTGGTTCCCGCCGCCGGCGTGCAGCGCCGCCACCCCTCAGAGGAGTTCCCGATGGAGGACTGGGACTTTGTCCTGAACGTGAACCTCACCGCGGTGTTCCAGCTCTGCCAGCTGGCCGCGCGGGAGATGATCAAGCAGGGCAGCGGCAAGATCATTAACTTTGCCTCCATGCTGGCATACTTCGGCGGCTACACCGTGCCCGCCTACGCGGCCAGCAAGGGCGGCATCGCCCAGATCACCAAGGCCTTCTCCAACGAGTGGGCCAGTAAGGGCATCAACGTGAACGCTATTGCCCCGGGCTACATGGCCACCACCATGAACACCGGCATCCTGGAGGACGAAAAACGCAATGCCTCCATTACGGCTCGCATCCCCGCGGGCCGCTGGGGAACCCCCGATGACCTGAAGGGCGTCGTCGTCTTCCTGGCCTCCCATGCCTCCGACTATCTGAGCGGCGCTGTGATCCCCGTGGACGGCGGCTACCTCGGCTGTTAAGAGGCAACAAAAACAATCTTTCGAGCGGATCGCTCACGAAAGATATAAAAGATAAAGAGGAGAATCAGTATGAAAAAGTTTGCAGCTCTCGCACTGTCCCTTGCTATGATTCTGTCCCTGGCTGCCTGCGGCGGAACCGCCGCCCCCTCCGGCTCCGCCTCCGCCACTCCTAGCTCCAGCGCCAGCACCGCTCCCAGCGCCACTACCCCCGCTACCAGCGACGGTACTCCCCTCAAGATCGGCATCTCCCTTCCTAACATGACCAACGTGTTTTTCCTGCAGATTAAGGAGGGCCTCGAGAGTGCTCTCACCGGCCCCAACGACGAGGTCATCGTGATGGACGCCAACGGCGACCAGAACAAGCAGATGAACGATGTCACCGACATGATCAACCAGGGCTGCAACGTCATCGGCCTGTCCCCCATCAACTCCGAGGGCGTCCGTGCCACTCTGGAGGCCTGCCAGGAGGCCGGCGTGCCCGTTATCGCCTTTAACGTGGGCGTAGCCGAGTCCAGTAAGAGCCTGGTTGCTTCCACTATCGTCTCCGACAACGAGGCCTCCGGTCACATGTGCGCTCAGGCTCTGGCCGAGTCGCTGGGCGGCAAGGGCAAGGTCGTTGAGATTACCTTCAGCACCACCACCACCTGCTACCTGCGCCAGAAGGGCTTTGAGGATGAAATGGCTGCCAACTACCCCGACATCGAGATCATCCAGAGCAAGGACGTCGAGAAGGCTACATCCGACTACTCCCAGCCCATCATGGTCGACTTCATCAACGCCAACCCCCAGATCGACGGCGTGTTCACCATCAATGACCCCACCGCCCGTGGCGCCATCGCCGCTCTGAAAGAGGCCGGTATGATCGACAAGGTGAAGGTCGTCTCCGTTGACGGTTCCGCCGAGGGCAAGGACTTCATCCGTGCCGGCGAGATGGTCGCCTCCGCCGCCCAGGAGCCCGTGCTCATCGGCCAGAAGACCGCTGAGACCGCTTATGCCCTGCTGGCTGGCCAAGAGGTGGAGAAGGACGTCATCATCCCCATGTATATCATCGACGCCACCAACGTTGACACCGTAGCGAAGTAAGCAGACCGTGACGTGAAGATAGCGGGGCAGAGTTTCCGCTCTGCCCCGCTGCTTACTATTGTGGCGCTGCATCCGGGCGGCTGCTAAATAAGAGGAAGTGATTTTATGCCAAGTGATTATGTCCTGGAAATGGACAATATCGTAAAAACATTTGCGACCAACCGTGTTCTGGATGGCGTCACGATTCAAATCAAGCCCGGCGAGGTACGCGCGCTGATGGGTGAGAACGGCGCGGGCAAATCCACGCTGATGAAAATTTTAGGCGGCATTTACAGTGCCGACGAGGGCTCTATCAGAATCGACGGGGAAAACGTCGAGATTCACCGGGTAGACGACGCACGCCAGCATGGCATCAGTTTTATCCATCAGGAGATCAGCAACGTGTCCAGCATGAACGTGGCGGAAAACTTTTTCCTGGGCCACGAGGTGAGGAACAAGCTCGGCATGATTGATATCAAGCGGATGCACCGGGAGACGCGTAAGGCCTTGGATGTAATGGGCATCAGCCTGCCCACCCACCGGCAGATCGCGGGCCTGTCCATCGCTCAACAGCAGATGCTGGAAATCGCGCGGGCCATCAACGAGAACGCCCGTATTATCATCATGGACGAGCCCACGGCTTCCCTGACCAACAACGAGGTCGAGGACCTGTTCAAGCAGATTAAGGCGCTCAAGGAAAAGAACGTCGCCATCATCTATATCTCCCACCGCATGGAGGAGACCTTCCGGGTGTGCGATACCGTAACCGTCCTGCGCGATGGCCAGTTTATCGGTACGAAGAACACGGCCGAGACCAACGAGAGAGAGCTCATCAGCATGATGGTGGGCCGCGAATTCGAGAACATGTACGGCAACGAGCGCGCAATAGGCGGCGAGACCATCATGTCGGTCGAGCACCTGTCCAGCGCGGCGGTAAAGGACGTCAGTTTCAACCTGAAAAAGGGCGAGATATTAGGCTTTTCCGGCCTCGTGGGCGCAGGGCGTACCGAGACGGCGCTGGCGCTGTTCGGCATCGACAAAATGCTTACGGGAACGATCACCATTGAAGGGAAACAGGCTACAATCCACAGTCCTTCCGACGCCATCCGCGCGGGTATCGCTCTGGTGCCGGAAGACCGCAAGGGGCAGGGACTGTTCCTGGACCATAGCATCGCGACCAACCTGACCTTCCAGGTATTGAAGGAGTATATCAGTAAGCTGCGTCTCAACAAAAAGAAGAGACAGGGCATTATAGAAGAGTACCAAAACAAGCTCTCCATCAGAATGGCCTCGGTAGACCAGCTGGCGCGGGAGCTCTCAGGCGGCAACCAGCAGAAAATCGTCATTTCCAAGTGGCTGGCTGCCAAGCCCAAGGTGTTGATTTTAGACGAGCCTACCCGCGGCATCGACGTGGGTGCCAAGGCCGAAATTTATAAACTGATGCGGGACCTCACCCGCGAGGGCGTGTCCATCATCATGATTTCCTCCGAGCTGCCGGAAATCATCAACAACTCCAGCCGTATCGCGGTCATGAGCGAGGGACGGCTTGTCAAGATACTGGACCCCGAGAAAGATGAGATATCTCAGGAAATCATCATGTCCTATGCGGTAGATGGAGGGAATGAAAATGTCTAACAAAACAAAAGGGGCCGCCGTTGCCGTGTCTCCCCAAAAGGGCTGGGTGTCCAATCCCGTTTTCGTGTGGATCAAGCGCAACCTGGGCCCCATGATTGCTCTGGCGGCGATGTGCCTGGCGCTCACCCTTACCACGAGCACCTTTGCCGTGCCCACGAACCTGCTCAGCGTGCTGCGCAATGTGTGCGTCAACTGCCTGATCGCGTTTGGAATCACCGGCGTGCTCATCAGCGGCGGTATCGACCTCTCGGTTGGCTCCGTCGTGGCGGCCTCAGGCGTGCTGGCCGTGCGTATGTCCAACGCCGGCATCCCGGTCCCTGTGTGCGTACTGGTGGCGCTGCTTTTCGGCGCGGTCATCGGTTTCTTCAATGGGCTTGTCATCTCTAACACCGCCCTCCCCGCTTTTATCGTCACCCTCTCCACACAGATCATCGTCCGCGGTGTGAGCTATATCCTCACCGGCGGCCAGCCCACCCAGAGCACCAACGACGTCTTCAACAACCTCGGCACCGGGTATCTCTTCGGCCTGCCCATCCCCGTCATCATTGTGATCGTCACCATGGTCATCCTGTTCTTCGTGATGAACCGCACGGGATTTGGCCGCCACGTCTACGCGGTGGGCGGCAACATTGAGGCCGCGCGCTATGCGGGCGTGAATGTGAAATGGGTTCAGATCCGCATGTTCATGATCAGCGGCACCATGGCGGCGCTGGCCGGTGTGGTGCTGGCGGCCCGCCTCTACTCCGGGCAGCCCAACGTTGGCGAGGGCTTTGAGCGCGACGCCATCGCGGCCTCCGTCCTGGGCGGCACCTCCATGTCCGGCGGCGTCGGCGCCATGGGCGGCACGGTGGTCGGCGTGCTGATCATCGGCGTGCTCAACAACGGCATGAACCTGCTGAAGATCGACACCTATTGGCAGTACGTCGTCAAGGGCGGCGTGATCCTGGGTGCCGTCTATATCGACTATCTGAAGAAGACGCGCGGCAAAAAGTAATAAGCCAAACAAGTAAGGCAGGCGAAGAAAATGGATTACACAGAGTTAAAAGCAAATTGCAGGCAGATGCGCCGGGACATCCTCGAGATGGTCGGCGGAGCCGTCAGCGGTCATCCGGGCGGATCTCTCTCCATGGTGGAGCTGGTGGCTGCTACCTACTATACGCAGATGCGGGTCGATCCCAAGCACCCTGACGATCCCAACCGTGACCGCTTCGTTCTCAGCAAGGGGCACGCGGCCCCCTGCTACTATGCCGTGCTGGGCGAGATGGGGTTCTTTGACAAGGCGGAATTCAAGAACTTCCGCCAGCTCCACAGCATTTTGCAGGGCCACCCCGACGCGAAGAAGGTTCCGGGCGTGGACGCCTCCACAGGCTCGCTGGGCCAGGGGGTTTCCATCGCGGTGGGTATGGCGCTGGGCGCTAAGACCGCCAAGAACGGCGTGAGGGTATACACTGTTCTCGGCGACGGTGAGCTGCAGGAGGGCCAGGCCTGGGAGGCCTGCACCGCTGCCGCCCACTATAAGCTGGACAACCTCACCATCATGATCGACAACAACGGTCTGCAGATCGACGGAACCAACGACGAGGTCATGGGTCTTGGTAACCTGTACGCCCGGCTGGAGGCCATCGGCCTCGAGGTGATCGAGCTGGCGGACGGCAACGACCTTGCCGCCGTCATCACCGCGCTGGAGCGCCCGGCGACCCCCGGCAAGCCCAAATGCATCCTTGCCCACACGGTCAAGGGCAAGGGCGTCTCCTTTATGGAGAACCAGGTGGGTTGGCACGGCAAGGCGCCTAACGCGGAGGAGCTGGCGAAGGCGCTGAAGGAACTGGAGGGCGACGGCAATGAGTGAGATGAAAGCGATCCGCGCCGCTTACGGCGACGAGCTGGTAAAGCTGGGCGGGGAAAACGACAAGATCGTCGTGCTGGATGCCGACCTCGCCCATGCCACAATGACCGTGGGCTTTTCCCAGCGCTATCCCGAGCGCTTTTTCAACGCCGGTATTGCGGAGGGCAACATGGTCTCCATGGCGGCCGGTCTCTCTACGATGGGGTATATCCCCTTCTGCAGCACATTCGCCATTTTCGGCGCGGGGCGCGCCTACGAGCAGGTGCGCAACAGCATTGCCTATCCAAACTTTAACGTAAAGCTGGCGATGACCCACGCGGGCATTACCCTGGGCGAGGACGGCGGCAGTCACCAGGCCATCGAGGACCTCGCGCTCATGCGTGTGATCCCCGGGATGACGGTCATCGTGCCCTGCGACGCGCGGGAGACCGAGCGTGCGGTGCGCGTGGCGGCCGAGATGAACGGCCCGGTGTATCTGCGCCTCGCCCGTCCCGCCACCAAGGTTTTCGAGCAGGAGATGCCCTTCGAAATCGGCAAGGCCAACGTTCTGCGGGATGGTACCGACGTGGTGCTCTTCGCTTGCGGCATCATGGTTGCCACCGCTCTGGACTGCGCCGAGGCACTGGCCCGGGAGGGCGTCAGCGCAGCGGTGGTGAATATCCACACCATCAAGCCCCTGGACGAGGAGTGCGTGCTGCGCATGGCCCAGCGGTGCAAGAAGGTGGTCGCCATCGAGGAGCACAGCGTCATTGGCGGCCTGGGCGACGCGGTCGCCAGCGCGCTTATGGGCAAGGGCGACTTTGCTTTCCGCAAGATCGGCGTGCAGGACAGATTCGGCCAGTCCGGCAAGCCGGACGACCTGCTGGTGGAGTACGGCCTTGATACCGAGAGCGTACTCGCCCAAGTGCGCGGGATTCTGTAATATCCGCGGGAAGAACCCCCCGCGAGAAATAAAAGGAGAATTGATTATGAGAATCGCACTGATCAATGAGAACAGCCAAGCTCCGAAGAACGAGCTGATTTACAACACGCTGAAGAAGGTTGTCGAGCCCATGGGCCACGCTGTGGACAACTACGGCATGTACACCGGCACCGACAAGGAGTGGCTGACCTATGTGCAGAACGGCATTCTGGCGGCGGTGCTGCTCAACAGCGGCGCTGCGGACTACGTCATCACCGGCTGCGGCACGGGTGAGGGCGCCATGCTGTCCCTCAACAGCTTCCCCGGTGTGATCTGCGGCCATGTGGTGGACCCCAGCGATGCGTATATGTTCGCCCAGATCAACGACGGCAATGCCATCTCCATGCCCTTCGCCAAGGGCTTTGGCTGGGGCGCCGAGTGCAACCTGGAGTATATCTTCGAGAAACTCTTCGGCTTTGAGAGCGGCAATGGATATCCCCCTGAGAAACGCGATGTAGAGCGTCAGAACAAGCGCATCCTAGACGCGGTGCGCGCCAACAACTTTAAAGACCTTATCACCATCCTCAAGGGCCTGGACCAGGAGCTGCTCAAGGGCGCGCTGGGCGGCAAGCATTTCAAGGAGCTCTTCTACAAGAACGCCAAGGACGCTGAGCTTATTGCCTACGTGAAGGACCTCATCGGCGAATAACACAACCAGAAAAAGACTGACATGGCCGCCGCCCCTGAAGAGTCGGGTATTCCCGGCCCCCACGGGGGCGGCACTCGCCGTCAGTCTTTGGAAAGCGTGGAGACGACATGAAAAAAGGCGTAATGCTGATCGGTGAGCCGATGGGCCTCTTTATTGCGAAAAATGAGGGCTCGCTCGACCAGGTGACCGACTACACGATGGTGGTGGCCGGCGCGGAATTTAACGTGGCGGTGGGCCTGGCGAGGCTGGAGCACAGCGTCACCTACATGACTCGCCTGGGCAACGACCCCTTCGGCAAGCTCATCGTGAATGTCCTGGGGAAAAACGGCATCGGCAGCGAGTTTGTCAGCTACTCCGAGGAGCGCCCCACAGGCTTTATGCTCAAGAGCAAGGTGAGCACGGGTGACCCGGAGATATTCTATTTCCGCAAAAACTCGGCCGCGTCCACCCTGTCAAACGCGGACGTGGACAGGTTGGACTTTTCCCGGTACGGGTATCTCCACCTGACGGGCATCCTGCCCGCCCTCTCTGAATCGACGCGGGAAGCTTCCTTCTACCTGATCGAGAAGGCGCGGGAGAACGGCCTTACGGTCTCCTTCGACCCCAACCTGCGGCCCCAACTCTGGCCCAGCCGTGAGGTCATGATCAAGACTGTCAACGACCTGGCCGCGATGGCAGACTACGTATTTCCCGGCGAGGCCGAGGGTGACATCCTCTGCGGCAGCAGCGACGCCGACGCCATCGGGTCCTATTATCTGGGGCTGGGCGCGAAGGCCGTGATCACGAAGGTGGGCAGCAAGGGCGCCTACCTGGTGACCTCCGACCACCGGGAGATGGTGCCCGGGTTTCGGGTGGAGAAGGTCGTGGACACCGTAGGTGCGGGCGACGGTTTTGCCGCGGGCATTATCAGCGCGCTCGTTGAGGGGAAAAGCCTGCCTGAGGCGGTTCGCAGGGGCAACGCTATCGGTGCGATCCAGGTGACCAGCATCGGAGACAACGACGGGCTGCCTACCCGGGAAGAGCTGAAAAAATTCATGGGCGTAGACGCCCTGTAAGAATACGCGGCCCCCGGCTCGGATACGCCGCGAAAGGGAGAGAGACAGCATGAGCGAGAATATTATGAAGATCAGTGAGATCGGCTTTGTACCGCTGCTGGTTTTGGACGACGCGGCAGACGCCGTGCCGCTGGCCAAAGCACTGGCAGAGGGCGGCATCCCCGTGGCGGAGGTGACCTTCCGTACCAAGGCGGCCGCCGAGTGTATCCGCAGGATCGCCGCGGAGGCGCCGGAGGTGCTGGTGGGCGCGGGCACCGTACATACGGTGGCTCAGGCTGAGGAGGCAGTGGCTGCGGGAGCGCAGTTTATCGTCACGCCCGGCTTTAGCGCCGAGGTCGTGGGGTGGTGTGTGGACCATGGCGTGGACGTGGTTCCCGGCACCGTTTCCCCCTCGGACATCGAGCAGGCCATGCGCTTTGGCCTGACGCTTTGCAAGTTCTTCCCGGCGGAGGCCTATGGCGGCGTGGACGTCCTGAAGGCTCTCGCAGGGCCGTACCGGGAGATCAAATTCCTTCCCACCGGCGGCGTATCGGAGAAAAATATGCTGGATTACCTGGCGCTGTCCAACGTTGCGGCGGTGGGCGGCAGCTTTTTCTGCCCCAACGACCTGGTGCGGGAGAAGAAGTGGAGCGAGATCAGCGCGCTGTGCCAGGGGCTGATCCAAAAAATGCTCGGCTTTGAGCTTGCGCACGTGGGCATCAACACCAAGGACGCTGAGGACGCGAAACAGGTGGCGAGCCGCCTGGCCCTGCTCTTCGGCAAGAGCGTCAAGGAGTTCCCCGGCTCGTATTTCGCCGGTGAGATCGCCGAGGTGATCAAGGGCGAATTCCTCGGCACTATGGGGCATATCGGCGTCAACACTCGTGACATCGACCGGGCGGTGGCCTATTTTGCCCGTGTTGGCGTGGAGCTCGATCAGGACACAGCCGTTATTAACCCCGCGGGCAAGCTGGGCGCAATCTATCTGAAAGAGGAAATCGGCGGGTTCGCGGTGCATCTGCGCCGCGCCTGAACGGAGGGGAATAAGCAATGACCTTTGCGGAGAATATTTTGGGCATCCAGCATATTGCCGTCCCCACAATGGACGTGGAGAAGACTGTGGCCTTTTACGGGCAGCTGGGCTTTGAGGAGAAGCTGCGGACCAAGGGCCTGCGCGGCCCGGTCGTGTTCATGGGCCAGCAGAACCTGATGCTGGAGTTCTACGTGCCGGAGGCCTGCGCGGGCCGCGCGGGCGCGGTCGACCACTTTGCCATCGATGTGAAGGATGTGGAAGCGGCCTTTACCGCGGCAAAGGAGGCGGGCTTTCAGCTCCTGGACCAGGAGATCCAGAGCCGTCCGTTCTGGGAGCGGGGCGTGCGGTTTTTCAATATCGAGGGGCCTAACGCGGAGAAAATCGAGTTTTCACAAAAGCTATAAAAAAGCGGAGCCGTCTCATAGACGGCTCCGCTTTTTTATGTTGCGAAAACATTGCACTGTGGAGTACGAGACCTTCTCGGCCTTAAGCATATCCAGAAACAGGAACATGTAGTCCACGGCCTCGTCCCGTTTTATCAAACAAACAGCTTGAAGTACCCTGCGCCGAGCGGCAGGACGTCCAGCATATCCTGTGTACTTTTCGTCCATCTTGCCTGCTCTCTTGACGGGGAAGGGTAAGTATGGTAAGCTTGTAGTTAGTTGATGCTAACTTATTGAAAATTCAAAAGGAGCGCAGATATGCTGGAACGACATCTGATTGAACACTGTTCTCCCACGCTGGCATCGCTGAAAACGGCAAGCCTGTTCAGCATTGCCTGCGCCGACGAGGAAGCGTTGCGGCTTGGCCTAGAGGAGTGGAACGCGCAGTTTTGCGGCAAGGGCGTGGAGCTGTTGGCGCTGCGCAGGCAGGAGGGTAAGGCCCTCGTCTACGTCTGCCGGAAGTCCAGGCTGGAGCGGGACTTGGGCGCCCCCGGCGTGCCCGCTTTTCTGGCTTCCTATGGCTATGCTCGTACCGACGCGGAGTACGCCCTTGGCCGCCTGAAAGCGCGGCTGGCGGAGTCCAGCGGCTTTCCCCATGAGATTGGGCTCTTTTTAGGTTACCCGCTGGGGGACGTGATCGGGTTCATAGAAAACGCGGGGCAGAACAGTAAATGCTGTGGGTGCTGGAAGGTGTACTGCAACGAGTGTGAGGCAAGACGCACCTTCGCGCTCTTTGAAAAATGCAGGGATGTGTACCTGCGCCTCTGGAGCCAGGGCAGGTCTGTTATGCAGCTAACGGTGGCTGCTTGATGCTTGCAGCGAGGCCGAATTGCTATTATTATATGGGCAGCCCTCCTATCATGCTCAGCGTTGTATGCTGAGCATGATAGGAGGGCTGCTTACTTCGGGTAGTGCTTTGAGCGGGGGACTGTATCGTACTACGTGAAGACGTTTTCGAAGTCAAACGTGTTTAACCTAGGTTTAGAAAAAAGATTGGATCCTATTCTGCTATTTGTACAAAAATTTACGTTTATTTTTATCATTTTGTCCAATGTTGCATGTCACGCATTGACTTGTCCTATGGGATGTGGTAAGTTATGTCCGAAATATAAGTGTATCGGGAGCGCTACCGTATGGACGCCGACCTGAACCTAATTGGGCCATGGGCCTGATTGGTTCAGGTCTTTTTGTTTTTTCTAGGAGGAGTGCGCGTGAAAATTAATAAAATCCTAAACCGTAATATCGTGTTGGCGATAGATGAGAGAAACCGCGAATGTGTCCTCGCGGGCTGCGGTCTTGCCTTTGGGAAGAAGGTCGGGGATGAGATCGAGACGACGCAAATCGAGAGGATATTCACGCCAAAGGGTACCGACGTAGCCGAAAAGCTCAGCCGAATCGTCGAGGACATTCCACTGGAGCACATCAAGGTGGTCGATGAAATCATCAATATGGCTAAGAGAGAGCTGCCCTATGAGCTGGACGAAAAAATCTATCTTACATTGATGGATCACGTCTCCTTCGCACTGCGCCGTCACAGCGAGGGGATGGATCTGACCTCCAGCCTCAAGTGGGAGATGAAGCAGTGCTATCCCAGAGAGTATCGGGCGGGCCTGTTGGCGCTGGACGTTGTGGAGAAACTCTTGGGAACGAGGCTGCCAGAGGACGAGGCTGCCTTTATCGCCTTCCACTTCATCAGCGCCGGGGCGGCCGACAGCCATGAGGTCCAGAGACGGATGGAGATGATCCACAACATTTTGGACATCGTCCGGGCCTATTTCAAAATCGATTTTGATGAGGAGACCCTCTCCTACCAGCGCTTTATCACCCACCTGAACTACTTCTCCAGGCGGGTCTTCGGCATCGCGCCTCTGTCCAAGCCGCCCGGCGGCGACGATGAGCTCTGGTATCAGCTCTCGGTCACGCTCAAGAAGGAGTCCGCCTGCGCTCAGCAGATCAGCGCCTATGTGGAGAAACGTTTCAAGCACGTTGTGACGAGAGAGGAGGAATCTTATTTGATGGTCCATCTCCATAGCATGCTCAGCGCGTAATATGGCCCCAATTGTGGTTGAGGAGGAAAAGTAGTGAAAGAAAGACTATCAGGATCCATGAAGAAGTTTTCTCAGGCCATTATCCAACCGGTCATGTTTATGGCTGTGACCGGAATTCTCTTGGCCGTGGGCGTTCTCCTGCAGATGAATGGGATGCCGGCGCAGATTTCCGGAATCGGAGCGTTTATCAAAGAGCTTGTGATGAACGCAAGCATCAACCAGTTGTCCGTCATTTTCTGCGTCGGGATTACCACCGCGCTGGCCAAGCGCAAGAAAGTAGACGCGGCCATTCTGTCTATTTCAATTTTTTTGATTTTTCTATATGCAAACAACGCCTGGCTGACCAGCCACGGCATGCTGGTAGAGGCTGCGTCCCTGAGCGGGACAGGGCAGGCGGTGGTACTGGGCGTCCAGGTTGTGGATATGGGCGTGTTCCTGGGCATTATCCTCGGCTGCCTGACGGGCTACATCTTCAACAAATTTTCTGAAACGCAATTTCCCGATGTGATACGGGTCTATGGCGGGTCGCGGCTTGCCTATCTCATTGCGTTCCTGGTCACGGGGGCCTTTGCCATTGCGATGTGCTATGTATGGCCGGTGGTAAACGCGGGCATTTCGGCAAGCGCCGGTTTTATTGAGGGGAGTGGAAACTTTGGCCTGTTTATCTATGGGTTTTTAAACCGGTTCCTCATTCCCACCGGTATGCACCACCTGGTCTATATGCCGTTTTTATTTACGCCGGTCGCCGGTACCGCGGAAATTGCCGGGCAGACCGTCAGCGGCGCGTACGGAATTCTCATGGCGGAGCTGGGGGCTGCGGGCGCAATCACCGAGATGCATACCTCCGTAAAGTACATGATGTTCGGTTTCTCCAAAGTGTTTGGCACCGTTGGAATTACCCTGGCCTTTATCAAAAGCGCGCCCAAGGAGAAGAAGAAACAGGTCATGGGTATGCTGATTCCGCTGGTACTTGTCGCTGTTCTGACGGGCATTACCGAGCCGCTTGAGTTTTCTTTCCTTTTTGTTTCCCCCATACTCTGGCTTGTCCACTCCGTGCTGGATGGACTGTTCCAGGTGCTTATCGTTATGCTGGGCGGCCGCCTCCCATTCGCGGGGGGTATTATCGATGCGCTCCCGGCGCTGGTCGCCCTGCCGGCGAACCTTACCAAATGGTACATTACCCTGGGCATCGGCATCGCAGCCATTCCGATTTGGTACTTTGTCTTTACCTTCTTAATTAAAAAGCTGAATCTTAAAACCCCCGGCAGAGAAGACGAGGCGGAAACGGTGGCAGTAGCGGAGGCAGAACCGGGGCCGGATGCTCAAAAAGCCGCGGATGGTACCCCTGTCCAGGATGAGTTGGGCGACATCAACGATATTATTGATGGTCTTGGCGGGAGAGAAAATATCGTCACGGTGAACAACTGTTTTACAAGACTGCGTGTAGAAGTAAAGGACTACAGGCTGATCAAAGAGGACCGCATCAATAAATTTAAGAATTCGGGCATTGTTAAAAAGGAAAACAACGTTCAAATCATCATCGGCATGCGGGTGCAGACGGTGCGAGAGGACATATGTGAACTTCTCGGACTGGAATAATCAAAGAAAGGTACGGTAATAAACATGAAAAAGGAATATACCATCAGCATTGTAGGCGGGGGCTCCCGCTATACGCCAGGGATTCTGCGCATGCTGGTAGGCGAGAAGGACCGCTTCCCCCTAAAGAAAATCACCCTGTACGACAATGAGCCCGGGCGCCAGGCAAAGGTGGGGCAATACGGCGAAATCCTGCTCCGGGAATTCTATCCGGAATGCGATATCGTCTGGACCACCGACCCACGGGAGGCCTTTGATGGGGTCGATTTCGCGTTTATGCAAATCCGAGCTGGTCGCCTCAAAATGAGGGAGCAGGACGAAAAGATCGCCCTGAAACATGGGTGCGTCGGGCAGGAGACCTGCGGAGCAGGCGGTTTCGCCTATGGCATGAGAAGCGTGCCGGCAGTGGCGGATATTATCAGGGATATTCGCAAATACGCGCCCGAGGCATGGGTTCTCAACTATTCAAACCCCGCCGCCATTGTGGCTGAGGCGACCAAGAGGATTTTTAAGGACGACTTCCGCATCATCAACATCTGCGACATGCCCATCGGCATTATGGGTTTCTATGCCAAGGCGCTGGGGAAGGACCCCGGCGAGCTGGAGCCCCGCTACTTCGGCCTGAACCATTTTGGCTGGTTCACCAAGGTGCTGGATAAGAAGACCGGTGAGGATTATCTGCCGAAACTGCGTGAAATTTTTAAAAAGCCCCTGCCTGTACTGGGTGAGGTGCACCAGCTTGACAGCAGCTGGATGGAGACCTTCCAGTTTATGTCGACGATGGTCTCTGATTACGAGGATTTCCTGCCCAACACCTACCTCCAGTACTACCTCTATCCCCAGCATATGGTAAGCCATGAAAACCCGGAGTACACCCGTGCCAACGAGGTGATGGACGGAAACGAACGCCTCACCTTTGAAGGGTTGGACGATATTATCGCGAAGGGCACCCTGAAAGGGACGGAGCAGGAAACCGGTGAGAGTATTGCCGACGGACACGCAAGCTACATTGTGGATCTGGCCAACGCGATTGCCAACAACACCGGCGAGATATTCCTGTGCATGACCGAGAACACCGGCATTGTCTCCAATCTCACCGAGGGCATGATGGTTGAGGTGCCTTGCCGCATAGGCGCCAGCGGCGTGGAGCCGCTGAACGTGGGAGAGATCCCCACCTTCCAGAAGGGCCTTTTGGAGAATCAGTATGCATATGAAAAGCTGACCGTGGACGCCTGCCTGGAGGGCAGCTACAAAAAGGCATGGAACGCCCTGACCCTCAACCGCTGTGTCAATGATACCCAGCTGGCGAAGGCGATTCTGGACGACTATATCGCGGCGAACAAGGAATATTGGCCTGAACTGAAGTAATGAAAAAAATCAAAGCTGCTGCGCTCGTGAGCGCGGGCTACTTCTCTCCGCTGGTTGGGGTCATCCTCTTTGGGTATTTAAAATTCAAAAAGTCCGAAAAATTTTTTCAAAACGCGGTGCTGATCGGTATAGCCATTGCTTTGGCGCTCTATATCGTAGAGTTCTGCTCCTATCATCCCTGACCGCGCCTGGAGGGCATTATGTTTCATATGTTCAAGAAAAAAACAGAAGACTCGACCCGGGTGATTCTGGCGACCCAAAGTGGGGAGGCGTTCCCACTCAGTGCAATAAATGATCCCGCCTTTGCAGCCTTGGGCGACGGTGTATGTGTGTTGCCTACCGACGGCAAGGTCTACGCCCCAGTGGACGGGAAGGTTGCTGCTGTTGCAGAGACGGGCCATGCGCTCGGCATAGTGTCCGACGACGGAGCCGAGTTTCTCATCCACATCGGCGTGGACACGGTGGAGCTGCAGGGGCAGGGTTTCAAGCTCCATGTAACAGCGGGCCAGACCGTCAAGGCAGGAGCGCTCCTCTGCGAGGCCGACCTGGACCTCATCCGTAAAAGCGGGTTTCAGCCCCACACCGCAGTCCTCCTCACCAATGCAGACGAATTTGAGGTGGAGGAGATCTTTGCCGGAGAGGTTCGGGCTGGTAAGGATAAGCTGTTCAGTTTCCGAAAAAAGTAAAATAAGTGTGGGCTGCTGCGGTTTCGCTGCAGCCCACACTTTATGCCATTTTCCTTACTAAGCGGCACCCGCCTGCTAGACAGCTCCTTCAGGCGTATAAAATAAACTGCTGAATATGCTGCTATTCACTGAAGCCGACCCGAAGTGATTTGGGAAAACTGAAGTGTTTTGAGAAGCGCAAAAAATAGACTGGAAGAATGAATTCAGGGCTGCCGAATCAAGTCCAAGCGCACCATATTTTATTTCAGAATACATTCCTTTGACCCTTCATAAATGAAAGAGAAGCTAATTGCCGCCTCAATGTGCTATAATGAATATTATTTGTTTTGCATCTTAGTCGGTGATCAGTAGTACAGATGCGGAACCTATGAAGAAATCACGAAGGATGGATATAAGGATATGAAACAGAAGATACTTTTCGTCAGCAACTGTGTACTCAACACCGGGGCAAAGGTTGTGATGTATAACAAGGAGCAAATGGAAGCGGAGGAAAGCCTTCGTAAGCGTTTTTTGCATCAAGCAGTGGATGCGCAGATTCAGTTGGTGCAGTTGCCATGCCCGGAGCTTACCCTGTACGGCAGCCGCCGCTGGGGGCATACCAAAAGCCAGTTTAACAACCCATTTTTCCGCGCTCATTGCAGAAAGCTGCTGGAACCAGTTCTCATGGAGCTGGAGGAGTACCTCTCAAACCCCCAGCGCTTTGAGGTGCTGGGGTTTATCGGCATTGACGGCAGCCCAAGCTGCGGAGTGGATTATACCGGTGAGGGCCCCTCCGGCGGCAGCATGAGGAGCAGAAATGATCTGGATGAGGTAATTGCACAGGGCAGGCTGATAAAGGAGCCGGGCGTACTGTTTGAGGTAATCAGCGAAATGCTGGCGGAACGGGGCATAGATATGAAACTGACGGGGCTGTTTGCTCCGGAGGAGGAAAAGGTGCTTTCTCTAGTGAAATAGGTGTGCCCGTCCTGGAGGAGCTTTTCAAGGACGATGGATCCGGCCTGCACCTTGGTAGTCACCCGCTGGGTAATTTCGCTGGCGGGGAGGTCTTTTGTCCAAGCTGTTAACGTTTGCAACAGGTTCAAGGAGGTGGAGCAGAGAGCGGAATGCATCTTGACTCGCATTGAAAAACAATATATCATCATTCTGCATTGCGAAGAGAAAAGGATGATATGGGAATGGACAAGGCCGCGCGTGGTTTTTTATGGGACAATCTCCTGTGTATGTCTGTCTATTGGGCCAGCGCAGGCACGGTAATTGCCAGCCTGACCGATTATTATGCCCTTCCTCTCGCCCTGACGAGTGTTATAACCGGCCTCACGGCTACGCTGTCCATCGTGCAGATCTGGGGTGGGCTCTGCTATGCGCGTATAGGCCGCAAAAGCAGATTTTTAGGTCTGACCAACAGCCTTTGGCGGGTATTCCTGCCACTGACATTTTTCTCTGTCCTGCTCCCGCGGAGCATTGGAAAGATTGCCGCCGTCTGCTGTTTTTTTATTGGTGTGGCCATCTTCCAATTTGCCGCCCCCGCCCAGACGGAATGGATGGTCAGCTCTGTGGAGGGCAAGGTGCCAGCGAGCTATTACTCACTGCGCGAGATGTGTTTCATGCTCGCCTACTCCACGATCTTCTGCCTCGTCAATCTCCTGCTGGACGGAGCACAGCGTAGGGGTGACATTGGACAGGCCTTTCCGGCGGTGGGCGGTCTGCTCATGCTTGCTATGGTGTTCAGCCTTGTTGTGCTGGTACGACTGCCATACCCGGAGGATAGGCCCGACAGCGCGATAAAAAAATTGCCCATCCTTCGTACCGCGCTCTCTGATGGTTCGCTGCGCAAGGTCGTGTTGGCGAATAGCCTTTGGAGTTTTGCGTGCGTTTTCGTTGGCAGTTACGCCGCCGTCTACCAGGTCGGAGTTTTGCATGTAAGATTTCTTCAAATTATGCTCTGGGCGACAGTCGCAAACGTGATCCGCGCGATTTTCACGCCTGGAATGGCCGCACTGGCCGGCCGCTTTGGCTGGCGCAGGGTCGTCTGCGGTTGTATGTTACTCTACGCCGCCACAGCTTTGCTATGGAGCTGCGTCACCGAGTCAACCGCACTATGGCTCTACCCAATGGGGACCATTATGATGCAAATCCCCATTGCCGGCACCGGGGTGGGATTTTTACAGCTTCAGGTAGAAAATATACTGCCACAGCATCGCAGCCTCTGCTTCTCCATCGTTGCGGCATGCAGCGGCGCGGGCGCCTTCGTCGGCACGGTGGTCTGCTCCGCGCTGGTGCGCTTTCTGGAGCGGAACGTGGACATTCTTCCCAAGCTGGGTCTGCGCGGGGTGTTCTTGCTGGGGGTGCTTGGGTCCTGCCTTGCTGCTGCGTCGGTTTTGCGTATCAACGCTCGGAGCCGATGAAAAGGGGTTCTTGCTGATTGTACGGGGTAGAAAGATAAGGGATTCTATCCGAATATGGCTCGAAAGTTTGCAGGCGGCAGCGACGCGGCTCTGTGAATATGCATAAATTTCCCTATAAAATGTTGTAAGTAACGCTAATTGAATACAAAGTAAAAAGATGTTAACATTTAGCTTACAAAAACGTTTTGGAGGAGCGGCTGTGGCGGTTTTAATTAAAGATGTTGCCAAGGCTGTAGGTGTATCGGTTGGTACAGTATCTAGAGCGTTCAATGGATACAGTGATATCCGGGAGGAGACAAAGCAGGCGATCTTGGCAGCGGCCAAGGAGCTTGGGTATGTTCCGAACCTGAATGCAAAGCGCCTGTCGGGCAAGGGCTGTCAGACCATGGCCATCATCCTCGCCGGATTCATGGCAGACAGGGGTCTGACCGATGAGCTGGTAATCAAGATGCTCCGTGGAGCCTGTAGATATGCGATTACCCACGATATGGAATTTGCGGTTTATGTCTTGTCGTCAGAACAGCAGAAGGAAAAGAGCTTTGAGCAGTTCTGTGGAGAGCATAGTCTGACTGGCGCTATGTGTTTCGGCCTGAAAACAACTGATGCGTACTACGAGAATTTGAAGAGTTCCCAAACTCCCTGTGTCACGGTGGACGTGTTGGTAGAGGGTAAGAACATAGGCTATGTGGGCACCGACGATGAGGGTGCCTTTGCGGAAATGACAGAGCTGGTTCTGAGCCACAATCATAAGCGGGTGGTGTTCTTAAACGGACGACGGAACGCGACTGTCTGTGCCCGGCGCTTGGCTGGCCTGGAGAAAGCCCTTCGGAGCCGAAACCTGACCCTGGAAGAAAATTATTATACAGATTTTAACGCCGAGCGAGCGCAGGAGATCGTTTCTGAATACATCGCGCAGCATGGGACCGACGGCGCGTCCGTATTTATGTGCGCCAGTGACCTGATTGCCCTGGGTGCAAGTAACGCCATACGCAAGAGTGGCTATCTGACGGGCAAAGACTTCGCAGTGACCGGCTTTGACGGGCTGCATATCGCCAGCCTGACCGATCCTGCAATTACAACAATCAATCAGAATATGGAGGAGAAAGGGTATGCAGCGGCTGAGATGCTCCATGCAATCATCGATTGCAGACGAGTTCCACGCCAGCGGCTGATCCCATATACGGTGGTTAGATCCGAAAGCGTCGGCTTTCATCACTGATTTAAGGTACTTTGGGCGAAAACAATATGTACTGTTTTCGCCCATTCCTTTTGGGGGGCTTCAAAAACGTTTTTGGTCATATTCTAAAAATCACCACGAGTTTAACCGAATAGGTTGAACATATAAGACAAACAACAGGAGGAAAGAACATGAAAAAGCTTATCGCATTGCTACTGGTTCTGTCCATGGCCCTTGGTGTTGCCGCATGCACGACCGACGGCACCACAACCAGCGCCCCCCCTGCGTCCCAATCCCCTGTCGCAACAGACACGGCTGCCCCTACCCCCGTGGATGTGACCACCATCACCATCCCTTCCTATATGGTTGGCGAGAACGCGGGCGCTGTCTACTTTGAGCCCGCCGTCAAGAGATTCAACGAGCAAAATGCCGGCGTTTACCAGATCGTTCTGGAGGAGATCTCCGAGGACGAGTACTTCCCCCAGCTGTCTATGTTGGCGCGGACCGGCAACCTGCCCTTGATTGTCAGCGGCGCCCCTTCCACCACTGCTGACTTCGTCAATACCGTGCTGGTTCCCCAGAACCTGTATTACCCCATGAACGATTTCCTGGCAGAGCATAAAACTATCAACGACCTGTGCCTGGATTCCTCCATGGCGTTCAGCACTCTGGACAGCGGCGACGTCATCGGTGTTCCCGCCGTCTATACCCCGACTGTCGGCCTGTTCTACAACACCGACCTGTTCACCCCCAGCAAAAAAATTGCCGACATGACCATCGATGAGTTGATTGCCGAGATGGGCGACAACAAGTTCGCGTTCCAGACCGTTGACAACGCGTGGACGTCCATGCTCCTCCTGTCCGCTCTGATTGCCAACGAAGAGGGCGGCAAAGAGCTGCTGACTGAGTACGATGGGCAGAAACTATACGACTACAATCAGCCCTGTTTAATTAACGCTGTGACCAAGCTGAAGGCCATCTGGGCCGATCACGCCGCCCCCAATTCTCTGGGCGCTGCCTATGCTGACGCTGCCAACGCTTTCATGAGCAACCAGGCTGCAGTTATCTGCAACGGCCCCTGGATGAACGGCGAGTTTACCGCCGATGCGGCTACTAAGTGGAGCAACAATTTCAACGGTGCCAGCGTTCACGGCGATGTCTACCCCGGTAACGTTGCTCTGGCCAGTACCGCCGCTTATGGTCGGTGGATTGTGACCAATAACTACAAGTCTGAGGCTGAGCTGAACTGCGCGCTGGCCTTCATCGAGTTCCTGTACTCCCAGGAGGAGCTGGAGACCTTCATGCTGATTGAAGGCGGCCAGTGCCCCAAGATGACCTACAGCGCTGGTTTTCTGAGCAAGCTGAACGAGAGTTCCCTGCTGAGCGAGCAGTCGGCGGCAGTCACCGCTGACACCGTTATCGTCCCCAACGTTGCCACCATCATGCCCGCATCTGTCGCTGAGCAGGTGTTTGCTGCCGACCTGGTCCAACTGGTGAACGGCGTTATGACTCCCGAGCAGTTCTGCAACGACCTGACCGTTAAGGCGCTGGAGACCAAGTAATAAGTAACAGTTTGATATTTGGAAGTGGGCAGGTCTCCTGCCCACTTCCACAATCAGCGCAAGGAGAGAACCATGAAAATGAGAGCCTCCCCTCCGATGCAATACGGCCGTTTGGAACGCAGATATTTTAAGTGGGTCTATCTGTTCCTGTTTCCCACGCTGGTCGTTTTCCTAATGTTCTATGCAGAGCCTATCCTCGTCCTTGTTCGGACTTCCTTCACCAAGTGGGACGGCTTTAATGAGCCCTCCTTTGTTGGAATCGATAATTACATTCGACTCATTAGCAACAGCGCGGCGAGCATCTCTTTGAAGAACCTGCTGTACTGGGCCGTTATCGCCATGACCCTCCATGTGGGGTATGGCGTAATCATGGCGTTCATCTGGTTTTATAGGCCTGCGGGCTGGCAGTTGAGCAGAGCGGTGTTCATGATCCCCAACGTCATTTCTCCCGCTGCGGTTGCGTTGATCTTCCGGTTTTTGCTCAGTAACGATGTGGGAGCCGTCAATGTGCTGATTCGGAATCTGCTTCCAGAATTCCAGGTCCAGTGGTTTTTCCAATCGCCCTATGCCTTCTGGGCGGTGACCTTTACCTGGCTGTTCTATTCCGTCGTGGTCTCCTTGATCGTGTATAACGATCTGGTTGCCATTTCTCCCAGCTTGACAGAGGCCGCAAAGCTGGATGGGGCTTCCGGCTGGCATTTGATCCGCCATATCTATCTGCCGCTGTGCCATAACTCCATCGGCACCGCGATTATCTGCTCCATCACCTCCCGGATCGCCATGTATGAGGCGATCGCGCTGACTACTTCCGGCGGTCCCGGCGCCGACACCATGAGCCTTTCTGTTTTGATGATGCGGGCCATTTCTGACTATAACTACGGCTTTGCCAACGCCATCGGCGTTGTGATGTTTATTTTCGGTATCATTGTCCTTGTGGCTGTGAATAAGGCATTCCGTATCGGTGATTCCGATGCGTGAGGAGGTGCGCTATGTCTGAGAAGAAGAATTCAGCGTGGATGCTGACCCGGGTGTTCATGTACATATTCGTCATCATTACCGTGGTAATCTCCGTATTCCCCGTTCTCTGGGTGCTGGTATCTTCCTTTAAAACCAACGCGGAAATTCTCAACGGCGCGTATGTGATGCCCTCAAGCCTACAGTCGGGTCTGGAGGCATATCGGTACCTCTTTGAGAAATACGACTTTGTCTCCTACTTTTTCAACTCTTTGATGGTATCTCTGGGCGCTACCGCGGTATCTCTGGCGATTTACTCCTTGGCCGGTTATGCCCTAGCCAAGTTCCGGTTCCCCGGCAGAGAGTTGCTGTTCGGCCTGTTCACCATTACGCTGCTGGTACCTTCCACGGCTAAGGCACAGCCCATCTTCTCCATGATCATCGACATGGGCCTGTACAATACCCTGACCGGCCTTGGCTTAGTCTATATTTCCAGCGGCATGGCCATGTCTCTGTTTATCCTGAGGGCGGCATTCCTGTCCGTTCCCAAGGACCTGGACGAGGCCGCCCGCATGGATGGCGCGGGCTTTCTGCGCACCTTCTGGGTCATCAATATGCCCCTGGCGAAGAGCGGCATGGCCACTGCCGGCATCCTGATGTTTTTGAACAATTGGAACGAGTACTTCTATGCCTCCATGCTGACCCATACCGCGAATGCCCGCACCATGCCCGTCGCACTGCAGTTTTTCAATCAGTCTTTCTCCTATGACTACACGAAGATGTTTGCCGCTCTGACGCTGGTCATCGTTCCCGGAGTGGTTTTGTATCTGTTCATGCAGAAACAGGTTCAACAGAGTGTAGCCGCATCGGGGCTGAAGGGCTAATGGCCCATCGATATAGAATTTAGGGAGGATTGCCAATGACGGCACAGGACGGTGCGCTGACCGCCAATATGGCTTCGGGCTGGATCCTGGAGGAACAGACCTTTCATCCAGAATTCATGGCAAAGTACGAAGCGATTTTTTCCCAGGGTAACGGCTATCTGGGGCAGCGCGCTGCTCTGGATGAGCAGTACGAGGGACAGACCCGGAACCTGTTTGTATCCGGTACCTTTGACCGGTTTCATGACAGTGAGGTGTCTGAGCTGCCGAACTTGCCGGACGTCACCAATATTGGCCTGCGGATCGCCGGGCAGAACTTTTCTATGCTGATTGGCCAGGTGGAAACCTACAGCCAGAAACTGAACCTCTACAACGGTGAAACGACGCGGCAGGTCTGCTGGGTAAGCCCGCAGGGCGCCACGCTGAAAATGACCTGGCGGCGGACGGTATCTATGTCGGATGTCCATTTGCTGGACTCCCAGGTGATCCTTACAACAGATAAGAGTGTGGAAGTGGTCATCACCAGCGGCATCGATGGTCGGGTGACCAACTCCGGCACCCAGCACACGGTGGAGGGCCATGCCCGCGTATATGATGGAAGCATTATGGAATATCCCTGCCGGACTCTGAACTCTGGAATTCAGGTGATGATCCATGCAAGCCACCGATTGCTGGTGGACGGGGTGGAGGAATCCATTCCAATGAAGATCGTGACCTCCAGACGATATCTGGGCGGGGAGTATACGCTCCGCTTAGAGGCCGGTCAGACTCTGGTGCTGGAGAAATTGGCGTCGGTCTACACCGGCAGGGATATGGAATACCGGGAGCTGAGGGCCCAGGAAGCGAATGAGCGGGTATTTATTGACAGCCTGGAGCGGTTCAGAGGCGTCATTGGTAATAGCTACGCCGATGTGCTGGAGGCCAGCAGCAAGGTCTGGACGCGGTTTTGGGAGAGACACGATGTACAGCTGGACTCGGAGGATACGCGGGATCAGGTTGCCATCCGATTTGCCATCTATCACTTGAATATCATGACCAATCACCGGGACAGCCGTATGGGCATCGGCGCCAAGGGCCTGAGCGGTGAGGGCTATAAGGGACATTCTTTCTGGGACACAGAGATTTTTATTTTCCCCTTTTTTCTGTTTACCTGGCCGGAGGTTGGAAAAAACCTGCTGGAATACCGGTATTGGACCTTGTCTGGCGCCAGGGCTCTGGCCCAAAAGAGAGGGTACCAGGGTGCCATGTACCCCTGGGAATCGGCCTGGATAGACGATGGGGACGTGACCCCGGACAATCTGGGTGTAGACCTGGTGACCGGCAAAATCCTGCCCTGTGAGACCGGCGAGATCGAGCACCATGTGACGGCGGACATCGCCTTTGCGGTGCACCAGTACTACAACGCCACCGGCGACATGGAATTCCTGGAGCGGTGCGGGTTTGAGATACTGCTGGAGACGGCGAGATTCTGGTCCAGCCGGGTGGAGTGGAACAAAAATGAGAACCGGTATGAAATCCGCCATGTCATTGGCCCGGATGAATACCAGGTTGACGTGAACAACAATGCCTATACCAATTATCTGGCGGCACGGAACATGGAGCTGGGTCTGCGGGCGCTGGATCGGCTGGATCAGAATCCGGAGCTCCGTCAAAGGCTGGATGCCAAGATCGGCTTGGCAGGTCTGCGGGAGCGGCTGCGGGAGCGGCTGGACAGGATGTATCTACCCCAGCCTGATCCAGAAAGTGGTATCGTGCCCCAATTTGACGGCTACATGGATCAGCGGCAGCTGGATTTGACGTGTTACCGCAATGCCCAGAGCGTGGGTGAGATCCTGAAGGACTACAACTTCCAGATGCTGCGCAATTTCCAGGTTGCAAAGCAGGCGGATGTGGTGCAGTTGATGTTCCTGCGCGAGGAGCTTTTCCCCGGCGATCTGCGCCGGAAGAACTATCTATACTATGAACCCCGCACGCTCCACGATTCCTCTCTGAGCAAGGCAGTCCACAGCATCCTGGCCAGCGATCTGGGCATGATGGAGGAGGCCTATGAGATGTTCCGGGGGGCCGCGGAGACCGATCTGGGGCCGGAGCCGGATTCCAGCGAAGGCGGGATCCACAGTGCCAACATGGGCGGGATTTGGCAGGCGGCAGTCATGGGTTTCGGCGGTATGCGGGTCATCAATCACACCCTGCGGATTGTCCCCCACCTGCCCAGAGCGTGGAAACGGCTGAACTATCGGTTCTGTTGGCAGGGGAATCCCCTTGAGGTGACCGTGACCCAAGAGCAGGTGCGCGTTTTCAATGGCGGCCCCCCCATTGTGGTGGAGACCATTAGAGGCCCCATGGAGCTGTCGGCACAGCGGGAAACGGTCTTTTAATATGAATCACCGGGCGCAAGGCCCAGGAGGAAACAATGCTCAGAGGAGTTATCTTTGATCTAGACGGTGTAATCTGTTTCACGGATGAGTATCACTACCTGGCGTGGAAAGAGCTGGCCGACCGGGAGCATATTTATTTTGATCGCGAAATCAACAACCGTCTTCGGGGCGTGAGCCGGATGGCGTCTCTGGAAATTATTCTGGAGCGCGCCGATAAAGCCCATACCCTGGAGGAGAAGGAAACAATGGCGGCCGCCAAGAACGACGCCTACCGCAGTCTGCTGACGCGGATGACCCCTGCGGACGTAACGGAGGAGGCCAGGCAGACCCTGGAGACGCTGCGGCGGAAGGGCATGCGCTTGGCGATCGGATCTTCCAGCCGGAACGCAAGGCTGATCCTGGGTCGAATCGGCCTGACCGAGTTCTTTGACGCCATTTCCGACGGAAACAACATCGCCCATTCCAAGCCCGACCCCGAGGTGTTCCTGAAGGCGGCTCAGATGCTGGAGCTGGAGCCGGAGGAGTGCCTGGTGGTGGAGGACGCCCAGGCCGGCATCCAGGCGGCCCACGACGGCGGGTTCCACAATGCGGCCATGGGGGACGCGGTAAAGTGCGAGCTGGCGGAAAACTTGCTGAGCAGTTTCTCCGATCTGCTGAAACTGTGTTAAGAGCACTGAATTTTATCATTCAAACATCTTAAGGAGGAAAAACTATGAAAAGAGCAAAGCGCATTCTCTCTGTGGTCATGGCCTTTGCCCTGCTGCTGCCGCTCATGGCCCCCATGGGAGCAAAGGCAGAAGAGGTCGTTACCGACAATAGCCATGTGGTAGTTGGCGTTGAAACCGCTTCTGGCGCCATGGATCTGACCGCGGTTGGCACCACTGACTGGATGCATTTTACATCAGAAAAGACGAACCGTAAGATGAATGTCACGGGGGAAGAGCTGCCCGATATTATCGACTTCATGAATGCGTCAGCGGCTAGCGGACGTACCTTTGGTCAAACCGCGGACCAGATTTGGCGTTATCAGACCTTCACCCCCGCCAAATCCGGCGCTCTGGTCGACCTGGAGGTTGCCCTGATCAAGAAAGGCGATCCCAGCGATCTGATTGCCAAGCTCTATCGGATTAACAGTAGTACCGATAGAGTGCTGCTGGGTACTGTCGAAATCCCCGCGGCCGACATTGTGAGCAAGACGCCCCTGAAACTGGATTTTGGTGACATTGAGTTGACGGCGGGTACCACCTATGCCGTTGCCATGACACAGAAGACCCTGAGCGGCCAAAATTACTACGAGTGGAGCAGCTCTACCACCAGCTTTGAAAGCGGGAAGATCACGGACGCGGCAGCTGAAAACTGGAACGCTGAGAACACCGCGGCCTCTCTGAGCGTGAAGATCGGTAATTTTCCCGACCCGGAGCCTGTTGGTATCCTGCATTTTGAGCTGGTCGGCGGGCTGGCAATGAAGAGTACCATGGGCGACTCCGCGGTTACTTATAGCTGGTCTGACGGCGTCCCCACCCTGTCCGCCGCAAATTTAAAGACCGGCGGCGTTCTGAGCTACAGCGGCATCACCACAGGTCAGGTGACCGAAGAGGCCGCATGGGTTTTGGAGGTGCCCGCAACCGATAACATCCAGACGCTGACCTTCGTCAGCGGTATTTGGCAGGCCAGCGCAGAGATCTATATCTATGCCAATGGCGATACCGCGAAACCTATTTACGGCAACAGCGAGCTGGCTGCCGGCGGCACCTCCAAATTACTGAAGTACACGGTTACCGTTGCGCCCAACACCTCCATCCAGGTGTATGGCAAGCTGGTCAGTAAGGCGCATAAAGACGGCAACATGTCTATTGGCGGTGTTGCCCTGAGTACCACTGAGATGGACACCACGCTCGATTACGTCGCGCTGCTGGAGGAGGCTGTAAGGGCCGGCTCGGCGTGGCTGAATGAGGATATCAGTGAATACTTCACCGCGCAGCTGACCAAGGCGCTGGATAGCGCCAGGGCTGTTACCGAGAGCGAGCACCCCTCCAATCTGGAGGCCTACCTGGAGTATGTGCTGCTGATGAAAGCCATTAAGGCGGTGGAGGGCGCTCAGGCGTCCGGCAACTACGCCAATACCTATGCCTCCGGCATGACCGCCTCCTTCGGCTGGGAGGGCGACAAGGACGCGCCCATCGCCTGGATCGACGGCACCTATAAGCTGCGCGACAACGGCAACAAGATCGTCACCTTTGGCGTCACCAGCCTTGGGGCGAAGTCTGTCTCCTGGTACAATGCTGAGGGCTATCTGCCCTGTTTCGTCAGCGAGTATGAGAAGAACGGCATGGCGCACAAGGTGGAAAGTTTCTCCGATCTGGTGGTAATTGACGGGAAAAAATACGAGATTGCATATTCCCGCATGACCACAACGAACAAGAGCGAGGAGACAAAACTTCTGCCCAGGGTCAGCACCGACCTGGTCGCGCTGAGTGATGCGGCGGCCAACGCCATGACGGTCGAAGCCGGCAAGACCGTGGTGCGCGACTACTGCATCGGTGCCGATCGTTTCGGCGGAGACTACGCATGGCCGGCCGATGAGGTTCTGGCGGCGCAGGGCTCCTGGGATGCACATTATGACCATATGAAGACTTACTGGAACGACCGCCTGGCAAATCTGGTTGATATCCAGTCGATCCCCGCGAAGTATGAGGAGCTGATCGACGCCTACAAGGCGGGGTACATCTACATGCTGATCATCTCCGACGACTACGAGCTGCACGTTGGCGAGAACGGCTACGACCGTGTCTTTGACCATGACGTGATCGGCATGCTAGCCTCCCTGATCGAGTCCGGCCACACCGAGCATTTCGCTGACTACGCACAGCACATCCTGAAGAACATTGAATACCCCGATGCCGCCTGGAAGTTCTCCTGGCCCTTTGCGCTTTACCTGCAGAAGACCGGCGATTCCGCGACTGTTATGTCCTTCTTTGAGGATGTAGGGGGGAAAGCCGGTATCAAGACCAATACCCACAAGATTGCCTCTGAGCGCGTAGTCTACGGGAATATCTTGGATGAGGACGGAAAACCAGCCCGCATCATGAAAATTACTAACGCAATTGATTCCAATGGCTACTGGGTCATCGACAACTGGGCCGCTCTGTTTGGCCTGACGACCTATTCGTATCTCTGCGATGAGCTGTTTGCCCTCACTGATGAGGAAAAGTACAAGACCGAGTCTGACTGGGCGAAGGCTGAGTACGACAGCCTGCTCAAGAGCATGGAAGCGGTTCTGGCCGATACCATGAAGAAGTATGACTTCAGCTACATCCCCATCAGCATGGTCGTCCCCAATGAGCTGTCCGCCCGCAGTGATATCCGTGACGGCAACTGGGGCGCGCATTACCTGTTCGGCCGCTGGAACTGGGATGGCTATCTGTTTGGCGCTGACCAGAATACCTGGCTTTTGGATCAGACCGATGCCACTTACGACTACATTATCGCGCAGAAGAGCGCCGTATTCGACTCCCCCTACAACATGGGCGGCTATCCCCATGGGTTCTACTCCTCCTCGTACAACGCGGGCTACTTCTCCGCGGCCCTGAGTGGCGAGAAGTACCGCGATGGTGGGATTGAGTCCTATCTGTGGATGATCAACAATTCCATGAGCGGCCTGTACGGCTGGTGGGAAGGCGTTGCCTACCCCGATGAAACGACCAACCTGTGGGATCGCGCGTCCTCCAATGGCGGAGGCGGCTCCTGCCAGCATATGTGGGGCCAGTCCACCGCCACCAAGGTCCTGCTTGATTCGTTCCTGGCGGAGAAGGGTGACGGTTCCATCATCGCGGGCCGCGGCCTGCCCCTGGAGTTTAACGGCGACGGCGAGAAGATCGAGATCTCCAACTGGCTGTGCAACGCCGGCAAGCGCATCGGCTTTAAGATGGAGACCGACGATAAGACCATCACCTTCACCCTGACCGGCGACACGCTGGAGAATGCTGTCAGCCTGGAGCTGCTGGCTCTGGTGGACAACATTGACTCCGTCTCTGTTGGCTGCACCTATGACGTGGCAGCCGGTGCGGTCCATATCCCCGCCGGCGTCAAGTCTGTGACCATCGAGATGGTCCGCGATGTTGCGGACCAAATTGAACGAGATGACGCGCGGCAGGAATTGGAGCAGGTAATAGCAGAAGGCAAGAACGTGGATCAGACCCAGTACGTCACCTCCACCGCGAAGGCTCTGAAACTGGCCATTGAGGCCGCTGAGGCAGTGGTGAAGAACGGCACCGCCGCCGAGTTCGGGCAGGCTGCCGCGGCGATCAGGGCCGCAGTCGAAGGGCTGGTGGAGCTGAGGACCTATGATGTGGTCTTTGATTATTACACCAACGTGAGTTTCATGAAAGACCCCACCTTCGGCCAGAGGGATGACCAGCGGATGCGCTACGGCACGATCAGGACCGGCGATGCGGCCGTCACCTTCAACAAGATCCTGGTCAATCTGAAAAAGCTCACTGCCCCGTGGGGGGACGTCCTCATCAGTATCCACACGCTGAAGGCCGACAAGAAAACCCTGGACGGGGTGATCGCAACCGCGCGCCTGAAGGTGGAGGACGTGGTCAACGGCGGCGCCAACACCCTGACCTTCGGTGAGCCTGTGACCCTGGAGGCCGACACCTACTATGCCATCGTATTTGCGATGGACAATACGGACGGCGTATATGGCGCCTATGCTTACGATTCCGGCCCTCTGGCTGATCCCAGCCTGTACGCCGCGAAAATCAAGGGCGACGGCAGCGTGGTGGACGAGAGCTTCCTGGGTACGCCGAAAGTGAAACTGTTCAGGGACAAGACGGACAAGACCGCGCTGGATGCCGCGGTGGAGGCCGCCCCCGCGGGCCTGAACCCCGACGCTGTCGCGGTGCTGCTGGATCGTGCGGCGACCCAGCGGCAGATCGACGACGCGCTGGCCGCTGTGAAGACGGAGGCCCCCCAGCAGCCTGACAGCGGAAATTCTCAGCCGACGCCCAAGGCTGTGCTGGCGCAGAAGAAGAGCCAGGCCCTGACCGAGCTGGACGACTACGCCGCAAAGCTGACGGAAGAGGCCGACGATTCGCAGAAAGCCGTGATCCAAGATGTTCTGAGGGATTACCGCGCGAAGATCACCGCCGCCGCCGACGTCAATGCGGTCGAGGCTGTTGTGAAGGAGGCAAAGGCCGCTCTGGCCGCCGCCGCTGTCAGCCCCGAGGAGAAGTACGCCGATGTGGACAGAAACGCATGGTACTATGAGGCTGTGAAATTCATGATCTCCAGCGGCTACATGAAGGGCGTGTCCGAGACCCGCTTTGATGTAGATGGCACCGTGACCCGCGATCAGCTGGTTACAATTTTATACCGTGTGGCGGGCAATCCCGGCGTAAAGGACCTGGCAAACCCCTTTGCCGACGTGAAGGGCAGCACCTGGTACACCGATGCTGTGATCTGGGCGGCGAGCAGCGGCGTGGTCAAGGGGATATCCGATACCCTGTTCGCGCCCGAAATGACCGTCACCCGGGAACAGATCGTCACGATCCTGTACCGCTACAGCGGAGCGGAAAAAGATGAGACAGATCACCTCAAGGCATTTACCGATGCCGGTGCGATCAGCGACTACGCTGTGGACGCCATGAACTGGGCTGTCGGGGAGGGGCTGATCAATGGCGTGAGTTCGACCACCCTGTCACCCCAGGGCGCGGCAACGCGTGCGCAGATTAGCGCTATTTTGATGCGCTTTCAAACTGTGAGCCAAACCGTCTCCGGCATCACAGCACTGATCTAGGGTGCTATGATATAACAATAAAGAATAACTGGGCAGGGGATGTCTACATCCTCAGCCCAGTTATTCTTTGCTTTTTCTATTGTGGCGGCGAATTTACTCCAGTATGCCGTCCGGTGTGGTCGATGGTGTAGGGCTGTGGGAGGAAGATTTCAGAGATGGGAACGAAGGTGTAGTCATCCTGGGGAAGGAACCCGAGAGCTCTTGTCTCTACTGTTTCTACCCGGTTTTTGTGGTGCTTCCCCGTACCTTCAGAATAGGATTCAGCTTGGCCACTGCATTCTGGTGCTCTTTCGGGTTTTGCAGCAAATTCAGCATCCCACTCACCGCGTGCTCCGCTATTTCGGATACCGGCTGCGCAACGGTGGTGAGGGGCGGGTAGATGATGTCGGATAAGGCGATGTCATCCACGCCAATGACTGACAGGTTGTGGGGAATGGACAGATTATAACTGTGGCACTCTTTGTAGATGCCGTAGGCGATCATGTCGTTAAAGGCGAAGATAGCCGAGACGTTTTGTCCCAGCAGGCATGGCAGAGCCCTGCGCCCGCACTCAATGGACAAGGAGTCGCAGAAGAGAAGGTCGGGGTTTACGCTGAGACGGCACTCCTCGAAGGCCATACGGTACCCCTCGTATCTGCGCGCATTGACATTTAAGCGGATAGAGCCAGACGCGCAGCCGATCTGCCTGTGTCCCAGGTCCAGAAGGTGCTTAGTCGCCAGATATCCAATTTGTGTCTGATCCACTTCCACGGAGAAATGATTGCCGTCGCCCGCCACACGGTCCACATAGACGATGGGGATATCAATATTTCTTAGGAGCTCCTGACACTTCGCCGTCTCTTCTTCGTTCTCGAAATCCAGCTGGGCAAGAACAATGCCGTCTACACGCCGGTCAGAAAAGATACGTAGGTATTGTCTTGTGATCTGGGGATCCCCGCCTGTGTTGCCGATGATCACATTCAGATTTTCGTGTCGGAGCCTGATTTCAATTTGATTGGAGAGGGAGGCAAAAAAAGGGTTATTAGAATCGGGAAGAATTAGTCCAATGGTATTGGTGGTATTGGTAACGAGACCTACCGCAAGCTGATTCGGCCTGTAGTGCAGTTCGTTGACCGCCCTCATGACCTTTTCGCGGGTGCCCTTTGAAATAGGGACCGGCTTTTCGTTGATGATAAGGGAAACGGTAGAGGGAGAGACTCCCGCGGCCTTTGCCACGTCCTTAATGGTTGCCCGCATACATCCTGCGCCTTTCTGATCTTATGTATTAATAAACGCTTATTGTCTACTAAAACGATTTTAGTATATTCGTTCAAAATAGTCAATCTAAATATATGCAAAAAGTCAAAAATAATAAACAGAGCCAAAAATAATTGACATAAGTCGTGCAATTATGATAATATCCAAGCGTCAGATGACGCGAAAAGACAAGGGGCGCAGTCATTTTATTTTTTTAACATTATTAAAACGTTTTAATGACTGCCAAACCGATCCAGAACAAAAGGTAAAAAGGATGGAGGACTTATTTATGAAAAAGCATGGCTTCAAGAAAATCATCAGCATGATATTGGCGGTAGGACTTCTGGCTAGCGCGGCCGGTTGCGGGAACTCCGCTTCGGGCGGGGGAAATTCCGCCAGCCCGGGAGATAGCCAGGGGGCGGGCGAAAAGACGAAAATCGTCCTTCTGCTGAACGGCTACCTGGGAGACCTGGCGTGGTATGACTGCTCCGCCGCCGGGATTAACGCCATCAAGGAGAAGTATCCCAACGAAGTTGAGACCAAGATCATCGAAATGACCACTGACAAATCTAAATATGACTCTATCATCAAGGACACCCTGAGCGAGGATTGGGATGTAATTGTCGCCGGCTCCTGGACCATGGTGGAGTACATCGAAAATGCCGCAAAGGACTATCCTGAAAAGGAATTCTGGTTCTTCGACGAGCCTATCGAGGGCATTGAAAACGTCTACAGCATGTCCTACAACGCCAACGAGGGATCTTTCCTGGCCGGCATGGCGGCAGCAAGCGTCTCCAAGACGGGCGTCATAGGTTTCATCGGCGGCGAGGACTCCACCATCGTAAACGATTCCCTCGTCGGCTACTTGGAGGGTGCAGCCTACGTGAATCCCGACATTAAAGCCATGGTTTCCTACACCGGCAACTGGGACGACTCCGCCAAAGGCAAGGAGCTGGCCCTGGTCCAGTATAACGCGGGTGCGGACGTGGTGTTCCAGCTGGCCTCCAACGCCGGTATTGGCGTGTTCGAGGCCGCCAAGGAGACGGGCAAGCTGGCCATTGGCTCCGATACCGACCAGTCTGCCATTTTCCAGGAGAGTGATCCGGCCAAGTCCGAGGCCATCCTTACCAGCTCTCTCAAACGGGTGGATACCTCCCTGCTGCACGCTTATGAACTCTATAAAGAAAACGAGATTCCTTATGGTACCTGTGAGAAGCTGGGCCTCGATAAAGACTGCGTAGGCATTGTGGAGAACGATATTTTCAGTGCCCACGTGACTGCCGACCAGGCCGCAAAGATTGCCCAGGCCAAGCAGGACATCATTGGCGGCAAGCTCAAGGTCTCTTCCGCGTACGGTATGTCTACCGAGGAGATCAGCGCGTTTAAAGATAAGTTCATCAAGTGAGAAAAGATGGCCCTGGCGAATGATCAACGCGGAAGAGAGCCATTCGATTTGAGTGGCTCTCTTCTGGCTGAAAAAGACGAAAAGAGGGTGGCCTTCCCCAATGAGCGAAATATTACGGGCAGAGCATTTAATGAAGGTGTACAGCAATGGCGTCATGGCCAACAAGGACATCAATTTCTCCGCTGAGAAAGGTGAAATACACGCCATCTGCGGAGAAAACGGGGCCGGAAAGTCCACGCTGATGAAGATGCTCTATGGAATCGAGCAGCCCAGTGAGGGCAATATTTATGTGAAGGGGGAGAAGGTGCATCTCACCTCCTCCGCCAAAGCCATCGAGCACAGCATCGGCATGGTGCACCAGCATTTCATGCTGGTGCCGTCCCTCACCGTGGCAGAGAATGTGGTCCTTGGCGTGGAGCCGAAAAAAGGAATCAGATTCGACGCAAAGGAGGCGATCCGGGTCACAGAGGAGATAGCCAAGAAGTACAATCTGCCTGTGCCGGCCAAAGAAAAGGTAGAAAACATCTCCGTGGGGCTGAAACAGCGGGTGGAGATTATCAAGGCCCTCTTGAAGGGCGCGGAAATCCTGATTCTGGACGAGCCAACCACTGTGCTGACGCCCCAGGAGACGGAGGAGCTTTTCGTGGAGCTGAGGCATCTGCGGGACGAGGGCCACACCATCCTCTTTATCTCCCATAAACTCTATGAGGTTAAGAAACTCTGCGACCGTGTGACGGTGATGAGAAATGGCAGGATGATTGCCACAAGGAACGTCGCCGACATCTCTGAAGCAGACATCTCCAAGATGATGGTGGGCCGCGACGTGGTGGAGGTCATCGAAAAGGAAAGGGCCAAGCCAGGCGAAATCATCCTGAAGATAAGCGGCATCACCTGCCGTAACTTAGCGGGGAGAAAACTGCTGGACAATGTCTCCCTAAACGTAAGAAGAGGCGAAATCCTTGGTCTTGCAGGAGTGGAAGGCAACGGACAGCACGAACTTCTAGAGGCCATCGCCGGAATCGAGACGATCTCGGCCGGGAGCATCCGGCTTGATGGCAAGGACCTTACCAACCACTCCATCCGCGCTATTAGAGAGGCTGGCATTTCCCATATACCTGAGGATCGAATGGCGGAGGGGACGGCCAAGAAACTCAGTATCACCAACAACATTCTGGCAGGCAGCCATAGAAGCAGCCGCTTTACCGGAAGGGTTCTCTTTAAAATGGAGCAAATTCGGGAAGAGGCGGATACCCTGATTCAGGAATACCGCGTGAAATGCAGCGGCAGGGAGCAGGAGATCGGCATGCTCTCGGGGGGCAATATCCAAAAGGTTGTGGTTGCCCGGGAGTTCTCAGCCGACCCAGAGGTGATTCTCGTGGATCAGCCCACCCGCGGCATCGATATCGGTGCGGCCGCCTTTATCAGAAACCGGTTGGTGCAGCTTAGGGACGAGGGGAAGGCCATCTTGGTCAACTCGGCGGACCTGAACGAGGTGCTGGGCCTTTCAGACAGTCTGGCTGTGTTCCATAATGGCCAGATCACAGGATACTTTGAGGATACATCGGCCTTGACGGAAGAGGAATTGGGCCTCTATATGCTCGGCATCAAGAAACAGTCTGCGGAAGAGATCGAGAGGAAACTCCATGGATAAGTTGAAGAAAATGATTAAGAAACCCGTGATGACCCAGGAGACTCTGGAAAAGAGATTTTCCATGCTCCGCACCGGGCTTGCTGTCTCCATCGGCATCCTGCTCTCTATCATCATCATTCTGATCGTAAGCGACGAGCCCCTCTTGTCAATAAAATACCTCCTGATAGGGCCGCTCCTCAACTTGAACAATTTCTACAGTCTGTTCACCATGTGGATACCTATCGTCATCACGGGCCTTGCGGTTTGTATCATGTTCAGCGCCAACCAGTTCAACCTCTTTGCCGAGGGCGCGTTTTTCTTTGGCGCTGTGGTGGCATCGGGCGTGGCCCTTTCCGTGCAGCTGCCGGCAGGCATCCATCCGGTGGTGTGCGTGCTGGCGGCCGCCCTGGTCTGCGGTCTTATGGGTGCCATCCCCGCGCTCATGCGACACAAGCTGGGCGCTTCCGAGATGGTGGCCTCCCTCATGCTCAACTATGCCTGCTTACAGCTGGGCCTTTTTATCATCAGCTATTTTTTCCGGGATGCCAACGCGGGCAGCGTTGCGTCGAGGAAGTATCCGGATAGCGCCAAGCTGATGGAGCTGATACCGAGAAGCAATATTCACGTCGGCATCATCGCCGCCGTGGTGCTGGTCTTGCTGGTCTATTACTTTATGTACTACACCCGCTGGGGCTATGAAATCCGCCTGGTGGGGCAGAATGAGAAATTTGCAAAGTACACGGGGGTCGGCATCGGCTCCGTAACCATCTTCTCGCAGATGCTGGGGAGCGCCCTGGCAGGCGGTGCGGGCGCGATGGAGACATTGGGACTGTACTCCCGATTCTCTTATACCTCCCTCACAGGACACGGGTGGGACGGCGTCACACTGGCCATCCTCGCCAACCGCAACCCCAAGTATATTCCCCTGGCGGCGCTGTTTCTCGCGTATCTGAGAAAGGGCGCGGACCTGATGAGCATGAAGACGGGTATGCAGACAGACTTTATCTCCATCATTCAGGCCGTTATCCTCGTATTCCTTCTGGCAGAGCAATTCCTGTCCGGATATCGGCAGAAAAAGACGTACGCGCTGAGCAAGCGGCTGGAGACGACGAAGGAAGAGATGGAGGGTTGAAGCAATGAATGAGGTTTTGAGTTTGGTATTCAGCGTACCATTCGGCTTTTCGGTGCTCAGGCTGACGACCCCCATTCTTCTGGCGGCGCTAGCCTCGGTTATTTCGGAGCGGGCGGGAGTGGGTAATATCACCATGGAGGGCACGATGCTCCTCTCAGCCTTTACAGGTGTTGTGATTTCCGCCTATACAGGCAGCGCGTGGCTGGGCTTTCTCACAGGTGTCGTTATCGGGGGACTTACGGGGTATCTCCTGTCCTACATCATTTTTAAGCTCCAGGTAAACGATATTCTCGCCGGGATTGCCATCAACCTGCTAGGAAGCGGTGGTACGGTATTTCTGCTGTTTGCCCTAACGGGCGTACGCGGCATTTCCACCGCCCTGAGCAGCAAGGTGATGCCGGCCGTGGACCTCCCGCTCATCAAGGATATCCCGGTCGTGGGCGGTATCCTTTCGGGGCACAACATCATCACTTACATGGCCTTTGCCACCGTATTCATCATCTGGTTCCTGCTCTTCAAGACGGCATTGGGCCTTCGGATACGCTCAGTGGGCGAAAATCCCGACGCGGCGAAATCTGTGGGTGTCAACGTATATAAGACCAAGAGCATCGCGCTTACCATAGCTGGCGTTCTCTCGGGTATGGGCGGCGTCTATATGTCCATGGGATATGTGTCTTGGTTTGCAAAGGACCTGACGGCGGGCAGAGGTTGGATTGGAATTGCCGCCGCCGCCATGAGCGGACAGCATCCGGTCATCGCCATGGTGGCCTCCATCTTCTTCGGCGTTGCGGACGCGGCGGCGAATACGCTGCAAACCATTAATCTGCCATCGCAGCTGGTGCTGATGATCCCCTATGTGGTGACGCTGCTGGCCATGTGCATCTACGCTTACTACAAGCTCCAAAAGAAGGGGAAGTCGCTGAAAGGGAACGCTTAATATCATCCATCAATTAGGAAAGGCACGATGAAAATGGAACGGTTCACCAACAAACGCGTGCTGGATATGATCAAGTCCATGAGTGTGGAGGAAAAACTTCTCTGCGTGCATGGGCAGCTCTGGGACCCGTACCGGGCCAATCAGGCCGGGTTTATCCGGGGAAATGGGCGCCTGGGTATCCCTGATTTCTTCATTGCGGATGGGGAATCGGGCGTTAATATAGGCTTTGAGACGACGGTATTTCCGTCCAAGGTGAGCCTGGCCTCTACCTTTGACCGGGAATGCGCCTTCCTGTATGGCCAGGCCATGGGCAGAGAGGCGAAAGCGGCAGGCATCCATCTGCTTCTCACCCCAAGAGTCAACATCGTTCGCGACCCGGTCTCCCTGAAGGGGACGAGCAACGGGGGCAACTACCAGACCTATAGTGAGGACCCCGTGCTCAACGGGGAAATGGGTGCTCAGGAGGCCAAGGGCATTCAGGACAAGCACCAGGCGCTGGCCAACCTGAAGCAAATGTTTGCCTCCAGCACGGGCGCGGCCCAGGGGGCCGGAAACTGCGTCATCGACGAGCAGACCATACGAGAGCTGTATATGCTCCCCTACGAGCTGGTTATGCGCGCGGGGGTGGCAAGCGCCATGACGAACTACAACCAGGTGAACGGCGTGTGGACTTACGACTACCCCGACATGATGAAGGAGTGCGCGCGAAACCAGTGGGGGTTTCAGGGCTTTATTTTCGACGACTGGTATTGCCTGTACGACCCCAACGCCATCCGGCATGGCGCGACGCTGGAGATGCCCGGTGAGGACTACTATGACGAGGGAAGTGACCAGTCGACCTATGGGAAGCGCCTCCTGAGAGCCATTGAGGATCCGGATCAGCCTGTCACGATGGAGGACCTGGACCATGCAGTCTATTACTATCTCGACACGCTGGAGCGCTTTGGTATGCTGGACGAGGAACAGAGGGTCCCCGGCGGCATCGACCCGAAGACCAAGGAACACAGCATCGAGATATGCAAAAAGGCAGCGGAAAAGGGCGCCGTCTTGCTGAAAAATGAGGGGGCGTTCCTGCCCCTCTCCTTCAAGGGAAAGAAAGTCGCCCTCATCGGGCCTGGCGCGAAGAATCAGGTGATGCCCACCTTCAAGGAGTCTCCCTATGGGTTTGATGACAGGAGAGTAGGTATATATCAGATCCTGAAGGAGCGGTACGGGGACAAAATCCGCTTTGCCAAGGGTGACGACCTGGATGGAATGGTGATCCCCGCCTCCTGCCTAAAACCTTCCCTGGATTCGGAGGAAAAAGGCTTAAAACGCTATGTAGGCAGGTTTACATATGAGACCTTGAGCAACGGCGACCTGGAGACCTACCCACAACCTAAGGAATTTGTTATCGACAAAGAGGTGAACCATGACGAGAAACACCCCCTTCCAGCCCTGGCGCGAGAGCAGAGGAGAGGTTTCTTCAAGGAGACTCCCAAGGAATACTACATGTGGCACGGGTACCTGTGCCCTGATGAGACGGGCATGCATCGCCTGAGTCTCCAGAGTAAATTCCCGGGGCTGGAGGCCTTTGAGCGCAATGGCGTGGAGAATGGGGACCTGTCCATCGCCACTTCCGGCAACCTCTACATCAGGGAGGTCGGGGCAGGAGGCTGCCTGGAACGCATCGGCCTGGGCACCAGAATATCGGCCAATGGCATCGCCAATCCCTTCTCCGAGGTGGTGCCCTGTGCCGACGGCTGGAACAACGCGGGTGGCACCGTCTACCTTGAAGAGGGCAAGCAGTACGAAATCTATTTCAACCATACCTGCGTCTATCTGGAGCCGCTGAGCGTGCGGCTTGCCTGGACCACGCCCGCCATGTATGAAAAAGCGATGGCTGAGGCCGAAACTGCCGCCAGGGAGGCCGACGTGGCCATCGTCTTTGCTTGGCACCAGAGCGTGAACGACAAGCTGGCCCTGGAGGAGAACCAGGACGAGCTAATCGAGCGGGTGGCGAAAGTCAACCCCAATACCGCGGTTGTCCTGAACACCGGTGACGCGGTGGAAATGCCGTGGGGGGACAAGGTAAAGGCCATTCTGGAAATGTGGTTCTCCGGACAGGAGGGGGCGAGAGCCACCCTCTCTGTCTTGGAGGGCGAGGTAAATCCGGCGGGCAGACTCCCAATTACTTTTCCCCAAAAACTGGAGGATCTGGCCGCCAGGGACCCAGGGCATCCGGAGCGCTACGCGCCTTCCGGCAGGATCAGCGAAAAAGACGCGCAGCACCCCAACACTGCCCATTTTACCGAGGGGATTTTAAATGGCTACCGCTGGTTTGACCAGACAGGCAGGGAACCGCTCTACCCCTTTGGTTATGGATTGAGCTACACCACCTTCACATACGGAGCAATGGAGACCGTGTGGAAGGAGGGAGCGATGGAAGTAAGCTGTGACATTGAAAATACCGGTGACCGTGATGGTGACGAGGTGGCCCAGTGCTATCTCGGAAGGCCGGAACATGTGCCGGAAGGCATTCAGAGCGTTCCCAAAATGCTCGTGGATTTTAAGCGGGTATTTATCAGGGCGGGCGAGACGAAGCGGGTCACGTTCACCATTGAGAAACGGTATTTCAAATACTATGATGTGAAGAATAAAGCGTTCGAGACGTTCACAGGGATGAGAGATGTGCTGATTGGCGCGTCTTCCAAGGATATCCGCCTGAGTATGGGGATTAAAGTGATAAAGATATGCTGAAAAAGACCGGCGGAGCCTGGAGCTGGGGAAATGAGATGAGAAAATGAAGAAAACGGGTATTATCAATGCCGAACTGATGAAACAGATTGCGGCACTGGGACATATGGAGCTGTTTTTGATAGGAGACGCGGGGATGCCTATCCCCAAGGGGGTTCCCGTCATTGATTTGGCGCTCTGTGAGGGGGTCCCCTCGTTTGAAATCGTGCTGGATGCAGTTTTAAAGGAGACTGAGGTCGAGTTTTATTACCTCGCCGAGGAGATCGACGCGAGAAACCCGAAACTGCTCAGACATATCGAGCGCGCGATGGCGGATTGTCCCTGTGAGAAAATGCCCCACAGCAAACTGAAGGAACTGACGCAGCAGTGTAAGTTTGCCATTCGTACGGGAGAGTACTCTCCCTATCCCAATGTAGTTTTGCGGGCGGGGGTAACATTTTAAAAGCGGAGAAGGCAAAGGTCAACCGGCGGGAGGGAAAGGAATGAAAGTTTTAAATTTTGGCTCTCTGAATGTGGACTACGTATACCAGGTCGACCACATGGTGCGCGGAGGCGAGACGCACAAGGCCAAGAGCAGAGAGGCATTTGCAGGTGGTAAGGGACTGAACCAGTCCGTCGCCTTGGCACGTGCGGGAGTGCCGGTCCATCATGCGGGACTGATTGGCGATGACGGTCAGATGCTCCTCGACATATGCCTCGAAAATGGGATCCGGACGGAATTCATCAAAGAAGTGGCCGGACCGGGCGGACACACCATCATCCAGGTAGACAAGAACGCGCAAAACAGCATTCTGCTCTTTGACGGCAGCAACGGTAAGGTTACCGAGGCTTTCGTAGACGAGGTTCTCGCCTCCTTTGAAAAGGGAGACCTGTTTCTCTTGCAGAATGAGGTTAATTTACTGCCCTATATGATTGACAAGGCCTATGAAAAGGGCATGGTCATTGCACTTAATCCATCTCCCATCAGTGAGGAGCTGAAGGAGTGCAGCTTGTCCAAGGTGTCTGTCTTTCTGATGAATGAGATTGAAGGGAGCGCTATTTCCGGAGAGAGCGACCACGAGAAAATCATGGATTATATGGTTAAGACCTATCCGGACTCCCGCACGGTGCTGACCCTCGGCAGCGAAGGTTCCTGTTACTGTGATATCAGCAGGCGGCTCCATCAGGCGGCATTCAGGGTGGACGCGGTGGATACTACTGCTGCCGGGGATACCTTTACCGGGTACTTTCTCTTCGGCCTGCTGAAGAAACTCCCATGGGAGCAGACACTGGAGCTGGCGGCCAAAGCGGCCGCCATCGCAGTGACGAGAAAGGGCGCGGTCCCATCCATTCCATACTGGAGGGAAGTGCGCGGGTTTAGCGGGGCATAGTGAGCGGAAAAAGAGGACGATCTCGGAGATGGCCTTATCGAGCTAGGCACTGCCCAGGCTTTTTTGCGATAGCTATTCTAGATAAAAAAGGCGACGCTGACTTTTGCATAAGTCAGCGTCGCCTTTCATTGCGGGAGAGGGACTTGAAGCTGTACGAAACTTTCACCGTCTGCAGTTACATTCTCCACGCAGCCGTTTTCTGCTGGCAGGGGATTTTGATCCCCGCAAGGGGAGCGACTTCCGATACAAGAAAAGAGCAAACTGCCACATAAGGCAGTTTGCTCTTTCTAATACAGAAAGACTATGCAAGGCCGTGATTTCCTTATTCCGGAAGCTGCTTGCCTGTATGGTCAATGGTGTAGGGCTGGGGAAGGATGATCTCTGAGATGGGGACGAAGGTGTACCCGTCCTGGAGAAGCTTCTCAATGATGCCGGGCAGGGCCTCGGGGGTGTGGAGTGCGGCGTTGTGGAAGAGGACGATAGACCCGGCCTGCACCTTGGTAGTCACCCGCTGGGTAATTTCGCTGGCGGGGAGGTCTTTCCAGTCCAAGCTGTCAACGTCCCACTGGATGGGCTCCATGCCGATGGAGCGGATGGAGGAGATGGCGTTGTCGTTGTATTCGCCATAGGGCAGGCGAATCAGGGTGGGGCGCACACCGGTGACGGCCTCGACTTTGTCGTTGCAGGCGTTCACGTCGGCGATGATCTGGTCCCGGCTGAGCTTAGAAAAATGGGCGTGGGTATTAGAGTGGTTCATTACCTCATGCCCCGCGTCGGCCAGGGCCTTTACTGACTCTGGGTATTTGTCCACCCACTGGCCTACCACGAAGAAGGTGGCCCGCACATTATACTTAGCCAGTATGTCGATGAGCTGCTGGGTGTCCTCATTACCCCAGGCGGCATCGAAGGAAATGGCGACCATTTTCTGGTCGCGCTGGACGCAATAGATGGGCAGCTGGCGGGTAGTGGCGGCGGCACCGACGATGGCGGGGTGGTTGACAACGTAGAACATAGCCGCCGCCGCCAGCAGACAGGCAACTACAGTGAGCATCTTTCGTTTGAGCAGGAATAGTTTCATACCTTATACCTCCCAATCAATGGTTTGGTACAGGGTATGAGTTTGGGTGAAAATTCAGAATGGGAAGAGGGGAGAATGTGCGCAGCAGTGGAGGCCCAGCGTGATGCGATGTCTCTATATTCTTCTAATACTCATCCCCACAGCGGGTACTCGTGCTTTGAATATGTTACTTGGTCCATGCTACCCCACCTTTGGTTTTTGGGTACAGACCGAAAAACTCGCCTTTAGGTTCTGCCGACCTGCTACCGCTTAGTCTCTGGTCTCGGTGGAATTTTGGCAAGACACGCGCTTATTTTCCATTACGGCCGGCCGCAGAGGACTCATAAAAGGCCCCGCCCGGTATCTTATCCGATGCCGGGCGGGGCCTTTTCGCATTATCCCAGGTACGCCTTTTTCACCTGTTCGTTGTTGAGGAGATCCTTGCCCGTACCCGTCAGAGTGACGCGGCCGGTCTCCAGCACATAGGCGGTGTCTGCGATGTGGAGGGCCATGTTGGCGTTCTGCTCAATCAGGAGGATGGTCACGCCCTGACGGTTGATCTCCTTGATGATGTCGAAGATGCCCTTAACCACGATGGGCGCGAGGCCCAGCGAGGGCTCATCCATCATCATCAGCGTGGGCCGCGACATAAGGGCCCGGCCCACGGCCAGCATCTGCTGCTCGCCGCCGGAGAGGGTACCGGCCGCCTGCCAAGAGCGCTCCTTGAGACGGGGGAACAGGTCGTAGACCCAATTGAGGTCGTCGTCCAGGCTGTCCTTGCGGAGATAGGCGCCTATCCTCAGATTCTCCACCACCGTGAGGTCGGGGAACACTCGTCGCCCCTCTGGAACCAGGGTAATGCCCTTGGAGACGATGACGTTGGGGGCTACTCCCGTAAGGTCCTCCGCCTGCAAACGGATGCGGCCCGAGGCGGGCTTTACAAGGCCTGCGATGGAGCGGAGGGTGGTGGACTTGCCCGCGCCGTTGGCACCGATAAGGGTCACGATCTGGCGCTCAGGCACCTCAAATGAGATGCCCTTGACGGCCTCGATGCCGCCGTAGTTGACCCGGAGGTCCTCAATCTTCAGCATCTTCCGCCACCCCCAAATAAGCTTCGATGACCCGCTGGTCGCTGCGCACCTCGTCCGGCGTGCCCCGGGCGATCAGCTTGCCGAAGTCCAGGACGTAGATGCGGTCGGAGAGGCGCATGACAAGGTCCATGTGGTGCTCTATCATAAATACGGTCAAGCTATACTTTTCCCGGATCTGGCCGATGAAGTCCGCCAGGGCCTGGGTCTCCTGGGGGTTCATACCCGCGGCCGGCTCGTCCAGAAGGAGGAGCTTGGGCTCCGTGGCCAGGGCGCGGGCGATTTCCAGCCGGCGCTGCAGGCCGTAGGGGAGGCTCCCCGCCACTTCGTCCTTGAGATGCAGAAGGTTCTGCTCCGCTAAAAGAGCCGTGGTCTCCTCCCGCATCCGCTCCTCTTCCCTGCGGTTGAGGCGGAACGTGGCGGACATGAAGTTCTGCTTGGCCCGCATGTGCTTGGCAATTAGTACGTTTTCAAATACTGTCAGAGTGGAGAAAAGGCGGATATTCTGGAAGGTGCGGGCGATACCCGCCCGGGTGATCTGGTCGGGTGTGGGACTGATGCGCCTGGTGTATTTCCCGCTGTTCTCGCCCAGATAGGCCGCCCTCATTTTGCCCTGGGGATAGTTTTCCACGATGGGCTCGCCCAGAAAGGCAACCTGACCGTTGGTGGGCTCGTAGACGCCGGTGATGCAGTTGAAGGCCGTGGTCTTGCCCGCACCGTTAGGGCCGATAAGGGCCACAATCTCGCCTTGGTTCACCTCAAGAGAGAGGTTGTTCACGGCCACGACACCGCCGAACTGCATAGTAACGTCTTCCACACGAAGGACATTCTGGCTCATTTCGCCACCTCCTTCGCCGCTTTCTTCCGCCTTCGGAAGAGGTCGGGTATCTCTTTATTCCCCATGATGCCGCGGCGGAAGAAGAGGACCACAATCATGATGATGACCGAGAAGACTACCATACGAAGGCCGACCCGGAATATGGCTGGGGCATTGAAACCGAGGAGTGGGTTCTCGTCCAGGCCGCGCAGCCACCACTCGGAGGCGGCGATGTAGAGGAACGAGGCGATGCAGCTTCCGCTGATGGAGCCGATACCGCCGATGACCACGATCAAAAGAATCTCATAGGTCATCGCCGAGGTGAACACCTTGGCCTGAGCATTGGTGGCATACATCGCGAAGAGAGCGCCGCCCACGCCGGCGAAGAATGCTGAGATGCAGAAGGAGAGCATCTTGTGCTTGGCAAGGTTGATGCCCATGGCCTCGGCGGCGATCTCGTCCTCGCGGATGGCCTTAAAGGCCCGGCCGTAGGAGGAATTGATGAGCAGCACAACAAGGGCGATGCACACGATGACCACCAGGAAGGGGACAAAGGTGGATAGGCGCAGCACGATTGCACCTTCAGAATTCGTAATGTTGAAACTCGAGAATGTGGGGAAACTCTTGATCATGTTGGCTCCGTTGGTGACTTTGCCCAGGGCATCCCACTGGAAGATGGCGCGGAGGATCTCGGCAAAGCCCAAGGTGGCGATGGCGAGATAGTCGCTTTTAAGCCGCAGCACCGGGAGGCCGATGAGCCAGGCAAAGAACGCCGCTACCAGGCCCGCCAGAATCAGGGCCAGCAGCACGCCCAGCACCAGGCTAATTGCCCCGCCCATGCCGGAAGTTCCAAAGAGGGCGCTGAAAGCCTCCTGGAGGGAGAACTTCACCACCGAGCCGTTAAAGAGGTAGTAGACCGAGTCGCGCACGTCCGTAGGGACAGTGAGGATCGCATAAGTATAAGCGCCCAGCAGCATAAAGCCAGCCTGGCCCAGGGAGAAAAGCCCTGTAAAACCGTTGAGTAGGTTCATGGAGACGGCTACCAGAGTATAAACCGCACCCTTTTTAAGTACCGTGAAGAGCATACTGGTGGGGGACAGAGTATTTTCCAAAAGGATGACCAGCGCCAGCACGGCGGCAGCGCAGACCATGGCGATAAAGGCGCCCTTCGTGTTCTTTTTTTGTTTGCTCATGAATGGCACCCCCTTAGACCTTGTCGGTGGCTTTCTCACCGAAAAGTCCGGTGGGTTTCACCACCAGGATCACGATGAGTAAAGCGAACGTAAAGGCGTCGGAGAACACGGTAAAGGGCGTACCCTTGATGATGTTTTCGCAGATGCCGATGAGGAACGCGCCGATGACCGCGCCGGGAATGGAGCCGATGCCGCCGAACACGGCGGCCACGAAAGCCTTAAGGCCGGGCATGGCGCCGGAAAGGGGCACGATGGAGGAGTAGTTGGTGAAATAGAGTACCGAACCAACCGCCGCCAGAAACGAGCCGATGATAAAAGTCATGGAGATGACGGAGTTGATCTTGATGCCCATGAGCTGGCTGGTCTCGAAGTCCTTGGCCACTGCCCGCATAGCCATGCCCACCTTGGTATGGTTGATGAGCTGGGTAAGGCCGATCACCAGGCCAAGAACCAGGACGGGCGTCACCACGGTGACCCACTTGGTGGTCGAACCGAAGATATTCACGTTTTCCGAGAGAAGCGGGACGGTGGGGTACATCTGAGGCAGGCCGCCGGTAATGTAAGTCGCGGTGTTCTGCAGGAGATAGCTCACGCCGATGGCGGAGATCATGACGCTCATTCTGGGCGCGGTACGCAGGGGCTTATAGGCTGCCCGCTCAATGGCAAAGCCCAGGATCACTGTGAGAATGAGTACCAGCAGCACGGCCAGCGGCAGTGGCAGCGTAGCCGAGAGGTACACCATCATGAGGCCGGCCACCATGAACACGTCGCCATGGGCGAAGTTGATGAGGCGCAGGATGCCGTAGACCATGGTGTAGCCGATGGCAATGAGGGCGTACTGCCCGCCCACCGAAATACCGGAGAGCAGGATGGATATGATATATTCCATGGGGTTTCCTCCCTTGCGGTTGCGTGGAATGATTCAGCGCCAATAAACGTGCCGCATGGCGGAGGCACGGGCCTCCGCCATGCGAAAAATTACATGAAGTAACGCCCTATTAGCCGGCCTTCTGCACGGTTTCCAGGGTCCAAACGCCGTTGGCGGTGTCGGCGGTTTTGATATAAGCGGTGTCGCGGATGGCGTCGCCCTGCTCGTCAAAGGCGATGGCACCGGAGACTCCATCGTAGGTCACACCGGGGAGGGCCTTCTTGATGGCGGCCAGATCGGTGGAGCCGGCGGCCTTCAGAGCCTCGAGCGCGGTGTAGTAGGCATCATAGCCCATGGCGGTAACGGCGGAGATGGTATCGTTGCCGCCGTTATTCGTCTTGGCGGTAGCGTCGCCGTTAATGTACTCCTTGATGCCGGTATCAAACTCAGGGGAGCCGCCCTCTTGATAAAAAGTGGAAACGTACAGCTTGACGCTGCTGCCCTTAGCGGCCTCAAGGACCATGTTGCTGTCCAGGGTGTCGGAGCCCAGGATGGGGGCCTCGATGCCCAGGGAAGCGGCCTGCTTGACGATCTGAGTGGAATAGGCGATGGATACAGGGCAGAAAATGACGTCGGCGCCCTCGGCCTTGGCCTTGTTGAGGTAAGAGGTAAAGTCGGAGTTGTTGGTGGGGAACGAGTCCTTGATCACGGTGCCGCCGTTGGCGGTAAAGGCCTGCTCGAAGAAGGTGATTAGGCCCTGGTCGTACTCGTTGCCCAGCTCACCCAGGCAATAGGCCTTCTTGGCGCTGAACTTCTCAGCAGCAAAGTTGGCGAGGATGGTGCCCTGGAAGGGGTCCAGGAAACAGATGCGGTAGTAGTAGTCGTTGCCTGCGGTGACGTTGGGGTTGGTGCAGGTGACGCCGATGGCGCAGAGGCCTGCCTCTTCAAACTTGGGGCCGCCGGCCATGGACACGCCGGAGCCGTAAGAGCCCAGGACGATAGACACTCCGGAACTCACCAGCTGAGCGGCCGCGGTGGGTGCCTTGTCGGTTGAGGAGCCATTGTCGGCATAGACCAGTTCGACCTTGTAGGTTTTGCCGCCGATGTCCACGGTGGGCGTCTCCTTATTTGCGTACTGCATGCCGAGCATCTCCTGCTTGCCGCCGGGGCCGGAGTCGCCGGTGGCGGGCTCGAATACGCCGATTTTAACCACGTCGCCGCCAGAGGAACCGTTGTTGCCGCCGCTTGGGGTGTTGGAGCAGCCCGCCAGTATGGCTGTCAGCATCGTACAGGTAAGAGCCATTGCAAGAAGTTTCTTCATGGGATATATCCTCCTTCACTAAATCACGCCAGCGGGTTTGTCCTCCCATCACGTACAGTTGTCCGTAGCGTTGCTTTATTATAGCAGAGTAGAAATTAAAATGCAATCCCCAAAGGGCAAAAACACCGGAAAATCAAGGCCTGTCCCAAAAGATGAACGGGAACCGCAATTTCTGTGATTCCCGTTTCCTTTTGCGTATAAAATTTCGCCTTATAACCTTAATAATAGCAAATTGCTCTGGCTGTAACCTCATGCGCGTTGGAGCCCTCACCCGCTTTGCCGCGCTTTGGCCTAAGTCGTAGCATTGCCCATGTCCATGGGATAGCCCATCACGGCAAGCGCGACCAGGTCGCTGCCCGTCGTCCCCCACCGCCGCTGTTTTCACGGCGGAGACACCCCACGCCTCCGCCGGTACCTTAAGGGACGAATTCTTTTCACGCCGAGAGGCGTGACCTCGCAGCATTCGTAGGGGAGTTGGCTGTCCGCTATTTATTTTGGTCCTATATCAGTTTATGGTAATGTTATTTTGCGGCACTTGATCCGGCACGTTTTTGGGTGCTATAATAAAAAGGACAGAACTATGCTGTGAAGTAAGAAGGAATCAAGGAGAAAACGCATGAAATTAAGACGCCAAAGACTGCTTATTGTTTCAGTAGTGTTTGCAATACTGTTTGTGCTGGGATCAATTCCGGCCTTTGCAGCAGAGGACGCCATCCCGTCCATCCAGGTTAATGCCGTGCTGGAGCGTGACGGGTCTGCGGTTATTACAGAGATTTGGGATGTGCGCGGGGTATCCAGCGGCACGGAATATTATAAGGCGCTCAACAACATGGATGGAATGCGCGTGCATTCTCTTCTTGTAAGGGACGAGTCCGGAACACAATATAAGACGCTAAGCAGCTGGGACACGGACTTAACTTTGCTAGAAAAAGCCGGTACCTGCGGTATTTTAGAAAAGTCTGATGGTTATGAGCTTTGCTGGGGTATTGGCAGCTATGGCAACCATCAATATACCATTCAATACACCATAGAAGGATTGGTAAAGGACTATGGCGATTACGCAGGATTTTACCATCAGTTTATTTCCGAGCTTTCCAGCGCGCCTGAATCTGCGGTTATTGATATCCGGCTGGCTGATGTGCGCCTAACCGAAGAAAATTCGCGGATTTGGGGGTATGGCTTTCCAGGTGAGGTGGAGATTGGCAGGGACGGCGTACTTCACGCTTTCTCCTCTGATGCGCTAAGCGGCGGGAACTATGTGAATGTGCTCTGCCGCTTTGAGAAAGACTTGTTCCCGCTGGCGCCTAAGGCGAATGTGTCATTTGAAGAACTGCAGGAATCTGCAGAAAAAAGCAACTCCGGCATAGGCTTGTTCGTTTTTGCCATTTCAGCCGGGGGTGTTGTTTTTGTTGTCCTTCTGGCGGCCTTTTTAGCCGTACTTTTTTCGGCGCGCTATAAGCTGGCGGACGGTACCGTAGTAAAGCTTCCCAAACAGAAAGAAATGGAAATAACTTGGTCCATTCCCTTTGGCGGCAGTATTCCGGCCATATATTTCGCAATGGCGCTGCTGCGCAGGAAGATTTCTTGCCCGCGGCTTATGGGGGCCTATCTCATTCGCTGGCAGGAGGCAAGGTATATCAGTATTGAAGAGCGGGTAGTGAACCCGGGAATAAAAAAGGCAAAAAAGGAGGAGGTAATTGTCTTTGCTTCAGAGAAAGCGCCGCTCCAAGGAGCGGAGAGGACCCTGTATCAAATTTTAGTCGGTGGTGCCGACCGGGACGGCGTTCTTTGGACCTCTGACATAGAAGAAAGTGCGCAAGAGCTCTACGAGAAACTTACAGGGTGGGCAGAAGACGTACAAGAGGACGGCCAAAAAGAGCTGATCGAATCAGGTGCGGCGGCAACGGACGAGAAAGGTGTCGTCCGGTTCACGGACTCAGGGTTCAAACAAGCGGTTAGAATCCTTGGGCTCCAGAAATACTTGGCGGGAATGCGTAAGCAGAATAAAGACAGGCCTGCGCCAAGGGAGCTTTGGAGAGATTATCTTGTGGTTGCCGCCCTGTTTGATACAGGAGAACAGGTGCTGGAAAGCATGCAAGCGCTTGATCCCGCCTATTTTGATACGTTCTCAAGCATATATGGCTGCAATGCTTACAGCATGATATACTTTATGACCATGACAAATCATATCTCGAATGCCTCCGCACCGAGCATGGATGGGACGGGCGGCGTGGCAAGCTCCATTGGCGGCGGCGGTTTTTCCGGCGGCGGAGGGGGAGGCAGCCGGTGAGGCTGATCGTTTAAAGTGCTTCGTTCATGAGAATATGGCCGCTGGAGCTCTGGAACCCCAGAGCCTCAGCGGCCGTATTTAGCTTCAGCTCAGGGGAGGTTTCTCATGCGGAGAAACGTGCTTTGGAGCCGCGCAAAATAAAGAGTTCACCGGCAACTGGACATGTGTCCTTTTAGTTGATAAGATAAGGGCATAGAATTGGTGCGTAAGCACCGAAGGAGGAGCGAACGATGGGTGCTATCAAGGCCTATGTGGAAGGACTGGAAGGCTATGCGGGGGAGTACTTTCGGATCTTGCTGCGCAGTCTGCGGCAGGAAATGGAAACCGGAGGACGGGTCTTTCACATGAGCGAGGGTGAGGTCCTCCTGCGCGCGCAGGAGGAGGCGACATACATCTATCTCCTGCTTGCGGGGCGGGTAAGCGGCGTGGATGAGATGGAGAGCGGCAGCGTTTATGCCTTTGCACATTTTACGGCTCCAGCCATTTTTGGCGAATACGAGGTGTTCTCCGACTGCCCGGTCTACCGCGGGACGCTGGTGTGCGCGGGGGACTGCGTTTTGGCATCCTTACCGCGCAGCACGTACCTTGAATGGGTGCGCGGGGATGTGGACGCGCTCTTTTCCAGGACCTGCCAGATGGTCCGCCAGCTGGTGGACCAGACCGGGACGGAGCGGAGCTACCTCTTCCTCAGCGGAGTCGAGCGCATGTCCATCTACCTGTGCCGGGCCTGGGAGAAAAGCGGAGAAAGTGGGCTTTTGCATCTCAATGTGGCACGCCAGCAGATGGCAGACGAGACAGGACTCAGCATCAAGACCGTTCAGCGTGCGTTGCTCCGTTTCCGAAAGGAAAACCTGATTTCGTGCCAGGGACGGGCAATCAAAGTCAATGAAAAGCAGTATCAGGGGCTTCGCCTTCTGTGTAGGGAGGTGCTGCCGTAATTATTTAGAGGAGGAATTCCTATGAGCCAGAATGTCTATGAAATTGTCACTTCCACCCACCTGAACTACCGTCAGAAACTGACCGCCCTCTGCCTGGCCGCGGAAAACACGTTGGACGTGCTCAATGTTCCGCCCCGCTACCAATACTACCGGGAGAGCGGCGGGCTGGACGACTTAAACGAGGGACAAGCGCCCTACCGCCCCCGCTACGTGATGCCCGACTATGAAAAGTTTGTCCGGCAGGGCAGCAAATTTTTACGGCTGGACCCGCCCAAGGACCTGGAGGGGGTGCTGAACGCGCTGGAAATCCTCTACTGCCATGTCCCCTCCATTACCACGAAACCGGTGTACCTCGGAAACATCGATAAGCTGATCGAGCCTTTTCTGGAGGGGGTGGACGACGAGACGGCCAAGGCAGCGCTGAGACGGTTCCTCATGTTCTGCGACCGCACGATCGCCAACGCTTACAGCCACGCCAACCTGGGCCCGGAGGCCACCCGGGCGGGACGGCTTATTCTGGAACTGGTCGAGGAGCTGCAGCTGCAGGTTCCCAACCTGACGCTTAAGTACGACAGTGAGCTTACTCCCGATGATTTTGCAGAGGCTGCGCTTTTGTGCTCCCTGTCCTGCGCCAACCCGGCTATCTGTAATCACCGGGCACACAAGGACACCTACAGTTTCGATTACGGTATTTCCTCCTGCTACAATATCCTCCCGCTCCGGGGCGGGGCGTACACCCTGAACCGGGTGGTACTGCCGCGGCTGGCAAAGCTTGCTAAGGACCCGGAGCATTTCTGTACGGAGCTGCTGCCCGACGCACTGAAAGCGCTGGGCGACTATATGAACGAGCGCATCCGATTCTTGGTGGAGGACTCCGGCTATTTCCAGTCCGATTTTCTCGTGCAGGAAGGGCTTGTGGAGCGAGAGCGTTTCGTGGGCATGTTCGGCGTGGCCGGGCTGTGCGACTGCGTAAATCTTCTCCTTGCGGGTAGGGGGGGGCGGTACGGCAGCAGCGCTGAAGCGGACGATCTGGCCGAACGTATCCTGACCGTTATCTCGGACTTTGCCGCGAGCTATCCGGCCAAGTATTCCGAAGTTGCGGGCGGACATTTCTTGCTTCATGCCCAGGCGGGCCTTTCCGACGACGTGGGTGTTACCTCCGGCGTGCGCATTACCGTGGGTGACGAGCCCGCCAACATCCACAACCATCTGCGCCACTCCGCCCGATTCCATAAATTTTTCCCCACGGGCTGCAGCGACATTTTCCCCTTTGACTCCACGGCAGAGCGCAATCCGGCCGCGCTGCTGGACCTGGTGAAGGGCGCGTTCAGCCTTGGCGATAAGTACTGCGCCTTCTATGGCGCACAGGGTGATTTGGTGCGCGTCACCGGATATCTTGTCAAACGCAGCGATTTGGAGCGGTACGAGCGGGGGGAGGTTGTTCTGCAGGACAACGTCATCAACGGCAGCGCCAACTACCGCCTCAACCGCCTGAAGGACAGAAAGGTCCGGTCCGTCTAATGAGCCGGGCTCCGGTCAATAAAATTATCCCCAGCAGTGTGGTGGATGGGCCGGGAAATCGGACCGCTGTTTTTCTGCAGGGCTGTAACCTCCGCTGCGCCTACTGCCATAACCCGGAGACACAGAACCTGTGCAACAGCTGCGGCGTCTGCCTTGCGGTCTGTCCCGGCGGAGCGCTGTCCCAGTCTGCAGAGGGAAGAGTGGTGTGGAACGAGGAGAAATGCGTGGGCTGTGACGCCTGCATCGCCGCCTGTCCGAACCGCGCATCCCCCAAGGTGAAATGGAGCTCGGCGGAAGAGGTTTTTGTGCAGATAGAGAAGAACCTCCCCTTTATCCGAGGTATTACCGTCTCCGGCGGGGAGTGCTCCCTATATCCGGATTTCCTGACAGAGCTGTTTCGCCTATCAAAGGCGGCAGGACTTTCCTGCCTGATGGATTCCAACGGTATGGTGGAGTTATCCGCATTCCCGGAGCTTATTGCCGTGTGCGACGGTGTCATGCTGGATGTGAAGGCATGGGACACCGGGATTCACCGCCAACTGACAGGGGAGGAGAATGGCCCGGTGAAGCGGAACCTCGCGTTCCTGGCGAAGGCGGGCAAGCTCACGGAGGTTCGCCACGTCTGCGTACCGGGGCGGGCAGACGTGAAGGCCGTTCTGGAGGGAGTAGCCCAGACCCTCGGCCCGGAAGAGACGGCGGAGACGCCGCTCAAGCTGATTTCCTTCCGCCCCTTTGGCGTGCGGGGGGAGCTCTCCGACATGCCGCAGCCCCACAGGGTATGGATGGAGGAGCTCCTCCGGGAGGCGCGCGGGCTGGGGTTTAAAAGAGCACGACTCATATAGGGCAACAAAAAAGGAGGCCGCGCCAGTTGGCGCGGTCTCCTTTTTCAAATTCAATCCATTACTTTCCGGTTTCCTTATCCTTGCGGATGATGGAACGGAGCGCCTCAATGGCAGTCTCAATGGCCGATGCGGTGTCCCATACGGTTTCGGTAAGTCCAGTAACGGCCTCGCGCTCGCGGTTGCGGCAGAGAAGGAGAACTGTGCCCATACGCACCCGACGGACGCCGGCCACGAGAAACAGAGTAGCGCTCTCCATCTCGCTGCCCAGCGCGCCGGCCATCTTCCAGGCCTTCCACTTGCTTTTCAGCTCATCGCCGGCAGGCATACTGTCGGGGTCGTGTTGGCCATAGTAGCTGTCCTTGCACTCCACCACGCCCATATGGTGGCGATAACCCAGCTTGGCGGCCGCTCCGTCGAGAGCGGTGAGAACCTCGTAGTTGGGCACGGCGGGGTACTGGACGGGCACATACTCAAGGCCGGTACCCTCCTTGCGGATCGCGCCGGTAGGAATGAGAAGATCGCCGGGGATCAAAGAAGCGTCCACCCCGCCGCAGGTGCCTACGCGGATAAAGGTGTCGGCGCCGCACTTGATAAGCTCTTCCATGGCGATGGAGGCGCTGGGGCCGCCGATGCCGGTGGAGCAGACGCTGACGGGCACGCCTTCCAGAGTGCCTGTCCAGGTGTTGTACTCGCGGTAGGTGGTCACATGTTTCGCGTTATCCAGAAAAGCGGCAATTTTCTCGACCCGGCCAGGGTCGCCCGGGAGGATGACGTAACGCCCCACATCGCCCTTGCCACACTTAATATGATGCATGAGTTCCTTTTCCATACTGATCCGCTCCCTGCTTTTTCATTGTAGACCGCGCCGGTTGTGCGCCTCTTGCTGGTATTATAGCAAACCGTAAGCGGAATGCAATAGTCATCATATCTTTTTGTGCAAATGCCACAGGTTCTTGGGTTGAAATTTGTATGATGTTTTTGTGAGTATAGACTTGACGGTTGGATATAGTGTCGATTATAATGAACGACGGACGGGAAACGGAGGACATTATGCCGAAAAAGGGAAAAAAAGAGACCGGCGGATTCATTTTGAATTTTAAGAAAGATAATATCATTTCTGTTATACGCGACATAATTATCATATCTTTTGGTTTGATGATTTCTTCCTTTGGGACGGCACTTTTTTATGCCGCTGAATTGGGAAGCAGCCCCATGGCAACTTTTTGTGACGGAATCCATAATGTGTTCAACATCTCTTACGGAACGGCCAACACGGTGGCCAATATGGTGCTGCTGGTAGTGCTTTTCTTTTTGGCACGCAATTACATCAACATCGGAACGGTCCTATGCGTTTTTACGATCGGGCTTTGGGTAAATCTTTTTACGCCAATGCTGAGCGGTCTTCTGATTTGTGAGTGGCCCATTGTTACACGGGTGCTCTGCACAGTGGCTGGCACCATTCTAATGGGCTGCGGCCTGGGACTTTACGTTGCGGTAGACCGGGGATTCGGGGCGCTGGAAGGGCTGGTCAAGCTCCTGTGTGCTAAAAAGAAGTTTTCCTATACCAAGGCAAAGGTCATTCAGGATATCATCCTAGTGGTAGGAGGTATTCTCCTCTCCGCAACCTGGGGAATCGGAACGGTCATAGCCATGCTGCTCACGGGCCCCGTCCTCCAGTGGTCCATCCATTTCTTTACGCCGCTGCTGAACCGGCACCGTGCCGCCACCGCATAATTTCCCTCGTTCATTCCCTGCCGAAGCGGGATTGAAAATAAAAAAATGAAGCGCAACAAAACGAAGGAGGAACATGGAAATGAAAAAGCTTACCTCTCTTGCACTTGCTCTCGCGCTGACCCTCGGCCTTCTCTCCGGCTGCGGCAGCCCCGCTGCAGGGGGCAACACCCCCACTCCCGGCACCAGCGGAACTCCCGCCCCCACCAGCACCACTCCCAGCGGCGAGCCCTCCGGTCTCGGCAAGGACCCCGCCGATGTGGGCGTGGTCATGATTGTGAATACCAACCTGGGTGACAAGTCCTTCTGCGATCTGTCCAACGCAGGCCTTATGCGCGCGGCCGAGGAGTTTGGTTTCCGCACCAAGGTCGTCGAGCTCAACGGTGACGCTACCAAGCAGATCCCCACCATGACCGAGTTCGCTGAGAGCGATGATTGGGACATCATCATCGGCGGCACCTACAACATCCTCGAGTCCATGCAGACGGTAGCCGAGGAGTTCCCCGACAAGAAGTTTATTCTCTATGATGCCAAGGACGATATGGAGCTGCCCAACATCTATAGTATGGAGCATTTGCAGAACGAGGGTTCCTTTGTCGTGGGCGCCGCCGCCGCCATGCTGACAACCTCCGACGCACCTCTCGCCAACCCCGACAAGGTTATCGGTTTCGTGGCTGGCGGCGAGAACACCGCCATCAACGACTTCCTCGTCGGCTACATTCAGGGCGCTCAGGCTGTTGACCCCGAGATCAAGGTCCTGATTTCCTACATCGGCGACTTTAAGGATACCGCCAAGGCCAAAGAGATGGCCATTGCCCAGATTAACCAGGGCGCCGACATTGTGTTCGCCGTTGCAGGCGGCGCCGGACTAGGCGCGCTGGAGGGCTGCAAGGAGAAGAACGTCTACGCCATTGGCGTTGATGCCGACCAGGCCACCGTTTTGGAGGACAGCGACCCCATCCTCAGCGAGCACATTGTCACCTCCATGATGAAGATGATCGACAATACCGTCTACAACGCTCTGAAGGCCGCCGTGGAGGGCACTCTGCCCTGGGGCGCCTATGAGACTGCCGGTCTTGCCAAGGGGTCCGTCGGCGCCGCCGATAACAAATACTTCCGCGCCGTGTTCAGCGAGGACCAGATCAACCAGCTGAAGGAGCTGCAGGAGAAGGTCGCCAACGGCGAGATCAAAGTTCAGACCGCCGTCGGCATGGACAACGACACGCTCAACGGCATCCGCGATTCCGTGCGCCCCTAAAAGAATGGCCCGTCGCCCTGTGGCAGTTTTAGAACTGCCGCAGGGCGATTGGAAAATGGGCAGAGAAACATGGAGGCGATCGTTTATGATGGCAAATATCCTGGCGATGGAGAATATAACCAAGGTCTACTCAAACGGCTTTGTAGCGAACAAGGACGTGAACCTCCATGTAAATGAAGGCGAGATCCACGCGCTTGTTGGAGAAAATGGCGCGGGCAAGAGTACCCTAATGAAGGTTTTGTTCGGCGTGGAAAAGCCTGAGGGAGGACGCATCCTGCTGAAAGGCGAGGAGGTCCACATCGAAAACCCAACCGTAGCGATTCAGTATGGAATCGGTATGGTGTACCAGCACTTTATGCTCGTACCCTCTCTCACTGTTGCGGAAAATCTGGTCATTGGCATGGAGCCAAAAAAGAACGGACTTTTTGATATGGACGAGGCAGTCCGAATTACCGCCGAGGCCGCCAAAAAGTATAACTTTTTAGTGGAACCGCTGGCAAAGATCGAGGACCTGTCGGTCGGACAGAAGCAGAAGGTAGAGATACTCAAAGCCCTGGTACGCGGCGCGCGTATTCTAATTTTGGACGAGCCCACCGCCGTGCTCACACCGCAGGAGACCAAGGAGCTTTTTGTGGAGCTTAAGGACCTAAAGAAAGAGGGCTATACCGTTATCTTTATCTCCCACAAACTGCAGGAGGTCACCGACCTGTGCGACCGGGTCACCGTTATGCGTGCCGGACGCACCATTGGCGTGGAAGAGATTAAAAATGTCACAGAGCAGGACATTTCCCGCATGATGGTTGGCCGCGACGTGGTGCTGAAGATCGACAAGGAAAAGCCGAAACCTGGTGAGACCGTGCTGGATGTGCGCTGCGTGTCCAAGATGGGTACCAGCGGCGCGAAGAAGGTGCTGGACGGCGTGAGCTTCCGCGTCCGCCGCGGTGAGATCATCGGAATCGCAGGTGTTGAGGGTAACGGACAGAAGGAGCTCAGTGAAATCGTCACCGGCATGGACAAGAGCTTTGAAGGAGACGTGACAGTCGGCACCACGGCTATCGACGTGCGCAAGCACAGCATCCGCCAGATCCGGGAGGCGGGCGTGGCCCACATCTCCGAGGACAGAATGACCTACGGCATTGTGGGTGACGGCGCAATTTCGGAAAATATAGTCTCTGACCGGTACTATAAGCCCGGATTCCAGAAGGGCATTCTGATGGACCGGAAAAAGGTGGATAATCTGGCCGATGAGCTGATTGAGGCCTTTAACGTTAAGTGCGATGGCAAGGACCAGCCCATCCGCATGCTGTCCGGCGGAAACATGCAAAAGGTGGTCGCCGCCCGGGAATTTACCTCGGACTCCATGTTGATCATTGCCAATCAGCCTACCCGCGGCATTGATATCGGCGCATCCGACTTTATCCGGAAAAAGCTCGTGGAGCTTCGGGATAAGGGTGCGGGAGTACTCCTGATCAGCGCCGACCTCAACGAGGTCATGGAGGTGAGCGACAGCCTTCTGGTCATGAGCGACGGCCAGATTGCGGCGTGGTTCAAAGACGCTCAATCGGTGTCTGAGGACGAGCTGGGCGAGTACATGCTTGGCATTAAGAAAATGACGCCGGAAGAGATTAGGAGCGTGGCGTACGATGACTAAGAACGATAAGAAGCTCAAATCTCCCAAGGAAATTGAAAAAGAGTTCAATATCCTGCGCATGCTGCTGGCCGTTGCCATCGCTCTGGGTATCGCTTTTGCCATCATTTTGGTTATCACAGACGACCCGCTGAGCGCGCTGCACAGCTTTATCCTGGGCCCCATCTCTACCATGCGCCGTATGGGCAACATCGTGGAGATGATGACACCTCTGCTCTTCACCGGCGTAGCAGTCTGCCTTATTTTCTCAGCGAACCAGACCAATATGGCAGTCGAGGGCGGTTTTTTCGTGGGTGCTGTGGGTGCCACCATCATAGCCAACGTGCTCAACCTGCCCCCTGTCATCCATATCGTTGTTTGCCTTCTGGCCGGCGGTATTTTCGGCGCCATCGCCTGCGGTATCCCTGCCACGCTCTACGTGAAATTTGACTCCAAGCCCGTGGTCAGCAGTCTGATGGTTAACTATGTGTGCCTCTATTTTGGCCTCGGCATCATTAACCATATTCTCCGCGATCCGGCGGCGGGCTATCTCGCCTCCTATAAATTTGCAGATAACGCAAAGCTGCCCCGCCTGCTGGAGGGCACCAGCGTCCATGCCGGCATCGTGATTGGTATCGTCGTGGTGATACTGGGCTACTTCTATCTCTACCGCAGCAAGCGCGGCTATGAGATCCGCATCGTGGGCAAGAACATGGACTTTGCAACCTACTCCGGCATGCCGGTCAAGCGTATCCTGATGAACGCCCAGCTTCTGGGCGGCGCCATCGCCGGCATCGGCGGCGCGGTGGAAGTGCTGGGCATGTATAAGCGTTTCCAGTATCAGGGCCTGACCAACCACGGTTTCGATGGCATCCTGGTGGGCATCATCGCGGGCTACAACCCCAAGCTGGTGCCCTTGGCCGCCCTGTTCCTCGCGTACGTCCGCGTGGGTGCCGACGTGATGGCTCGCACCAACGATATCCCCATCGAACTGGTCAACATTATCCAGGCGATCATTATCATGCTGGTGGTAGCAGAGCGTTTCCTCCACAGACTCAAGCATAAGAAACTGGTGGAAGCCGCTGAGAAACAGCTTGCCGCGAAAGGGGAGGTTGCCGCATGAGTAGTCTGTTTGCCGCAATTTTCTCCGCCGACTTCCTGTTTTCAGTCATCCGTGTGACCACGCCGCTCCTCTTCGCAGCCCTGGCCGCTCTGGTCTGCAACCGCGGCGGGTGTCTCCATATCGCGTTTGAAGGCTGTATGCTCACCGCCGCCTTCTGCGGTGTGGTAGGCAGCGCCTATTCCCAGAATCTCTTCGTGGGACTGCTTGCCGGCCTTGCCGGCGGCGTCTCAATCATGCTGCTCTTGGGCTACTTCAACCTGGTACTGAACGCGAATGTGGTTCTGACCGGCATTGCGCTAAATACCTTCGCTTCGGGCGGCACAGTGTTCATGCTCTATGTGCTCGTTAACGATAAGGGCCTCTCCACCTCGCTTCCCAGCTTGACTTTCCCCAATATTGAAATTCCCGTCATTAAGGACATTCCCATCCTGGGAACGATTCTGTCCGGACACAATGTGCTGACCTATCTCAGCTTCGTATGCGTGATTGTGGTGTGGCTGCTGGTATTCAAAACCGCGCTTGGCCTTCGTATCCGTACCGTGGGCGAAAACCCCAATGCCGCAGCCAGCGTGGGTATCAACGTGGTAAAGACCAAGTTTACTACGCTAATCATCAGTGGTGTGATTGCCTCCTTTGGCGGTATCTATATGTCCATGGGCTACCTCTCCTGGTTTGCCCGCGACATGGTGGCCGGCCGCGGCTTTATGGGTATTGCAGCGCAGAACCTGGGCGGCGCGGCGCCCCTGCCGACTTTCCTGGCCGCTCTGGCCTTTGGCGTCGCCAATGCGCTCTCCAACGTGCTCCAGACACTGAACGTCCCCGCGGAAGCGGTGCAGGCACTGCCCTATATTGCCACGCTGATTGGTCTGGCGGCATATTCCTCCTCCGTACGCAGGAAGAAAAACCGCATGAAACACGGTAAGATTGCAAAGGCTGAGCAGGGGTAAGAGAAAATGACAGGGACAAGGCGGGGATGCCCCGCCTTGTTCTTGCAATGATAGGGCGAAAATGGTAGAATAATAGCAATTAGGAAAAGTGTGACTGAGGGAGGGCGGCCCGATATGCCGTATAGCACACAGGCAACCAATCAGGTATTTGAATACATTACACACAAGATAAAAACACGGCAGTGGGTGCCTGGTACGAAAATAGCCACCGAGACCCAGCTCTGCCAGGAGCTTGGCGTCAGCCGCGCGGCGGTCCGACAGGCTATCGAGAAGCTGAGTGCGCTGCGGGTTCTGCGTAAGCTTCAGGGATCTGGGACCTATGTGGAGGAGTTTGAGCAGACCTCTCTCAGCGGCCTGATCTATTATCCGGTTACCCGCCATACGATGAAGACGGTGCTGGAGTTTCGGAGAATGTTCGATTCTTACAGCACTGAGCTTTTTATTCAAAAATGCACACAAGAGGATATTGCAAAGCTTCGAAAAAACTACAGTGAGATGTCGGAGGCGTCCTCTGACCATGAGCGCTTTCGCTATTTGGACAACGAATTTCATGATTTGATTGCCAAAGGGACGCGCAACCCGATCATCGCTCAAATCTCCGATCTTCTTACCGATCTTCTGCGGGAGCATCAGAGCGCGCTTTACAGCAGCGTCGGCCCCGAGCACGCTATTCAGTACCACGGCATGATTCTTAGCTGTATCGAACAGGGGAATGCTGAGTTGGCGGGTATCTATGCGCGTATGCATATTGACAACTCGCTCCATACGTTGGAAGAGACGCCGGAAGAGGCCCCAAAACTTTATGCAGAGAAGTAAAAAGTGCTCCGGCCCTGCTGGGCCGGAGCACTTTTATCGTAAATTCAGAACGGCAGTTCTTCAAGGAAAGTTTTGATACAGGCATCCCAGTAAGGCCAGTTATGTCCACCATGCCCGTCATGGAATGTGGACTGAAAACCGGATGCGGCCAGCGCGTCATAAAGGCGACGGTTCATATCATAGTTTGCAGTGTCTTCCAAACCACAGAAGACCCATGCTGCGGGTTTCTGTGCCGCATTCTTCAGGGCTCGGGCCAGCTGGTATAGATCGTCTTTCGTTCCAGTTACCTGTTCGGAGCCGCCGAAAATAAGATCGTATCGGAAAAAGTCGAAACCCATGGATTTCATGCGGGGCTCCAGATCGCCAGGGTCCACCGCGCCGGAGAGGTCGGCAAAGGCGGCGAACAGGTCAGGACGGGAGAGCGCGCATTTCGTGGCGCCGTAGCCGCCCATGGACGGCCCTGCGATATAATTGTCCTCCCGTCTGGAGGATAGATGAAAAGTCCCCTGCACGAAACGGGGAAGCTCCTCGGTAATGAAGTCGAAATAGTCGAGACCATATTTTGCGTTGGAATAGAATCCATTTTGACCAGAGGGCATGACTACGGCGATCCCTTTTTCCTCGGCGTAGCGCTCAATGGCGGTGTGCCGGAGCCAGCAGCTGTAGTCGTCCAGAGCCCCATGGAGCAGGTATAAGGTCTTATAGAGCCGCCCTCCCGGGTAGATTTCGTCATAACTCGCATGAAGGCAGTCGTTATCGGGCAGCGAGGGAATGAGCACATTGACCGAGACATGGTTCTTCAGTACTTTTGAAAAAAAGTTGCAGGTGCACAACGTCATTTTGGAGCATCCTTTCTATGCCAACGATTTATGTATTTTATCAAAGACGAAAAGATAGGGAAAGGTCAGGTGTCCCATTGGTTTGATGTATTCTGTGCAATTACCGATAAAATACAGCCGCCAGCAGGCACGCGACGATGATAAACGCTTTTTCCCTTAAGAGGGGATAGCTCTATGCTGCGTTTCCCAACAGATGGTTTGATACAGGAAATTAGTTCAGAAAAAATCCAGAACGGGGAAAAACAGGCGTGAGGCTACGCCGGTGGATATTCTATGTGATAGACTTTTATATCATTTGAGTATGCCTTTTTGGTAAAGGTGCTGATTGACTCGCGGCAGAAGCCAGTATTATAATTAATCCATTCTTAAGACAATGAGGTCGATACGTGTTACGTATTGACCTCATTGTCTTTTCTTTTCTGGGAGGAAGAGTTGTTATGAAAAAGTCTTTTGTTCTGTCGCTCACTGCATTACTGACCGTGGGCATGCTAGCAGGCTGTGCAGGCAAGCCCGCATCCAGCCCGCAAGCAAGCGCCTCGCCCAGCGCACCCCCGGCTGGAACTGCATCTTCCGGAGGGCCTACCGCTAATGCGGATTATGACGGGACTGTATATAAAATCGCCTGTGATGCGGCGTATGCTCCGTTCTCCATTCAGTTGGGGGATGGGGAAAAGGCGCCCGGTACGGTAGTTACCTCCGCCAACGGCATGGGAGATTACTATGGCATTGATGTTGAGCTTTTGGACGCGGTTGCACAGTACGAGGGATTCAAGTATGAGCTGACCCCCATGGATTTCTCAGGTATTATTCCCGCGCTTGTTTCCGGAACCATTGACGGCTCCATCGCAGGTATGAATATCACCGAAGAGCGCAAACAGAGCGTCGATTTTTCTGACGGTTATTACGAGTCCGGCTCCGCTTTGGTTGTGAACAAGGACGACACGAGCATTTCTTCCTTCGAGGATCTGAAGGGCAAGGTTGCTGCCTGCAAAGAAGGCACTACCGGAATGAACTGGTGCCAGGACAATGCGGACAAATATGGGTTCACGGTGTCGGTATACCCCGATTCCGCCAGTATGATGCTTGCTGTTTCCAACAAGCAGGCCGATTTTCTGATTGAGGATTATCCGGTAATCGGCTATCAGATTGCCATTGGCGAGCAGGGGAGCCTGAAAGTGGCTATCGACGCCATTGAAGAAGCGCCCCAGAATGGTTTCGCTGTGAAGAAGAGTGAGAACGCGACGCTTCTTGCCATGTTCAACGAGGGCCTTGCCGCAGTCCGCGCAAATGGTACGTACGATAAGATTGTCAACAATTACAAATAAGAACAGTTAACACCTGCCTAGATAGAAATTGGGGAAAGGCGAAATGATCGCCTTTCCCCAATTTCAAAGGAGATGAAACAATGGTTGACTATTTTATAACTTTTTGGAAGTACCTTCCCGCCCTTTTGGGTGGACTAAAACTAACGCTTATAATTGCGATCGGGGGGATTTTCCTTTCGGTCGTGATTGGTATTATTCTATGTATTTTTTCTATCAGCGGCGTAAAGGTGCTGCAGAAGATCAGTACTGCTTATATTACGCTTGTGCGTGGCATACCGCTGATGATTCTGGCCTTGTTTTTATATTTTGGCATAATCAAGAACTCCATAAGCTTGGTTAGCAGCGCTATCCTCATCCTTGCAATCAATGCATCGGCATACATGGCGGAAATTTTCAGAGCAGGTATCCAAGCAATTGATTTCGGGCAGACAGAGGCAGCAAGAAGTCTTGGGTTAAGCTACTTTCAGACGATGCGCAAAATCATTTTGCCTCAGGCTTTTAAAATTATGACGCCCTCCTTGATGAATCAGTTTATCAGCAGTCTTAAGGATACGGCAATTCTTTCAGCCATCAGTGTAAATGAACTGACAATGACGGCAAAAGTCGTCATTGCAAGAACTTATAAGGCGTTTGAACTGTATTCCTATGCCGCTATCATCTATTTGATTGTAATTGCGTTCCTTACATATCTATCCAAAATTGTTGAAAGAAAAATGAGCTATGACAAACGGTGATGAAATGAGGTGGACATATGGCGCCGATTATTGATGCAAGAAATGTAAGAAAGTTATTTGGAGAGCTCGAGGTGCTGAAAGATATCTCGTTTTCCGTGGAAGAGGGAGAAGTCGTTTGCTTAATTGGCCCCTCCGGCTCAGGGAAATCCACAATGCTGCGCTGCCTCAACGGGCTGGAAAGCATTCAGGGCGGTACGATCAGGGTTCTGGAAGAAGAGGTACAGAAGATTGAAAACATCAATCATTTCAGAGAAAATATCGGGATGGTATTCCAGCACTTCAACTTGTTTCCCAATTACACCGTAATTCAAAATATAACGTTGGCGCCCGTGATGCTCAGAAAATACAGCAGAGCGGAGGCGGTGAAAAAGGCGGAGGAGTTATTGTCCAGAGTTGGACTGCTGGATAAACGGGATGTATATCCGGCAACCTTGTCCGGCGGACAAAAGCAGCGCGTGGCCATTGCGCGGGCACTGGAGATGAATCCTAAGATCCTGCTGTTTGATGAACCGACCAGCGCGTTGGACCCAGAAATGGTGGGAGAGGTGCTGGACGTTATGAAAAGATTGGCCAAAGATGGTATGACAATGATGGTGGTCACCCATGAGATGGGATTTGCCAGGGATGTGGCCAATCGCGTGATGTTTATGGACGGCGGGTACATTCTGGAGGAAGCGCCTCCTAAGGAGATGTTTGATCGTCCCAAAACAGAAAGGTGCAAGGCGTTTTTGTCCAGCGTTCTGTAATCCTGCGGTAAGCGGTGTGCATTACTTTCGGGAAAAGGGCGGCAAGAATACGAGGCGGTGAGCAAAATGGATAAACATATTGTTGTGACCATCAGCCGTGAGTTTGGTGCAGAAGGCTATGAAATTGGCAAAGTACTTGCCGACCGTCTCGGCATTAAGCTATACGACAAAGATATATTGGGGAAAGCGGCACAGAAAAAAGGGACAGAAAAGGTCTCTTTGCAGGATGCGGATGAAAAAGTATCGGAGCGATTTTTTGAGCCCTACCTTATGCTAAGTATGGGCCTATCCAATAAAAGTGATCAGCTTTTTGAAATGGAGAATTCGATTATTCGCAATGCCGCGGCTTCTGAATCCTGCGTTATTGTTGGGCGGCTTTCTGACTATTTGCTGCGGAACGAACCGTATGTAATCAAGGTGCTTGTTTTTGCTCCGCTTGAGTTTCGCGTAGATAATATCAAAAAGAAATACGACATGTCCGAAAACGCGGCAAAAAAGATGGTAAGCCGGATGGATATGGCTCGAAAAGATTACTGTTCCTATTATTCAAACGGCAAATGGAAACAGACCTCTGGTAAAGATATTTTCTTAAACAGAGAAACGCTGGGCGTAAAAGGCTGTGCCGACATCCTGGAGGCTGCGGTTACAGCCAAGGCGGAGCAGTTATATGCGGGGGTATAAAATGCTAAATTATCAGGAAGAGCAGGAAGTAATTGAACTATGCCAGAGCTTGATTCGTATGAAGGGCTATTCCGGTCATGAGGATGCCACGGCCGAAGTGTTAAAGGCATATTTTCAAAAAAGAGAATTTGATGAAATCGAAGCGGATGCCTGCGGAAATATGACAGGCATTATTAATGGCAACCGACCAGGGCCCTGCATCGTATTTGACGGGCACATGGATACCGTGCCGGTGAATGAAACGGAGTGGGTCGAGGACCCCTTCGGTGCCAAAATCCGGGATGGCCGTATCTATGGGCGAGGGACTTCCGATATGAAGGGCGCCGTCGCCGCCATGGCATGCGCGGCAGCCCTGTTTGCCGATAAAACAGGGCGTGACTTCCCTGGTAAAGTTGTGATTGCGGGGATTGTGCAGGAAGAGCTTTTTGAAGGCGTTGCATCAAAATATGTGTGTGATCGGTATCGCCCGGACTATGTGGTCATTGGCGAAGCGTCCAATCTTAATGTAAAGATAGGGCAGCGCGGGCGGGCAGAAATTGTCGTGGAGACCTTTGGAACCACCGCGCACAGCGCTCACCCCGAAAAGGGGAACAACGCAGTTTTAAGTATGTGCAAGGTCATAGAAGAGATCAGCAAACTGCCTGTGGAAGAACATCCGGCACTTAGTCGGGGAATTCTGGTGCTGACTGATGTCAAGTCAGAGCCCTATCCCGGCAGCAGCTGTGTGCCTGCATACTGTAAGGCAACTTATGATCGGCGGACTTTGGTTGGTGAGACAAAGGAAAGCATACTTGAACCGATTCAAGCATGCCTGGAAACTCTGGAGAAAGCCGATACCTCCGTAACCGCCAAGGTGTCCTATGCCTGTGGAAGTGGAAGGTGCTACACCGGGAAAGAAATATCGGCAGAAAAATTCTTCCCTGCGTGGTTGTTTGAAAAAGAGGACGCTTTTGTACAGTCCTGTCTGGAAGAGCTTCGGGCGGCGGGCTTTGGCCCGGAAGTAACAGTGTACGATTTTTGCACAAATGGAAGTTACTATGCGGGGAAAGAGGGAATTCCGACAATCGGACTAGGGCCCTCCAGAGAGGATCTGGCTCACACAGCGGATGAATACATAGAAATTTCGCAGCTTGCAGGGGCGGTTTCATGCTATATGGCATTGATGAAGGCGCTGCTGAAGTAAAGAGTTGAAAGCCAATATGGCAATTTGGAGACATACATGAGCTTTCCCAGACTGGATATCCATCTGGATATTATTAGAAGGAATACGGCGACAATACGGAAACTCTGCGGCGATTACGGGGTAGAGATCACGGGCGTTACAAAGGCTTTTGCCGCTCAGCCGCAGATTGCGGAGGCCTTTTTGGATTCCGGAATCAGTAAATTAGGTGATTCAAGAATTCAAAATCTAAAAAAACTGGAGAGTTTCAAAGCAGAAAAATGGCTGATTCGAATGCCTATGCTCTCTGAAACTGACGAAACGGTAACATATGCTGATGTATCCCTGAACTCAGAATGGTCTGTCATCGAAGCGCTGGACAAAGCGGCGGACAGGCAGGGGAAAGTACATAAAATCATATTGATGGCAGACCTGGGTGACCTCCGGGAGGGGTATGTGGATACTAAAGAGCTGCTTAGCACAGCAAGGAAGGCTGCCAAGCTCAAGCATGTCAGGCTATATGGGGTTGGAACTAACCTCGGCTGCTTTTCATTTATCCGCCCGGATACGGAAAAGATGTCGCGGCTTCAGGCCCTGGCCGCACAGCTGCCTTTGAATGGGATACCGGTGGTAAGCGGTGGAAACTCTGCAACGCTGCACCTGATGATGGAAGGGGGCCTCTCCAATGGTATCAACAATCTCAGACTGGGAGAGAGCTTGCTGTTTGGAAAAGAGAGATGCTGCTACTCTTTTTTGAGAGATACCCAGCGGGACGCGTTTATTTTAAGTGCGGAGATCATAGAGCTAAAAGAGAAGCCATCTCTCCCCTGGGGGGAAGTCGGAGTGGACAGTTATGGCCGTTATCCCCCCATACCGGCGGACCACGGCATTCGTAAAAAAGCGATCCTGGCCCTGGGTAAGCAGGATTGCGATATTGAGACAATGCAGCCAGTAGATCAGGGCATTCAAATGTTGGGTGCCAGCAGCGATCATATGATGCTCGATATCACCGACAGTCAAAGAGATTATCAGGTGGGGGACCGGGTAAAATTTGAATTGGGCTATTTTTCGCTTATGAGAGCGTTTACCAGCGAATATATTCAGAAAAGCTACTGCGAATAACGGTTCGAAACTAAAAGCAAGAGGGCGGCTATAGCTGCCCTCTTCTTTATTTTTGCTGCGGGGAACAAAGAAGCGCAGAGGATCATCAAGTATCTTTTCTTGATTGTGTTGTACTGCTTGAAATCTTTAACTGCGTTATCACTGGCGGGACGCCTGTGGGAAGAATCAAAACACCAGACTGCCAAAGGCGATACACTTGCCGCTCTTTCGGTCAAAAAGCATAATATTGTCGCCAGATATGGAGATGGGTATTTTAGCGCCGATGGTGAACAGGGAGCTGCCGAAAATGACGCCGGTAAGGAGAAAATCATCCACCCTCACCTTGATGGTGGACTCCATGCCCGTGGGCATGGCACCGTAGATCTCGCCCTCCAGCGCGCCATCGTCCATGATATCCAGGAACTCGGGGCGAATGCCCAGCACTAGGTCCTCGTTGGTGAAGATGGGCTCGTCCTGGAGCGCGTCGTCGTCCTCCACCACCTTGGCAATATGATAGCGGAAAGTCTCGTCCTTGTTGCCCTTTTCGACGTAGGACTTCTCTGCAGCCCGCTTCCCGTATTCCTCGGACAGGGCGGCCTCCTGCTCGTCCCGGGCCTGGAACCAGCCGGCCAGATCGATGGGGGTAGCGGGTCGAAATTTGGCGCTTCGGCCGGTAAATACGGTTAGGTCAACGGATCCGTCTGGGGCCTGATTCCCTTTGGCCTCTACAAAATTAATGGAGGGGTTGCCCACGAAGTCGGCCACGAAGAGGTTGTTTGGCCTATTATAGACAGTGAGAGGGGCGTCGTATTGCTGCAGGACGCCGTTATTGATGAGACAGATCTGTGTGGCTAGAGTCATGGCCTCCATCTGGTCGTGGGTCACGTAGACGAATGTGGACCCCGTCTCCACGTGGAGCCGCTGCAGCTCATAGCGCATCTCCAGGCGCAGCTTGGCGTCCAGGTTGCTGAGCGGCTCGTCCATAAACAGCACTGAGGGCTCGGGAGCCAGAGTGCGGGCAATTGCCACGCGCTGCTGCTGCCCTCCGGACAGCTCCGCGGGGTAGCGCTCCATGAACATCCCGATTTTTACGATGCGGGACACCCGGCGGACCGCAAGGTCGATTTCCTCGGCGGCGAGCTTGCGCATCTCCGTGATCACCCGGCCATTCTGGAGTACCTCGAAGCGCTCATTCAGGGTCTCCGCGTTCCGCGCGGAGTCTACTTTGGATTGCAGGGCGGCAAGCTCATGGGAGATATCCTTGCCCGACTCTAAGTGGTAGTCAAACAGCTTTTTCGCGGTATACATGGAGATGCTGAAGGTATCGATAAACTTTATGTAGGCTTTCTTTTCATCGATTTTGCCCTTCTTATCCCGGCAGTCCGCCAGAATTCGGACCACCTCGCCGGGCTTTTTCAAAATTTCGGCAAGGCGGGCCGCGTTCTTTGCCTCAAAGTCGATCTTTGGGAGGGACTCCTTAATGTTGGAGAGGCCGAAGGCGATGTTCTCATACACCGTCATGTTGGGCCACAGGGCATAGTTCTGGAAGAGAAATCCCACCTTGCGCTTGTTGGCGGGGATGTTGATGCCCAGGGCACTGTCGAACACCACCTGGTCTCCAATGGTAATGCGGCCACTGGTGGGGGTCTCCAGGCCGGCAATCATACGCAATGTGGTGGTTTTCCCGCAGCCGGAGGGGCCCAGCAGGGTTACAAACGCGTTGTTATCAATAACCAAATCCAGGTTGTCCACGGCGTAAAACTTACCCCAGTGCTTAGTCACTTGCTCTAATTTGATGGCAGGCATGTTTAACCCCCTATTCCCTTGTCCAGACTGGCGCCGGTGACCTTGTTGACCAGTGTGTTGCACACCAGAATGGTGACGATTAAAATCAGGTTGATGCCGCTGGAGAATGCGTATAGGCCCATTTCATCGAAGTAGTCCAAGGTGGTGGAAAGGATAAAACCCTGGACGCACAGCAGCATGAACAGGGACAGCTCCCGCAGACAGGTCATGAAGGGGAGCAGGTAGCCGCTTATAATGGAAGACTTCTGAATGGGGATAATGATGCGGGTCATTCGTTTGATCCAGGGAATGTCCTGAATGATTGCCGCCTCCTCGATCTCGCCGGACAGCTGGAGCATGGAGTTCAGGGAGCTGCGGCTGGCAAAGGGGATGTATTTGATGGTACCCACGACGATCAAGATTGTATAGGTGTTGAAGAGGTTGATGTGCTCACTGGAAAACAGGATAAAGAACGCGACGCCGACGGCGATGGAGGGCATCAAATAGGGAAGAAACGCCACACTGTTGACGTAATTTGCCCACTTACTTCGTCGGTTCTTGGACACGGCGTAGCCAATGAGAGTACCGATGGTGCCCGCCAGCAGAGCGCAGCACACGCTGACCCAGATGGTGCCCTTGAAGGCGTTCCAGATGGTGTTGTTATAGAGGATGCCCTTCTGTCCGTACATGCCGTTCTCAGTGATGTTTTCACTGGTGGTCCACCACTTGGTGGTCAGATTGTCCGGGTCACCGGTGTACAGGAAGGAGTAGTCGCCGGGGTTGGGCAGAAACGTCTCAAAGGCGAAGGAGACGATGGGGAAGATGCTGGTAAAGAAAGTGACGGCCACCAGCGCTAAGGCGATGACATACTTCCCGACCCGCCCTAAGTTGGTTTTGGAAATCTGACCGGATTTGCCGGTGACCGTGGTGTAGCTCTTGCGGCTCTGTAGGCTGAGTTGATTGAGCAGCATGATAGCCACGCCGAAAAACATCATGATGATAGCCAGGATACTGGCCTCTCCGGTGTACTTGGAGTTCATGGACACATATTTGGTGGACAGGGTGGTAAGGCCCAGGTAATGTGGAACAGGGTAGGAGCCCATGGCGCTGCCGAAGACCAGCAGGATGGTGGAAAGGATGGCGGGCTTGACCATGGGCAGCGTAATCCTGCACATGATTTTCCATCTGGGCGTGTCCAGAATGGTGGCGGCCTCCTCAAGGTTGGCGTCCATGTTGCGGAAGATGCCGCCGATTAATATGTAGGCGAAGGGCGCGTAGTGCAGGCCCAGCACCACCAGGCTGGGGAACAGGCCCTTGCACCACCACATGGGCATGGCTATGCCCGTGGTGGCGGCCAGCAGACCGTTGGAGGTGCCGGTGACGGCATTGGAGTTGAACATGTTCTGCCACACCACGGCCAGCGTCCATTGGGGCATGATGTAGGGGAAGATGAAGATCGAGCTTAAATATTTGCGCCATGGCAGATTGGTGCGGGTGATGAGGAAAGCAAACAGCCCGCCAAAGAGGATGGAGACCACACAGGTGCCCACAGCCAGCAAAATGGTGTTTAGCAGAGGGGCCCAGAGGTTGGTTCTGGCCATACGGCTGGTAAAGAGGTCAATGTAGTTGACCAGGGTATAGCCCGCGGCCTGGCCGGTGAGGTGGGCGTCTATGGTGCCCGGGTGGATTTTGAAGGTGTCCTCCACGATGGCGACGATGGGGGCCACGGTGGTCACCGTCAACACGATGCCCATGAGCAGGAGGATGACGTTATGGGGTTTAGAGAAGAAGGTCCTAACCTTATTCAGGCGGACGGCGGACCGGTCGACCCGCGGAATCGTTGAATGCTCCATGAAATCTCTCCTTTACGCGGGATGGAAGAGCGCCCCTGGATACGGCGGGTCTCACCCACTTCCAGGGGCGCTTTTTGCGTCTTACAATACTGTCGCGCTGGGCGAGTGGGTTTAGCCGGCGCTGTACTTGGTTAGCATCTCGACCCAGCTGCCCACGGTGAAAGCCACGTCGGCGCAGTATTCGGGGTCCTCCAAGACGAGCTTGCCGTCGGTGGTCCACCAGTCGTAGCCCCGATCGTTCTTGGCGGGGAATTCCACGGTGGTGCCGTCCTCGGCCATGCCGCCGGTCTGGTGGTGGTAAGTCTCTTCGTTCTCAGCGGCCACGGTGGGGTTGGAGCTGTAGCCGCCCATGTCTTTGCCCCAGGCGGAGAAACCGTCGGCGGTGCAGGTCATATAGGCGAGGAAGGCGCATGCGGTCCAGGGGAGGGGACTGTTGTCGGTGACGAACAGGTAATGGCAGTAGCCAAAGCCGCCGATGCCCTGATAGCCGTCGTCATAGGCGGCCACGTTGACGTTGTTGACGGACACGGAGCTGGACTCCTCTACGGAGCGCAGCTTGGAGTACACAAGCAGGCCGAACTGATCGGCGGCGGACTTGTCGACCAGCGTATTGCAGATGGGGCCGTCGTCGGTCTGCGCGTTGTAGGACTCTACCCACAGCTTAATCCAGGCCAGGGCGTACTTGCCGTCGGCGCCCAGGCCGAGGTCGGCGGCATCGGCCGCCATGTCGTTGATGGTGGGCTGGAAGTATGCCTGATCCTCGGCGGGCAGGGCCTCGAAGGCCTCCTTCAACCAGGCGGCGTAGTCGTCACGGGTCAGCATGTAGAGGAAGTTTTTGCCCACGATTTCGGAGTCGATGTCCATGAATAGGCCGTGCGCGCCCTCGGCCACAAAGTCCCAGCAGTTGTCATATGACTTGGAACCGGCATTGTTGTACAAAAAAACCTTGTTCAGCGTTTGAAGGGGGAGAAAACCGTTGTACATTTCGGCAGTGGTGCCGTTGGAATCCGCCCAGTCCTTGGGGATGAAGGTGTCCAGGATACCGGTCTGAACCATCTTGGACTGGATCTGGTTTCCATCCTGGATCAGGGTCATGGCGAAAGTGCCGGTGCCCTTCAGCGAATCGGCGGTGAGCTGGTCGAAAATCTTGTTGTTCTTGGGCTGCTGCCACTCGAACTCCATGCTGTAGCTGGGGTCAACGCTCTGGAGGTACTCGATGAACAGAGGCAGAGCGCTCTTGCCGCGGCTAGAATTGCCGACGCCGTAAAACATTTTGCCGTTGGACTCCTCGATGGCTTTCTTAGCAAGCTCTTCCATGGTCATGCTCTGAGCTTCCTGGATGATTTTCTGGGTAGCAGTTAGGTTTTCAGGGGTGGGGGTGGGAGTGCTGCTTGGGCTTGGGCTGGGAGAAGTGCCGCTTGCCTGAGGTGTGGTGGTGCTCCCCCCCGACGTGCTGCCGCAAGAGACCAGCGTGAGGGACATGGATACTGCCAGAAGTAGAGCTACGATCCGTTTCATTTCTTTTCCTCCCTTGTGATTTTACATAGACTTGAGCCGTTGTGATGTGGCTTAACTGTACCTATTGTACATGAAACGATCTGAAATAGAATGGGACAAAACTGTGCTTTTTTGTTTTCTTCTGAGATTTATAGAGCATTTAGATGAAAACTTTTGTTGGTTATGCTATAATGATCGACAAATCCGAGCGGGATTTAAGGTGATACTGCTTAAGACAAGACGGGCCATGACGGAGGGGGAGTTCCGCGGTGGGGAAGAAAGCGCTGTCTATACTGGTCGTTATAGCTCTGGGGCTGCAGCTGTCGGGATGTACCACGGTAGAGCGCCAACCGCCCCTCGGCTACGCCCCCGAGGAGGGGCAGCGGCTGGTGATCTACACGTCGCACAAGGAAGAGGTGTGGGGGCCGATCGTAAAGGAATTCGAGGAGCGCACGGGTATCTGGGTAGACGTCGTGTCCGGGGGCACGAACGAGCTGCTGGAGCGCATAGCCCAGGAGGGGGACCGCCCCCAAGCCGATGTAATGTTCGGTGGCGGGGTGGAGAGCCTGGAGTCTTATCGGGAGAGCTTAACCCCATATACCTGCGCCGAGTCGGAGAGCCTCCAAGAGCAATTCCGCGCCAGTGACGACCTGTGGACTCCGTTTTCGTCCCTCCCCGTCGTGCTGATCTACAACACCAAGCTGGTGAGCGCTCAGGCGGTCACCTGCTGGGAAGACCTGCTTTTGCCCAAATTCCGGGGGAAGATCGCCGTTGCCGACCCGAGTGTATCGGGTTCCAGTTTCACCGGTGTGGTTACGCTTTTGTACGCGCTGGGTATGAGCCAGGAGGAGCTGCGGCGCTTTGCCTCCAATGTGGACGGGCAGCAGCTGGACAATTCGGGGGCGGTGCTTACCTCGGTGGCGAACGGAACCGACTGGGTAGGGGTCACGCTGGAGGAGACCGCGCTAAAGAGGATTGCCGCTGGGGACGATATCGCGCTGGTCTATCCCACCGACGGCACCAGCTCCGTACCCGACGGCAGCGCTTTGGTACACGGGGCGCCCCATGAGGAGAACGCCAAGCGATTTTTGGATTTCACCGTGAGCCGGGACGTACAGCAGATGTTGGCGGAGCGGTTTTACCGCCGCTCCGTCCGCCTTGACGTTGAGCCGATCCGAGGACTCAACGATTTGGAAAAGATATCATTGGTGGACTACGACGTGGGCTGGGTCAGCCAAAACCGGGACGCTATCCTCATGAATTGGGCGTTTTACCTTGGGAGCGAGGAGGAGCCATGAGAAAATTACTGTCCCGCTCCTTTCGCGGCAGGTTGTTTGGGGCGTTCCTGGTTGTCTCCCTAATTCCGCTGCTGATCTGCTCAATGATGCTTTTGCAGATTTTTCGCCTTCGCCTCACGGACACCGCGAGGAGCGAGACGAAGGACCATTTAAGCAATGTGCTCCATACGATGGACACCCTATACGACGGTTTTTTCAGCGTAGATACCGCGCTCCAGGGCAATCCCCTGGTAGCTGAGGCCCTGCTGGGGAACGACGGAGAGGACACCCAGGTCTACAGCCAGCTGTTCAGCGCGACGGAAGGACTGCGCAGCTATGCGCAGTTTGACCTGTATGACCTGAAGGGCAACTGGCGCTATTCTACGCAGAGCGTATCCGTCCAGCGGCAATTGCCGACCAACTGGGGGGTACTGCAGCGGGCCGCTCAAGAAAAGACGCTCACCTTCGTAAAGAGCGACGACATCACCGCCACGGACGAGCCGCTGCTCCAGGGTGCGGTACTCTTAACAGGGACGGAAAGCGACCCGGTGGGCTATCTGGTGATCAGCATGTACCACGCGAACCTCCGCCAACTGCTGGAGGGCACCTACGGCACCCAGAACAATCTGATCCTCCTCAGCAGATACTGGCGGCCGATCTACTGCGCCCAGCCCTCCCTGGCTGTTTCCATAGCGCCGGAGCTGCGGGCGCGGCTGCTTGCCGGGGAATCCCTGGATGGGGTCTCGGGAGACTTTTTGTACAGTGTGGAGTACCATCAGCCCACAGGGATGTATCTGGTGCTCCGGCGGCCCCAAGTCTTCACCCAGGATACCATGGGCCTTTTGTACACGGTCAGCCTGTCCAGCGCGCTAGTGTGCATCGCCGTCTCCGTTCTTATGAGCCTGAAATTGAGCCAGCAGATGTTCCGCCCCATTGAGCGGCTTCATACGGCGATCGAAGAGGTGGGCCACAACAACCTGGATGTTTATGTGGCGCCTACTCAGGATGACGAACTGGGAGAGTTGGCGCGGCGGTTCAATGGCATGGTGGTGGCGTTAAAGCACAATCAGGAGGAGTTGGTGGAAAATCAGCGGGAATTGAACAAGGCCCAGATCCGTATGTTGCAGGCCCAGCTCAACCCTCATTTTTTATGCAATACCCTGGACACCATGAAGTGGATCAGCAAGATCAATCAAATGCCTCAGGTGGCGCTGATGTCAACAAGTCTGGCGGATATTCTCCGTTTCTGCATTTCGCCGGATGAATTTGTTCCTCTGCGACGAGAAGTGGAAACCCTGGAGCGATATATTGAAATTCAAAAGATTCGATTGTCCAGCTCGTTTTCCTTTGAAGTGGAGCTGCCCATGGAGCTGGAGGACTGCCTGGTGCCCAAAATGGTCCTCCAGCCAATAGTGGAAAACGCGATCCTCCACGGCTTGGAGGGAATGGAGCAGGGGAAAATCCGGGTGGAGGCCAAGCGGGCGGAAACCGGGCTGCTACAGATTGTGGTGGCGGATAACGGCTGCGGCATCCCCCAAGAGATGACGGGACCCTATTCGGGACAGAGCCGGGAAAAGGCCAGGGGGCATCTGGGGCTATATAATGTAGATACGATTTTATTGAAACATTATGGAGAAGGTTTCGGGCTGTTTTTAGAAAATCGATCTGATGAAACGGGAGCCATGGTGACGGCTACACTGCCTATCCGAAACGAGGAGGACAACGTATGCTGAAGGTTTTGGTTGTTGAGGACGAGGAAATGCTCCGAAAGGGAATCGTGCTGGCGGTGGACTGGGCCGCGCTGGACTGCGTGGTGGTGGGCGAGGCCGCCAATGGGGAAGAGGCGTTGGAGGAGATAGAGCGGTATGAGCCTTCCCTGATCATCACAGATCTGCATATGCCTAAAATGGGCGGCATTGAGATGCTGCAGAAACTGCGGGAGAGGGGGGACAAGGCCTTCGCCATCATCCTGACGGCCTATGACAGCTTTGCCTATGCCCAGAGCGCCCTGCGCTTGGGGGCGGTGGACTTTTTACTGAAACCGTTCCACGACGGGGAGCTGGAGAAGTCGATCATGGCGGTACAAAAACGGCTGAAGAACGGCGGGGACGCGCTTACGCTATTAACTTCCGGAATGAAAAAGGGGGATAAGAGCCGGTATGTGCTGGAGGCCATGAACTATATCGGGGAGCACTACAACGACCCCAACATCACCGTGGGCGTTATCGCGCAGTCCCTGGGTATCAGCGAAGGGCACCTGAGTCATATTTTTAAAAAGGAGACCGACTATACCCTTCTCAATTACCTGACCCGGCACCGCGTACACAAGTCCATGGAGCTGTTGAAAATCGGCCGGCTGAAGGTGTATGAGGTAGCCGATAAGGTGGGGTACCGGGACATTACTTATTTTTCGACCACGTTCAAAAAGCTGGTGGGCATCAGCCCGTCCGAGTATCAGGATACCTGCAGATGATCCATAAAAATACGGCCATTGGAACCCTAAACTTCAGAGTCCCAATGGCCGTATGATTATCACCTTTTTATATGACGGCGCTATTGCCGCCCCATAGATCGTCAGGGTATAGCCCGCTGTCCACCATAGAGCGGATGGCGGCTACCACCACAGGCTTATCCTCCTGGTAGGTTACGCCGTGCCAGCGGTCGTGGCTGGTGAGGACCTTGACCCGAGCTTTGCCCTCGGCGATCAGCGCGCTGACCACGCTGGGCAGAAAATACTCGGCCTTGGTGGGATTCTCCGCCAGAGCGCTGTCCAGGAAGGCGGGGAAACGCTCCCACGCCTCGGTGAGAAAGCTGTGGGTGAATCCCCAGAGGTTCATGGAGACGGGGGTATCGCCGGGGAGGTAGGCCCAGGTGGCGCCGCCGTCCAGGGTGTATTTGGCGTGGTCGCCTTCCTTCTCGATGTGGGTGCGCTCGGTAATGTCGGAGAGGTAGCCGCCCGCCCCTTCCACGCACACACCCCGGGCCACGTGGCCATGCTCGGTGACGGTGTTTTTGACCAGATATCCTACCATGGCATATTCGCAAAAATCACCGTCCGGGTGGGCGGTCAGGTAATCGTAGACGGCCTGGAACCCCTCGGGGCCGTAGTAGTCGTCGGCGTTGATGACGGCGAAGGGACCGGCCACCAGGCGCCGGGCGGCCAGGGCTGCCTGGGCAGTGCCCCAGGGCTTGACCCGGTCAGCGGGGGGCGCGTAGCCCTCAGGCAGGTCGGTCTTCTCCTGGAAAGCGTACTTCACGTCCATAACGCGGGAGAGCCGGTCGCCGATGCCGGCTTTGAAGTCGGCCTCGATTTCGTGCTTGATTACGAAGATGACGGTCTCAAATCCCGCCCGCCGGGCGTCGTAAATTGAGTAGTCGATGATGAGCTCCCCGTGGGGGCCCACGGGGTCCAGCTGTTTGAGCCCGCCGTACCGACTGCCCATACCGGCGGCCATGACGACGAGAACGGGTTTATTCATGGTTGCTCCTCCTTATAATAGGGATCAATTAAAAATTATTATAATACAGTGCAGGCCATTACGCAACGAGCGTAATGAAGGAGCGGCAAAAAACAGCGCTCTCCGCTGGGCCTTTTCTAAATGTTGCACAATACGATGTAGGCAGGTTTGCTCTTTTTCACAATTGACAGTGGACGTGTTGGGACGCTATACTAACCATATCAACTAAATTTTTGTGAGGCAAAAAATTTTTTTGAATTTGCCCCGTCGTATCCCTGCATTCTAGGGTTCTGATAAGAGAGTGTTGAGAGGAAAGGAGCGGGTAGGCGAGGAAAAGCCACGGCGCGAAAACGTGGTCAACGAGAGGGATTTCAGCAAAACAAAACATGAGAGAGGTGCTACCATGAAAAACAGCACGAAAAGGCCAGGCAATGAGGCCCTGTTCCAGCTTAACGGCAAGCCGTCCGTCGGCGTTGCTCTGCCCCAGGCCCTGCAGCATATTCTGGCCATGCTGGTGGGCAACATCACACCCCCCATGCTGATCGCGGCCAGACTGGGTCTGCCCGAATCGGACAAGATCATCCTGGTCCAGGCCGCTATGCTTATCGGCGGCATTACCACATTGCTCCAGCTTTACCCCATCTTCGGTTTCGGCATGGGGCTGCCCAATGTCATGGGCGTGGCGTTCGCCTATATGCCTATCCTGACCGCCATTGGCATGTCGGCGCTCAATGCTCCCGGCGGCACGCCCGAAATTGCCATCGCCACCATTTTCGGCGCACAGCTTGCCGCGGCTTTCCTGTCGATCTTCATCGGCATGGCCATGGGCAAGATACGTAAGTTTTTCCCGCCCATCGTCAGCGGCACCGTGGTGCTGAGCATCGGCCTCTCCCTGTATGGCACAGCCATCAACTACATGGCGGGCAATACCGGCAGCGCTGCCGACGAGGCAGTACGTGCCACCTTCGGTCAGCCCCGTTTCTGGATCCTTGCTCTGATTACCCTGGCCGTCACTCTGGCCTGCAACCTCTACGGCAAGGGCTATGTTAAGGTGTCCGGCATGCTGATCGGCATCGGCGTGGGCTACATCGTGGCTCTGGTCTGGGGCATGGCTTCGGGCAATTCCATGATTGACTTCGGGAAGATCGCCTCGGCCGAGTGGATCGCCGCCCCTCGTTTTCTCAAGTGGGGGCTCCGCTTTGATGCCGGCGCCATCATCTCCATGGTGTTGATGTATATCGTCCAGGCCGTGCAGACCATCGGCGACGTGTCCTCCACCGCTATCGGAGGCTTTGGCCGCGAGTCCACCGACCATGAGCTGGGCGGCGCCATCAAGGGCCAAGGCATCTGTGGCATGCTGGGTGCCTGCATCGGCGGCCTGCCCACCGACCCGTACAGCCAGAACGTGGGCCTTATCGTCACCACCAAGGTGGTGTCCAAGCGGGTCTTCGCACTGGTGGGCGGCATTATCATTGCCGCCGGTTTCCTGCCCAAGTTCGGCGCGGTGATGACCACCATCCCCTACCCCATCCTGGGCGGAGCGACCATGGTGGTTTTCGCGGCCATCACCATGTCGGGTATTCAGCTCATTTCTGAGCAGCCCCTCAACTACCGCAACCGTATTATCGTTGGCGTGTCCCTGGCGCTGGGCGTGGGCATCTACATGGTCCCCAGCTCTCTCCAGCATGCGCCTCAGATGGTGAGGGACATCATCGGCAGCTCCCCCATCGTGCTCTCCTTCCTGGTGGTCTTCTTCCTCAACCTGATCGTTCCCAAGGACGACACGCCCGAGGAATAATCGGCTCCGGTTGGTTTTTCCGCAGTGAAATTGAAGAGAGCCCCAGCTCCGAAACGAGTTTCAGAGCTGGGGCTTTTCCTTTTGACTACGAGGCGCGGGAACAAAATTTACCGCGCCTCGTCTAAAAATCATAGCTTGCCGTTGCTTTTTGCGCGGCGGAACGCTATACTTATATTAAGTATATCCACGAAAGGAAACAAGCTTGTACAGCTTTGGAGGTACGCTATGAAAGGGAAGAAACTCTTGTCCTGGGTATTGGCCGCGGCACTATGCCTGCCTGGGTTCACCCTGCCTGCCATGGCCGCGTCGTTCCCCGACGTGGTGGGCCATTGGGCAGTCGATAGGATCGACGACGCGGTTGCCAAGGGGATTTTCGTGGGAATCGAGGGGAAATTCGTCCCCGACAGGACCATTACCGCCAGCGAGGTGCTGGCCGTCTGCGCCCGCATCACGGTGGACAGCGAGACACGCACCGACATTGGCGCCGACCGAGCCGATCAGATCAAGGGCCTCATGGGTGACGAGCAGTCGTGGTTTCATAAGGAGTACGCCGTCTGCCTGGAGGCCGGAATCTTAACCTATGCCGAGCTGAAGGAGCTCTACCAGTCCGGGGCTCTCACCCAGCCCATCGCCAAGGAGGACTTCGCCCTCTACCTAGTGCGGGCCATGCAGCTGGAGCCCATGACGAAGAGCCTGACCTCCTATAACCTGAGCTTTACCGACAAGAAGGACATTACCTCCGGCCTCGAGCCCTATATCTATGTCCTCAATATGTACAGCATCATCACCGGCACCGACAAAGGCGAATTCCAGCCCAAGAGCAATGTGGACCGGGCTGTGGCTGCCACCATGCTCTCAAAGGCAACCGACTTCATGAAGGAAAACGGCACCAGTGTGGAGCTGCCCGAGTACGCCGACTACGACAACTGGGAGGCCGGCACTATCGTCAGCGCCACGGCGGGGGACAAGGGGGTTATCCTCCTCACCCTGGCAAACGAGCTCTCTGGGGCCAAGACCGTCTCTCTTTCGTCTAACACCCCCATCTATGAAAACAGCATGCTGGCGGACAAGAGTCTGCTCAAGGCAGGCGCTTATGCCCGCGTCAACGAGGACGCGGACGGCGGAGCCATCAGCGTGCGCCTCTCCGGCAGCGTGCAGATTTATACGGGCAGTGTGGTGGGTATCTCGGCGGACGCGATCATGCTCAGCGTGAACGGCGTCACTAAGACCATGAGTTACGACCGCTTTACCGAGGTCCAGGTGGGCGGAAAGGTGGGAGACCGCTCCCTGATCGACCTGGATGCGGGGTATACCAACGCCGCCTGCCGAGTGGATCAGCTGGGCCATATGGTGGCCATGACCCTTACCGGCGGCACCCATCAGGAAGAGGGCCTGGTCAGCAGCGTGGAGAGCATCGCGACCGGCGGTACCACCCTGACGATTTCCGGCTTTGATGGACAGCTCCAGAAGTATACCGTGTCCACCGGCGCGGCCGTCACCGCCAATGGGCTTGCCCTCTCATCCGCTACCATCGGCTCCAGCTATGTGGGCTGCTATGTGGCCCTCCGGGTTTCTAACGACAACGCCAGCAGCGTGGCCTCTGCCGCGCTGGACACCGCCACCAAGTACGTTCAGGGCGCGGTTAAGAGTACCGCTGTGGACAGCGGGGTCAACACCGTCACCCTCACCGATCTCTCCACCAGCAAGGCCACGACTTATAAGGTGGCTTCCGGCGCGACGTTTTACTATCAGGACGCTGCCATCACCTATGGCGGCATTCAGAAGGACTGGTTCGTAACTGTACGTATCTCGGGCGGGGAGCTGGCCGCCATGTGGGCCTACCCCGGCTCCAGCATCACCGAGGGCACCATCTCCGGCATCACCTTCCCCAGCGGCACCACCAAGCAGATTATCTCCGTCACCAAGGCAGACGGCTCTATCGTCAGCTTTGAGTTCAATCTCTCCGGTACTCTGCCTGAGGTCAAGCGCAGCAGCAAGACCAGCTCCCTCGACAAGCTGCGTACCGGCGATGTGGTGAAGGTCACCAGCCGTTATAATTCCGTCACTTTGGTGGAGGCCACGCCCCAGAGCGCCAATCTGACCGGCACCATCACCGAGATCACCCAGACTACCTCCGGGGTGACCATCACTGTGGAGCTGGACTCCGGCGCGGGCACCGGGACTTATACCGTGGGTACAAGCGTCTCGGTCACCAAGAGCGGGACGACCATCTCTATGTATGACCTGCGGGTGGGCTACCATGTCGCCATGGTTGCCAGCTCTGATCAGGTTTCTTCCGTCGACGTGGATAAAGCCACCACCGCCAGCAACCAGATTGCCGGCACGATTATCTTTGTCAATACCGCTGACAAAATTATTACCTTCCGTGCCAACGATGGTACCAGTGAGGGGAAGATTGTCATCGTATCCGTACCCACCGGCACCACCATCCAGGATGTTTCCGGCGGGACCATATCCACCACCTCTCTCAGTAAGCTGGCCACCGGCGACACGCTGGACATCTATGGCTCCTATGTGAACGACCAGTTCAAGGCCACCCTGATTATCCGCAAGTAATCTTTAGGCGACTCCTGCGTCCGGACCGGAGACGGCCCGGACGCATTTTTCGCGGCATCGGAGGGAAAATGCGCGCTATCGCAAAAAACATTGAAAAATACGCCGTAAGCCCTTGACAGCAGACGGTAGTTGCGGTATTATATCAAAGCGCCTGTTCTGGCGCAAACTGCGATGATGCGGGAGATTGCGGCGTTCAGCCGGTAACTTCCGCGGAGTATGTCCGTTAATCGGGCGGCTGAGAGGTCTATGCACGGGCGTATATCGCCGGCGCATGGATGAAACCGGCCTGTTTCAAGCGCCGGTTTTCTTCATGTCACGGAGTGATACGCACGATACCGTGGATAAAAAATCTCTCACCTCCCAAACCGATTAAGGAGGAAAAACACCATGGCAGCTCAGAAAGAAATGATCCGCATCCGCCTCAAGGCCTACGACCATCAGCTTATCGACCAGAGCGCCGAGAAGATCGTGGAGACCGCCAAGCGCACCGGCGCCTCCGTCTCCGGCCCCATTCCCCTGCCTACCAAGAAAGAGATAGTTACCATCCTGCGCGCCGTCCACAAGTATAAGGATAGCCGCGAGCAGTTCGAGCGCCGCACCCACAAGCGTCTCATCGACGTCATCAAGCCCTCCCCCAAGACCGTAGAGGCCCTGATGACCCTTGAGCTCCCCGCCGGTGTGGAAATTGAAATCAAGCTCTAAATCCCCTGCAAGCAACCTCGTTTGTACCGCAGTCCGCCGCGTTTTAGAGGCGGACGGGTCATGTTGACAGAGCAATGCGAATTGCAACTCTCTCAACCAATAACCTTTATAAGGAGGAAAAACCACATGGAAAAGGCCATTATCGGCAAGAAGGTCGGCATGTCTCAGATCTTCACGGAAGCCGGCAAGGTCATCCCGGTCACCGTCATTGAGGCGGGTCCCTGCGTCGTCGTGCAGAAGAAGACCGTGGAAAAGGACGGCTATAACGCCGTTCAGCTCGGGTTCGAAGACATTGCCGAGCGCAAGCTCAGCAAGCCTGAGCTGGGGCATCTGAAGAAGGCGGGCGACGCCCGCAAGAAGGTCCTCAAGGAGTTCGACCTCAAGAATTACGAGTCCCTCAACGTGGGCGATACCATCACCGCCGAGACGTTCGCCACCGGCGATCGGGTGGACGTCACCGGCATCAGCAAGGGCAAGGGTTTCGCGGGTGTTGTCAAGCGCTACGGCGCCGGCCGTACCCCCATGAGCCACGGCGGCGGCCCCGTTCACCGCCACGCGGGCTCCATGGGCCCCGCCACCGACCCCTCCCGGATTTTCAAGGGCAAGATCGGCGCTGGCCACATGGGCCATGAGCAGGTCACCGTCCTGAACCTGGACGTGGTCACCGTGGACCCCGAGCTGAACCTCATTGCCGTGTACGGCGCGATCCCCGGTCCCAAGGGCGGCGTCGTCACTCTGCGCAGCAGCGTGATCAACGTCAAGGAAAAGGGCGCCGCCGCGGGCATTTCCAGCAACCCGCAGAAGGCCTCCGGCCGCGCAAATCCCCAGAAAGCCTCTGCGCGTAACCACTAAGAAAGGAGAGATACCAAATGCCTAAAGCAATCGTTGTTGACATGACCGGCAAGAAGGTCGGCGAAGTGGAGCTCTCCGAAGTTATTTTCGGCATTGAGCCCAACGCTGACGCCGTCCACGCCGTGGTCAAGAATCACCTCGCCAACTGCCGCCAGGGCACCCAGAGCGCTTTGACCCGCGCCGAGGTCTCCGGCGGCGGCATCAAGCCCTGGCGTCAGAAGGGCACCGGCCGCGCCCGTCAGGGTTCCACCCGTTCGCCCCAGTGGACCCACGGCGGCATCGTGTTTGCCCCCAAGCCCCGTGACTACAGCTACTCCCTCAATAAGAAGGTTAAGCGCCTGGCGCTCAAGTCCGCCCTCTCCGACCTGGCGAGCCAGGGAAGCATCATCGTGGTGGATGGCCTGAACCTGGCCGAGACCAAGACTAAGGCTATGGCCGGGTTCCTCTCCAGCGTCAGCGCTGGCAAGTCTATTCTGGTCACTCCCGAGGTCAACGAGAACGTGGTCAAGTCCGCCCGGAACATCCCCGGCGTCACCACCACCACTGCCAAGCTCCTCTCGGTCTACGACATCGTGAACGCCAATCACTTCATCGTGGACAAGGCTGCGCTGGCAATCATCGAGGAGGTGTTTGCGTAATGGCTACCACCGCTTATGACATCGTAAAGCGCCCCATCATCACCGAGCGCTCCATGGAGGGCGCCGAGCTCAAGAAGTACACCTTCGAGGTGGCCAAGAGCGCCAACAAGATCGAGATCGCCAAGGCTGTCGAGGAGATCTTCGGCGTCAAGGTCGCCAAGGTCAACACCCTGAACATGCAGGGCAAGGAGAAACGCACCGGTTCTTATCCCGCCGGCCGCCGTCCCTCCTGGAAGAAGGCAATCGTCACCCTCACCGAAGACTCCAAGACCATCGAGTTCTTCGAGGGCGTGTAAGAGGAGGAGTAGAAAATGGCTATTAAGACTTATAAGCCCACGACCCCCTCTCGACGCCACATGACCGTGTCCGCTTTCGAGGGGATCGACAAGAAGGCCAAGCCCGAGCGCAGCCTGACCGAAAATCTCAAAAAGAATGCCGGCCGCAACAGCTACGGCCGCATCACCGTCCGCCATCGCGGCGGCGGAAACAAGAAGAAGTACCGCATCATTGACTGGAAACGGGTAAAGGACGACGAGGTGGCTATCGTCTCCCGCCTGGAGTACGATCCCAACCGTACCGCCAACATCGCCCTCATCGAGTATGCCGATGGCACCAAGAGCTACATCCTGGCTCCTGTCGGGCTGAAGGCCGGCCACAAGATCGTCTCCGGCCCCAACGCCGACATCCTGCCCGGCAACTGCCTGCCCATCGCCAACATCCCCGTGGGCGAGACGATCCACAACATTGAGCTCTACCCCGGCAAGGGCGCTCAGCTCGTCCGGTCCGCCGGCGTGGCTGCTCAGCTCATGGCCAAGGAGAACGGCATGGCTCAGGTCCGCCTCCCCTCCGGCGAGGTTCGCTACGTCCGCGAGGAGTGCCGCGCCTGCATCGGCCAAGTGGGCAACACCGACCACGCCAACATCCAGATCGGCAAGGCTGGCCGTAAGCGGCACATGGGCTGGCGGCCCACCGTCCGCGGCAGCGTCATGAACCCCAACGACCACCCCCACGGCGGCGGCGAGGGCAAAAGTCCTGTGGGCCGTCCCGGCCCTGTCACCCCTTGGGGCAAGCCGGCCATGGGTTACAAGACCCGTTCCAAGAAGAACAAGACCGAGCAGTTCATCGTCAAGCACCGTAACGTGAAGTAAGGAGGAGAGTAAAAGATGTCCAGAAGTGTTAAGAAAGGCCCCTTTTGCGCTCCCGAGCTGCTCAAGCGGGTTGGCGAGCTGAATAAGGCCGGCGACAAGAAAGTCCTGAAGACCTGGAGCAGAGCCTCCACTATCTTCCCCACTTTTGTCGGCCACACCTTTGCCGTGCACGACGGCCGGAAACACGTGCCCGTCTATGTTACCGAGGACATGGTGGGCCACAAGCTGGGTGAGTTCGCCCCCACCCGCACCTTCCGGGGTCACTCCGGCAGCAAGACTGGTAAGTAAGGAGGAGAGATAACATGGAAGCCAAAGCAACTCTGAGATACGCCCGTATCTCTCCCCGCAAGGTCCAGATTGTCTGCGACCTCATCCGGGGCAAGAGCGTGGCCCAGGCCAACGCGATTTTGATGTCCACGCCCAAGGCCGCCAGCGAGTTGATGCTCAAGGTGCTCAAGAGCGCCGCTGCCAACGCGGAGAACAACCATCAGATGGATCCTGAGAAACTCTATGTTTCCAGCACCTATGCAAACCCCGGCCCCATCATCAAGCGTATGCGTCCCCGCGCCCAGGGTCGTGGGTTCCGCATCAACAAGCGCACCTCTCACATCACCATCGCTGTTGCGGAAAAGGAGGCCAAGTAATATGGGACAGAAAGTAAATCCTCATGGCCTCCGCGTAGGCGTCATCAATGACTGGGATTCCCGCTGGTATGCCCGCAACGAGAAGGTCGGCGACCTGTTGGTTGAGGACGACATGCTGCGCAAGTACCTCAAGAAGACCCTCTATGCCGCCGGCATCCCCAAGATCGAGATCGAGCGCGACAACGCCAAGGTCCGCATCTATCTGCACTGTGCCCGCCCCGGCGTGGTCATTGGCAAGGGCGGCGCCGATATTGAGATCCTCCGCGCCAAGCTCGAGAAGATGATCGGCAAGAGCGTGGCCCTCAACATGTGGCCCTCAACATCGTCGAGGTCAAGAACGTCGACATGAACGCCCAGCTGGTGGCCGAGAACATCGCTCAGCAGCTTGAAAAACGCATCGGTTTCCGCCGGGCCATGAAGAACGCCATGGGCCGCGCCATGCGCATGGGCGCCCGCGGCATCAAGACCCAGGTGTCCGGCCGTCTCGGCGGCGCTGAGATTGCCCGCACCGAGCACTATCACGACGGCACCATCCCCCTGCAGACCCTCCGTGCCGATATCGATTACGGCTTTGCCGAGGCTGCCACCACCTATGGCCGTATCGGCGTTAAGGTTTGGGTCTACAAGGGCGAGATCCTGTCCCAGGCTCTGCGCACCACCCCTCGTACCCTCGACACCAAGAACTTCAAGGAGCGCCCCGACCGTCCCCGCCGCGACCGCAACGACCGCGGCGACCGTAAGCCCGGTTTCGGTGGACAGCGCCCCCAGGGCGGCTATGGCCAACGCCCCCAGGGCCAGGGCCAGGGCGGCTACGGTCAGCGTCCCCAGGGTCAGGGCCAGGGCGGCTACGGTCAGCGTCCCCAGGGTCAGGGTCAGGGCGGCTATGGCCAGCGCCCCCAGGGTCAGGGTGGCTTTAACTCTCGTCCCCAGGGCCAGGGCGGCTACCAGAACCGCCCCGCCGCTCCCAATCCCACTACTCCCAAGGAAGGAGGCCAGGGCTAATGCTGCTGCCTAAGAGAGTAAAATATCGCCGCGTCCACCGCGGTCGTATGAAGGGCAAGGCTTCCCGCGGTAACACAGTTACCTACGGCGAGTATGGCCTCCAGGCCACCGAGCCCTGCTGGATCACCAGCAACCAGATCGAGGCCGCCCGTATCGCCATGACCCGCTACACCAAGCGCGGCGGTCAGGTTTGGATCAAGATCTTCCCCGACAAACCCGTCACCGAGAAGCCCGCCGAGACCCGCATGGGCTCCGGTAAGGGCTCCCCCGAGTACTGGGTGGCCGTGGTCAAACCCGGCCGAGTCATGTTCGAGATCGCCGGAGTCTCCGAGGAGATCGCGAAAGAAGCTCTGCGTCTCGCCTCCCACAAGCTGCCTGTGAAGTGCAAGATTGTGGCGAAGGAGACCGCCGAGACCGAGAATGGTGGTGAATGAAGATGAAAGCAAGTGAGATCCGCAAGCTCTCCGCCGCTGAGCTTGAGAGCAAGCTGGGCGACCTGAAGAAGGACCTTTTCCAGCTCCGTCTTCAGCACGCCACCAACCAGCTCGACAACCCCATCAAGATTGCCGAGGTCAAGAAAGACATCGCCCGCGTCAAGACTATGATCCGTGAGCAGCAGCTCGCAGGCCGATAAGGAGGAACTGAGAAATGGAAAGCAGAACTTCTTCCCGCAAGACCAGAGTCGGCCTGGTTGTCTCCGATAAGATGGATAAGACCGTGGTGGTGGCCATCGCCGACCGTGTGGCCCACCCTCTGTACAAGAAGATCGTCAAGCGGACCTATAAGCTGAAAGCCCACGATGAGCTCAACGAGTGCGGCATCGGCGACCGCGTGAAGGTCATGGAGACCCGCCCCCTGTCCAAGGACAAGCGTTGGCGCGTGGTCGAAATTATTGAAAAAGCGAAGTAAGGAGGTGCCGGAATGATTCAGCAGGAAACATATCTCAAGGTTGCCGACAACACCGGCGCCAAGGAGATTAAGACCATCCGTGTCCTGGGCGGCTCTAAGCGCAAGTACGGCAACATCGGCGACGTCATCGTGGCCTCTGTCCGTAAGGCCCAGCCCGGCGGCCAGGTCAAAAAGGGCGACGTTGTCAAGGCCGTCATCGTCCGTACCGCGTTCGGCGTGCGCCGCGCGGACGGCAGCTATGTTCGCTTTGATGAGAACGCCGCCGTTCTCATCAAGGACGACAAGAATCCCCGTGGGACCCGTATCTTTGGGCCCGTGGCCCGTGAGCTGCGCGACAAGGATTATATGAAGATCCTGTCCCTGGCTCCCGAAGTGCTGTAAGGGGGTAGGAGAAAACATGAACAAGATGAGCATTAAGAAGGGCGATACCGTTATCGTCCTGTCCGGTAAGGACAAGGGCAAGCAGGGCAAGGTCGAGACCGTCCTCCCTAAGGAGGGCAAGGTGGTCGTGGAGAAGGTCAACGTGGTCTCCCGCCACACTAAGCCCCGCCAGCAGGGCGACGAGGGCGGCATCATCAAGAAGGAAGCCCCCATCTATGCCTGCAAGGTCATGCGCGTTTGCCCCAAGTGCAATAAGCCCACCCGCCCGGCCCACAAGCTGTTGGCCGACGGGAAGAAGGTCGCCGTCTGCAAGAAGTGCGGCGCCGAGATCTAAGAGAGGAGGAGTAAATCATGGCTGATAAGAAGACCCCCAACCTGAAGGCGAAGTATCAGGCCGAAGTCGCTCCTGCTCTCATGCAGAAGTTCGGCTACAAGAGCTCCATGCAGATCCCCCGCATGGACAAGATCGTGGTCAACTGCGGCTGCGGCGAGGCCAGGGACAACGCGAAGGTCCTGGAGGCCGTCGTGGGCGATCTGACCAAGATCACCGGCCAGAAGGCCATCATCACCAAGGCGAAGAAGAGCGTTGCTAACTTCAAGCTCCGTGAGGGCATGCCCATCGGCGCGAAGGTCACCCTCCGCGGCGACAAGATGTGGGAGTTCCTGGACCGTCTCTTTAACGTGGCCCTGCCCCGCGTCCGTGACTTCCGCGGTATTAACCCCAACGCGTTCGACGGCCGCGGCAACTACGCTTTGGGCCTGAAGGAGCAGCTCATTTTCCCCGAGATCGAGTACGATAAGATCGACAAGATCCGCGGCTTGGACGTGGTCATCTGCACCACCGCCCATTCCGACGAAGAGGCGAAGGAGCTCCTGAGTCTGATCGGCGCTCCCTTCACCGGCAAATAAGGAGGAGAATGAAAAATGGCTAAGAAGTCTATGATCTTAAAGCAGCAGGCCGAGCCCAAGTTCTCCACCCGCCGTTATAACCGGTGCAAGATCTGCGGCCGTCCCCACGCCTACCTGCGCGACTACGGCATCTGCCGTATCTGTTTCCGCGAGCTCGCGTACAAAGGTCAGATCCCCGGGGTTAAAAAGGCGAGCTGGTAATTTCCAGCCCGCCTCCCCGCGGTTTTGAATATTCCCCTAGCCGGCGGTCAATAGGTCGGAACAGCAAATTTCGATACCTTCCGCTGAAACAGACCTCAAGTCTGTAACTCTAAATAGGAGGTAACACTCATGCACATCACTGACCCCGTTGCCGATATGCTCACCCGTATCCGCAACGCCAGCACTGCCAAGCATGACTCCGTGGACGTCCCCGCGTCCAACATGAAGAAGTCCATCGCGCAGATTCTTCTTGATGAAGGCTATATCAAGAGCTTTCAGCTCATTGACGACGGTACCCAGGGCGTCATCCGTATCACCCTGAAGTACCTCATGCCCGGCAAGGAGAAGGCCATCTCCGGTCTGCGCCGCGTCTCCAAGCCCGGCCTGCGTATGTACGCGGGCGCCGAAGAGCTGCCCCGCGTCCTCAAGGGCCTGGGCATTGCCATCATCTCTACTTCCAAGGGCGTCATGACCGACAAGAAGGCCCGCGAGGCCCATGTCGGCGGCGAAGTCCTTGCATTCATTTGGTAAGGAGGAGCATCGAACATGTCTAGAATCGGAAGAATGCCGATCGAGCTCCCCGCCGGTGTGGAAGTGAAGATCGACGAAAATAATCTGGCCACCGTCAAGGGGCCCAAGGGCACTCTGATCCAGCAGCTCCATAGCGCCATAAGCTTTGAGCAGGAGGGCAGCGTTATCCACGTCAAGCGCCCCAACGACCTCAAGGAGAACCGGAGCCTTCACGGCCTCACCCGCACCCTGCTTAACAACATGGTGGTGGGTGTATCCACCGGCTTTAAGAAAGAGCTGGATGTGAACGGCGTCGGCTACCGTGTGGCCAAGGAGGACAAAAAGCTGGTCATGAACATCGGCTACTCCCATCAGGTTACTGTGGTGGAGCCCGAGGGCATCACCATCGACGTGCCCACCCCCAACAAGATCGTCATCAGCGGCGCCGACAAGCAGAAGGTCGGTCAGTTTGCCGCCGAGGTTAGAGAGAAACGTCCGCCTGAGCCTTATAAGGGCAAGGGTATCAAATATTCTGACGAGGTCATCCGCCGCAAGGAAGGCAAGACCGGCGTCAAGAAGAAATAAGGAGGTGTGCCACAATGATCAAAAGACCCGATACCAAGGCTCAGCGGCTTAAGCGCCATAAGAGAGTGCGCGGCAAGATCGCCGGCACGCCCGAGCATCCTCGCCTGAACGTGTTCCGCAGCGAGACCAACATTTATGCTCAGGTCATCGACGACACCGTGGGCAAGACCCTGGCCTCTGCGTCCTCCCTGGAGAAGGGCTTTGAGGGTGCCGGCAGCAACATCGAAGCCGCCAAGAAGGTCGGCCAGATGATCGCTGAGCGCGCCAAGGCCAAGGGCATCGACACGGTCGTGTTTGACCGCGGCGGTTACCTGTACCACGGCCGCGTCCAGGCGCTGGCCGAGGGCGCCCGCGAGGGCGGCCTGGAATTCTAAGGGAGGAGGAAACGAATAATGGCTAGATTTGAGAAAGAACCCAGCGAGTATATGGAGAAGCTCGTTTCCCTGAACCGGGTTTCCAAGACCGTCAAGGGCGGCCGTATCTTCAAGTTTGCCGCTCTCATGGTAGTGGGCGACGGCAAGGGCCGCATCGGCTTTGGCCTGGGTAAGGCTGCCGAGGTGCCCGAGGCTATCCGCAAGGGTATTGAGGATGCCAAGAAACACATGGTCACCATCAGCCTTTCCGGCACCACCATTCCCCATGAGACCATTGGTGAGTTCGGCGCCGGCCGCGTGCTGCTCAAGCCCGCCGCCCCCGGTACCGGCATCATCGCCGGCGGCCCCGTCCGTGCCGTCATGGAGGCCGCGGGTATCCGCGACATCCGCGCCAAGTGCCTGCGCTCTAACAACTCCCAGAACGTGGTCTCCGCGACCTTCGAGGGGCTCAAAAGCCTCCGTGGTCCTGAGGAAGTGGCCCGTATCCGTGGAAAGAGCGTGGAAGAAATCGTAGGTTAAGGAGGTTCAAAGCAATGGCCACAATCAATCTCAAGCTGGTTAAGAGCCTGAACGGCCGCATCGCCAAGCATAAGGCGACTGCCGAGGCTTTGGGGCTCCGTAAGATCGGTGATACGACCGTACAGCCCGACAACGAGGCTACCCGGGGCAAGATCGCCCACATCGGCTACCTGCTCCAGGTTACCGAGGAAAAGTAAGGAGGTGCGCGTCAATGAATCTGCATGAACTCTCCCCCGCTGAGGGCTCCACACATGTGGGCAAGCGCAAGGGCCGCGGGAACGGCTCCGGCAACGGCAAGACCGCCGGCCGCGGCAGCAAGGGCCAGTGGGCCCGCTCCGGCGGCGGCGTCCGCGCCGGTTTCGAAGGCGGCCAGATGCCTCTGGCCCGCCGCATCCCTAAGCGCGGTTTTAACAACATCTTCGCAAAGCCCCTGGAGGTCATCAACCTCACTTCCCTGAATAAATTTGAAGATGGAGCCACCGTCAACGTTTGCGACCTGCTGGAAAAGGGTATCCTCTCCAAGTGTGAGTACGGCGTGAAGGTGCTCGGCAACGGCGAGATCTCTAAGAAGCTCACCGTCCGTGCCTCCGCTTTCTCTGCCACTGCCAAGGAGAAGATCGAAAAGGCAGGCGGGAAGGCAGAGGTGGTCTAAGGTGATACAGACCATCCGTAACGCATGGAAGGTCCCAGAGCTTCGCAAGAAGATCCTGTTCACCATCTTCGGGCTCCTCATCTTCCGCCTGGGCTCCGCAGTCCCCGTGCCTTTCGTGGACACGGATGCGCTGGGCACGGCCCTGGATAACCTGGGCGGCATCTTCAGCCTGATGGGCGCCATGAACGGCACCGCCTTCTCCATGGCGGCCGTCTTCGCCCTGGGCGTGCAGCCCTATATCAACAGCTCCATCATCGTGCAGCTCCTCACCGTGGCCATCCCCGCTCTGGAGCGCCTTCAGAAGGATGGCGGCGAAGAGGGACGCAGGAAACTGGCCGCCATCACCCGCTATGTCACCGTGGGCATTGCCCTCCTGCAGGGTTTTGGCTATTTCTCCCTCATCAACTACTATGGTCTCCTCAAGCTGAGCGGCACGCCCCTCTGGCTTGCGGGCATCATCATCGTCATGTCCTTCACGGCGGGCTCCGCTTTCGTGATGTGGCTGGGCGAGCAGATTACCGAATTTGGTATCGGCAACGGTATCTCCGTTATCCTGTTCGCCGGTATCGTCTCCCGCATCCCCCACATGATCTCCAGCATGTATACCGGCGTGCAGCGCTGGGCCATGCACCTCACGACTGAGGAGATCGCGGCGATGAATAACGGTGAGGCGTTCCAGAACAGCATCGTCCACCCCGCGATCATTCCTCTGGTGGTTATCGGCATGCTGGCCTTGGTCATTTTCATCGTCTTCATTAACGACTCCGAGCGCCGCATCCCCGTCCAGTACGCCAAGCGCGTGGTGGGCCGGAAGATGTACGGCGGCCAGTCCAGCCACATCCCCATGAAGGTGAATATGTCGGGCGTTATGCCCATCATCTTCGCCCAGGCCATCGCCAGTCTGCCTGCTACCATCGCGGGCTTTATCCCCGGCGGCAGTGAGTCCACCTTTATGAAGGTGTTCGACGCCAACGGCCTGCTCTACGCGGTGATTTACTTCCTGCTGATCTTGGGCTTTAGTTTCTTCTATGCCACCATGCAGTTTAACCCCATCGAGGTGGCCAACAACCTGAAGAAGAACGGCGGTTTCGTCCCTGGTTTCCGCCCGGGCAAGCCCACCGCCGACTTTATCCACAAGGTGCTCAACAAGATCACGCTGTTCGGCGCCATTTATCTGGCCGTCATCGCCCTGTTGCCTATCATTACCGCCAACATCATCAACTTCGCCAGCGTGTCCACGATGGGCAAGAGCCTCTCGGTGGGTGGCACCTCGGTCATCATCGTGGTGGGCGTTGCGCTGGAGACGGTAAAGGCTCTGGAGGCCCAGATGCTCATGCGGCATTACAAGGGCTTCCTGGAATAATGGGAAGTGTGGTGGCTGGAGAATGAAACTCATTCTGTTGGGCGCGCCGGGTGCCGGCAAGGGCACCCAGGCCGATATCCTCAGTAAGCGGTACGGCATCCCCACCATCTCCACCGGAAACATCCTGCGCGCCGCAGTAAAAGACGGCACCCCTCTGGGCTGCGAGGTCAAAAATTTCCTGGATGAGGGAAAGCTTGTCCCCGATGAGATTATCCTCGGTATCATGGAGGAGCGGCTCAAGCAGAGCGACTGCGCAAATGGCTACATTCTGGACGGAGTGCCCCGCACCATCAACCAGGCCGAGAGCATGGAGCGGGACGGCGTCGTGATCGACGCAGTCCTCTCCCTGGAGGTCTCCGACGAGGAGATCGAGCGGCGGATGACCGGGCGGCGGGTCTGCCTCACCTGCGGGGCCACCTACCATATGGTAAATAAGCCCCCCAAGCAGGAGGGCGTCTGCGATCAATGCGGCAGCGAGGTAATCCAGCGCACCGACGACTCTCAGGAAAAAGTGCACAACCGTCTGACTATTTTCCATGCCCAGACCGAGCCCCTTAAGGCCTTCTATAAGGGCCGGGGCCTTCTGAGGACCGTAGATAATCAGCCGACGATTGAGGATACCACCCGCGCCATTGAGCAGGTTTTGGAGGCCTAAACAGTGGAAATCATCTCCATCAAATCCCCGCGCGAAATTGAACTGATGCGCCACGCCGGGCGGATTACCGCGGCGGCCCGCAAATTGGCGGGAGAACTGGTTAAACCCGGCGTTACAACCCTGGAAATAGATACTGCCGTGCGTAAATTTATCGAGAGCCAGGGCGCCAAGCCCTCTTTCCTGAACTACAACGGATTCCCCGGCTCGGCCTGCCTCTCGGTGAACGATGAGATTATCCACGGCATCCCCGGTCACCGGACGCTCCGGGAGGGGGATATCGTCAGCGTCGACGTGGGGGCTGTCATCGACGGCTACCACGGCGACTGCGCCGGTACCTACCCCTGTGGTCATATCAGTGAGGAGGCGGCGAGACTAATTGCCGTCACCGAGCAGAGCTTTTGGGCGGGCATGGAATTTGCTCGCGCGGGCTGCCGGGTGTCCGACATCTCCCACGCCATTCAGGTCTACGCCGAAACAAACGGCTGCAGCCTGGTGCGGGAATACGTGGGCCACGGCGTGGGGCGCAAGCTCCACGAGCCGCCCGAGGTGCCCAACTACGGTCCGGCAGGCCACGGTGTCCGGCTCCAGCCGGGTATGACCCTGGCAGTGGAGCCAATGGTGAACGCCGGTGCCGCCGGCATCCGGGTGCTCAAGGACGGCTGGACGGTGAAGACTGCCGACGGCAGCCTCTCCGCCCACTATGAAAATTCCATCCTCATCACGGAAGACGGTGGCCCTGAGATTCTCACGGCACTGGAAAACGGTTGAGCATGGCGCAGCTCAAAGGACAGATCGTGCGCTCACTGGCCGGGCACGACGCGGGATGGCTCTACTGGGTCGCTGACTCGGAAGGGGACTTCCTGCTCCTGGCCGACGGGAAACACCGGACGCTCGCGCGGCCCAAGCGGAAACGCAGAAAGCACGTGGAGCTCACCGGTATGTCCACCGCCCCGGCGGGGGACGGAGCGCTCCGGCGGGCGCTGGCCGCCAGCCGCGATTTAGGGTCAAGGAGGTAATCACGCTTGGCAAAAGACGATATGATCGAGCTGGAGGGAATCGTGACCGAGTCTCTGCCCAATACCACGTTCCATGTGGATATCGGCAACGGGCATATCATCCTGGCACACATCTCCGGCAAACTCAGAATGAACTTCATTAGGATTCTGCCCGGCGACAAGGTGACGGTGCAAATGTCACCTTACGACCTGACCCGAGGCAGAATCACATGGCGTTCCAAGTAGGGGGCGGGTTCTGAGCCCGCACGCTGAAGAAACGTAGGCATGACCTTCGCGGTCGCCCACAGATAGTAGAAACAACGGCGCGGAATTCACCGCGTCGCAACGACCGGCGGCACAGGGCCTTGCCCGCTGACCACCGGGGCCATTTAGGCATTCATAGGAGGTTTCATTATGAAAGTAAGACCGTCCGTGAAGCCCATGTGCGAGAAGTGCAAGATCATCAAGCGCAAGGGCAAAGTCATGGTCATTTGCGAAAACCCCAAGCATAAGCAGAGACAAGGTTAAAGGAGGCGCTGAAGAATATGGCAAGAATTGCCGGCATTGACCTGCCGAAGGATAAGAGAATCGAAATCGGTCTCACCTATATCTACGGCATTGGGCGCACCAGCGCCAACAAAATCCTGGCTGAAGCCGGGATCAACCCCGATACCCGCGTGAAAGACCTGACCGACGCCGACGAGGCGAAGCTGCGCGAGGTCATCGCCAACGGTTATTCCGTTGAGGGCGACCTGCGCCGCGACGTGGCGATGGACATTAAGCGTCTCACCGAGATCGGCTGCTACCGCGGCCTGCGGCACCGCAAGGGCCTGCCCGTGCGGGGACAGCGCAGCAAGACCAACGCCCGTACCCGCAAGGGCCCGAAGCGTACCGTCGCTAACAAGAAGAAGTAAGGAGGGATACACATGGCTACTGCTGCGAAAGGCAAGAAAGTGGTGCGTAAGCGCCGCGAAAAGAAGAACATTGAAAAGGGTGCCGTGCATATCCGCTCCTCTTTCAACAACACCATGGTCACCGTGACCGACGCCAACGGCAATGCCCTTAGCTGGGCCTCCTCCGGCGGCCTCGGTTTCCGCGGCTCCCGTAAGTCCACTCCCTTTGCCGCCCAGACCGCCGCTGAGACGGCTGCCAAGGCTGCTATGGAGCACGGACTGAAGACCGTCGAGGTCTTCGTGAAGGGGCCCGGCGCCGGCCGTGAGGCTGCAATCCGCGCGCTGCAGGCTGTGGGCCTGGAGGTCACCCTCATTAAGGACGTGACTCCCGTTCCCCACAACGGCTGCCGCCCGCCCAAGCGCCGCCGCGTCTAACAGAAGGAGGAGAAAGATTTATGGCAAGATATACCGATGCGGTCTGCCGTCAGTGCCGCCGGGAGGGCCAGAAGCTCTTCCTCAAGGGCGACCGCTGCTACAGCGACAAGTGCGCGATTGACCGCCGCCCCTTTGCCCCTGGCCAGCACGGCCAGGCCCGCAATAAGAAACTCTCCGAGTATGGCATGCAGCTTCGTGAGAAGCAGAAGGCCCGCCGCTACTACGGCGTCCTGGAGAGCCAGTTCGCCAAGTACTACGAGATGGCCGCGTCCACCAAGGGCGTGACTGGCGAGAACCTCCTGAGCATTCTGGAGTCCCGCCTCGATAACGTGGTCTATCGCCTCGGCTTCGCTATGAGCCGTCCTGAGGCCCGCCAGCTGGTCGGTCACGGCCACTTCCTGGTGGATGGCCACAAGACCGACATTCCCTCCTATCTGGTGAAGCCCGGCCAGACCATCACCCTGAAGGACTCCAGCCGGAGCCTCGACAAGTTCAAGGCCTCTTTGGAGGCGAATGCCTCCCGTACCGCGCCCAAGTGGCTGGACTTTGACAAGAACACCCTCACTGCTAAAGTGGTGGCGGCGCCCGCCCGTGAGGACATCGACCTGCCCATTGAGGAGCACCTCATCGTCGAGCTGTACTCCAAGTAAGGCAGAAGCCCGCATCCGGCACCTCCGGCCAGCCTGGAGGGCCGCGTGTGGGCGATACCCTCGCCACAACTACCATCACCACGCGGCGGGCCAACCCACCCGCCGCCGCGAAAAGGAGGGTAACACATGGTAGAAATCGAAAAACCCCGCATCGAATGTGTGGAAAGCCCCGGCGACGGCTTCTACGGCAAGTATGTAGTAGAGCCTCTGGAGCGCGGCTACGGCACCACGCTGGGCAACTCCCTGCGCCGCATTCTGCTCTCCAGCCTGCCCGGTACGGCGGTGACTTCTATCAAGATTGCCGGCGTCCAGCACGAGTTTTCCACGATTCCCGGCATTAAAGAGGACGTGACCGAGATCGTCCTCAACGTCAAGAGCATTGTCGCCAAGCTACACAGCGACGGAGTGAAGACTGTCTATATCGAGATGAGCGGCGAAGGCGAAGTCACCGCCGGCGACATCAAGGCAGACGGCGAGGTTGAGATTCTCAATCCCGACCTCCATATCGCCACCTTGGGCCCCGACGCCAGCCTCAACATGGAGCTGACTCTGGCCCACGGTCGTGGCTATGTGCCCGCAGACCGGAACAAGCCCGCCCAGAGCATCATCGGCGTTATCCCCGTGGACAGCGTCTATACTCCCGTCAGCAAGGTCAACTACACGGTGGAGAACACCCGCGTTCGGGATCTCACCGACTTTGACAAGTTGACCTTAGAGGTGTGGACCAACGGCACGATCACCGCCCGCGACGCGGTGAGCCTGGGTGCCCGCATTCTGTGCGACCACTTCCTGCTCTTCACCGACCTCTCTGAGACCATGGGCAACAAGTCCACGGTGGTAGAAAAGGCCGAGGCTCAGCGGGATAAGGTGCTGGAGCTCACCATCGAGGAGCTGGACCTTTCGGTCCGCAGCTTTAACTGCCTCAAGCGCGCCAACATCAACACCGTCGAGGATTTGATCTCCAAGACCGAGGACGAGATGATGAAGGTGCGCAACCTGGGCCGCAAGAGCCTGGAAGAGGTTATGAACAAGCTGGCCATGATGGGACTGGGTCTCGCCAGCGACGAAAACTAAGCATATGGCCCGGGCGGGCCGGGGGACATGTAACGTCCTCCCCCGACTCCACAATGCGCCCTGGCCGGGAGAAGGGATTCTCCGGGACGAATTCAAATAGGATTTCGCTTGTGCGAAACATTTAAGGAGTGCTCAAAATGTCCGGTTACCGTAGACTCGGCCGCCGCTCTGATCAGCGCCGCGCCATGCTCCGCGCCATGACCACCTACCTGCTGGAGAACGGTCAGATCAAGACCACCCTCTCACGTGCCAAGGAAGTGGCTCCCATCGCCGAGAAGATGATTACTCTGGCGAAGAAGAACGACATGGCTGCCTATCGTCAGGCGCTGTCCTATATCACGAAGGAAGACGTGGCGAAAAAGCTGTTCAGCGAGATTGGCACCAAGTATGCCACCCGCGACGGTGGATATACCCGCGTCGTGAAGATTGGCCCCCGCCGCGGCGATGCCGCCGAGATGGCCATCGTCCAGCTCGTGTAAGCACAAAATCAAGAGCCCCATGAGTATCACTCATGGGGCTCTTTTTTTACTAATTTACCACCCAATTGCAAATGCTATGTGGGAGGTGATGCGCATGAATTCCATTTGGCGGACGACAACGGAGATTGAGTCCAGGCCCGCGCTGGAAGGGGACGTAGAGGCGGAAACCGCCGTCCTCGGAGGCGGGCTTGCGGGAGTGCTGACCGCCTACTTTCTCCAGGAGCGGGGCGTAGAAACGGTCCTACTGGAGGCAAACCGGCTGGGGAGCGGTCAAACCGGGAATACCACCGCAAAGGTTACCAGCCAGCATGGCCTTCTATACCAGAAACTGATCCGAGAGCTGGGGGAAGAGGGAGCAGGACAATACGCACGGGCCAACCAGCGCGCCGTTGCTGCCTTTCGGACGCTCGTTGAGGAGAAGAACATCGACTGCCAGTGGGAGGAGCGCCCCGCCTGCCTCTACTCTACCGCAGGTGGAGAGCTCCTGCAAGAGGAGGCCCACGCCGCATGGCGGCTGGGCATCGACGCCAAATTTACCACCGACACCGAGCTCCCCTTCCCGGTGAAGGGGGCGGTACGGTTTGCAGGACAGGCCCAGTTTCATCCGCTAAAATTTCTGGAGCATATTGCCCGGGACCTGACGGTATACGAGGGGACGCGGGCCATTAAGGTGGAGGGGGACACCGTTGTTACCGACAAGGGCAAAGTGAAAGCCAAACACATCGTCTTTGCCACCCATTTCCCCTTTGTGAATATGCCGGGGTATTACTTCCTGAGACTGCACCAGGAGCGCAGCTATGTGCTGGCACTGGAAAACGCCCAACCGCTGGACGGAATGTATTTGGGTGTGGACGAGGGAGGGCTCTCTCTCCGCACCAGCGGCGAACTCCTCCTGCTGGGCGGCGGGGGCCACCGTACTGGGGAGAACTCCGCTGGCGGCAGGTACGATCTGCTGCGCCAGGCGGCCAAAACATACTGGCCCCAAGCGCGGGAGGCGGCCCGCTGGTCGGCCCAGGATTGCATGCCCCTGGACGGCGTGCCCTATATCGGCCAATTCTCCCCTTCGGCCCCCAACTGGTATGTGGCCACAGGCTTTCAGAAGTGGGGTATGACCAGCTCCATGACGGCGGCCTCCATTCTCTGCGGCCTCATCACCGGCAGGGAGGACCCGGACGGCCAGGTCTTTGCACCCCACCGTTTCCATCTGGCGTCCTCCGCTAAAAACCTCTGGACCGATGGGGGGAAGACTGTGAAGAGCCTTGCCCGGTCAGCTTTCGCCCCGCCTCAGGCCGCTCTGGATGAGCTGCCCCCGGGTCATGGCGGCATCGTGGACTGTGATGGAGTAAAGGCAGGCGTCTACAAGGACGAGGAAAGGAAGGTATACGCGGTCTCAGTCTGCTGCCCTCACTTGGGCTGCCAGCTGGAGTGGAACAGCGACGAGAAAAGCTGGGATTGCCCTTGCCACGGCTCCCGTTTCGATTATACCGGTGCACTCCTGGATAATCCAGCTCAGGAAAATTTGAAAGGCAGCTCCTGACCGGAGCTGCCTTTCAGCGGTCGCTGACGGGCTGGACGATCTCGCCGGGGAAAATCAGGTCGTCTACGTCCTGCTTTTCTTCTGGCATGATATGCCTCCTCTCGGGGGAAGTGATGTACAAATTAGTATATGCCGGTGGGCGTGAAGCATGTGCGAGAATTTTGGCGCAAAGCAAAAGATAGTTTTTTGCTCGGAGGGTTGACAAGGGGGGCGGTATGTGGTATTCTATTAAAGCACCTCAAGGAATGGCACGCTGGAGTGCAAATGCCGGAGTGGCGGAATTGGCAGACGCCCGGGACTTAAAATCCCGTGTTCGCAAGAACGTGCCGGTTCGACCCCGGTCTCCGGCACCAGATTTTTAATAACGCGTCAGTATCGCGGGATAGAGCAGCTTGGTAGCTCGTCGGGCTCATAACCCGGAGGTCGTAGGTTCAAATCCTACTCCCGCAACCAGAAAAGCACCGTATTTCGGAAGAAATACGGTGCTTTTATTTTTTTACAGGACTTGTTGTGGCCTTTCTAACACTCTACTAACACATTGGTTTTTGAAGGCAGTAGTTCGGTCAATTTTTTCGGAAAGGTTTGGATATCTGTCATGGGTGGCTGTTCGGGAGTACTTAGTATCCTGCTCTCCAAATGTATTGTAACAAAAAGGCGGCTGCCCGACCCCAAAGCTTGGGGTGGATCAGCCGTTTTTTGTTTTCTCTGCCTCGTCCTTTTTAAACTCATAAGATGGCAGCGGAACGCACTCTCTTTCTGTAATATCATTTTGCAGAAGAGGTGCAGGTAAATGCACATTTATTTGGCAGACGGTTAGCTGCTCTGCTTCTCCACCAATTCCCATGGAGCCATCTGGGACTGACAAGGCTCGTGGTTTAGGCATTTGAGCAGGCTCTCTGCTGCAATACGCCCTACATTATGCTCCCCGTGGGTAAGCGAGGTGATGCGCATGGGAGCTAGGTCGCTGTATTGGCTATTATCAAAGCTGACCACCGCAAGTTCATCGGGGATTTTGACACATTGCTGCCGCAGCGTGCCAATCAGGGCGCCAGCCACCTCATCATTGTAGCAGACCACGGCAGTGCAGCCCTTGAGCGCATTCAGGACTTCCTGCGGACAGCCATGGGTAAGGGAGGTGATGGACGCCTTGGCCTCGGTGTTGTACCAGTAGAGATTGGCATCCTCCATGGAAAGGCCAAAATCACGCATGGCCGCGGCATAGCCCGCGTAGCGCTGATGTCCCTGCACATCATCGCTTTTGAAGATACCCGCTATGCGGGTATGCCCCTTGCCGTAAAGGTATTTGACCAGCATATATCCGCCGTTGTAGTTGTCGTCCAGCACGCTCACCACGCCGGTAAGCTCTTGGTAGTTGCCGTTCATAAATACCAGGGGTATCTTCCGGCGCAGAAGCTCCTGATAGAGATCCAGGTTAGGGTTGGGCAGGGCGGTCTTGGTGCCCTCTACCAGCACGCCATCCAGCATGGGGAGGGAGAGAAGCGTCTGTAATACCTTGCGTTCATTAACCAACTGATTTTGCGTGGCATAGAGAAGCATATTGCAATTTTCCTGGGAGAGCGTATTCTCTGCTTCCCTTAGAATGCTGGGGAAGATGTAGTCGCTGATATAAGTGGTGATGACCGCAACCGTACGCTGGAGACGAGCTGCAGGCTGACTACGATCCCGCACACGGGACCCGCTGCCTTGCCGCTTTTCAATAAGCCCGTCAGCGGCCAGGACGGCCAGGGCCTGTCGAACTGTCTGGCGACTGACCTGATAGCTGTCGCGCAGCGCCTGCTCGGTGGGGAGCTGCTGCAGCGGGACATATTCGCCGGATAGAATACGGCCCCGTAGCAGGTCCGCCAGTTCCTGATATTTCGATGCCATAGGCGTTCACTCCTGTTCTTCTTTATACCATATCAAATTCGGCAGATAAATTCAATACAAATTTTGCGTTTTGACACAATAATATTTAAAAAAAGCCAAATTGATACGCATTGACATCACGCAACAAATTAGGACAAGTCTGTAGGTTCTCCCTCTAAAAATATCTAAAAAACTTTTTCAGCAAAAAAATCTGGAACAGATTTTTTGATATTACCATAACGACGAGGCGTTCTCACAACTTAATTGTTTAAATTGACCAAAGAATATTGCAGAAAATTCAAGAGAGTAGTCACGTTATATTAGCAGAATAGTTGAGTTTTTAATATAAAACGAAAAATATTTGAAACTATTTTAACGTGATTATTGATTTGTATTTTTTGGTTCAATTAATGGAGCTGAATTTGTATTGTATTTTGCTATGAAAATAATATTTATACCATACAAATCATTGACAGCAATATTTTCTGGGGCTATACTTCAAGCAAGGAAACCGGCCCGGAGGTTGAACCGGACGCGGGGAGGCCGCCAAGTCGGTGGTACGTAAAATCGAAATTTAGAAATGGAGTGGCTGAAATGAAAAAAATCTTTGCTTTGGTTCTGGCGCTGTCTCTCTGCACGATTCTGCCTCTCACCGCATGTAGCACCGGGGGAACCCCCAGCCCCTCAGCTCCCAGCCCCTCAACCTCCAACACCCCGTCCACTGTTCCTCCGGCCACCAATGACGGCGACAAGTTGATCAAGGTCGGCATCATCAACAACGACCCCAATGAGTCCGGCTACCGCACCGCCAACGATAAGGACATGAAGGCGACCTTTACCAAAGAGAACGGCTACGACGCCTCTTTCGCCTACAGCCTGAAAAACGACGAGCAGATTGCCGCGGCGCAGAAGTTCATCCAAGACGAGGTCGACTATCTGCTCATCTCGGCCGCCGGCACTTCCGGCTGGGATTCCGTCCTGAAGGATGCACAGTCCGCCGGCATCCGGGTCATCCTGTTTGACCGCACCATTGACGCAGACGCCAGCCTGTACGAGGCCTCTATCGTCTCCGACATGGCGCTTGAGGGGTCAACAGCTGTGAACTGGCTGGCCTCTCAGAATAAGGATGTCTACAATATCATCCACATTCAGGGCGTGATGGGCTCAGCCGCGCAGATTGGCCGCACCGGCGCTCTGGACGAGAAGGTAGCCGCCGACAGCGCCTGGAACTTAGTCACCCAACAGACCGCCGAATGGAATGCCGAGACCGCCCAGCAGATTGTACAGGCTGTCATCGATTCCGGCAAGGACTTTAATGTGATTTACGCCGAGAACGACGACATGGCTAAGGGCGCTGTAGCAGCGCTTGACAAGGCAAACATCTCCCACGGTGTGAATGGCGACGTCATCATCATGGGCTTTGACTGCAACAAGTGGGCTCTCGAGGAGCTCCTGGCCGGCAACTGGAACTACGACGGTCAGTGCAACCCGTTCCAGGCCTCTTACATCAATGACATCATCAAGGGCCTGGAGAACGGCACTGCTCCTGCCGAGAAGGTCGTCATCATGCAGGAGAAGGGCTTTGACGCGACCACCATTACTCAGGAAGACGTAAACAACTACGGCATATAAGTTCCTGAGCTCCTGAATCTGGTTATCTAATGATCGGTCAGGCACGCGGTGCGGATTATATGGATGACGTATCCGTGTATTCGCGCCGTGTGCCTTTCCTTTGGAAATATTTCAGCCTTGAATGGAGGGCAAAGCAATGATGCAAGAGCGCGCCGTATTGGAATTGCACGGAATCAGCAAATCTTTCCCTGGCGTCCGTGCGCTTCAGGACGTGGATTTTACCCTGCGCGCTGGGGAAATTCACGCGCTGATGGGCGAAAACGGAGCGGGAAAATCAACTCTAATCAAAGTACTCACGGGTGTTTATCCGAAAGACGGGGGCAGCATCTATATCAAAGGGAGCGATGAGGCCGTGACCATCAGGTCTCCTCAGGATGCGCAGAATGTGGGGATCAGCACCGTTTATCAGGAAATCACCCTCTGCCCAAATCTAACCGTGGCAGAAAATATGTACATAGGCAGAACCAAGGGCGCGTTGACCAAGTGGAAGGCTATGAACGATGGCGCGGGGAGGATACTAAAGTCCCTCGGTATCCCGGCAAGCCCCACCCAGCAGCTGGCAAGTTGTTCCATCGCGGTGCAGCAGCTGGTTGCCATCGCCCGGGCCGTGGATATGGATTGTAAGGTTCTGATTCTCGACGAACCCACTTCCTCGCTGGACGAGCAGGAGGTCGCCAAGCTCTTCAAGCTGATGCTGGAACTAAAGGCAAAGGGCGTGGGCATTATCTTCGTCACCCACTTCCTCGATCAGGTCTACGAGGTTTGCGACCGCATTACCGTACTGCGCGACGGCAGGCTGGTGGGTGAGTACGTCATTGAGGACCTGCCTCGGGTCCAGCTGGTCTCCAAGATGCTGGGCAAGGAGTTGGACGACCTCTCCGGTATTCGGAACGAAGAGGATGCTTTCTGCGAGGCCTTCTCCGGCGTCCCCGTTATCGAGGCGGCGCAGATGGCGAGCTCCGCCGGCATCAAGCCCTTTGATTTTGCCATCCACAAGGGTGAGGTCAACGGCTTTACCGGGCTCCTGGGCTCAGGCAGAAGCGAATGCGTGCGGGCACTGTTCGGCGCGGACAAGACCACCGGCGGTACGGTCATGATGGACGGAAAGCCGGTACGTATCTCCAAGCCCCTGGACGCCATGAAACACGGCATCGGCTACCTGCCGGAAGATCGCAAGCAGGACGGCGTTGTGGGGGACCTCTCGGTCCGGGAGAACATCATTCTGGCCCTCCAGGTCATGAAAGGGTTCTTCCATCCATTCACAAGGGCCCAGGCCGAAGCCTTTGCCGACGAGTACATCAAGCTCCTGGATATTAAGACCGCCTCCGCTGACACCCCCGTCAAGTCCCTCTCCGGCGGCAACCAGCAAAAGGTGATTTTGGCCCGCTGGCTGCTGACCTCCCCCGTGTATCTCATCCTCGATGAGCCCACCCGCGGCATCGACATCGGCACCAAAATTGAGATCCAGAAACTGGTACTGAAACTGGCCGCCGAGGGCAAGAGCGTCACCTTTATCTCCTCGGAGATTGACGAGATGCTGCGCACTTGTTCCCGCCTCATCGTTATGCGCGACCGCAGGGTCGTGGGTGAGCTGAAAGGCTCCGATTTGACCCAGAGTAAAATCATGGCTACTATCGCCGGAGGTGATGAATAATGGCACCCGTGAAAACCCCGAATCAAAACCTCCTGCAGCAGACCGCGCCCAACAAGGTAAAGGTGATTTTGCTCAAGCTGGTCAAGCGCCAAATCTTCATCCCTATCGCGGCGCTTTTGATCCTGGTTATCTTCAACCTAATCGCCGACCCCTCTTTCTTCACCATATCCCTGTCTCAGAGCAGCTCGGGCGACCCCGTTCTCTCCGGGTATCTTATTACCATCCTGGATAACGCCTCGGAGCTTGTCATCCTCGCTATCGGCATGACGCTGGTAACAGCAGCCTCCGGCGGACAGGACATCAGCGTCGGCGCCGCCATCGCCATCAGTGGCAGCGTGGTGCTGCGGGTGCTGTGCGGGACGGATTCTCGCCCGGAAATGCTCCACGCGCCCATCATCGTGGCATTCCTGGCCTGCTGCATAGTCGCCATGCTCTTTGGTGCCTTCAACGGCGCGCTGGTGGCCTTCTTCAAGATCCAGCCCATGGTTGCCACGCTGATTCTCTTCACCGCCGGGCGCTCCATCGCCGCATGGATCAACAACAACGAGCTGCCCATCATTAGCGACGCCAAATTTGGTTATTTCGGCAACTTCATTCCGGGGATTCCCATCCCGACGCCGGTTTTCATCGCTATCGCCTGTATGATCATCATTGCGCTGGTAATGAAATTTACCAACCTGGGTCTCTACACCCAATCGGTTGGCATCAACGCTTACTCTTCCCGGCTCAACGGCATTAATCCGGCCTTTATCAAGTTTATTACCTACGTCATCCTGGGCCTGTGCGTGGCGGTAGCCGGTTTCATCAAGGTAAGCCGTTTCTCCACCATCAACTACTCCGTGGTGGCCAAGGACATCGAGATGGACGCCATCCTGGCGGTAGCTTTGGGCGGCAACGCCCTCAGCGGCGGCAGGTTCAACATCACCGCGTCTGTTCTGGGCGCGTACGTCATCCAGTTCCTCACCACCACGCTCTACAAATTCAACGTGTTATCCAGTGCGCTTCCTGCGTACAAGGCCGTGGTGGTCATCCTCTTGGTGGTGCTGAGCGCGCCCGTTGTCCGGGAAAAGCTGGCGCGGCTCACAAAGAAACTTATGCTCGCCAAGACCGCAAAGGAGGCAGTTTGATATGCCGGCTGTACAGACTGTAAAGGGAAGAGCCCGCCTGAAGGGCCGCGGCGGTCTCTCCGATACGAACCTCCTTCTGATCATCACCATCGCAGTCTTTATCCTCATGTACGCCGCGGCCATCTTCTGCCTGGGTTCGGGCTTTCTAAAGGCGCAGACTTTCTTCAATATCCTCAACGAGAACGCCTACCTCATCATCCTGTCCTGCGGCATGAGCATCGTCATGATCTCCGGCGGTATCGATATCTCTGTCGGCACCCTGACCGCCCTGGTCTGTATGAGCTGCGCCGTCCATCTGGACTATCAGGGCGGGAGCGTTCTGACCTCGCTTTTGCTGGCGTTGTCCATCGGATTGCTCTTTGGTCTCGTACAGGGTTTTTTGATCGCCTACCTCGACATTCAGCCCTTTATTGTCACCCTGGCGGGTATGTTCTTCGCAAAGGGCATGACTACCATCGTCAACGCCACACAGTTCAATGTGGCCAACGAGGAGTTCCAGGCACTGAAATCCACCCGGATCTATGTTCCTGGAATGGGCTCGGTCAATAAGCTTGGGAACTATGTGCCTGCCTACGTGGAAATCGGCGTCGTCGTTGCGTTAGTTGCCGTCGTGGTGCTGTTTGCCCTCCTGCGCTGGACCAAGCTGGGCCGAAACTTTTACGCGGTGGGCGGCAATACCCAGAGCTCCAACATGCTGGGCATCAACGTCAAGGGCACCAAGTTTATGGCCCATCTGCTCTGCGGCCTCCTGGCGGGCATCGGCGGTTTCGTCTACTTCCTCCATGTGGGATCCGGTTCCCCCTCCCACGCCAGCGGCGCGGAGATGAACGCCATCGCCTCCTCCATCATCGGCGGAACCATGCTGACGGGAGGTGTGGGCAATATCGCGGGTACATTCTTTGGTGTGCTCAGCCTGAGCACGATCAAAAACATCGTCTCCTCCCTGGGCCTGGATGAGGCCTGGTGGACCAACATCACTGTGGCGGTCATGATCTGCCTCTTCCTGGTGATCCAGAGCGTCGTCCTGCTGCACAAGAACCAGAGAAGGCGGTGAAATGCCGATGAAATCATTCCTCGGGATAGAGCTGGGCTCCACCCGCATCAAGGCGGTGACGATAGACGAGCGCTATGTCCCCGTCTCCTCGGGGGACTACACCTGGAAAAGCCGCTACGAGAACGGCGTTTGGACCTACTCGCTGGGTGAGGTATGGGTCGGGCTAAAGGCGGCGCTGGGCAGCATCAAGGACTGCGGCGAGATAGAGGCCATGGGCGTCTCCGCAATGATGCACGGCTACCTCGCCTTTGACCGGGACTGGAATTTGCTGACGCCTTTCCGCACTTGGCAAAACACCATGACCGCCCAGGCGGCCGACGAGCTGACCGAGCGTTTCGGTTTCAATATCCCTCAGCGCTGGAGTATCGCCCACCTCTACCAGGCGGTACTGAACAAGGAGCCCCATGTGCCCCAAATCGCCCATATCACCACCCTGGCCGGGTACGTACACTTTATGCTGACCGGGGTCAACGCCGTGGGCATCGGCGAGGCCAGCGGTATGTTCCCCATAGACAGCGAGGCCCTGGACTATGACGAGGGAATGCTCTCGAAATTCGAGCGGCTGACGGCCGACCAATCCTGGAGTATCCGGGAACTGCTGCCCAAGGTCCTCCTCGCCGGCGAGAACGCCGGAAACCTGACCGAGGAGGGAGCCAAGCGCTTAAACGGCCTGTTTCCCGCCGGGATCCCCTTTGCCCCCGCCGAGGGAGACGCCGGCACCGGTATGACGGCCACCAACGCTGTGGCGCCCCGCACGGGCAACGTGTCAGCAGGGACCTCGATCTTCTCCATGGTGGTATTGGAAAGGCCCCTGTCCAAAGTCTATTCCGAAATTGATATGGTCACGACGCCGGCGGGAAGGCCGGCGGCTATGGTCCACTGCAACAACTGCACAAGCGACATGAACACCTGGTTCTCTGTGCTGAGAGAGACCGCCCGGCTTTTTGGCACGGAGGTGTCTGCCGACGAGCTCTACACCAAGCTCTACGAGAAGAGCCTGGAGGGGGACGCCGATTGCGGCGGCGTGATCACCTACAATTACCTGGCGGGAGAGGGCGTGACTCATCTGGACGCCGGGCGTCCTATGGTGGTCCGCAGCCCAGAGAGCAGTTTCACCCTGGCGAATTTCCTCCGCTCCCAGCTCTACGCCACCATGGCTACCCTGAAGATTGGCATGGATATCCTCTCCGATGAGGGCGTGGCTATCGAAAGTCTGATCGGCCACGGAGGGCTCTTTAAGACCCCCATGGTCGGTCAGCGATACATGGCGGCCGCCTGCAATGCGCCCGTCACCTGCATGGAGACCGCCGGCGAGGGCGGCCCCTACGGTATGGCGGTGCTGGCGGCCTTTATGGCGGAGAAGAACAAACAAGAAAGCTTGGAGCAGTATCTGTCAGCCCGTGTCTTCGCCCAGGCGAAGAGCGTCGCCGTATTCCCCGAGGGTGCCGGTGTGGCGGGTTTTAACACCTACTTGGCCCGTTTCAAATCCGGATTGGCGACGGAAAAAGCGGCGGTAGAAACAATTTAAGGAGGAACTTCCCTATGAAAGAATATGAATTTTGGTTCGTGGTCGGCAGCCAGTTCCTGTACGGCACCGAGGTACTGGACACCGTTGCCGTCCGAGCCGCGGAGATGGCGGAGAAGATGAACGAGAGCGGCATCCTGCCCTGCAAGCTCATCTATAAAGTTACTGCCAAGACCTCCAAGGAGATCTCCGACGTGGTGCGGGAGGCTAACTACGACCCCAACTGCGCCGGCGTCATCACCTGGATGCACACCTTCTCCCCCAGCAAGATGTGGATCGACGGCCTCAAGAACCTCCAGAAGCCCTACTGCCACTTTGCCACCCAGTATAACCGGGACATCCCCAATGATGAGATCGACATGGACTTCATGAACCTGAACCAGGCCGCCCATGGCGACCGGGAGCACGGTTTCATCGGTGCACGGCTGCGTATGGCCCGCAAGGTCATCATGGGCTACTGGCAGGACGAGAAGGTCCTCCGCGAGCTGGGCGACTGGATGCGCGCCGCCGTGGGCGTGGCGTTCTCCAAGAGCCTCAAGGTCATGCGCTTTGGCGACAATATGCGCGAGGTGGCTGTCACCGAGGGCGATAAGGTGGAGGTCCAGGCAAAACTGGGCTGGGAGGTCAATACCTGGCCCGTGGGTAAGCTCGTGGAGTACATTGATGGCGTCACTGAGGCCGAGGTGGACGCCCTGATGGCGGAGTACAAGGAGTTGTACACCATCGCCACCGATAACATCGAGTCCGTCCGCTATCAGGCGCGCGAGGAGATCGCCATGAAGAAGATGCTGGACAGCGAGGGCTGTATGGCCTTCTCCAACACCTTCCAGGATCTATACGGTCTGAAACAGCTCCCCGGTCTCGCCTCCCAGCGCCTGATGGCTCAAGGCTACGGCTACGGCGGCGAAGGCGACTGGAAGGTCGCCGCCATGACGAGTATCATCAAGGCCATGACTGAGGGTATGCCCGGGGGTACCGCCTTTATGGAGGACTACACCTACAATCTCTCACCCGGCCAGGAGTACTCTTTGGGTGCGCATATGCTGGAAGTCTGCCCCAGCGTGGCCGCCGATAAGCCCCGCATCGAGGTGCATCCCCTGGGCATTGGAGACCGGGAGGACCCCGCCCGCCTGGTCTTTGAGGGTCACCCCGGCATGGCCTGCGTCGTGAGTCTCATCGATATGGGCGGCCGCCTGCGCATGATCTGCCAGGATATCGAGTGCGTCAAGCCCATCCTGTCCATGCCCAACCTCCCTGTGGCCCGGGTCATGTGGCGCGCCCTCCCCGACCTTTGCACTGGCGCGAAGTGCTGGATCCTCGCCGGCGGTGCCCACCACACCGTCCTCACCTACGACGCGACCCCCACTATGCTCAAGGACTGGGCGCGGATGATGGACATTGAGTTCGTCCGCATCGACAAGGATACCACGCCCGACAGCCTGGAGCAGGAACTCTTCCTCAGCGACCTCGCCTGGAAGCTGAAGTAAGGGGCTTGGTATGTTAGAAGAACTTAAACAGCAGGTCTACGAGGCCAATATGGAGCTGCCCCGCCGGGGGCTGGTCACCTACACCTGGGGCAATGTCTCTGGGATCGACCGTGAAAGGGGCCTTGTAGTCATCAAGCCCTCCGGCGTGGAGTATGACGACTTAAATCCCGCCGACCTGGTGGTGCTGGACTTAGATGGCATGCAGGTGGAGGGGAGGATGAACCCCTCCAGCGACACCAAGACCCATATTGAGCTCTACAAGGCGTTCCCAGCCCTGGGCGGCATTGTTCACACCCACAGTCCCCATGCGGTGGGCTGGGCCCAGGCGGGGGAGGATATCCCCGCCTACGGCACCACCCATGCCGACTATTTTTACGGCCCCATCCCCTGCGCGCGCCACTTGACGGCGGAGGAAATCGACGAGGATTATGAGCGAAGCACGGGTAAGGTCATCATTGAAACATTCCGGGAGCGGGGCATTGACCCCGCTTACATCCCGGGCGTGATCTGTTTCAGCCACGGCCCCTTCACCTGGGGCAAGGACCCCGCCCAGGCGGTGTACCACGCGGTCGTGCTGGAGGAGGTCGCCAGGATGGCGACCCTCACCCGCCAGATTTGTGCTTCCGCCTCCCCGGCCCCCCAGTGCGTACTCAATAAGCACTTTTCCCGTAAACATGGCCCCAACGCCTATTACGGGCAGGGAGAGGCAACATGAAACCGGAACGCTTTGGAATCATGTCTGACGCATGATTCTGGACTCCGGCACAGCCCGCTGCTCCATCCGCCTGCGGCGGAGTCCTCGCTGCGAGGTGCCGGATCGTGACGAGAAGACCATAGATGACATGGAAGAAGGTGAAGTACGCAAATTCGCAACGACTGCAATAAATGCGCGTTTATTGGCAAAGAAGATGGTACCCCACGGTCTCTCACGCGTACAAGACATGGAGTAGGAGTCTGCCAAGCTTCCAGTGGTAACCACCCGAGGAAGTCAGCGCGTCAAACTGGGAGAGCTCCTGCTAAGGACGGATTTGCCGTTCAAGATAGCCTGCCGAAATGATTCTAGCGTTTCCATAGTGTTCCCTGAACCACAATACCACTAATTCCACAAAGTCCCCAAGGAAAAAGAAGATATTTTGAAGGGAGATCACACAATGAAAACAGGAAAACAGGCAATGGCAGCCGTGCTCGTCACGGCCATGCTGGTCGGTATCATGCCAGCAGGACTCGCGGCGGAAGGAGGGGCGACCCCCCTCGAGCAGGAGACTTTGCCCGTGGTTGAAATGCAGGATGCGCAGCCAGCTCCCGGAAGTGAGACGGGACTGATGAGCGATACGAACGTCCAGGCCGAGGACGGCCTGATCGTGCATTACGACTTTAAATCCCTGGCATCGGGCACGATTGTGAATGACATCAGCGGGAATGGCCTGGCCGCCGAGGTGAGGCCCCGGGGCAGCGGCGTGCAGACCGAGCAGGTCACGATCTACGGCAAAGAGGAGACCGCCATTGTACTGCAGGGCGGCCAGCCGGGGGACGGACACAACTATGTGGAGATGCCCCAGGGCGTGCTGAACGACCTTGAGGACCTGACCATCAGCTGCTGGGTCTATGTTAAGCAGACGGGTAGTTACGCCCGCATTTGGGACCTGGGCAGCAACACCACCAGCTACTTATATTTGCTCGATGGCGGTGGAAACACGGGCCACACCGGCTATACCGCCGCGCTGACCAAGAGCGGCTGGAGCGCTGAGAAGGGGCCGGAAAAGGGCTCCAGTTTGACCACCGGGGTGTGGAAGCTGACCACTGTGACCTTTGACGGCAGCGAGAAGACCATGAGACTCTATGAGGACGGTGTGCAGATCGGTGACGCGGTTAAGACGGACGCCGACCTCTCAGTCCTCCAGGGCTCCACCCAGAACTGGATCGGGTATGGCCAGTTTAAAAATGACATTCTGAACGGTATGATTGCCGACTTCCGTATCTATAACCGCGTGCTCTCCGATGAGGAGGTCACGGGTATGTTCACCATTCCCGACGACGAGAGGGTCTCCCGCGACAAGAAGTCCCTGACCCTGGGGGACACCAGCGCAGTGACGGGCGACCTCTCCCTCCCGGTCAAGGGAACCGCAGGCAGCGCCATCGTCTGGAAGAGCTCTGACACCGCCGTGATCACCAATGCAGGCGTGGTGACCCGGCCCGCCACCAGCCAGCCCGACGCCCAGGTGGAGCTCACCGCCACAATCTCCTCCGGCGCGATATCCGACACCAGGGCCTTTACAGTAACGGTACTCCATCTGCCCAGCGACCAGGAGGCAGTGGACGCGGACGCCGCCGCCATCGACCTGGGCAACCTCAGCGCGGTGACCGAGAACCTGACCATGCCTACCGTCGGAGGCCTGGGGTCCACCATCACCTGGAAAAGCTCCAACGAGAACTGCGTCTCCGCCAACGGAACGGTGAAGAGACCGGTCGGCCAGTCCGCCCAGGTGACTGTTACCGCCACCGTGGTTAAGGGCGAGATCAGCAAAGAGCGGGCGTTCATCGTCACCGTCCTGCCCCTCTATGAGAAACTCGACATTGTAAAGGTGCCCGACGTTGCGGTGTCTACCGTCTGCGGCATCGTCCCCTCTTTGCCCGCCGCCGTGACCGTGACTTTTGAGGACGGTAGCGTCGGCACAGTGAAGGCGGTCTGGCCCACCGGACTCACCGGGTCCGTGTTTGGTGAGGTAGGCACGAAGACCCTGGAGGGCAGCTTGGTCGGCCACGACAACAAGGTCAAGGCCGTGGTTACGGTCATCGACGAAGAGGAGCAGGCCCCCGCCGCGATCACCGAGTCTTTCGATTTGAGCGCCATCTCCTTGGACGGCACCGACACCATCTACGGAGAGAACATGGCCCGCACGTTGGAGTACCTCAAGCTCATGGACGCCGACCGTATGCTATACAATTTCCGCAAGACGTTCGGCCAGGACACCAAAGGCGCGAAGGCTCTCACCGGCTGGGACGCCCCCACCGGCCTGCTGCGCGGCCATTCCACCGGCCACTTCATGTCCGCCCTGGCCCAGGCCTACGCCTCCACCGGAGACGAAGTCTATAAAACCAAGCTCGACTACATGATCAGCGAGATGCGTAAGCTCCAGGAGCTCTCCGAGGGTGACGCAGCGGCCTTTACGACCAGGTGCACGCCTACGGACGCCGCCCAGACCAAGTGGAGCACCACCCCCAATACCTGGGGTGAGGGGTTCATCAGTGCCTACTCACCCGACCAATTTGCCCTGCTGGAGCAGTACACCCCCTACAGCACCATATGGGCCCCCTACTATACCATGCATAAGCTGCTGGCCGGTTTCCTCGACAGCTACCTCTACGCGGGCAATGAAGAGGGCTTGGAGATCGCCAAGGACCTGGGCCTGTGGGTGTACAATCGCCTGAACGCCTGCACTCAGGCGCAGCGCGAGAAGATGTGGAGCATGTACATCGCTGGCGAGTACGGCGGCATGAACGAATCTCTTGCCCGGCTCTATGAACTGACCGGGGACACACTCTACCTAGCCGCCTCCAAGATGTTTGACAACAAGGACTTCTTCGACGGCCTCGGCAACAATGAAGACACCATCAAAAACCGCCACGCCAACCAGCACATTCCGCAGATCGTGGGCGCCGTCCACGAGTACGCGGCTACCGGCGATGTGTACTACTACGACATTGCCAAGCACTTCTGGGAGCTGACCACGGCGCGCTACGCCTACTCCATCGGCGGCGTGGGAACGGGAGAGCGATTTAAGGAGCCGTACGCCCAGGGCAAAAACATCCTGGGGAACGACGGCCGCGGCGAGAACTGTGAGACCTGTGCGGCCTACAATATGCTTAAGCTGACCCAGGAGCTTTACAACTACGACCCGGATAACGCGGTGTACATGGACTACTATGAGCGCACCGTGCTCAACCAGATCGCCTCGTCCCAGAGTCACGACGTCAACAGCTACATGCACAACGGCGTCACCTACATGCTGCCCATCGACCCGGGCCAGAGACGCGACTATGACAGCGACTACGGCGGTTTTACCTGCTGCAACGGCACCGGCATGGAGAACCATGTCCACTACCAGGCCGCTGCTTACGCCAAGACGGACGACACTCTGTATGTGAACCTCTATATGCCCACCACCGTGAAGTGGGCCGAGAAGAACATCACCGTGAAGCAGGAGACCTCCTTCCCCTCTGAGGACTCCACTCTGACCGTGACCGGCTCCGGCAGCTTTAAGATGAAGCTGCGCGTCCCCTACTGGGCCACAGAGGGGTTCACCGTCAAGGTGAACGGCGAGGTCGTCTGCACCGAGCCCACCCCCAGCTCCTATGTGCTGATTGACCGCACGTGGAAGTCCGGCGACGTGGTGACCATCCACATGCCCTACACCCTGCACTTGGACAAAACGCCCGACACCGTGGACGGTGCCGAGGTCGCCTCCCTGATGTACGGCCCCATGGTCATGGTCGCCAAGGACGACCGGAGCAGCTACATCCCAATGAACTGGTACACCCTATCCCTCAGCGATACGAACCTGGTTGAGACCACCCAGATCGAGACCCCTGCGGGCGGGGACGGCACCCCCCACTTGGTGGTGGACGGCCTGAATTTCTACCCCATGTATGACGCCTATAATTACCGCTATCACGCCTATGTCAAGCTGATGGAACCACAGTCCATCCTGAATCCCGAATGGCTGCAGGCACTGGTGGACAGCGTGACCGGGGACAATGCCCTGACTGAGACGGACTATGAGCCCGCCCTCTGGGCTGCTTATCAGACCGAGCTTGCCGCCGCGCAGGCAGTGCTGAAAAAGGGCGGGGACGCCACCCAAACAGAGCTCTATGACGCGCAGGTCGCGCTCCAGAACGCGCTGGATGCCATGCACTATAAGTGGGCCGTCACTTTTGAGACCAATGGCGGCAGTGAAAGCGCGGTGGTCAAGGTGGAAAACGGCGGCAAGCTGACTGCCCCCTCCATCCCCACCAAGCCCGGCTATACCTTCGACGGCTGGTATAAGGACGCGGAGCTGACCGAGGCCTGGAGCTTTGACACCGATCTCGTGACACAGTCCATGACGCTGTACGCCAAGTGGAACCAGAACCCGACCTACAGCGACTCCACCACTGGAAACAAGACCAAGACCACCAAGAATGCCGACGGTTCCACCACCACGACTGTCACCAAGCCCGACGGCACGGTCACCGAGACCACCAAGTGGACCGATGGTTCCATCAATGTGATAGAAACCAAAAAGGACGGCAGTGTGAAGCAGTCCGGTCAGACCGCCGATGGCGTGAAGGGTGAGACTGCGAAAACTTCCGATGGCACAATTACGGCCACTGCTACTGTTCCCGCGAAGGCGGCAGACGGCACCATGGTTGTGACACTGCCCATCCTCCCCGTGGAGGCAGGTAAGTCCACCATCACCGTGAGTGCCCCTGCCGACAAGCCCGTCAAGGCGGTAATTCCCATGCAGAACGTGAAGCCCGGCACTGTGGCCGTGCTTGTCAAGGCGGACGGCACCGAGGAGATCATCAAGACCGCTGTACCCACCGAGGGAGGTATTGCGCTGGCTGTTCAGGGTGATGTGACCATTAAGGTCGTGGACAACACCAAGAGATTCAACGATATGTCCGAGAGTAACTGGGCCTATGAGAGCGTGACCTTTGTCACCGCCCGCGAGCTCTTCAACGGCACCTCCGCCACCAGCTTTGGCGCAGGCGAGCCTATGACCCGGGGCATGCTGATGACCGTGCTGGCCCGCCTGGATGGTCAGGACACCGCTGCCGGAAGTACTTGGTATGAGGCAGGTATGAGCTGGGCCAAGGAGCAGGGCATCTCTGACGGGACGGCCCCCCAGGGGAATCTTACCCGTGAGCAGCTTGTGACCATGCTCTACCGCTATGCGGGCAGCCCCAAGACGGCCGACACAGCCATGCGTGAATTCAGGGACGCGGACAGTGTCAGCAGCTATGCCGCCGCGGCCATGAAGTGGGCTGTGGAGAATAGCATCGTCAACGGCAAGAATGGTGCATTGGATCCTCAGGGTCAGGCTACCCGCGCTGAAGTCGCTGCAATGCTTCAGCGGTTTGTGGGAAAACTGTAATAAAAGTAAGAACAAGGTCCCGGCGGAGATACTTCTCCTCCGGGGCCTTGTCTGATTCGTTCCGCAGAATGGCGGGGTATCATTAGAAGTGGAGTCCTTATGAGCAACTACAAGCGTCTGCCCGAAGGCTTTGAGACCCGGGCCGCAGGCCCGGCCATTACCGGCGTATTAATGAGGTTTAGCAAAACTACGGTTTTTGGTTTATACTTTATATGCAAATCCTGATGTGGGATGCAGGATTTAGCACGTGGCCATAAAGATCTGCAAATCGGGCCAGATCAATGCGGTACGCGAGTAAATTGAGGTGCACTGCATTTCTGTGATGCTTTGAGTTTTCTCTAACATTGTGCGAAGAAACCAAGATTGATTTTAGCTTTTCCGACACTTTTTCTAAAGGGCCTGCTGCAAAATTCTGCAACAGGCCCTCCAAATCTCTCTATTCGTGGTGATGATGTCCATGGCCGCAGTGGGTGGCGGCGATTTTCGCTCCGGTCTCGGTCAAGGCCATGCTGCCCAGATCCAGCATCGGCGTATCCCCCAGAAAGCCGGGCTTTGCTGCTCCTTCCTCCACGGTGGCACGGAAATACTCATAAAGGGCACTTTCCTTATACTCCTCATAGCCGTATCCGTCCAGAGGAATATCGTAGTCAAGTGTGACGAGACCCATGTCTTCCAGCTGCTGCAGAAAGACGCCGACCTCCTTGACTGTCTCCATATCGTCGGCCACCGAGCGCAGAAAAACCGGAGCCAAAGCGGTGGCGATAAAGTTCTCATCCCGGCTGTCCTCCAGGGTAAACCGAGCCACAGGAAGGTAATGGCTGTGGCCGAGCTGATGTAGGAAGTCTTTATGATGTTCAGTCACTTCAAATGGTGTAGCTAGGGCATCGGCCCGGGGGGTATGCGCATGGTCATGGCAGCAGCCGCAGTGCTTGTCGTGTGGCATTGTCATTCTCCCGTCCCTTCAGTGTGTTAGAACTATCATACCCCGAGGGAGTAAAAAAGTCCATGTAAATGTGCGCAACAGAAGAACTATAACAGTTGCTCTTTATGCAATGGCTTATCATTGCTTTGGATTTCCCTTATTTTTATTAGTAAAGTATATCATGTGAACTATATCGCTACTATATAGTGGAGGGTATCGTATGAAAACCATTATTGTTTATTTCAGCTTTGGTGGATCCACCAAAAAAGAGGCTGAACGCTTGTCCTCACAACTTGATGCACCTTTATATCAGGTGAAGGAAGAACATAAGCGCAGTCTTTTTACTGCTTTTGCACCTGGCGGTTTTATGGCGATGCAACGAAAAACTGTTGCTATACAGCCATTATATATTGATCTGAACAACTATGATCGAATCATCATTGGCTGTCCCGTGTGGGCTGGATATCCGGCACCTGCCTTTAACGCAATAGTGGAATGTTTGCCGGTAGGTAAGGATGTGGAAATTTTTCTATGCTCCGGCGGGAGCGGCACACAAAAAAGTGAGCAAGGAACTAGGGCGCTGGTTGAAAAAAAGGGCTGTACCGTTGTTTCTTACCGCGATGTTCATACGGGTACTAAACCCGGAAAAATGAAGGAATAACGCTTTGTGCCAAATAACCACCGAGGCTCAACCCGGAGCGCGTAGGTTCAAATCTTACTCCCGCAACCATAAACCCCTGAAACCATTACGGTTTCAGGGGTCCCTTTTTGCTTCTCGGGACTCTCGTTGGCCTTGCCGTTTCCGCTGACATTGTCCTCACGCTTGAGCCATTCGACGGTATAGGCGATGGGCTCGCAAAGAGGCGTACGTGGGAACGCTACCGCTCCCCTTGCAGCAGTTAATGGTGCTGTTCGTACAAGGTTGTAAAGGGTGGCTCGGGTTTTGCAATTAACAAAAGTGAAACAAAACTCAAACAAAGCGCAAATACTAGCGGCATAAACTTGGCATAAAGCTGAAGCGGCCCGTGAGGAAGTATGCTACAATAGGGAATGAGACGGGAGGAATGCCCCATGGTCAATATATTAGTGGTGGAAGATGACGTAAAGCTGAATCAGATTGTGTGCACCTATTTAAACGACAGCGGCTATCAGGCGAAGGGCTGCCTGAATCCGCTTGAGGCCTATGACCTGATGTACAGCAATCTCTACGACCTCATTATCTCCGATGTCATGATGCCGGAAATTGACGGCTTTGAGTTTGCCGAGACGGTTCGCCAGCTCAACAAGACCATCCCCATCCTCTTTATGACTGCGAAGGACGATATCTACTCCAAACAGAGAGGGTTCAAGCTGGGTATCGACGACTACATGGTCAAACCCATCAACTTAGACGAGCTGGTCATGCGGGTGGGGGCCCTGCTCCGCCGCGCCAACATCATGGAGGAGCGGAAGATGACGGTGGGCAATCTCTCCATGGATGCCGACGCCATGACCGTGACCATCGGCGGGGAGGAGACCGCCCTCACCCTTCGGGAGTTCAATATTCTCTATAAACTCCTCTCCTACCCAACGAAAACCTTCACCCGCGCCCAGCTGATGGACGAGTTTTGGGGCGTGGACAGCGATACCAGCCTCCGGGCCGTGGACGTGTACGTGACGCGGCTGCGTGACAAGCTGTCGGCCTGCGACGGATTCCAGATCGTGACCGTCCGGGGGCTAGGCTATAAGGCGGTGCTGTCCCGATGAAGAAGGGCCGATACGACGAGGACGCGCGAATCAGGCGGAAGAAGATGGGCTGGACGGAGTTCGCCATCATCTACGGGGTGATGGTGTTCCTCGTGGGCATCCAGACGGGCCTGCTCATTCTGCCCGCGTTCTACATGTGGCACCCCATCATCCGCATCGTCGTCATCATGAGCTATTGGGGAATCGTGGCGCTCCTTTTTGGCCTGATTACCAACTGGCAGATCCGGAGGAATTACGATAGACCCATGCGCAGGCTGAGCGGAGCGGCGAAAAAGGTGGCCGAGGGCGACTTTTCCGTCTACGTCGAGCCAATCCATACCGCCGACCGGTACGACTATATCGATGTCATGTTCCTGGACTTCAACACGATGGTGCAGGAACTCGGGAGCATCGAGACGCTGAAAAACGACTTTGTAGCCAATGTGTCCCATGAGATAAAAACCCCGCTGGCGGTCATTAAAAACTATACCGCCGCCCTCCGGGATAAGGCGCTGCCGGAGGCGACCCGCGAGGAGTATATGGGCACCATCATCAGCGCTACGGAGAACCTCTCTGCCTTGGTAACCAATATTCTCAGGCTGAATAAGCTCGATAACCAGGAGATCGGCTCCGAAGTTGAGGAGTACGACCTGTGCGGCCAGCTCTGCGAATGCGCTCTGCAGTTTGAGCCCCTGTGGGAGCAAAAGGAGATCACCTTTCAGGCCGATCTGGAGGACAGGGCCGTAATTCGGGCGGACAGCAGTATGCTTGAAATCGTCTGGAATAATCTCCTCTCCAATGCGCTTAAATTTACGCCGCCCGGAGGCGAGGTGGCCTTGGCGCAGACCTCGGGCAAGGATTTTGTCACGGTCACTGTCTCAGACACCGGCTGCGGGATAGATGCCGAGACCCAGCGGCACATCTTTGATAAGTTTTACCAGGGCGACACCTCACACTCCGGGGAGGGGAACGGCCTAGGCCTGGCGCTTGCGTACCGGGTGGTGGAAAAGCTGGGCGGGACCCTGACCGTTGTGAGCGCGCCTGGAAAGGGCAGCATCTTTACGGTGACTATACCGGTCGGGTATTAAAAATACAGTATTCCATGGGGTGCGAGATGAGGGCGGCGATTAAAGATAAATTTTTCTGCTGGGCATATCCGCTGGTAACGGTTTCGCTTGTTCTCTGGTGCCTTTATTCCCATGCGTATTATGCCCTTGCGTGCGTGGCCTGCTCTATCCTTTTTTGGATCGTCCAGCTCATTCTCTCCGCTCTGCTAAGAAAATCGGAGGCGCTCCAAAAGGAGCGGTGCGCGTTCATTGGCTTTTTACTCGCGGTGCCGGCCCTGGGAACTATCGCCGTCGGCGCGCTGTTCCTCCTCCGGCGGCCCTCAGGCCCGGCTCTGATGGCCTGCGCCGCGGCCGCGCTGTTTGTCTGCCTGCTCCTTCAGATGATTTCCCTCCGGGGGGACGGCTCGCCCGCCGGGCGGTTTCTGCGGCTGACGCTGGGCGCGGCGATGTCGTCCCCGCTGTCCTTGACGATGCTCGTCCTGTACGGGGCTGAAACGGAGGACACCGCCGCGCTCAGTGGTGTGCTCATCGGACTTTTCGGGGTGGGAGCCCTTCTGGTCTCCGCAACTCTCGTGCTGGTCGCCTTTTGCGGGTATAGGAGCGCCAGGGAGAGCGTTAGGCTTGCCGCCGACCTGTTCCGGAGAAAAAAGTTGGTCTTTACCCGCCTCAGCATCATGAAGGACGGCTTCCTTGTCGCGGGGAAAGCGGCCCTCAGCCTTCTCTCAATGTCTTTTTTCATGTGTGCCAGCGCCCTATATAGCGCAGGCATGGGGGTGGCGCGCTTTGTCGCCGTACGGATGCATGCTCAGGACCGGGGGCGGCAGCTTAAAAGCTACCGCCGTGTCGGCGGGGTCATTTTGGTTTCCAGCCTCTGTTACGTGGTCTACGCGTCGCGCCTGTTCAGCGGCGGCAAAACGGCCCCTTACCCAATGCAGATCGGCCTTCTGATTGCCCTCTATACCTTCGCCGAGTTCGGTGTCAACCTCCGCGACGCGCTCCGGCTGCGCAAAAGCAGGGCCTTGGAGGCAAAGGCACTACGAGCGATTGGTCTCGCGTCGACTTTGCTCTGTTTCGTGCTAACGCAGACGGCAATCATGTCCTTTGCCTCCGAGGGGGACAACAGCATCGCCAATGCCCTCGCCGGTGTGGCCTTTGGTGGTCTGGCCGCCCTCGTCGGACTTTACGTCATTGCGGACAGTTTCCGACAAAAGAAAATACGCACTTCCTGAAAAACGGCGGCCCTCAGAAGGGCCGCCGTTTTAATATTTCTCAAACAAGATACAAACAACTCGTAAATATCCCCGGGTTATGATAGCGACATCTTAAATACCTGGAGGAAAAAACATGAAAAATACCCTTTACCTTCTTACCGGTGCGGCTGGGTTCCTGGGCAGCAGCGTGTGTAGTCAGCTCCTGGAGCGCGGAGACAAGGTGCGCGCATTCGTCCTGCCCGGCGACAAATCTGTGAAATATATCCCCAAAGAGGTTGAGCTCTGCGAGGGCGACCTGTGCGAGGCCGCCGCTGTAAATCGGTTCTTCACCATTCCCGCGGGCATGGAGTCCATCGTCATCCACTGCGCCAGCATGGTGACGGTGAACCCTGATTTCAACCAGAAACTAGTCGATGTCAACGTCGGCGGGACGCAGAACATTATCGCGGCCTGCCTCAACCATCCTGAGTGCAAAAAGCTGGTTTATGTCAGCAGCACCGGCGCGATTCCCGAGGCACCTAAGGGCCAGAAAATCAAAGAGGTCAGCAATTTCGACCCGGAAAAAGTGGTGGGCTGGTACAGCAGAACCAAGGCCATGGCCTCACAGGAGGTGCTGGACGCGGTCAGGCAGCGGGGGTTAAACGCCTGTATCGTCCAGCCCAGCGGCATCCTGGGCCCCAACGACTACGCAGTGGGCGAGGTGACGAAGACGGTCATCCAGATCGTCAACGGCGAAATGCCCATCGGCATGCAGGGATCCTTCAATCTCTGCGACGTGCGCGATCTCGCCTATGGCTGCATCATGGCGGCCGACAAGGGCCGAAAGGGCGAATGCTACATCCTCGGCAACGAGGAGGTTACGCTGAAAGAACTCTGCCGGATGCTCCACGACGACCTCGGGTGCAGGCCGGTCAGATTTTATCTGCCCCTAGGCATCGCCGGTTTCATCGCCAAGAGAATGGAGAAGAAAGCGAAAAAGACCGGAAAGCAGCCGATTATGACCAGTTTTTCCGTCTACAACCTCGCCCGCAACAACGCCTTTGACTATAGCAAGGCGAAAAAGGAATTGGGCTATGAAACCCGCCCTTATGCGGAGACGCTGCACGACGAAGCGCAGTGGCTCAAACGTGAGGGCAAAATCAAGGCGACTGCCTGACGAAAGGAGATCACGATGGATCAGGAGAAAGAAGTATGCGTGATCACCGGCGGCGGAAGCGGAATGGGATTTGCAACTGCCAAACGGCTGGGCAAAAGGGGGATGCGTCTCATCTTGGCAAGCCGCACGGCGTCCAAGCTTCTGAGTGCCGTGGATGAGCTGACCGCCATGGGGATCGAAGCCGAGGTCTGCGTATGTGATCTATGCGAATGGGACAGCGTGCGCGCGCTCGCCGAGACGGCCGCGGCCCGCGGCAGGGTAACGACGGTCATCCACGCCGCCGGTATGTCCCCCCACATGGGAGACGCGGAAAAGATCATGATGGGAAACGCGCTGGGCACGGTCCACATCCACGATGCGTTTTATGACGTGATTGCTCCGGGTGGGTGCCTGATCGATACCTCTTCCATGTCGGCCTATATGGTGCCCGCGCTCGTTATGCCCAAGGGCGCCTTCAAGTACAGCCAAACCGACCGGGACAAGTTTATGAAAAGGATGATGGCGCGGGTTAATCTCTTCCCGGCCAAGGTTCGCTCGGGGGTCTCGTATGGCATATCTAAATATTTCGTAATCTGGTACGCAAAAGTGGAGGCGGCCCGCTTCGGCGCCAAGGCTGTAAGGACCATCTCAATCACCCCCGGAAATTTTGAGACGCCGATGGGTGAATTGGAAAAAGACGAAGCGCAAACGTACCTTAAGTACAACGCCATCAAGCGGCTGGGCCAGCCGGATGAGATCGCGGCGCTCTACGAGGCCTGCGCCGATCCGGCCATGGGATACTTGACCGGAGTCGACATCCTCTGTGACGGCGGATGTATCGCCGGCGGCGCGGGCAGATTCAAATAAATATACTGAGTACCGGCTTTTTTAATATTTCTCAAACAGGTTTCAAGCAATTCTCAAATATTTAGAAGGTAGAGTAAAGGCACAAAATCACTTTAAGGAGAGGAAATAGACATGAAAAAAAGCAATTTTGTTGCAATGATCTTAGGGAGCATCGGAGGCATCTTCACCGCTGTCGGCATGTGTATGTGCCTGCTGCCGGAGTGGAACGCCTTTCAGCCAGGCGTAGTCATGGGGTGCATTGGCCTTGTGATTTTTCTGATTACGGTAGCGGTCTGGCGCAAAATGGAGAACAAAGCGCCCATCCATATGTCGGGAAAAACCGTCGCAACTGCTCTTCTCGGCGTTGTCGGCGCCCTTCTGCTGGGCGTGGGCATGTGCCTGGTCATGGTGTGGAGCAGCCTGGTACCCGGTATCATCGTCGGCATCGTGGGCATTGCCCTGTTGCTCTCCCTTATTCCGCTGGTAAAGGGGCTGAAGTAACAATGAACAAGTTTATGAAAGCGAACATGAAAATCGAAAAGGCCGTCGTTTCCGGCTACAAAGCCATAGAAGCCGGGGTAGTTGGGGTCTACCAAAAAATAGAGGACGGAGCGGTCAACGGTTACAAAAAGATCGAGCATAAGTTCGTCAAGGCGTTCCTGACGCCGGACGACGGAGAGGAGCGTAGGGAAGAATGAGCGAAGTGACCAGGCCCGGCGGCTTTATTGGCTACGAGTACGCAAACTTCACGGTAAACCGCGATATGGAGGCCATGTATGCGGACGGGTATCAGAATTTTGGCTGGATGCTTGAGAGTGTGTCCACACCTCAGGCCGGTGTTAGGGACGTTACCATGCGTTTTAAGCGCGATAGGAAGATACGCAACAAGGCGGAGCTCACCCGTCTGCAGCGCCAGTTCGATGCCTGCGCCGCTGAAATCACCGGCATGGAGCGGTCGAAGGCCGCCAACGCGATTACGATGGCCCTGATCGTCGGCCTGTTGGGGACTGCCTTCCTGGCCGGGGCCACCTTCGCCTACCTCGGAGGGCTCGCCGTATTCGGCGTCGTGCTGGCAATCCCGGGTTTCGTGGGCTGGGCCCTTCCGTACTTTCTTTACAATGCGACCTACATGAAAAAGGCAGCCGTCGTCGACCCGCTGATTGAAAAAAAGCGCGACGAGGTATACGAACTATGCGAGCGGGCCAACGCTCTGCTCGGAAATTAAAAGGAGAAATCTCCATGGAAAGAAAAATCGTGATCGGCGCCCTAATTGCTGCACTGCTTGCCGGGGCGGGAGTTGTATCCGCTGTGCTGTGCAGGAACCGGGATCGGCCGGTCTAAGCCAAAGTTTGGGCGATAAACAAATATAAAGGAGAAAGAAATGAAGTTACTCGACAAAGTGCAGGCAGGAGCGCTGGACCTGGCGCTGGATTACACGCTGAAGGACCCGCGGAAAAACTTCTCTAAGCTGGTGGACTGGGCAGAGCGCTTCGACGTGAGTGGGGAGCATGCTTCGCAGATCGCGACGGTGCGCCCTATTGCCGCCGACCCGGAGAACACCTGGAATAAGTTTGTGGTTAAGCTCTGCGAGGAGGTGGACCACGAGGTGCTGAAGGCCACGGTGCGCAACTTCTTCGTCAACGCCAGCCTGGCCGGGATGAAAAAGCAGGCCGAGAGCCGGGAGAAATACGGCTGCAATGTCCCCTGGGCCATCCTTATGGACCCCACATCCGCCTGTAACCTGCACTGTACCGGCTGCTGGGCCGCCGAGTATGGGGACCGGCTGAACATGAGCTATGAGGAGCTGGACTCCATCATCACCCAGGCGAACGCCCTGGGCACCTATATGTTCCTCTACTCCGGCGGGGAGCCGCTGGTGCGAAAAAAGGACCTGATCCGTCTGTGCGAGGCCCACCCGGACTGCCAGTTTACCGCTTTCACCAACGGCACCCTCATCGACGAAGCCTTTGCCGATGAGATGCTGCGGGTGAAGAATTTTATCCCCGCCATCAGTGTGGAGGGTTTTGAGACCGACACCGACTTCCGCCGAGGGGAGGGCACCTTCGCCAAGGTGGAGCGGGCTATGGCCATCCTGCGGGAGAAGAGACTGCCTTTCGGCATCTCCTGCTGCTACACCAGCAAGAACACTGAGATGATCGGCAGCGAGGCCTACTTTGATCAGATGATCGCCTGGGGCGCCCGATTCTGCTGGTTCTTCACCTACATGCCCGTGGGCAAGGAGGCGGTGCCTGAGCTGATGGTCTCCCCCGAGCAGAGAAAATTCATGTATCAGCAGATCCGCAAATTCCGGGAGACCAAGCCCATCTTCACCCTGGACTTCTGGAACGACGGCGAGTACTCCCGGGGCTGCCTTGCCGGCGGGCGGGTGTATTTACATATCAACGCCAACGGAGACTGTGAGCCCTGCGCCTTCATCCACTACTCCGACTCCAACATCCGGGAAAGGACTCTGCTGGAGGCCCTGCAAGGCCCCCTCTTCAAGGCCTACCAGGCCGGGCAGCCCTGGAACGGCAACCACCTGCGCCCTTGCCCGCTGCTGGATAACCCGGAGGCGCTTGTCGGCGCGGTGGAGTCCTCCAGTGCCCACTCCACAGACCTCCAGAACCCCGAGGAGGTCCGGGATCTGGCCGCCAAGTGTGAAGGGCCCGCTCAATCCTGGGCCCCTGTAGCCGACGCGCTCTGGAGCGCAAAAGCTCAAAAATCGTGAGGCGGGCTTTCAAACTTTAAAAGTGAAAATGCACAAGGGGAAACGGGTTAAAAACCAATTTTTCTACGGTAAAATGTTCATAATGAGGAGGTTGGATTCTTGACAGGAATGGGCGGATTCGGTATGATTCAGATATAGGTTTTTGCGACTGACGGATGATTGTGGAGTACCACAGGGGAGCAAGGGCCTGGACAGAAATGCCGACCGTCTGGGCAGTCCTACCATGGGGTAGGACTGCCCATTTTTGTTTATTAAAATAAAAAAAGGAGGGAAATTATGAAGAAGATCGGAATTATTATGGGCAGTGACAGTGACCGCCCCGTGGTGGACAAGGCGGTGCAGACCCTGCGGGAGTATGGCGTACCCTTCGAGGTGCACGTGTACTCCGCCCACCGTACCCCGGAGGAGGCCCGTGTTTTCGCACAGAGCGCCCGGAGCCAGGGCTTTGGGGCCATCATCGCCGCCGCCGGAAAGGCGGCCCATCTCGCCGGGGCCATTGCAGCCAACACCACGCTGCCTGTCATCGGCCTCCCCATCAAGAGCAGTAATTTAGACGGCATTGACGCGCTACTTTCAACGGTCCAGATGCCCGCCGGAATCCCGGTGGCGACGGTGGCTATTGATGGGGCCGTCAATGCCGCCTTGCTGTCTATTGAGCTGCTGGCAATCACCGAGCCGGAGCTGGCCGATAAATTGGAAACTGCCCGAAAAGCCGCCTCCGCTCAGGTTATGGAGAAAAACAGGACCATAGAAAAAGCCTACAACAACTAAGGGAGAGGATTTCACGATGGAAAAGACGGTACAGCTCTACGAGGGTAAAGCGAAAAAGGTCTATGCCACCAGCAATCCCGGGAAGGTCATCGTCTCCTACAAGGATGATGCCACCGCCTTCAACGGCGCGAAGAAGGGCACCATCACCGGGAAGGGGAGTATCAATAACAAGATGACCAACCTCCTCATGGCTATGCTGGAAAGGGAGGGTGTTGCCACCCATTTCCTCGAGGAGCTCTCCGAGCGGGAGACCCTGGTTAAGAAGGTCGCCATCATCCCCCTGGAGGTCATCGTCCGCAACCGCTCCGCCGGGTCCTTCGCCAAGCGGTACGGCGTGGCCGAGGGCATCGTCTTCGCGCTACCCACCGTCGAATTTTCCTATAAGAACGACGACCTGGACGACCCCTTGCTCAACACCAGCCACGCCCTGGCTCTGGGCCTTGCCACTCAGGAGGAAATAGACCAAATCGAGGACATGGCCCTCACGGTGAACAAGTTCCTCAAGGAATTCTTCGCCCGGCGGAACGTGACGCTGGTGGACTTCAAGCTGGAGTTTGGCAGGACGGCGGAGGGAGAAATCGTCCTTGCCGACGAGATAAGCCCCGATACCTGCCGGTTTTGGGACAGCACCACCGGCGCAAAGCTGGACAAGGACCGTTTCCGCCGGGACCTGGGCGGCGTGGAGGAGGCGTACCAGGAGATGCTGCGCCGCCTGACGGGGGACGGGCAGTGATGGGTACGCTGCGGGAGGAGTGCGGGGTCTTCGGTGTTTTCTCCCCCCAGAGGGGCAGGCTGGCGGCCACGGCGTACTACGGCCTCTTTGCCCTCCAGCACCGGGGGCAGGAGAGCTGCGGCATCGTCGTTAACGACGACGGACTCTTCCGGGCGTACAAGGACACGGGGCTGGTGGAGGATGTGTTTACACCCCGGGTCATCGACGAGCTGGGGGAGGGGAACATGGTGGTGGGCCATGTGCGGTACGGTACCACCGGCAGCGGCGACAGGCTCAACTCTCAGCCCATCGTGGTCAACCACATCAAGGGCCGAATGGCCTTGGCCCACAACGGCAACATCACCAACTCCCTGGAGCTGCGCAAGGAGCTGGAGTTGGGCGGCTCCATCTTCCATACCACGTCGGACACCGAGGTCATCTCCTACCTCATTACCAAGGAACGGCTCACCTCTCCCTCCATCGAGGAGGCAGTCAACCGGGCTATGCACAAGATCAAGGGGGCCTACTCCCTGGTGGTCATGTCCCCCTCCAAGCTGATTGCCGTCCGGGACGAGAACGGGTTCCGGCCCCTGTGCTACGGGCAGTGTGCCGACGGGAGCTACGTGGTGGCCTCCGAGAGCTGCGCGCTGGATACGGTGGGAGCGAAGTTTATCCGGGATATTAAGCCCGGCGAGATCGTGGTCTTCACCAAGGCCGGAGTGCGGGCCATTGAGGACCACTGTAATAAGGCCCCGGAGGGGCTGTGCGTTTTTGAGTACATCTACTTCTCCCGGCCAGACTCGGTGGTGGAGGGGTGCTCGGTCCACTCGGCCCGGCTGCGGGCGGGGGCGTTCCTGGCCCTGGAGCACCCCGTGCAGGCCGACGTGGTTGTGGGCGTGCCCGACTCCGGCATCGACGCGGCGGTGGGGTACGCCCGCCAGTCCGGCATCCCCTACGGCATCGGGCTCATTAAAAATAAATACATCGGACGCACCTTCATCGCTCCCGGCCAGAGCAACCGGGAGGACAAGGTGCACATCAAGCTCAACACCGTCTCCTCCACCCTGGCGGGGAAACGGGTGGTCCTCATCGACGACTCCATCGTCCGGGGTACCACCAGCGCACGGCTTGTCCGGCTGGTGAGGGACGCGGGGGCAAGGGAGATACACCTGCGCATCTCGGCGCCGCCCTTTTTAAACCCCTGCTACTTCGGTACGGACATCGACTCCCGTGAGGGGCTCATCGCCTGCAACCACAGTCTGGAGGAGATTCGCGGCATCATCGGCGTGGACTCCCTGGGCTATCTCAGCGTGGACAGCGCGAGGAAGATCGCCGCCGAGGGAAACTGCAAGGGGTACTGCACCGGGTGTTTCAGCGGGGAGTACCCCGCTGAGCTCCCCGCCGCCACGGAGAAGAACAAATTCGAGAAGAGGATTTCCGAAAGTGAGGAGACCGAATGAATAACTCCAAGTCCGAGTGCTACGCCGCCGCCGGGGTGGACATCACCGCCGGGTACCGGGCGGTGGAGCTGATGCGCAGCCATATCGCCCGCACCATAACCCCCGGTGCCGGGGGGGATCTGGGGGGCTTTGGAGGCCTGTTCGAGCTGGACGTAAAGGGTATGGAGCGGCCCGTGCTGGTCTCTGGCACTGACGGCGTGGGCACCAAGCTGAAACTTGCCTTTTTGCTGGACAGACACGACACCGTGGGGATCGACTGTGTGGCCATGTGCGTCAACGACGTGCTCTGCTGCGGGGCGAAACCTCTCTTTTTCCTGGACTACATCGCCTGCGGGAAAAATGTCCCCGAGCGCATCGCCCGGATCGTCGCCGGCGTGGCCGAGGGCTGCGTCCAGTCCGGGGCGGCCCTGATCGGCGGAGAGACGGCGGAGATGCCCGGATTCTACCCCGAGGAGGAGTATGACTTGGCGGGCTTTGCCGTGGGCGTGGTGGACAGAGCAAAGCTCCTGGACAAGAGCAAGGTGAAACCCGGCGACGTCCTCCTGGCCCTGCCCTCCAGCGGGTTGCACTCCAACGGGTTCTCCCTGGTGCGCAAGGTTCTTGCCGTGGAGCATACCGACCTGACCGATCCTAACGCCAAGCTGGGTGGAATGAGTCTGGGAGAGGTGCTGCTCACCCCCACCAAAATCTACGTGAGGCCCATGCTTGCACTGATGGAGCGCGTGGCGGTAAAGTCGGTCTCCCATATCACAGGGGGCGGGTTCTATGAGAACATCCCCCGCAGCATGCCCCAGGGCTGCGCCGCCCGCATCGAGCGGGTGGAGACCCCGGCCATCTTTTCCCTGATTGCCAGGGCCGGCGGTATCCCCCAGCGGGATATGTTCAATACCTTTAACATGGGCGTAGGCATGACCGTTACCGTGGCGGAAAAAGACGCGCCTTTGGCCCTTGACATCCTGCGGGAACAGGGAGAGGAGGCCTATATTCTGGGCCGGGTGGTGAGCGGCGAGGGGGTATTGCTGTGAGGCGGGTGGCCATCGCCGTGCTGGTCTCGGGCGGCGGCACCAATCTCCAGGCCCTCATTGACGCCCAGGCTGGCGGCGACTTAAAGAGTGGGAAAATTCGCCTGGTGGTGTCCAACCGGGCCAACGCCTACGCCCTGGAGCGGGCAAGAGCTGCCGGGATAGAGACGCTGACGATTGCTCCCGGGGCCGCCTTTGAAGAGAAACTGACCGCCGCGCTGGAGCGGGTGGGGGCGGAGCTTATTGTACTTGCGGGTTTCCTGAGCATCCTCAGCGGGGACATTACCCGGCGGTACGATGGCCGTATCATCAACATCCACCCCTCCCTCATTCCCGCCTTTTGCGGTGTGGGGTATTACGGGCTGAAGGTCCATAAGGCCGTACTGGCTCAGGGGGTTAAGGTCACGGGGGCCACGGTCCACTATGTAAACGAAATTCCCGACGGTGGGAAGATCATTGCCCAGAGGGCGGTGGAAGTGCTTCCCGGCGATACGCCGGAGCTCTTGCAGGAGCGGGTAATGCGCCAGGCCGAGTGGGTTCTGCTGCCCCTGGCGGCAGAGAAGGTCTGTCGCAAAATCCTGAGTGCGGAGGCGCGCTCTTTGGAAGACTGCCTCCGCCAGAACGCCTACCCCGGCCGGGGCATCCTTCTGGGCAGGAGCCCCGATGGGGCGGACGGAGTGATCGCCTATTTTATTATGGGCCGCAGCGAGAACAGCCGCAACCGCGTCTTCGCGGAGACTTTAGACGGCATCCGTACTTTGGCCCACGAGGAGACCAAACTCACCGATCCCAGCCTCATCATCTATCACCCGGTCCGTCAGGTGGGGGAGCGGATTGTTGTTACCAACGGCGACCAGACCGACACCATCCGGGACCAGCTCCTCTCGGGCGGAACTTTTGAGGGGGCCTTGTCCACACGCGCCTTTGAGCCTGACGGCCCCAACTGGACTCCCCGCATCTCCGGCCTCATGGAGCCTGACGGGAGTTACCGCCTCGCCATCCTCAAGAGCGCTGACAACCGGGGCTCGACCTGCATGCGGCAGTACTTCGAGTACCCAGGCCGGAACGGCGTTGGCCACCTCCTGCACACCTATGCCACCGATGGGGACCCCCTTCCCAGTTTCCGGGGGGAGCCTGTGGAGGTAGCAGTGCCCGGCAGCGCCGACGCGCTGGCCAAGCTTTTATGGAATAGCCTCAACGCGGACAATAAAATCTCGCTCTACGTGCGCTATACGGACCTTGCGACCGGTGAGAGCGAGACGCGCATTTTAAATAAGCACGGGGAGAGAGTATGCAAGAGTTTGAATTGAAATATGGCTGCAACCCTAACCAGAAACCGGCAAAGCTCTATATGCCCTCAGGCGGTGAGCTGCCCATTGAAATCCTCAATGGCCGCCCCGGCTACATCAATTTCCTCGACGCGCTCAACTCCTGGCAGCTGGTGCGGGAGGTGCGGGAGGCCACACTCATTCCCTGCGCCTCCTCCTTTAAGCATGTAAGTCCCACCTCCGCCGCCCTGGGGCTCCCTCTGCCGGAGAAACTGAAGAGGGCCTGCTTTGTGGACGACGTCGAGGGTCTGGACGCCTCCCCCATTGCCTGCGCATATGCCCGGGCCCGGGGGAGTGACCGCATGAGCTCCTTCGGAGACTGGATCGCCCTCAGCGAGGTCTGCGACGCCACCACCGCCCGGCTCATCCAGCGGGAGGTGTCCGATGGCATCATCGCTCCCGGCTACACGCCGGATGCCCTGGACATCCTCAAAACCAAGCGCAGGGGCGAATACAATATCGTCCGGGTCGATCCCGGCTATGCCCCGGAGGCTCAGGAGGTCAAGCAGGTCTTCGGCGTGACCTTCCGGCAGGGGCGTAACGACGCGAAGATCGATGCGGCTCTTCTTGCCAACCGGGTCACGGAGCGAAAGGATATCCCCGACCACGCGGCCCGGAACCTGCTGGTGGCCCTCATCACCCTGAAGTACACCCAGTCCAACTCCGTTGCCTATGCCTGCGACGGGCAGACCATCGGCGTGGGGGCGGGCCAGCAATCCCGCATCCACTGCACCCGCCTTGCGGGGGGCAAGGCCGACCTCTGGCATCTGCGCCAGCACGACAGAGTGCTGGGCCTGCCCTTCCGCCCCGACCTGCCCCGTGCCGAGCGAGACAACGCCATCGACCTCTACCTCTCGGCGGAGGAGTGGGGCGACGTGCTGGACGACGGGAAGTGGCAGCACTTCTTCTCCGACCGGCCTGAGCCCTTTGATAGGGGCGAGCAGCGGGCGTACCTGGCGGCGCTCACGGGCGGGTGCCTGGCCTCCGACGCCTTTTTCCCCTTTGGGGACAACATCGAGCGGGCCCACAGGAGCGGCGTGAGCTACATCGCCCAGCCTGGCGGCTCCATCCGGGACGATCATGTGATCGCCTGCTGCGACAAATACGGCATTGCCATGTGCTTTACGGGGCTGCGGCTGTTCCACCACTAAACCAAGAGGAGGGCGACCATGCGGGTACTGGTAATCGGCGGCGGAGGCCGCGAGCACGCGCTGATCAAAAAGCTGAAGGAGAGCCCGGAGGTGACCGAGCTCTTTGCCCTGCCTGGAAACGGCGGCATCGCCGCCGACGCGGTGTGCGTTCCCATCGGCCCGGGTGAGATCGACAAGATCGCGGACTTTGCCGCGGAGCACAAAATAGACTTCGCCGTGGTGGGGCCCGACGAGCCGCTGGTTCGGGGCTGCGTGGATGCGCTGGAGGCGCGGGGGGTTCCCGCCTTCGGCCCCAACAAGGCCGCCGCCATCCTGGAGGGCAGCAAGATCTTCTCCAAAAACCTGATGCGCAGGTACGGCATCCCCACCGCCGCCTATGAGAGTTTTGAGGACATGGACGCGGCCCTCGCCTATCTGGAGACGGCCCCTCTCCCCGCCGTGATCAAAGCCGACGGACTGGCCTTGGGCAAGGGCGTGGTTATTGCCCAGACCAGGCAAGAGGCCAGGGACGCGGTCCGGGCCATGATGGGGGACAGGGTGTTTGGCGAGAGCGGGTGCCGCGTGGTCGTTGAGGAGTTTTTGGAGGGGCCGGAGGTCTCGGTGCTGGCCTTTACCGACGGGAAGATCATGGTGCCCATGGTTTCCTCCATGGACCACAAGCGGGCCGGAGATGGGGACCAGGGGCCCAATACCGGCGGCATGGGGGCAGTGGCCCCCAATCCCTACTATACCTCCGCGATGGCCGAGCGGTGCATGAAGGAGATTTTCCGCCCCACGATGCACGCCATGAACGCCGAGGGGAGGACCTTCCGGGGCTGCCTCTACTTTGGCCTTATACTGACGGCGGAGGGACCCAAGGTCATCGAGTACAACTGCCGCTTTGGCGACCCGGAGACCCAGGCGGTCCTCCCGCTGCTGAAGAGCGACCTTTACCCTATCCTCCGGGCCGTCCGGGACGGGCGGCTGGATGAGGTGAGCGTGGAGTTCTCGGGCGGCAGCGCCTGCTGTGTGGTGCTGGCGTCCCGGGGCTACCCCGGGCGGTATGAGAGCGGGTGTCCTCTAGCCTTTCCCGCCGACCGGCCCGACTTAAAGGCCTATGCGGCGGGGGTAAAGCGTGAGGGCGAAGCATTGGTCAGCGCGGGGGGCCGGGTCCTGGGGGTCACCGCCCTGGCGGATACCTTGGCCCAGGCCGTGGAGAAGGCCTACGCCGCCGCGGAGCGGGTCGACTTTCAAACCGGTTTCTACCGCCGGGACATCGGCGCGCGGGCACTGCGCGCAGGGGAGGGGAAATAGTGGTCTACCGTGTTTATGTGGAGAAACGGCCCGAGCTTGCGCAGGAGGCCGCGGCCCTGCTGGGGGACCTGCGCGCCCTCCTGCGCATCGAGGCCCTCCGTGGCCTGCGCCTCGTGAATCGCTACGACGTGGAGGGGGTCGGGGAGGAGCTTTTTCGGGCCGCCGTTGCCAATATCCTATCTGAGCCGCAGCTTGATACCGTCAGCGCTGCCTTGACCGGAGCGGAGGGGAGGACCGTCTTCGCCGTGGAGTACCTGCCCGGCCAATTTGACCAGCGGGCTGACTCTGCGGCCCAGTGCATTCAGCTCCTCTCTCAGGGAGACCGGCCCGCCGTCCGCTCCGCCAGGGTCTACGTGCTGGAGGGGGACCTGACGGCGGAGGAGCTAATGCGGGTCAAAAAGTATCTCATCAACCCTGTGGACAGCAGAGAGGCGGCGCTTGGGACCTACGATACCCTTGCGGTACAGTACGAGCGGCCCACCACCGTGGAGACTCTGACCGGGTTCCTTACGCTGGATGCTGCCGGACTTGCCGCTTTCGCGGCAGAAAAGGGTCTAGCCATGGATCTGGACGACCTCAAGTTCTGCCAGGCATACTTCCGGGCGGAGGAGCGGGAGCCTACCATCACCGAGGTGCGGGTTATCGACACCTACTGGTCCGACCACTGCCGTCACACTACCTTTTTGACCGAAATTGACGCCGTCCGCTTTGAGGACGCGGCGCTAGAGGAGACCTATTCCGCCTATCTGGCTGCCCGCGCCGAGCTGGGGACGAAGAAACCCATTACCTTGATGGACCTGGCTACCGTAGCTGCCAGGGTGCTCAGGGCCAGGGGGCAGCTCCCCAATCTGGACGAGTCGGAGGAGATCAACGCCTGCACGGTAAAGATAAACATTGACGTGGACGGGGAGGAGGAGCCCTGGCTCCTCCTCTTCAAGAACGAGACACATAACCACCCCACCGAGATCGAGCCTTTCGGGGGCGCGGCCACCTGCATCGGCGGAGCCATCCGGGACCCACTCTCCGGCCGGGCCTACGTATATGCTGCTATGCGCGTCACCGGCGCGGCGGACCCCACTGCCGCGGTGGCGGACACGCTGCCCGGCAAGCTGCCACAGCGGCGGCTGGTGACTACCGCCGCCGCCGGGTACAGTGCCTATGGAAACCAGATCGGCCTCGCAACCGGCCAGGTGGATGAGCTCTATCACCCCGGCTACGTTGCCAAGCGCATGGAGATCGGCGCGGTGCTGGCCGCCGCCCCCGCCAGAAACGTCCGGCGGGAGGTGCCACTGCCCGGCGACGTAGTCATTCTCCTGGGGGGCAGGACAGGACGGGACGGCTGCGGCGGGGCTACCGGCTCCTCTAAGTCCCACTCCACCGCGTCCCTGGAGACCTGCGGGGCCGAGGTGCAAAAGGGCAACGCCCCGGAGGAGCGAAAGCTCCAGCGCCTCTTCCGCAGCGCTGAGGCCACCACCCTCATCAAGCGGTGCAATGACTTCGGCGCGGGCGGCGTCAGCGTCGCCATCGGAGAGCTGGCCGATGGTCTGGAGGTGGACCTGGACGCTGTGCCCCGGAAGTACGAGGGACTGGATGGCACCGAGCTTGCTATCAGCGAGTCCCAGGAGCGCATGGCCGTGGTGGTGGCCCGGGAGGACGCAGAGCGTTTCTGCGCCCTGGCCCGGGGCGAGAACCTGGAGGCCACGCTTGTAGCGGTGGTCACTGCCGCGCCCCGGCTCCGTATGTGCTGGAACGGGGCAAGGATCGTGGACCTCTCAAGGGAGTTTTTAAACTCCAATGGCGCGCCCAAGCATGCTCACGCCTCCCAAGCGGCTGCTCAGCCCTTCGCCCGGGAGACGGCGGGGATGTTTTCCGAACGCTATCGTGCGCTGGCCGCCGACCTGAACGTCTGCTCCAAGCGGGGGCTGGCCGAGCGGTTTGACTCCACCGTGGGGGCGGGGACCGTCCTCATGCCATTCGGCGGCAGGCATCAGCGCACGCCTCCTCAGGCGATGGTGCAAAAGATCTCCGTGGAGCGGGGGGATACCTCCGCCTGCTCCTACATGGCCTGGGGCTATAACCCCTTCCTCGCGGAGCGAAGCCCCTTCCACAGCGCGTACCTCGCCGTGGTGGAGTCGGTGTCCAAGCTGGTTGCCACGGGGGCGTCCTTTGACGAAGTTTATCTGACCTTCCAGGAGTACTTCGAGAAGCCGGGGAGGGACCCGGCGCGCTGGGGCAAGCCGCTGGCGGCCCTACTGGGGGCCTTCCGGGCCCAAATGGACCTGGGGGTGGCCGCTATAGGCGGCAAGGACTCCATGTCGGGCAGCTTTGAGGGGCTGGATGTACCCCCCACGCTGGTCTCCTTCGCCGTCACCACCGGGCAGATGGAGGAGGTCCGCTCTCCCGAGTTTAAGGCCCCCGGCCACCCGGTGGTTTTGCTGGAGCCGGAGTATGGAGGGGACGGCCTTCCCACGGCGGCCTCCCTGCGGAGAAACTTTGCCCTGGTGCATGCGCTTTTCGCAAAGGGCCGGGCCGTCTCGGCCTGGACGCCCACTTTCGGAGGCGCTGCCGAGGGCGTGCTCAAAATGACGCTGGGCAACGGGGTAGGGTTTCGCTACGCGGAGGGCCTGCCCAACGGCCTGCTGTTCGGCTACCGCTACGGCGCCTTCCTCCTGGAGCTGACGGAGGATGCGGAGGTTGGAATGCGCCTGGGGGAAACGGTGACCGAGCCGGTCATCACCAGGGGAGACACCGCCCTCCCCCTGGAAGAGCTGAGCACCCTCTACGAAGGGCGGCTGGAGAGCGTTTTCCCCTGCAACCTGAAGCCGGAGGGGAAAGCCATCCCGGTCTTTACCTCCCGGCGGAAAAGCGTGCTCAAAGCGCCGGAACGGTTTGCCAAGCCCCGCGTCCTGATTCCTGTTTTCCCCGGCACCAACTGCGAGTATGACACCGCCAAGGCAATTTTAGAGGCCGGGGGAGTGCCCGAGTTCTTTGTGGTCAAAAACCTCACAGCCGAGGAGGTGGCCGCCTCGGTCCGGAATTTTGCCGCACGGGTAGAGAAGGCCCAGGCCATCGTGATCCCCGGCGGGTTCTCCGGCGGGGACGAGCCCGACGGCTCCGGAAAGTTCATCACCGCCTTTTTCCGGGGCGGGCCCGTACGGGATGCGGTGACGGACCTGCTGGATGAGCGGGGCGGCCTGATGCTGGGCATCTGCAATGGCTTTCAGGCCCTCATCAAGCTGGGGCTGGTACCCTATGGGCGCATTGTGGAGACCGACGCGGCCTCGCCCACCCTGACCTATAATGCTATCGGCCACCACCAGTCCAAGATCGTCCGCACCCGCGTGGCCTCCAACCGGTCCCCCTGGCTGCTGGAGGTCGAGCCGGGCGAGGTGTTCACTGTCCCCATCTCTCATGGGGAGGGGCGCTTTCTGGCGGAGGAGGGGGTTGTTCGGCAATTGGCGGCCGAAGAGCAGATCGCCACCCAGTATGTGGACCTGGGCGGCTTACCCACAGACGACGTGGCATTTAACCCCAACCACTCGGTCTTCGCCGTGGAGGGCATCACCTCACCCGACGGGCGGGTCCTGGGCAAAATGGGCCACAGTGAGCGCATCGGGAGGGGCCTCTACCGGAACGTCCCCGGGAGGTACGACATGGGCCTCTTCCGCAGCGCGGTGCGCTATTTTAAGTAACCTCCAAGGAGCGACAAGTCCGCCCATCCCGTACGGGATGGGCGGACTTGTTGTTTCTTTCTAAACTGTCCGGTCAGTTTTTCCCGGCGCGTTTCTTTCTGGGGCGGAAACCCAGGTAGATGAAGAAAGCCAGAGCCGCGCTGATGATTACGGCCGCGACGTCAACCCCGATCAGTACCTTCTGGGCGGCGGTCATGGGGGTGACAAGCTGGGAGCCGGGCATCATTCCGTTCATAAGCTTGGAGTTAGTAACGGTGTAGAGGATGCGGTGCATGGCCTCTCTGCCGTAGTGGTAGTGGGCGGAATTGCCCTTTTCGAAGGTCCAGCGGGCACCGTCTACGTTGGTAAGCTTGGCGTCGGCCCCGGCCTCGATCATCTGGTAAGCGTCCATGAAGAGACCGGTGTTGGCGTTGTCAGTGATGGCAAAGCCGGTAAAGCCCCACTCGCCCCGCAGCACGTTGGTGATGAGGTTGTAGCATCCGCCGGTCCAGGTGTAGCCGATACGGTTGAAGGCGGTCATGATGGCGTTGACGGGGGCAATTTCCCGGCTTGCGTTCACGTAGCCGCCGCTGCCGTCCTCCTCCAGGTAGTTGAGGGTGATGGGGTCATTCTCCACGCACAGCTCAAAGGGCTTGAGGTAGAGCTGGCGGATGGCCTGTTCGTTGGCCCAGGTGACCAAGCCAAACTGCCCGTTCCGGTCGCCCCGGTGGTTCTCCTGGTCGTTGAGCGCGAAGTGCTTGACGAAGGTGTACATTCCCTTGCTGGCCGCGCCCCGGCTGGTGGCGGCGGCAGTCGTGCCGGCGAGGAAACCGTCCTCGGAGTAGTACTCGTTGTTCCGGCCACTGAAGGGCAGACGGTGGATGTTCATGGCGGGGGCATACCAGCCCACACAGCCGCCGATGAGGGCCTGGTTGCCGATCATCTCGCCATAGTGTCCAGCCAGCTCCTGGTTCCAGGCTTGGGCCAGCACGATGGTGCCGCTGTAGCTCACGCCCGTTCCGCCGCCCGTGAGGCCGGTGGCCGCATCCTGGTCCAGGGAGAAGGGCTTGCCCACGCTTTTGAGCTCCGGCGTGCCGTAGCCGGACTCGGTGAGGGTCTTCTGGTAGTCCTCCGGGGTCAGATTATCCAGGAGCGTTTCCCAGAGCGGGTCGTCAAAGTCCTTGCCCCGCAGCTCAATGAGAGTCACGCCGTTCTTGGCGTTGTAGACGGGGGTGTCGGTGAGGGTGGAGGCATCGGTAGGGTTCAGAGAGTCGGTACCGTCCAGCGCGGCGAGGTCCGCACCGCTGACGGTTTTCCGATAGGTATAGGAGGCGGGCTGACCATTGGCGTCGGTGCCGTTGATCTCGTTGCCCCAGGTGCTAATGACGCTGCCCACCTCTCCGTCTGTCGTGGGCCAGGTGCCCTGCCAGTCATTGCGGGAGAGGTACTGGAGGCCGCCGCTCGCGAAGTCGAACTGGTTGGTGATGGCGGCGCCGGTGGTGGTGTCCTTCGCGTAGGTCACAGGGGCGGCGGAGGGAATGCCGGGGTTGTAGACCGATGTCATAGCGGCGTTTCCGTCGGCGGTCATGCCGTCGGCCGCCGTCTTGCCCTTGGCGGCGAGGACATTGTTGACCGCCTGGTGCGCGTTGGCCGCGGCGGTAATGTAGTAGTCCCCGGCGTCCAGGATATAGGTCTTGGCATTCACATAGTCGTAGGCCTTGAGCTGCTCCTGGTCAAAGGTAACGGTGACGGTCTTAGTCTCGCCGGGCTGGAGGAGGGGAGTCTTGCCATAGCCCACAAGGTCCACGGCGGCCTTTTCCACCTTGTACTGCTTATCATAGCTGGTGTAGGGGCTCTGGGCATAGATTTGCACCACGTCCTTGCCCGCGATGGAGCCGGTGTTGGTTACGTCCACGGTGGCGGTGCAGGCTGTGCCATCCCAGGAGGCCTTGAAGTCAGTCCAGTCAAAGGTAGTGTAGCTCAGCCCGTACCCGAAGGGGTAGACCACCTCGGCGGCGTAGTCGTAGCTCCCGGCATTGCCCTGGCCCATCACCACGTCTTCATAGCGGGTCTCGTAGTACTTGTAGCCCACATAGATGCCTTCCTTATAGGAGATGTAGTTGTACTTGGTGGGCTGGCCGTTCTCGTCGTAGTACTGGAAGTCGCCGTAGTTGGCGGCGGCGGGCGCGCTGGCGGCGTCGGCGGCGAAGGTGTCCACGGTACGGCCGGAGGGATTGATGTCGCCGCTGAAGATGTCGGCCAGGGCGTAAAGACCAAAGTTGCCCGCGCTGGGGACGTAGACGATGGAGTGGATATTTTCAAACTGCGCCACCCAGCCCAGCTCCATGGCGGCGGAGCTATTGACCAGGAGGACCACATCGTCAAAATTGTCGTTGAGGTAGCTCAGAATGGACAGCTCCACGCTGTCGGGCTCCAGATAGCTCTTGGTCTGGTCCTCCGGGATGTCGGTGTGGTTGTACATAGAGCGTGGCATGTCGCGGCCCTCGCCCACCTTGCGGCCCCACACGAACACCGGAACGGTACCCGCCGCGCTCTCCAGCAGACCGGATTCGCTCTCCAGCACGTCGATGGGGCACTCGTTGATGGAGAAGTCCTCATTATCTCCATAGCTGACGGAGCCGACGCCCAGACCGTACTTGCTGCCGTTACCGCTGTTATAGAAGTTCCACAGGGTCTCGTTGACGCCGAAACCCGCCTCCTCAAAGCTGTTCTTCAGCGTCGCGCCGGGGTCGGCGCCCGCATACCCCATCTGCACCATGATGTCATACCAGGTGTTTCCTATCAGCTTTAGGGCGGAGCGGCCGAAAAAGCTGAAGGTGGTGCCCTTGCCGTAGGGCATGGCACCGTTTTCGTTTTTTAGCAGCACCACGCCTTCGCCCATGATCTCCTCGTTGAGAGCCCGCTCGGCCGCGGCCATCTCCTCGGCGGTATAGTCGGTCTTGTTGTACTGCAGGTCCAGGGCTTCGGTGTAGGTGTTGGGCTGCTTGACGGTGGTGCCGCCGGTGTCGCCCAAAAACGCGTTGACCATGTTCATGTTGGGCGGAATCATCACGTTTGCCACGATGGCTACAGCCAGCGTGACGGCGATGAGCACGCCGGAGATACTGGTGCGCAGGATCTTCTTGAGTTTCATAGACAAATTCCTCTCTTCCTCATATCCTCATAAAAATAATGCTTATGACGCAGCGACTGCCTTGGTCATAAGCATTATACAAAAGAGGCTTTTGTGAGAAAAGATTTTTGCCGCAGTTTGCACAAAAAACGCCGCAGTTGGTCAACTGCCATCAGAAGGGGACTCCTCGCTGCCGTCGTTTGCCATCATCACGTCCAAAGAGAACACCCCGTCTTCGGTGCTCACCGTTACCGTGCCGCCGTACCGCTCGGCGATGGTCTTGATGCTCAGCATGCCAAAGCCATGAAAGTCCCGATCCCCCTTGGTGGTGACGGGCAAGCCCTCGCGCAGGGAAACCGCGCCGGAGTAGCGGTTCTCTACATGGATGCTCACCAGGCTTCCGATACTCTTGATGGAGAGGCTGATGTCCTGCTGGTCCTGGGGGAGGGCCTGCACCGCATCGATGGCGTTGTCGATGGCGTTTCCAAGCAGGGCGTAAAGGTGGTGGGCCTTGATAAAGCCAAGCCCCCGCCCATCCGCGATACAGATGAGTCGGATGCCCCGGCCCTGGCAGAGCATGGTTTTCTCGGTAAGGATGGTATCCAGCACCTCGTTGCCCGTCTTCACCTGGGCCACGTATTCCTCCAGCACCCGGTCCAGCTCCGCCTTCTCTTCCAGGGCCAGGGTACCCCGGCGGTGCAGCAGCTCGCTCTGGTGGCGCAGGTCATGGTACTTCATATTCACCAGGTCCACGCTCTTCTTTGCCAGCTCGTACTGCTTTTTTCCCTGCTCTACAAGGTGCTGCACCCCGTCCAGCTCTGCCTTCAACTCTCGCCGGGAGAGCTGGTTGTAGAGGAGGGCCAGAATCAGCACACAAATTAAAATATTGTAGCTGCGCTCCAGCAGCAGGGAGATGCGAGAACCGGTGGTGTAATAATTGGTAATCATGTTGAAGATTACGTCCGCCACGATGAGCAGGCCGGACAGAGCCACCAGGTCGGTGCGCCCAAGGCGCAGGTCATGGTTGCCCTCCAGGAGCCGGTCGAACAGGGTGAAAGCGAAGGCGTAGACCAGAAAATAGCAGTCGATGTAAAAGACTACCTGGATGGCAGGGATCTTGGTCAGGTCGAAAGTGGTGTTGCTGTAGGGGTCGAATACGGCGCCGAAGAGTAGGCCGATTTGGGTTGCTTCGCTTATGAGGGTATAGAGCAGATAGGCCAAATGCTGCACTGTGTACCCCGCGATGCCGCAGAAGAGCAGGTTCTCCCACGGCTCGTCGTAACAAAGGCGCATGGCCAGCAGGCTGCACCCGAACAGCGCAAGAAAGAGAAAGGAAATGTACCACGCGTTATAGTGCACAATGGGGAAACACCCCGTCAGAAGGAACATGGCAGGTAAAGTTACCGCCAGCCGAAGGCCAAACCGCCGCTGCCGCTCCAGCCGGAAGAGGAACATCCCCTCACCGAAGAGGAGCTGGGCCATGAACAGCAGCTTATACTGGGCAAGCCCGGTCAGCATCCCTTATACCCCCCTGCCCAGATAGGCGGCCATGGCCGCCATCAGCTCCTTTTTCTTGGCACGGCTCACCCGGACGTCGTTGCCCGCCACCCGCACCGTGTCTCCGCTGAACTGGGTCACGTACCGCAGGTTGATGAGGTGGGACGCGCTGCACCGGAAGAAGGAGTCAGCGGGGAGCTGCTGCTCCACTCCGCCAAGCTTGCCCCGCACCAGCAGATCCCCCTCCTCGGTGTGGTAGGTGAGGTCATGATCCATCACCTCAATATAGTAGATGGCGGACGAAGGCATGACGCGGACTCCGCCGCCAACGGTGAGCTGGACCTCCCGCCCCTTCCTCATCTGCACCGACTGGATGGCCCGGCGCATCTTGGTCTCAAAGGATGGGTAGCGCACAGGCTTGACGATGAAGTCAAGCGCTCCCACCTCATAACCCTTGACGGCGTACTGCACCATGCTGGTAACGAAGATGAGGGTAGTTACGCTGTCCATCTCCCGCAGCTGACTGGCGGCAGACATCCCGTCCAGCCCCGGCATCTTGATGTCCATGAAGATGATGTCGTACCGGGGTGCGTACCCGATCAAAAAGGCGGAGCCGTCCCTAAAACGGGCGGCGGAGTAGGCCGTGCCGTTCTTCTCACGATAGGTTTCCAGGCAGGCCTCCAGGTCCTCCGCCGCCCTATCGTCGTCCTCGACGATAGCTACATTCAGCATTACCCAATGCCCCCCGTTTCTTCGCTCAAATCTAATTTATTACCGCCATTATAGCGTAAAAATGGCGGTGCGTAAATACGGGAAATCGGTGAGGTCGGCGTTCATTCCTCCCCAAGGAGCCGCCGTACCTCCCCGATGGTCTCCACTGGCCGGGTGCAGGACTGGCCCCGGCAGAGGTAGTAGCGAGCGCCGGAAGGGGGAGTGGGATAGTCCGCGGTAAAGGGGGCGAGCCGGGCCAGGGCGGATCCGGTCAGTGGGGTCTTGACCAGGACGGAGAGCTCCGGGCGGGGCCGCTCCCGCAGGAAGTCCAAGAGCGCCCCCGGGACCTCCTGGGCCGCGCAGACCAGCTCCGCGGAGGGCCACTGTTCCTCCAGCAAGGCCAAAAGGGCAAAACCATGCCCCTCCGGGTAGGGCTCCATAACGCCCGCCAGATAGGCGAGCTGTTGGTCTGCCGCCGAGCGCCAGCGGCCCTGCCCCGTGAGCCGGGCAAGGCGGGAGAACACCAGGGCGGCTGCGGAATTGCCCGAGGGCATGGCCCCATCGTAGGTTTCCTTGTTTCGGGTAATGAGCTGCTCCACGTCCGATGGGTAGGGGTAGAGCCCGCCGCCCCGCTCGTCGGAGAAGAGGTCCAGCAACAGCCCGGCCAGCCGCGCCGCCTCTGCCAGATGCTCGGGCCGGAGGGTGGCGGCGTACAGTTCCAAAAGGCCCCAGGCGCAGAAGGCGTAATCGTCCAGCTTGCCCGGGTGGGCCGCCTCGCCCTCCCGCCACCGGGCCAAGAGGCGACCCTCGTTGTCGGTGAGATTTTGCTTTAAAAAACGGGCGGCGCACTCCGCCGCATCCAGGTACCTGGGCTCCTCCAGTGCAAGTCCCGCACGGGCCATAGCGGCGAGCGCCAGGCCATTCCACGCGGCCAGGACCTTGTCGTCCTTGTGGAGGCGGGCGCGCTCCAGCCGGTAGGCATATACCCGCTCTCGAAGCGTGCCAATCCCCTCCGGCTCCCGGTCGATGTCGGTCTGGGCTATGAGGTTGGGGATGCTCTTCCCCTCAAAGTTGCCCTCGGTTGTGACACCGTGCCATTGGCAGAAAGCGGCGGCGTCGGCAGCGCCCAGCAGATCCTCCAGTTCGCCGGGGGAGAGGAGATAGTATAGCCCTTCCGCCCCCTCGCTGTCCGCGTCCTGCCCACAGTAAAAGCCGCCCCGGGGGTCGGTAAGCTCCCGGAGCACATAGTCAAGAGTACGGCGGACGATCTGGCCCCAGAGGGGGCGGCGGGTCTGCTGGTATGCCTCGGCATAGGCCAGGGCCAGCAGGGCGTTGTCGTAGAGCATCTTTTCAAAGTGGGGGGCCAGCCACTTTTCATCGGTGGAATACCGGGAAAAGCCGCCGCCCACATGGTCGAAGAGGCCGCCCCGGTACATCCCCTCCAGCGTCCGCTCCGCCATCTCTCCGGCGGAGGCATCCCCAGCGAGGGGGGCGTACCGGAGGAGGAAGAGCAGGTTGTGGGGAATGGGAAACTTGGGCGCGGGGCCAAAACCACCCCAGGCGCGGTCAAAGCTCTGGCCCAGGTGAACTACGGCCAGCTCGGCCAGCGCCCTTCGGGGCGCGCCGGGTTTGGAGCGCTCCTCCTGCCGAAGGTAGTTCGTCATCGCGTCCCCTGCGGAGAGGAGATTTGCCCGGTTCCCATGCCATTGCTGGGCGGCCTGGGCCAGCAGGGATAGGAGCTGATTTTTGGGCAGGTAGGTCCCCGCCCAAAAGGGCTTTTGCTCCGGGGTGAGGAGCACGGTGAGGGGCCAACCGCCGGAGCCATTCATAGCTACGCAGGCCGCCATATAGACCGCGTCCACGTCGGGCCGCTCCTCCCGGTCCACCTTGACGGGGATGAAATGCGCGTTGATGACCTCAGCCACCGCCCGGTCCTCAAAGGACTCATGGGCCATCACATGGCACCAGTGGCAGGTGGAGTAGCCGACGCTCAGGAAGACGGGCTTGTCCTCCGCCCTGGCGATCTCAAAGGCCTCCGGCCCCCAGGGGTGCCAGTCTACCGGATTTTCCGCGTGCTGGAGGAGGTAGGGGGATTTCTCGCGGCTCAGTCGGTTCATAGCGGGCTCCTTTCGTCGGCGTGTTCAAAGCTGGCGTTCTCGTCGGTATGGTCGAAGAGTAGAGCGTCTCCCCGCCAGAAACGGTATCGCACCGTGGAGCGCAGGCTTTCGTGGATGGTGCGCTCCATGCGGCCCTCCTTGGGGGCGCTCAGTGCCTGGGCGTGCCCCTTCAGCAGCTCCACCGCCAGCAGAAGGCTGCCTTGGCGGATCAGCGCCCCCGCCGCAGACCATTTCACTGCCTGCGCACCCAGGTAGGTTGCCAGCCGGTATTCCCGCCCGTCATGGAGTACCGCGCAGATGCAGCCGGTGAAACGCCCGCCCAGAAAGGGGATCTCTGCAATGGAAAGCATGAGGCTGCTGTTTCCGCTCTCCCGCCAGGCACACTGGGTCCAGAGGTACGCCCGGGGGAAGGAGGAGCCCCGGTCAGTCTCAATGTATCCCGTGCCGCCGTTAAAGTCAAGGGTTCTGCCGTTGAGTTCCAGCATTCCTTCCAGTCGGTGTCCCATGCTGACTACCCCATGCCTGCACTCCATGGCGGGAACAAAGCGGAAGGGCCCCATGATGTCGCTTTTCAGGGGCGTGAAAGGGCCGTAGCGCACCTCGCCCCGGAGCGTCAGACCAGGAATGCGCAGGTCCAGGCGCAGCCCCTTTTGGCCCAAGAGGTTTCCGTCCAGCCAGACCTGAAAGACGCCTCTGGAGGCCAAAAACGCCTCCCCAGGAAAATCTGCCGTCCAGGTTCGCCTCGGAGTTACCACCTGGAGGGAGGCGGTGGTCCGCCCCGCACTGTCGGTGTGGCGGGCGGGGATCAGCGCCAACAGGTCCCCCGACGGGGACTGGTGGCGGAAGTAGCAGCCCTCAAAGTAGGGAGCGGGAGTTTTGTCTGATAAGAATGTCAAATTTCATCACCCGGTATAGCATACCCCGCAAAAGGCAATATTTTACTCGGAGAGCGCAAGTCATTGCCCAAACCCCCTTACATTTTTTTGCTATCTATGGTATACTATCCTACCCGGAATTTATTTTGGAAATGTGAGGGCAACCAATGCTTCAATTCGACGAATATAAAGTAAAGCTCAACAACTTAAAGCCTGACCTGGAGGAGCTGGGCAGCGCTCTGGGTCTGGCCGCCGCCGAGCGGGAGCTGGATATGCTGGAATCGGAGAGCGCGTCCGACGGGTTCTGGAACAATTTAGAGAAGGCCCAGAAGATCCAGCAGCGCATCAAGACCCTCCATGGCAAGGTGGATGGGCAAAAGAAACGCCTCGCCCAGTGGGACGACCTGATGACGCTCTGTGAGATGGGCAACGAGGAGGAGGACGAGTCCCTGGTGCCCGAGCTGGAGGAGAGCTTTGAAAAGCTGGAACGGGAAATAGAGGAGGGTCGCCTCTCCACCCTCTTCACCGGCGAGTATGACTCCTCCAATGTCATTATGACCATCCACGCCGGAGCGGGCGGTACCGAGGCCCAGGACTGGGCCGAAATGCTCTACCGCATGTACACCCACTGGGCCGAACAGCACGACTTCACCTACCAGGTGGTGGATTACCAGGACGGGGACGAGGCGGGCATCAAGTCCGCCACCATCATGATCCAGGGTGAAAACGCCTACGGGCACCTCCGCAGTGAGCATGGTGTCCACCGTCTGGTGCGGGTTTCCCCCTTCGATGCCAACGCCCGCCGCCAAACCTCTTTCGCAGCCATCGAGGTCATGCCCGAGATCCCCGACGACGTGGAGGTGGACATCCGCCCCGAGGACATCGAGATGCAGGTGTACCGCTCCTCCGGCGCGGGCGGCCAGCACATCAATAAGACCTCCTCCGCCGTCCGTCTCATCCACATTCCCACCGGTGTGGTCGTGGCCTGCCAGACAGAGCGCAGCCAGTTCCAGAACAAGGATACCTGTATGCGCATGCTCCGTTCCAAGCTGGTGGAGCTCAAGATGCAGGCCCACGCAGAAAAGATCTCCGACATTAAGGGCGTCCAGCTCAAGATCGAATGGGGCAGCCAGATTCGCTCTTACGTCTTTATGCCCTATCAGCTCGTCAAGGACAACCGCACCGGGTTTGAGACGAGTAACATCAGCGCCGTTATGGATGGGGCGCTGGACGGCTTTATCAATGCCTACCTCAAGTGCGAGGCCACCGGCACATGGGTCACAAAATAAACGTCATGCCCAAAGTCCCCGCCAAAACGGCGGGGATTTTTTGTATAAAGGAGGAAACTATTTGAAAAAACTCTGAGCGTCCCTTGTAATTTTGTAAAGATTTTGTTACTATTAAAGCGTTCATAAACCGGCAGTGCACGCCGTAATTTGAGGAACGCCTATTGGCGTTCTGTCTGATATTCCATGAATAACAGACAGAATAGACGGTGTGCACTGACCAGAAAAATAGGGAAAAAGAAAGGCGGAATGTCAGATGAAGCGTAAGTTCATGTCCCTCATCCTCGCATTGGCAATGCTCTGCTCCCTGTTCGTCCACGCGCTGGCGGCGGATGAGACCCCGGCCTACGTCATCCCCGACGTGGCGGGCAAGATCGTCATCCTCCACACCAACGACACCCATGGCGCCGATGTTGCCAAGGCGGGCGCCTCCATCGGTACGGCGGGCGTGGCCCAGCTGAAGGCCGACTTCGAGGCAGCGGGCGCCACCGTGCTCCTCCTCTCCGACGGCGACGCTATCATGGGGAAGCCGTTGGTGAGCGCCGACAAGGGCGTGAGCGCCATCAACTTCATGAACGCTGCGGGCTATGACGCGATGACCGTGGGCAACCATGAGCTTGACTTCGGACTCGACAACCTCCTGGAGCTGGCCGACCTGGCCGACTTCTCCATTCTCTGCGCCAACATGGTGTATGAGAAGACCGGCAAGCCCATCTTCGACGCCAACAAGATCTTCGAGGTCGGCGGCGTGAAGATCGGTGTATTTGGCCTTGCCACTCCCGAGACTCTGACCAAAGCCGATGCCAGCAAGATGCCGGGCGTCGCGTTTTCCCAGGGAGAGAAACTGTACGCCGATGCGCAGGCTCAGGTGGACACGCTGAAGGCTGCCGGCGCTGACCTGATCGTTTGCCTTGGCCACCTGGGCATCGCCGACGAAAGCAAGGGCAATCAGTCCCTCGATGTGGTCAAGGCCGTCACCGGCATCGACCTCTTCATCGATGGCCACAGCCACTCCACCACCTCTGAAATTGCCAAGGAGATCGGCGACACCAATGTCCTCAACGGTACCAAGGTCGTCTCCACCGGCACCGCCCTCGCCAACGTGGGCGTGGTCATCTATGACAAGACGGCCAAGACCCTCACCGACAGCCTGATCTCTACCAAGTCCTACTCCAAGGTGGATGAGGCCGTGAACACTGTCATCAACAGCCGTGATGCCGCCGTGAAGGCGGAGTACGGCGAGACCATCGCCACCACCGACGTGGACCTGAACGGCTCCCGCTCCGGTGGGGCCGCCACTTCCACCAACGGGGCCGTCGCGGTCACCTTCCCTGCCGGGCAGGGCAACCGCACCGCCGAGACCAACCTGGGCGACTATGCAGCCGACGCCATTCTCTGGCAGGCACGCAAGACGCTGGGTGAGAACGCGGTGGACGCGGCTATCACCAATGGCGGCGGCATCCGCGAGACCCTGACCAAGGGCAATATCTCCAAGCTGGACCTGCTGGCTGTCTTCCCCTTCGGCAACACCGTCGCCACCATCTCGGTCACCGGCGCTGAGCTGCTGGAGGCCCTGGAGGCCGCTACCTGGAGCACCCCTGACGCCATCGGCGCGTTCCCCCAGGTCTCCGGCATTGAGTTCACCATCGACACCGCTGTCCCCTACGTCAACGGCGACCAGTACCCCGCTTCTACTTACTATGCCCCCGCCAACCCCGGCAGCCGCGTGACTATCTCCACCATAAACGGCGAGGCATTTGACGCTGCGGCCACCTATACCCTCGCCACCAACGACTTTACCGCCAAGGGCGGCGACACATACGGCGTCTTCAAGCGCGTGGGCGGGTGGAAGGATGTCGGCGTGACTCTGGAGAACGCCCTCATCGACTACACCGCCGAGGAGCTGGGCGGCAAGATTACCGCTGAGAAGTACGGCACCACCGCCGGCCGTATCACCATCATCCCCAGCGACGTGACCCCCGGCTCCTGGTTTGAGAGCGCCGCCGAGTATGCCATTGCCAACGGCGTGATGCAGGGCATCGGCAACAACACCTTTGCTCCCACCGGCACCGTCACCCGGGGCACCGTGATCCAGACACTCTATAACATGGAGGGTAAGCCCGCTGTGACCGGCTCCGCCTTCAATGATGTGACTGGCAAGTGGTATGCTGCCGCCGCTAACTGGGCTGCCTCCGAGGGCGTCGTCCAGGGCGACAACAAGGGCAACTTCAATGGCGACGCTACCATTACCCGCCAGGAGCTGGCCATCATGCTCACAAACTATATGAACTTTAAGGACATGACCATCCTCAAGGCATCCCTCTCTAAGGTGACTGATGCCTCCCTCGTCGCATCCTGGGCGGCTGACGCCATGGGCTACGCCGTGGGCGCTGGCCTCATTAAGGGCAACAACGGCGCGGTGAACCCCGGCGGTACCGCCAGCCGAGCGGAGCTCGCCCAGGTCCTCTATAACTTTTCCAAGCTGACTCCCACCGCCGCCGAGGGCGCTGCCACTGTCGCTGTAGAGGGCAAGGTAACCGCGATTGAAAAGTACGGCAACCTTGATCTGGACATCATGGCCATCAACCTCTACGCCGCCGGCTATCGGGCTGGCGACGTGGTCACCGTTACTGTGGGCGGTAATGCCCTCGATATGCCCCTGTGCACCAATTACAGCGATGTGGACACCGGCAGCCTGGTGGCCCGGGACGCCACCGCCAGCAGCAGCCCCTACCTCATCATTGCAATCAATATGGGCGACTTTGCCAAGACTTATGGCAGCGCCGTGGGCGATGCCGTGAAGATCGAGCTGAAGACCGCCGCCGGCTACCTGGCTGAGTACGAGGCCCATCAGGTCAAGCGCACCAACGACCGAAGCGACTACTCCAGCGACGCCGTGTTTGCTAACTTCCGCGAGATTGCCCTGGGCGACATCGCCCCCGGCGTGCTCTACCGGACCAGCAGCCCCATCAACCCCGAGATTGGCCGTGCCGCCTATGCCAATAAGCTCATCGAGGCCGCCGGTGTCGCCACCGTCATCAACCTGGCCGATGCCGCCGAGGATATTGACGGCTACATCGCCGCCGACAGTTTCGCCTCCCCCTACTACAAGAGCCTCTATGAGGCGGGCAGCGTAGTCGCCCTTAACATGGGCGTNCCGGCACATGGGTCACAAAATAAACGTCATGCCCAAAGTCCCCGCCAAAACGGCGGGGATTTTTTGTATAAAGGAGGAAACTATTTGAAAAAACTCTGAGCGTCCCTTGTAATTTTGTAAAGATTTTGTTACTATTAAAGCGTTCATAAACCGGCAGTGCACGCCGTAATTTGAGGAACGCCTATTGGCGTTCTGTCTGATATTCCATGAATAACAGACAGAATAGACGGTGTGCACTGACCAGAAAAATAGGGAAAAAGAAAGGCGGAATGTTAGATGAAGCGTAAATTCATGTCCCTCATCCTCGCATTGGCAATGCTCTGCTCCCTGTTCGTCCCCGCGCTGGCGGCGGATGAGACCCCGGCCTACGTCATCCCCGACGTGGCGGGCAAGATCGTCATCCTCCACACCAACGACACCCATGGCGCCGATGTTGCCAAGGCGGGCGCCTCCATCGGTACGGCGGGCGTGGCCCAGCTGAAGGCCGACTTCGAGGCAGCGGGCGCCACCGTGCTCCTCCTCTCCGACGGCGACGCTATCATGGGGAAGCCGTTGGTGAGCGCCGACAAGGGCGTGAGCGCCATCAACTTCATGAACGCTGCGGGCTATGACGCGATGACCGTGGGCAACCATGAGCTTGACTTCGGACTCGACAACCTCCTGGAGCTGGCCGACCTGGCCGACTTCTCCATTCTCTGCGCCAACATGGTGTATGAGAAGACCGGCAAGCCCATCTTCGACGCCAACAAGATCTTCGAGGTCGGCGGCGTGAAGATCGGTGTATTTGGCCTTGCCACTCCCGAGACTCTGACCAAAGCCGATGCCAGCAAGATGCCGGGCGTCGCGTTTTCCCAGGGAGAGAAACTGTACGCCGATGCGCAGGCTCAGGTGGACACGCTGAAGGCTGCCGGCGCTGACCTGATCGTTTGCCTTGGCCACCTGGGCATCGCCGACGAAAGCAAGGGCAATCAGTCCCTCGATGTGGTCAAGGCCGTCACCGGCATCGACCTCTTCATCGATGGCCACAGCCACTCCACCACCTCTGAAATTGCCAAGGAGATCGGCGACACCAATGTCCTCAACGGTACCAAGGTCGTCTCCACCGGCACCGCCCTCGCCAACGTGGGCGTGGTCATCTATGACAAGACGGCCAAGACCCTCACCGACAGCCTGATCTCTACCAAGTCCTACTCCAAGGTGGATGAGGCCGTGAACACTGTCATCAACAGCCGTGATGCCGCCGTGAAGGCGGAGTACGGCGAGACCATCGCCACCACCGACGTGGACCTGAACGGCTCCCGCTCCGGTGGGGCCGCCACTTCCACCAACGGGGCCGTCGCGGTCACCTTCCCTGCCGGGCAGGGCAACCGCACCGCCGAGACCAACCTGGGCGACTATGCAGCCGACGCCATTCTCTGGCAGGCACGCAAGACGCTGGGTGAGAACGCGGTGGACGCGGCTATCACCAATGGCGGCGGCATCCGCGAGACCCTGACCAAGGGCAATATCTCCAAGCTGGACCTGCTGGCTGTCTTCCCCTTCGGCAACACCGTCGCCACCATCTCGGTCACCGGCGCTGAGCTGCTGGAGGCCCTGGAGGCCGCTACCTGGAGCACCCCTGACGCCATCGGCGCGTTCCCCCAGGTCTCCGGCATTGAGTTCACCATCGACACCGCTGTCCCCTACGTCAACGGCGACCAGTACCCCGCTTCTACTTACTATGCCCCCGCCAACCCCGGCAGCCGCGTGACTATCTCCACCATAAACGGCGAGGCATTTGACGCTGCGGCCACCTATACCCTCGCCACCAACGACTTTACCGCCAAGGGCGGCGACACATACGGCGTCTTCAAGCGCGTGGGCGGGTGGAAGGATGTCGGCGTGACTCTGGAGAACGCCCTCATCGACTACACCGCCGGGGAGCTGGGCGGCAAGATTACCGCTGAGAAGTACGGCACCACCGCCGACCGTATCACCATCATCCCCAGCGACGTGACTCCCGGCTCCTGGTTTGAGAGCGCCGCCGAGTACGCCATCGCCAACGGCTTGATGCAGGGTATCGGCAACAACAGCTTTGCCCCCACCGGCACCGTCACCCGCGGCACCGTGTTCCAGACTCTCTATAACATGGCCGGCAAGCCGACCGTTGAGGGAGAGAGCACCTTCATCGACATTTCCGGCAAGTGGTATGCCGCCGCCGCGGCCTGGGCAGAGAGCACCGGCCTCGCCGTGGTGCCCGCCAACAGCCAGTTCTATGGTGACCGTGCCATCACCCGTGCTGAGGTTGCCACCATCCTGTACCGCCACGCTAGCCTGAACAAAATCATCGTGACCCCCGACGCGGCGGTCACCGAAGCTCCCGACTATGCCACTGTCGGCTCCTGGGCCGTGGATGGCATGACCTTTGCATATAGCGCCGGCCTCGTCACCGGCAAGACCGGCGGCCTCCTGGCCCCCAACGACAACGCCGTCCGTGCTGAGCTCGCTAAGATCCTGGCCGCCTATGACGTGATGGAGCCTACCTACAGTGAGACCGCAGTCTCCATTGAGGTCCCGGCCCAGAGCGGCGTTCCCGCACACACTGTCGTCGGTACCCTCACCCTGCCCACAGCAGCCTCCAAGAACGCCCAGGTTCCCGGCGTGGTCATGCTTCACGGCACGGGCTCCAATAAGGACGAGGCCGGCGGGGGTTATGCTATGGCCGCCCCCGCTATGGCCGCCGCTGGCATTGCCACTCTGCGCATCGACTTCATGGGCAATGGCGACTCTACTGCCGACTATGTGAACTACAGCTACACCTCCGCCAACATCGATGCCAAGGCCGCCGCCGACTACCTCGCCAAGTTGGACGTGGTAAACGCCGACGAGCTGGGCGTCATGGGCTGGAGCCAGGGCGGCACCAACGCCCTGCTGGCTGCCGCCAAGTATCCCGACACCTTCAAAGTCGTCGTGACTTGGGCGGGCGCCCTCGAGCTGACCGGCTCCGGCCTCTTTGGCGACAAGACCTTTGATGAGGCCTATGCCCAGGCCAAGGAGAAGGGCTATTACGAGATGACCTTTGACTGGCGTGAGCCTCTGCACCTGGGCACGAAGTGGTTTGAGGACGTAGCGGGTACAGACGTCCTCGCCCAGGTCGCCAAGATCGACGGCCGCGTGCTTGCCATCGCCGGCGACCAGGACACCGTGGTGCCGATTGATAACGCGATCTCCATCAAGAATGCCGCCAAGGACGGTTCCGCTTGGATTGAGGACGGCGCCGACCACACCCTCAACGTCTTCACAGGCGACTATACCGCCATTACCAGCGTCATCAGCCAGACCGCGCTTTTCGTCCTTGACACCTTCGGCCTCCTGACCGAAGTTGCCCCCGCCGCCTAAATTTCAAATGAAGGCCCCCTGGCATCCCATGGATGCCGGGGGGCCCTTGTTTCACAGCATTTTTCCTCAGGTAAAACGTGACGACGCACTCCCGGCATTTTGTGGCCAGCGAGCGCCATAAAAACGCCCCCGCAGGATTTACCTGCGGGGGCGTTTCAATTGACTTTTGTTTAGTACATCCCGCCCATATCAGGCGCGGCGGGAGCGGTGGCGGGGGGCTGGGGCTTGTCGGCCACAAGGCTCTCGGTGGTCAGGAGGAGGGAGGCCACGCTGGCGGCGTTCTCAAGGGCGGAGCGGGTCACCTTGGTGGGGTCCACGATGCCGGCAGAGATCATGTCGCAATAGACCTCCTTATAGGCGTCAAAGCCATAGCCGGGCTGCTTGGCATTCTTCACGTTCTCCAGCACCACGCTGCCGTCGATGCCGGCGTTGGCGGCGATCTGGCGCATGGGCTCGGTGAGAGCGGCGGCGACAATCTTCACGCCGGTCTTCTCGTCGCCATCGACGCTGTCCAGCAGGGCCTGCACGGCGGGGATGGCGTTAACGTAGGCGGTACCGCCGCCGGATACGATGCCCTCTTCCACGGCGGCGCGGGTGGCGTTGAGGGCGTCCTCGATGCGGAGTTTCTTCTCCTTCATCTCGGCCTCGGTAGCGGCACCCACGCGGACGATGGCGACGCCGCCCGCCAGCTTGGCCAGGCGCTCCTGGAGCTTCTCGCGGTCGTAGTCGGAGGTGGTGATCTCGATCTGGTTCTTGATCTGACCCACGCGGGCCTTGATGGCCTCATCGCTGCCGGCGCCGTCCACGATAATGGTAGTCTCCTTCTGGACCTTCACCTGGCGGGCGTGGCCCAGCATGTCGATGGTGGCCTCCTTGAGCTCATAGCCCAACTCGGAAGAGATGACGGTGCCGCCGGTGAGGATGGCCATATCCTCCAGCATCTCCTTGCGGCGATCGCCAAAGCCGGGGGCCTTGACGCACACCACGTTCAGCGTGCCGCGCAGCTTATTGACAATGAGGGTGTTCAGCGCGTCGCCGTCCACGTCCTCAGCGACGATCATCAATTTCTTGCCGGTCTGGAGCACCTGCTCCAGCAGGGGCAGCAAATCCTGGATGGAGGAGATTTTCTTGTCGGTGATTAGGATGAGGGGATCGTCCAGAACGGCCTCCATCTTCTCGGTGTCGGTGACCATATAGGGAGTGATATAGCCCCGGTCGAACTGCATGCCTTCGACCACCTCGCTGTAGGTCTCGGCAGTCTTGGACTCTTCAACGGTGATAACGCCGTCATGGCCCACCTTGTCCATCGCCTCGGCGATCAGGGTACCGATGGTCTCGTCCCCGGAAGAGACGGCGCCCACGCGGGCGATGTCCTCGCCGCCGGATACCTTCTTGGAGTTTTTCTTAATCTCGGCAACGGCAGCGTCGGTGGCCTTGGCGATGCCCTTCTTCATGACCATGGGGTTAGCGCCGGCAGCCAGGTTCTTCAGGCCCTCGCGGATGATGGCCTGGGCCAGCAGGGTGGCAGTGGTGGTGCCGTCGCCAGCTACGTCGTTGGTTTTGGTGGAGACTTCCTTCACAAGCTGGGCGCCCATGTTCTCAAAGGGGTCCTCCAGCTCGATCTCCTTGGCAATGGTCACGCCGTCGTTGGTGACCAGGGGGGAGCCGAACTTCTTGTCCAGCACCACGTTGCGGCCTTTGGGGCCCATGGTGATCTTAACAGTATCGGCGAGCTGATTGACCCCGCGCTCCAGCGCGCGGCGAGCCTCTTCGCCGTAGCAGATGATTTTAGACATAACGCGTTACCTCCTAAATTATTCGACTACCGCGAGGATATCGTTCTGGCGGACGATGGTATATTCTTCCCCGTCCACTTTGACTTCCGTGCCGGAGTACTTGCTGGTGATGACCTTGTCGCCCACCTTGACGGTCATGGCGACCTCCTTGCCGTCCACCATGCCGCCGGGACCCACGGCGACGACCTCGGCTACCTCGGGTTTCTCCTTGGCGCTGCCGGTGAGAATAAGGCCGCTCTTGGTGGTCTCCTCTGCTTCTACCAGCTTGATAATGACGCGGTCAGCTAAGGGCTTGAGCTTCATCTGATGTTTCCTCCTATATGAAATATTTTAGAAAACGAAGTTTTGTGGTTTTAGCACTCATTTTAATCGAGTGCTAAATACAAGTATGATAATACCCCGCCCGAGCAAAAAAATCAACCCCCTATTTCAAAAAAGAGGGTTGATTTGGCTAAAATTAAAACTTTGTTCACAATGCCGCCGAGGGAGTGCTAATCCCTCGCCCGGTAGGAGAGGTCGCCGGGGTAGAAGAAGTTAACCTTGCGCTCCGACAGCTTAATGGTGAACCGGTGGTCCCACATGACCTCCCCGTCCACCACCGCCACCAGATCCTCGTCGGCTGAGAGGGCGATCTCGCTGCCGTGGTAGGCCTTGATGAGCTCGGGAAACTCCCGGTAGCGGCCCTTCGAGTAAGCCCCTACCAGATGAAAGAAGGTGAGCAGACCCACCCGGGGAATTACCAGCATATCCAGCACCCCATCGTCCGGCTCAGAGTCGCCCACGGGCATAAAACCGCCGCCGTAGTACCGGCCGTTCATCACACATAGGATGCTCAAGTCCCCCGCGGTCCTCGCGCCCTCCACCTCCACCACCGCCGGTCTGGCGATGCCCTTAAAAAGGACGTTCACCAGCAGGGAGAGGATGTAGGCCCCGATGCCGGTCACCAGCGGGAGGCGCTTATATTTATGTACATCGGCGGCAATGCGGGCATCCACCCCCGCGCAGACCGAGCCTATCCCCAGCTTACCGTTGCAGTCCATCAGGTCAAAGGCGGCTTGAGGTCCCTCAGATAGAGCCTCCAGGTCGGAGAACCGCGCCCGGTAGTCTTTGCCGAAGATCTTCAGAAAGTCATTGCCCGTCCCCTTGGGATAGTTGGTGACGGCCATAAAGTCATGCCCCGCCGCGCCGTTCACCACCTCGTTCAGGGTGCCGTCGCCCCCGCAGGCGTAGACCCGCAGGTCCTCACCCCGCTCCGCGGCCTGCCGTGTGATGCGCTCCGCGTCTCCCCGGGCTGCGGTGAAGGCGATTTCGTACTCCAGCCCCCGGGCCCCGAAGAGCTCCTCAATCCGCGCTACCAGCGCGTCGGTGCTGCCTTTTTTCCCCGCGGCGGGGTTAATAATAAAGAAGTGTTTCATACGGCCACGGCCTTCCTGAGTAGATTCATAGGGACGCAAAGGGGAAGGGAGCTCAAAGGCGGCGGCCCGCTTTCGCCCCATCAAACCTGCTAGGTACGGGGCTTGCTACCTCTGGATCATGGGAAGTATGTTGGGGCGCTAGACCTCCTGAACGCGCAATCCTTTGTGCGATACCCCGTTAGGCCCGGTACGCGGAACCCCGCTTATTTCACAATGATGCTTGGGCTATAGATTCCCGGGGATGCCAGCCCACAAGCGCACAAGGACATTGCGATGGAACAGGAGGTAATGCGCCTTATGGAGCCACGACTCGTCATAACCGCTTTCCGTACTGGAACAGATCACACTTGATCATCCCGTTATAGAGCTTGCGTTTTTTGTCGGCACTCCGCCCGAAGGTTCGCTCGAACTCGGTGTGAGAGGAGAGAAGGAAGAGCTCCCAACCGGGGTTCAGGGACTCGTAGGCTTGCCCGAAGGCGGCGTAGAGCGCTTCGGCCTCTTGCCTTTCCATAATGCGCTCCCCGTAGGGGGGGTTAGTGACGATGCGCCCCTTGGGAGAGCTCCGGTAGAAACGGGTGGCATCGGCCACGTCGAAATGCACCAGCTCCTCCACCCCCGCCTTTTCGGCGTTCGCCTTGGCGATGGCGACAGCCTGAGGGTCGATATCCCCACCCCAGATGTCGTATTCCCCATCGTACTCCTTGTCCATGGCCTCTCCAGCCCCGTCCAACCAGGCTTGGCCGGGCAGCCAGGGCCACTTCTGGGCTGAGAAGGAGCGGTCCAGACCCGGGGCCCGGTTTTTGGCAATCAGCGCGGCCTCGATGGCGACGGTGCCCGAGCCACAGAAGGGGTCGCAAAAAGGGTCTTTCCCCCGGTAGCGGGATAGTAAAACCATAGCGGCGGCCAAAGTCTCCCGGAGGGGAGCGACCACGCCCACCGCACGGTATCCCCGCTTATGGAGTCCCGGACCCGAGGTGTCCAGCATGAGGGTGGCGGTGTCCTTCATAATGGAGAACTGGATTTGGAAGAGAGGGCCGTCCTCCGGCAGGGTTTCCAGGCCGTGCTTCCCGCCCAAGCGGGCGGCCACCGCCTTCTTGACGATGGACTGGCACGCGGGGAGCGAGTGGAGGGCGGAGTTGAGGCTGTACCCCTTCACGGGAAACGCGCCGTTCTTTGGAATGAAATCCTCCCAGGGGAGGGCCTTCGTCCCCTCGAAGAGGGCGTCAAAGTCTATGGCGGTAAAGCTACCCAACACAAGCAGCACCCGTTCCCCGGTGCGAAGATTCAAGTTAAGGCGGGGAATATCGGAAATACTCCCCCCGCATAGCACTCGGCCGTTTTCGGCCCGCACGTCGGGCAGACCCAAGCGGCGCAGCTCGTCGGCGCAGAGGCCCTCCAGCCCGAACAGGGTGGGGATGGCAAATTCCAGCGTTGTCATAGGCGGCTCCTGTCATCGTGAAATTTCAGAATACAGTATATCCGATTCCGAAGTAATTAGCAAACGTTTTGTCAATTTTGTGTACCGCACGCGTACAAAAGGCGGAGCGCCTTCCTAAGGCGCTCCGCCGAGGTGTGGTAATTTATTTGCGCAGCTTTTGGTCAACCTCGTCCCGAAGGATGTCGGTAAATTCCTCTAGGCTGACCGAGCCCAGGTCTTCGCCGGAGCGGTGGCGGACCGAAACCGACGCGGACTCCACCTCCTTGTCACCCAGAACAAGCATATAGGGGACCTTCTCAAGCTGGGCGTCGCGGATTTTCTTGCCGATCTTTTCGTTGCGGTAGTCGGCGGTGACGCGAAATCCTTTGCCCTCCAGCTTTTTCACCACGCCCGCGGCAAAATCGGCGGCCCGGTCGGTGATGGGGAGCACGCGCACCTGCTCAGGGTTGAGCCAGGCGGGGAAGGCTCCTGCGAAGTGCTCGGTGATGACGCCGATAAACCGCTCGATGCTGCCCAGTACAACCCGGTGGATCATGACCGGGCGGTGTTTCTCGCCGTCGGCTCCCACATACTCCAGGTCGAACCGCTCGGGCATCTGCATATCCAGCTGAATGGTGCCGCACTGCCAGGTGCGGCCCAGGGAGTCGGCCAGGTGGAAATCAAGCTTGGGCCCGTAGAACGCTCCGTCGCCCTCATTGATGGTGTAGCTCTTGCCCATGTGGGTGATGGCGGTCTTCAAGGTCTCGGTGGCGAAATCCCAGTCCTTCTGCTCGCCGATGTGATCCTCCGGCATGGTGGACAGCTCGATCTCGTAGCTGAGCCCGAAGACCGAGTACACCTCGTCGAAGAGCCGCACCACGTTCTGAATCTCGCTCTCCATCTGGTCCCAGGTCATAAAGATGTGTGCGTCGTCCTGGGTAAAGCAGCGCACCCGGAACAGGCCGTGCAGCGCGCCTGACAGCTCGTGCCGGTGGACCAGGCCCAGCTCCGCCATACGGAGGGGTAAGTCCCGGTAGGAGCGGGGCTCTGTCTTGTAAACCAGCATGCCGCCGGGGCAGTTCATGGGTTTGACGGCGAAATCCTCTCCGTCGATTACGGTGGTGTACATGTTGTCCTTATAGTGGTCCCAATGGCCCGAGCGGTGCCACAGCTCCTGGTTGAGGATAATGGGGGTGGAAATCTCCACGTAGCCGTACTTCTTATGGACCTCACGCCAATACTCAAGCAGAGTGTTGCGCAGAACCATACCCTTCGGGAGGAAGAAGGGAAACCCAGGGCCTTCGTCCATAATGGTGAAGAGGCCCAGCTCCTTGCCCAGTTTCCGGTGGTCGCGTTTTTTGGCCTCCTCGATACGGGCAAGGTACTCGTCCAGCTCCTCCTTTTTAGGGAAGGCAATGCCGTAGATTCGCTGGAGGGTTTGGCGATTGGAGTCACCCCGCCAGTAGGCGGCGTTGCAGGCGGTCAGCTTAATGCCATTGCCCTTCACTCTGCCGGTGGAGTCCAAATGAGGACCGGCGCACAGATCTGTGAACTCACCCTGCTTGTAGAAAGATATACGGGCGTCCTCGGGCAGATCATTTATAAGCTCCACCTTATAGGGCTCGTTCTTCTCCTCCATGAACTTGAGGGCCTCCGCACGGGGCAGCTCGAACCGCTCAAGTGGCAGCTTCTCCTTGCATATCTTGCGCATCTCGCCCTCGATCTGCTCCAGGTGCTCGGGGGTAAAGGCAAAGGGGGAGTCCATGTCATAGTAGAAGCCTTCCTCAATGGAGGGGCCGATGGCCAGTTTCACCTCGGGCCAGAGGCGTTTCACCGCCTGGGCCATGATGTGGGAGCAGGTATGCCAATAGGTCTTACGGTACTCGGGATTTTCAAAGGAATACTGGAAGTTTTCGTCGCTCATGGTGATACGTCCTTTCTTCTGGGGCAGACATAAAAAAACGCGCCTCACCCCTGATGTGTTCAGGGGTGAGGCGCGTATAGCGTCCCACGGTTCCACCCTGCTTGCGGTTTCCAATAAACCGCCGCTTGTGACCTCTGTAACGGGAGAACCCGGCCCAGCCTACAAAAAGATTCGGTGGGCGGCTCCGGGGTGGTTAGGTCCTGTCCACGGTGCAGAAACGCTTTCAGCCGGTGGCGTTTCCTCTCTGTGCGGTGGTACAGGGCGTTGTCCCCGTCATTGCCTTTGTTGTGGACACTATATCACTTGAAAAAGCTGTTGTCAAGTGGGAACCCTTTCGCGCGTGGCTGCCGATTCCCTGTCACGTTTCGTACGCCTCGCTGGCGGGGCGACAACTTCTACGACTGTGCAAAAATCGATCCAGCCCCTTCGGGATTTCCTGGATTTTCGCTCCGCTCCGGTGTTTGCGCCCCAGCTCGGCGGATTAGCGTTTCTTTTTGTAATTTACAGATTATTCACATCCCCTTCACGAATTAGCCTTAAATTTTGGTTATGATATCTTTGGACTCAGGAAGAGCCAACAAACATCCTCCCAACCATCCCTCTCCATCCTCTTTGCAGAACAACACACACCCAAAAAACCCCGGCCGGAAGGCCGGGGTTTTTTGGACCTGTTTTTAATATTTTAAGATTCCACTTCAAAAGGCCTGAGGCGAAATTCACAAGCCCCCAAAATCTTGCATTCCTACTCTGATTGCAGTATGATAAACATAACTCGAAGGGGGTTTTTGTCTATGCGGGACGGATTGATCAAGGTGGCCGCCGGGACGCCGGGCGTCAAGGTGGCTGACTGCCGCCACAACGCGGAGGCTTGCTTTACGCTGATGCGGGAGGCCTATAACCAGGGCGTCCGGGTGCTGGCCCTGCCTGAGCTATGCCTCACGGGGTACACCTGTGGTGATCTCTTTTTGCAGGATGTCCTTTTAAATGCCGCGGAGGAAGCCCTGGACACCGTGCTGGAGGCTACCAAGAACCTGGACATGCTCACCGTCCTCGGTTTGCCGGTGAAATATAAAAACAAACTGTATAATTGCGCGGCGGTTATACAAAAAGGTATGCTTTTGGGTGTGGTACCCAAGACCCACATCCCAAACTACGGGGAGTTTTATGAGGGCCGCTGGTTCTCTCCCGCGCCCACCTTTGAGGGCTGCGGCAGTGTAAAGCTGGCGGGGCGGACCACATTCTTATCCAGTCGGTTCCTCTTTGAATGCGAGAATCTGCCCGACCTTGTGGTGGGCGTGGAGATCTGCGAGGACCTCTGGGCCGTGGTGCCCCCCTCCTGCGCCCTTGCTGAGGGCGGAGCTACTCTGATGCTTAATCTTTCCGCCAGCGACGAGACGGTGGGCAAGGATGCCTACCGCCGCAGCCTTGTGGCCGGGCAGTCGGCACGGTTGGTCTGCGGCTACGTGTACGCCGATGCGGGGGAGGGGGAGTCCTCCACCGACATGGTCTTTGCCGGGCATAATCTGATCGCCGAGAACGGCGCGCTGCTGGTCGAGCGGCGTTTTGCCGCCGGACTGACCGTCAGCGAGGTCGACGTGCAAAAGCTGGCCCGGGAGCGCCGACGGATGAACACCTTCCCTGCCGGACGGTGTACCGACGGTGACTTTGTGCGGGCCTCCTTTGCGCTGGAGAGCGCCACCACTACCCTGACCCGGCATATCTCGCCCACGCCCTTTATCCCCGAGGACCCGACGGAGCGCAAGGCCCGCTGCGACGAGATATTGCTCATCGCCGCCCTGGGGCTCAAGCAGCGGCTGGAGCACACCCACGCGAAATGCGCGGTGGTGGGCCTCTCCGGCGGGCTGGACAGTACCTTGGCCATCTTGATCACCGCCGTCGCCATGAAACTTTTGGACCGGCCCGCCGGCGATATCCTGGCCGTCACTATGCCCTGTTTCGGCACCACCGACCGCACCCGGGACAACGCCGTGGAGCTTTCACGGCGGCTAGGGGCTACCCTCCGGCGCATTGACATCACCAATTCGGTCAAGTCCCACTTCAAGGACATCGGCCAGCCCCTGGACCGCCACGATGTGACCTTTGAAAACGGGCAGGCCCGGGAGCGGACCCAGGTGCTCATGGACCTGGCAAACCAGACCGACGGCCTGGTGGTGGGCACGGGGGATCTGAGCGAGCTTGCGTTGGGCTGGTGCACCTACAACGGCGACCATATGAGCATGTACGCCGTCAATGCCTCTATTCCCAAGACCCTGGTGCGCCATCTGGTCTCCTCGGTGGCGGGGGACAAGGGGGACGAGGACCCCCGCCTTGCAGACGTGCTGGTGGACATTCTGGATACACCCGTCTCCCCGGAACTGCTGCCCGCCGTGAACGGAGATATCTCCCAGAGGACCGAGGACCTGGTGGGGCCCTACGAGCTCCACGACTTTTTCCTCTATTATTTTCTCCGCTGGGGCATGTCCCCCAGAAAGATTCTGCGCCTGGCCGAGCATGCCTTCGGCAGGAAGTATGACCGGGCGACGATCCTCAGGTGGCTGCGGGTCTTCTGCCGCCGGTTCTTTACCCAGCAGTTCAAGCGCTCCTGTATGCCCGACGGGCCTAAGGTGGGCTCGGTCACACTCTCCCCCCGCGGCGACTGGCGCATGCCCAGCGACGCGTCCGTCCGCCTGTGGCTGGAGGAACTGGAGGGACTGGAGTAGGTTGCGGGGTAAGCCCTCTCTGCGGGGCGGGGCGGGAGCCAAGGACAATCAAAGATCAGTGCCGGTATCATCTCTGATACCGGCACTTTTTGTTACACCTGGGTCAGCTCACAGACGGCGGGGCAGTCGATACACTGGCGTTCATATCGTACCCGGAAACGGCGGCCCTCCGGGCCGCCCACGCTCAACTCGCAGGGAAGGAGGAAACGGATATTCTGCACGGTCACGTCCCTGGGGCCCTCGTCGTGGTGGGCGGGGACCAGCAGGGTACGCATTCCGCGGGGGTATTCCATGTCCCTTCCATCCAGCTCGGTGAGGGTGAGGGCCACGGCGGTGCGGGTTTCAGGCCGTACCTGCTCCAGTGTCAACGATAGCTCCAGCACGCAGCCCTCGCCGGCAGGGGGGAGGGGCCCCAGGTCATAGACCAGCAGGCCGCCGCAGGCAGTCATCGCAATGGCCTTTTCCATAAACAAGCACCTCTCTATTCGTCCATACGGGTGGACCCGTATGTATATGGACGCGGCACCGCGTGCAAAAAAACGGAGCGCCCCCTTATGACCGGGGGCGCTCTATTCTATGCTTACCGGATTTGGCCGGTGCCGTAGATCACGTATTTGGACGAGGTGAGCTCCTTGAGGCCCATAGGGCCTCGGGCGTGCATCTTCTGGGTGGAGATTCCAATCTCGGCCCCCAGGCCAAACTCGAACCCATCGGTAAAGCGGGTGGAAGCATTCACATAGACTGCCGCCGCGTCCACATCGTCCAGGAACAGCTGGGCGGCAAAGTAGTCCCTGGTGACAATGGCCTCGGAGTGACCGGTGCCGTGGGCGGCGATAAAATCCACCGCCTCCTCATACCCTGAGACCACCTTGGCACACAGGGTGTAGTCCCCAAACTCGGTGTCCCAGTCCTCCTCCGTCGCGGGGATGGCACGGCTGCCCAGAATATCCAGGGCCTCGGCACAGGCGCGCCACTGGACGTCCTTACCCCGCAGCCGCTCCCATGCCATGGGAAGGAAGTTTTGAGCCGCCGCCCGGTCCACCAGCACGCACTCGGCGGCGTTGCACACCGAGGGGCGGGAGGTCTTGGCATTATAGAGGATATCGGCCGCCATCTGGAGGTCGGCCCCCTCGTGGACGTAGATGTGGCAGACACCCACCCCGGTCTGAATGACGGGGACCCGGGCGTTCTTCACCACCGACTGGATGAGGCCCGCGCCTCCCCGGGGGATAAGCACATCCAGATATCCCGTCAGGTTCATAAGCTCCGCCGCGCTCTCCCGGCTGGTGTCCTGCACCAGGGAGACGCAGTCGGCGCTCAGGCCCGCTTCCTCCAGGGCGGCGCGCATGAGAGCGGTCAGGGCGGAGTTGGAGTGGAAGGCCTCTTTCCCGCCTCGGAGGATGACGGCGTTGCCCGACTTAAGGCAGAGGACGGCGGCGTCCACCGTCACGTTGGGCCGGGCCTCGTAGATGATGCCGATGACCCCCAGGGGCACCCGGCGCTTGCCGATAATGAGGCCGTTGGGGCGAGTCGTGGTCTCGATGGTTTCCCCGATAGGGTCGGGCAGGGCGGCCACCTGGCGCACCCCCTCGGCCATGGCGGAGATGCGCCCCTCGTTCAGGGCCAGCCGGTCCAGGAGGGATTCCCGCATGCCGCGCTCCCGGGCGGCGGCCAAATCCTCCGCGTTAGCGGTCAGGATGTCCGCCGCGTGGGACTCCAGAGCCCTGGCGATGGCCTCTAATGCGGTGTTCTTTTTGAGTGTGCCCGCCGTACTCAGGATACGGGCTGCCTGCCTGGCGGCGGAGCCTTGGGTCTCTAATGCGGTCATTGCGTTTTCCTCCTCTGCGGGCGGCCGCAGGCCGCCCCTACTTTGTTCCGATAAAGCGAGTGCCGATGTTCTCGCCGCCCACGATGCCGTACAGGTCCTCCATCCGGGTGCCGTTGGTGATGACCATGTCCACTCCGGCCTCCATCGCTACCTCGGCGGCGTTGAGCTTAGTGGTCATGCCGCCGGTGCCCCGCCAGGTGCCCGCGCCGCCGGCCATGGCCCGCAGCTCCGGGGTGACGGCGGTGACGGTGTGGATAAGTTTCGCGCCGGGGTTCGTGTGGGGATCAGAGTCGTAGAGCCCGTCGATATCGGAGAAGAGTACCAGCAGGTCGGCCTTTACCAGCCGGGCCACGATGGCGGAGAGCGTGTCGTTATCGCCCAAGACCTTGCACTTGCCGGTCTCAATCTCCGCGGAGGAGACCGAGTCGTTCTCGTTTACCACGGGGATGACCCCCTGCTCTAGCAGGGATTCGAACGTGTTGCGCAGATGCCCGGCTCGGACGGGGGCGTCCACGTCCTCCCCGGTCAGGAGGATCTGAGCCACCACCCGGTTATACTCGCTGAAGAGCTTGTCGTAGATATGCATAATGGTGCACTGGCCCACTGCGGCAGCGGCCTGCTTCATTCGCAGCTCGGTGGGCCGCGCTTTCAGACCCATCTTGACGGTTCCCACGCTGATGGCGCCGGAGGAGACCAGCACGATCTCATGGCCCATGCCCTCCAGGTCGGCCAGGGTGCGGGCCAGCCGCTCCATGTTATGCAGGTTGAGTCGCCCGGTATCGTGGGTTAGGGAGGAGGTGCCTACCTTAATGACGATGCGTAGGAAATTTTTATCTCTATTCAAAAAAAATCCTCCTAAAATTTGCGTATGTACGCGTCCCGCCGCCCAAAAGGCGGCAAATTTAGCCTCCGCTAAAGGGTGAGCGCGCCTTCTTTGGGCGGGGCTAAAGTACGGGGACAGGCCGGTCATTGCTGATATTGTAGCACAACTTTTCCCCGCAATAAAGAGCGACCTGGGGTTTTGTGATAATTTCGGCGTTTTGAGATAGAATGAATGAAGAATTATCGCATTTTCGATGGATTTGTTATTGAAATCTCTCCATCTTTGCGATACAATACAATCTGCTGTGAGAGGGGAATTGTCTGAAAATGCTGAACATTGTGCTCGTAGAACCTGAAATTCCCCAAAACACGGGAAACATCGCCCGCACCTGCGCCGCCACCCGCAGCCGGCTCCATCTGGTGAAACCGTTAGGCTTCGACGTCTCGGAGCGCTCGGTTAAGCGGGCAGGGCTGGACTACTGGCATATGGTGGACGTGACCGTCTACGAAAACCTGGATGACCTCTTCGCCCGGACGGGCGCGATGGATATCTGGCTTGCCACCACAAAAGCGCCCCGCTCTTACGCGGAGGCCCGGTTCAACCCGGACTGCTGGCTCTTCTTCGGTAAGGAGACGGCGGGGCTGCCGCAGGAATTCCGCGCGCGGCACCAGGATCGCTGCGTCCGCATCCCCATGCGTGAGGACGCGCGCAGCCTCAATTTAGCGAACTCCGTTGCCATCGTGACCTACGAAGCCTTGCGCCAGCTCGACTTTCCCGGTCTGTCCGGGGAGGGGGAGATGGCAAAGCAGGGGATGGCGACCTAGGGTGTCTTTGAAAATTGTCAAAACGCCGCTCAGTGGGTCTTTTTTCGCCATGCTGCGCAGATTTTCCTTGAAAGGCCACTAGGCTTCCTATGAAAGATCTGCTTGCAAGACGCTGAAATTCCTCACCATTCGGCATCTTTTCTTTTCCAGATACACCCTTGCCGCCCACCCTTATTTCGTCAAAAATGAAAGGAGCGCTATCCAGATGAACTATAACAAGAAGACCGTAAAGGACGTCGATGTGAAGGGCAAGAAAGTCCTCCTCCGCTGCGATTTCAACGTGCCCCAGGACAAGGCCACCGGTGCCATCACCGACGATAAGCGCATCGTCGCCGCCCTCCCCACGATCCAGTACCTACTGGACCAGGGCGCTGCCGTCATCGCATGCTCCCATCTGGGCAAGCCCAAGGAGGGACCTGACCCCAAGCTCAGCTTGGCTCCCGTCGCTAAGCGCCTGAGCGAACTGCTTGGGAAAGAGGTCATCATGGCTGCCGACGTGGTGGGCCCCGACGCCACCGCCAAGGCTGCCGCCCTGAAGCCCGGCGAGATTCTGCTCCTGGAGAACACCCGCTTTGAGAAGGGCGAGACCAAGAACGACCCCGCCCTTGCCAAGGCCATGGCCGGCCTGGCAGAGGTCTACGTGTCCGACGCATTCGGCGCTGTCCACCGCGCCCACGCCTCCACCGCCGGCGTGGCAGACTATCTGCCTGCCGTGTCCGGTTTCCTGATCCAGAAGGAGCTGGAGATTATCGGCGGGGCCCTCGCTAACCCCAAGCGTCCCTTGGTAGCCATCCTGGGCGGGAGCAAGGTCTCCTCCAAGATCGGAGTCATCAATAACCTCCTGGAGATCGCCGACACCATCATCATCGGCGGCGGCATGGCATACACCTTCTCCGCCGCCAAGGGCGGTAAGGTGGGCGACTCCCTCCTGGAGGCCGACTGGCAGGACTACGCCAACGAGATGGTGGAGAAGGCCGCGGCTAAGGGCGTGAAGCTCCTTCTGCCTGTTGACACTGTGATTGCCGACGCCTTTGCCCCCGACGCCAACAGCAAGGTGGTCGCCACCGGTGAGATTCCCGACGGCTGGCAGGGCCTGGACATCGGGCCCGAGACCATCAAGATTTACTGCGATGCCGTGAAGGACGCGGGCACCGTCATCTGGAACGGGCCTATGGGCGTGTTTGAGTTCGCCAAGTTTGCCGAGGGCACCAAGGCCATCGCCGAGGCCTTGAGCAACACCAGCGCCATCACCATCATCGGCGGCGGCGACAGCGCGGCTGCCGTGCAGCAGCTCGGCTATGCCGATAAGATGACCCACATCTCCACCGGCGGCGGCGCAAGCCTTGAGTTCATGGAGGGCAAGGAGCTGCCCGGCGTGGCCTGCCTGCTGGACGCGTAAAGAACGGAAATGCTCACGGGTGACCACAGGTCGCCCTTACGACGACCTCTGTAGGGGCGACCTGCAGTCGCCCGCGCTACGATAAGAAAGGATTTGAAGAAGATGAATCGCCGTTACCGTAAGACTATCATCGCCGGCAACTGGAAGATGAACAAGACCCTCTCCGAGACCCGCGCCTTTGCCGAAGAGCTTAAGCCCCTCATCGGCAAGCCGAAGTGGTGTGAGGTTGTACTCTGCGTGCCCTACGTGAATATCCCCGCTGCCGTGCGCCTCTTTAAGGAGAGCCGCATTGCCATTGGTGCGGAAAACTGCCACTACGAGGCCACCGGAGCCTACACCGGCGAGGTCTCCGCCGAGATGCTCAAGGAGCTGGGCGTGAAATATGTCATCATCGGCCATTCCGAGCGCCGCCAGTATTTTAATGAGACCGACTTCACCGTCAACAAGAAGGTTCTCGCCGCTCTGGAGGCTGGGCTTTATCCCATCGTCTGCGTGGGCGAAAGCCTCGAGCAGCGTGAGCTGGACGTGACTATGGAGCTCATCGCCTATCAGGTGAAATGCGCCCTGGCGGGTGTGCCTGCCGATAAGATGCGCCACGTAGTTATCGCCTACGAACCTATCTGGGCCATCGGCACGGGCAAGACCGCCACGAGCGAGCAGGCCGGCGAGGTCTGCGAGGCGATCCGCGCAGTGGTGCGCAAGCTGTACGGCGCCCGCGTGGCCCGCGCCGTCACCATCCAGTACGGTGGCTCCATGAATGCCAAAAATGCCTCGGAGCTCTTGGCGCAGCCCGACGTGGACGGCGGCCTTATCGGCGGCGCAAGCTTGAAACCCGCGGACTTTACCACAATTATCAATGCAGCCAATCAGGAATAAGGTGCTATCATGAGTAAAACTCCTACCACATTGATCATCATGGACGGTTTCGGCCTGGGCCCCGCAGGGCCGGGCAATGCCGTCGCTAACGCACACAAGCCCGTTCTGGACAAGCTCTTTGCCGAGAATCCCGGCTGTAAGCTGTCCGCCTCCGGGCTGGATGTGGGCCTGCCCGAAGGGCAGATGGGCAACTCCGAGGTGGGCCACACCAATATCGGCGCGGGCCGCGTGGTCTTCCAGGACCTGCCCCGTATCACCAAGTCCATCTCTGACGGGGATTTCTTCGAGAATCCCGAGTATGTCCGCGCCATGGACAGCGCCAAGGAAAAGGGCACAGCCCTGCACGTCATGGGTCTTATGTCCGACGGCGGCGTCCACTCCCATATCGACCATATCCTCGCCATCCTGGAGATGGCAAAGCGGCGGGGCCTCCCTGAGGTCTACGTGCACGCCTTCCTGGATGGGCGCGATACGCCTCCCACCTCGGGCAAGGGCTTTGTGGAGCGCCTGGCTGCCAAGTGCGCTGAGCTGGGCAACGCTAAGGTTGGCGTGATCTCCGGCCGGTTCTACGCAATGGACCGCGACAAGCGCTGGGAGCGGCTGGTCCGCGCCTATGACGCGCTGGTTCTGGGCGAGGCCCCCTTTGAAGCCGATCCCGTCAAGGCAGTGCAGAGCTCCTATGAAAAGGGGATTACCGACGAGTTTGTGGAGCCGGTGATCTGCTGCAAGGAGGCGACCATTGGCCCCGACGACAGCGTCATCTTTATGAACTTCCGCCCTGACCGGGCCCGGGAGATTACCCGCAGTCTGGTGGACCCCGACTTCGACGGGTTCGAGCGGAAGAAGGGGTTCTTCCCCCTGACCTATGTCTGCACCACGTCTTACGACGCCACCATGCCCAACGTAACCGCGGCCTACACGAAGCAGAAACTGGACAACATCTTTGGTGAGTATATTTCCCGCCTGGGACTTACCCAACTGCGTATCGCGGAGACCGAGAAGTACGCCCACGTGACGTTCTTCTTTAACGGCGGTCAGGAGGCTGTCTTCGAAGGGGAGGACCGGGCCCTTATCGCCTCTCCCAAGGTGGCCACCTATGACCTGAAACCCGACATGAGCGCCCGCGAGGTCACCGACGAGGCCGTCAAGCGCATCGAGAGCGGCAACTACGACGTGGTTATCCTCAACTTCGCCAACTGCGACATGGTGGGCCATACCGGCGTGTTCGAGGCTGCCGTCGCCGCCGTAGAGACGGTGGACGAGTGTGTTGGACGCGTGGTGGAGGCTACCCGCAACATGGGCGGTGTGGCTCTGCTCACCGCTGACCACGGCAACGCCGAGCGCATGCTGGAGAGCGACGGCGTGAGCCCCTATACCGCTCATACAACTAATCTTGTGCCCTTCTATATCGTTGGCGCTAACGTCAAGCTCCGGGATGGCAAGCTGGCCGATATCGCGCCCACCATGCTGGACCTGATGGGCCTCGCCAAGCCCGCTGAGATGGATGGGCAGACCCTGATTGAGAAGTAAATAGAAATCTCTGGGCCGATTGGCCCGCAACTGTGAAAGGAGCGTTTTAGTATGAAGCAGATTATTGAGATCCTGGACGTTATTGGTCGTGAGATTCTGGACTCCCGCGGCAATCCCACCGTTGAGGTGGAGGTCTATCTGGATGACGGCGTGGTTGGCCGTGCCAGCGTGCCCTCCGGCGCGTCTACCGGCATCTATGAGGCCTGTGAGCTGCGCGACGGCGACAAGAGCCGTTACTTGGGCAAGGGCGTGCTCAAGGCCGTCTCCAACGTGAACACCGAGATCGCCGACTGCCTGATCGGCATGAACGTGCTGGACCAGCCCGCCATCGACAAGGCTCTCATTGACCTGGACGGCACTGCCAACAAGGAGCGCCTGGGCGCCAACGCCATCCTGGGTGCGAGCCTTGCCTGCGCCAAGGCCGCGGCCGAGAGCCTGGGCACCAGCCTCTATAACTATATCGGCGGCGTTAACGCCAAGGTTCTGCCCGTGCCCATGATGAATATTCTCAATGGCGGCGCCCACGCCACCAACAACGTGGACATCCAGGAGTTTATGGTCATGCCTGTGGGCGCACCCTCCTGGCGGGAGGCTCTGCGTATGTGCGCGGAGGTCTTCCACACTCTGAAGAGCGTGCTCAAGGAGAATGGCACCCCCGCCGCCGGCGTGGGTGACGAGGGTGGTTATGCCCCCAACCTGAAGAAGGACGAGGACGCCCTAAAGTGCATCGTGGCCGCCATCGAGAAGGCTGGCTATAAGCCCGGCGAGGACTTTATGATCGCCATGGACGCCGCCGTGTCCGACTGGTACAACAAGGAGGACGGCACCTACACCCTCCCCAAGGCGGGCAAGACCATGACCCGTGCTCAGATGGTCTCCATGTGGAAGAAGTTTGCCGACAACTACCCCATCATCTCCATGGAGGACTGCATGGGCGAGGACGACTGGGAGGGCTGGGGCATGCTCACCAAGGCCCTGGGGGACCGTGTCCAGCTCGTAGGCGACGACCTCTTCGTCACCAATGCTCAGCGTGTGCAGAAGGGCCTCGACCTGCATGTTGCTAACTCCGTGCTCATCAAGGTCAACCAGATCGGAACCCTCACCGAGACCCTGGACACCATCCAGAAGGCCAACCGCGCGGGCTATACCGCCGTGGTCTCCCACCGCTCCGGCGAGACCGAGGACGCCACCATCGCCGACATCGTTGTGGGCATGAACGCCGGCCAGATCAAGACCGGCGCCCCCAGCCGCACCGACCGCGTGGCGAAGTACAACCAGCTCCTCCGCATCGAAGAGGAGTTGGGCGAAGTGGCACAGTACCTGGGCCGCGACGCGTTTTTCAACCTGAAGAAGTAATTAGATTGCTATGCAAAAACCGGGCCAGCCTTAGGGCTGGCCCGGTTTTGTGCTGCCCGGTTCTTCGGCTCCCCGTAGGGCAGGGCGGCGTTTGAGCCGTCTCCTCGTGCGAATAAAATCACTTGGAAAATGTAAAATATATAAAAGAGAAAAGAAAAATGTAAGTAAATTTTCAGATTTTTCAACTTGCTTTTCCTGTAAAATTTGAGTATTCTAACAAAGGTGCAGTTCATCTGCGCCAATTTGATTTTTACATATTGGCAGGTCATCACGTTATGGAACTGGTCGGTCCTCTTAAGCTCAAAGAAAAACTAAATATAAAACGTGGTATCCTCCCCCTGGGGGAGAGACCGGGGCGTATACTCTCCCGTGTGATGTGGGCCTTGGGTCCGGTAGCGGGCTTTGTGATGGTGGAGTACTTAAACTATAATACCTGGCGCAGCTTTTCCGCCCTTCAGCTTATGCTGAACCTCGCCTTTTACTACATCATCGCCGGAGTGATTTATCTGCTGGTCGGCCGGAGGAACCTCTCCTGCGGTATCTCTACCACCCTCTTCTGGGCCATCGGCATGGCGAATCACTACGTCATTTCCTTCCGGGGCAGGACTATTTTCCCCGGAGACCTGCTGGGCATCCAGACCGCCCTCAACGTCTCCGGAAACTACAGTTACGCTTTGGATACCAGACAGGCAATCACCCTGGCGGGACTGGCGGTATTCCTCCTGCTCCTAATTCTGATGCCCGCCCAGAAGGGGCGGACGAAGCTGAAACTTCGCTCCGCCCTCCCGTTTTCCCTGGCGGGAGCGGCGTTCCTGGCGGTATTTTTCGGCACGAGTTTCCTCTCCTGGGTAGGCATCCAGCCGTCTATGTGGACCACCATCGGCAACGGTTTTGTGCTCAATTTCTCGGTCTGTCTCAAATACAGCTCTGCGCAGGAGCCGGACGGATACTCTCAGGAGGCGCTGAGCACGATCCAGTCCTCTGTTGAGAAGAACGGGGATTCTGCCTCCGGGGCAGGGACAGCGAGCACCCAGCCGGTCAATGTCATTGCCATCATGAATGAATCTTTTGCCGATCTGAGCACCGTGGGGAATTTTCCGGTCACCAAGGACTATCTGCCCTTCTGGCGATCCCTCACCGAGAACACGGTGCGGGGGTACGCCTATTCTTCGGTCTTCGGCGGAACCACTGCCAACTCCGAGTTTGAGTTTCTCACCGGTAACTCCACCGCATTTACTCCGGCGGGCACAGTGCCCTATCAGATGTACGTAAAGGATGGGGCGGCCTCGCTGGTGGCCCAGATGAATGCCCTGGGGTATACCTCCATCGCCGCCCATCCCTACCTCTCCTCCGGCTGGAACCGACCGGCGGTGTACGCCGACTTCGGCTTTTCCCAGGTGCTCTTTCAGGACAATTTTCAGGGCGTGGAGCGCTACCGCAACTACATCACCGACCAGTCCAATTACGAGAACCTGATCCGGCTTTACGAGGAAAAGGAGGAGGGGGAAAAGCTCTTTCTCTTCAACGTGACCATGCAGAATCACAGCGGGTACGACGTACCCTGGACCACGCTGCCTCGGGAGGTCAAGCTGTCCGGCAGCCTGTCCGGGCGCTACCCCAGCGTGGACCAGTACCTCTCCCTCATCTACCAGAGCGACAAGTCTTTTGAGTACCTGGTGAACTACTTCTCCCAGGTGGAGGAGCCCACCATTATCCTTATGTTCGGAGACCACCAGCCCCAGGTATCCAGCGGTTTCTATAATCGCCTCCTTGGCGCGAATCCAGATCTGGAGGAGCTGCAGAAGAAATATAAGGTTCCCTTTCTCCTCTGGGCCAATTACGACATAGAGGAGCGCGACGGGGTGGAGACTTCTCTTAATTACCTCTCCACCATCCTGATGGAGACGGCGAACCTCCCCCTCACGGAGTATCAGCAATTTCTGAGCAAGCTCCAGGAGACGGTGCCGGCCCTCAACGCCAATGGCTACATGGATACCCAGGGGAAGTGGCACGAGCGCGTTTCCGACTTGGATGCCGACGCTCAGGCAGCCCTGATTGAGTACCAGATGCTCCAGTATAATGAGCTCTTCGAGAACCGGGAAGACCGGTTGGAGGACTTCTTCTTTTTACCCGGCAAAGAGCCCGGCGATTCCTGAGAATCGCCGGGCTCTATTATCGTTTCATCCAATACTTAAAATATCCGGCCCCGGCAGGTCCATCTGGCGCTTGCGCCCGGCGGAGGAGGCCAGTTTCTCCGAGAGGGCGGCGCGGTCGCCGGAGGCGATGACCTCCCGGTAGGCATGTAGGTTTTCCTCCAGCCGATCCAGCGCGGTGACAAGGGACGGGGCGTTCATGGAGAAGAGCTGGGTCCAGAGGGACACGTCCAGCGCCGCCACACGGGTGCAGCCCCGGAAGGAGCTGCCCTCAAAGCCCCGGCAAGTAAAGAGACTGGGGTCGTCGCAGACCGACAGGGCGATAATGTGCATCATCTGGCTGGTGTAAGCCAAAATCGCGTCGTGCTGCTCGGGGGTGGTGCGCACCACGTCCTTGCAGCCGATATAGGCCCCCAGGCGTTCCATGAGGTCCAGATGCTCCTTCCGGCTGGAAGGCCGGGGGGTCAAAATCAGGTGGGATTTCTCGAACATCTCGGCAAAGGCGTGCTCGATGCCGGAGAACTCGGTACCCGCCATGGGATGGCAACCAATGAAGTCCACGCCCTCGGGCAGCACCTCGGCGGCCTCCATGATGGCGGACTTGACGCCACACACGTCGGTGACCAAACTGCCGGGCTTGAAGGAGTCCTTGTATTCCTCCAGGAAACGGACGATACCCTGGGGGTGGAGGCACAGGACCGTCACATCGGCCCAGGGCACCACCTCCAGCGCGTGGGCCGTGACGGCGTTCCCCACTCCATGCTCCCGGGCATAGCGCAGGGTGGGTTCGGACACGTCTACGCCCACGATCTCATACTCCTCGAACCCCTCGAGGGCCAGGGCCAGGGAAGCGCCAATCAGCCCCAGGCCGACGACGGCGATAGTTTTAGGCATTGCATTCACCTCCCGTTAAATCCTTCTTCCAACGCAGGCGGCCACAGCGCCGATCTTGCCCATAAGGCTGTCGAAGTCCTTGGGGGTGATGGACTGAGCCCCGTCGCACAGGGCGTTCTTGGGGTCGTTGTGGACCTCTACAATCAGGCCGTCGGCCCCGGCGGCGATGGCGGCCAGACTCATCCGCTCCACCATCCAAGCCTTGCCGCAGGCGTGGGAGGGGTCCACCAGCACGGGCAGATGGCACATCCGCTTGGCGGCCAAGACGGCGGAGAGGTCAAGTGTGTTGCGGGTGTAGGTCTCGAAGGTACGGATGCCCCGCTCGCAGAGGATGACGTTGGGGTTGCCGCCGGCCAAAATGTACTCGGCAGACATGATCCACTCCTCGATGGTGGAGGAGAGCCCCCGCTTGAGAAGAATGGGTTTTTGTGTCTTGCCCAGCTTTTTAAGGAGGTCGAAGTTCTGCATGTTCCGGGCTCCGATTTGGATCACGTCCACGCACTCCTCGAAAAGGGGAAGCTGGTCAGCGCTCATTAGCTCGGTGACGATGGGCAGGCCGGTGTCCTCACGGGCCTCCATCAGGAGGTCGATGCCCTGGGTGCCCATGCCCTGGAATGCGTAGGGGGAGGTGCGCGGCTTGTACGCGCCGCCCCGGAGGGCCAGCGCTCCGGAGGCCTTCACGTCACGGGCCACGCCGGTGATCTGTACCTCGCTCTCTACCGAGCAGGGGCCAGCTATTATGGCTACCCGGTTGCCACCGACGAGCACGCCCCGGCCGATGTCCACCACCGTGTCGTCCGGGTGAAACTTGCGGTTGGCTTTCTTAAAGGGCTCGCTTACCCGCATGACCCGCTCTACACCGGGGAGCTGGGAGAGAAGCTCCTCGTCCAGCTTCGCGGTGTCGCCCTCCGCGCCAAGGATGGTGGTCTCGCTGCCCTTGGAGATCATAACCTTGACGCCGCCCGCCTCCATGCTGTGTATGGCATCCTCCATCTGCTCAGGGGTAAAATCAGGCTTTAAGATTACTACCATGTTCAATCATCCTTTCTGAGAAACAAAAAGCCACGGCGGCCCATCGGGCCACCGTGGCACAAGTTTCTGAAAGAAACCCTACCCTGGCTAACCTGTCACGGGCACAACAAATTGCCGCTATACTCGTAATAGCGGTAATAGCTGTATGCCCAGTTGACAAACCGCGCCATGTGGGGTGTCCTCCTTCTTTTCCTGTTTCTATGGACTTTAGCACGTTTTGTTGTTGAAGTCAAGTTTTATTTTTTGAAGAAAGGCTGAGCGGCTGGGCGGAGTGACGGACAATGCGTAACAGGGAAATTTTCTCCCCCGCTTGAATTCCCAGCAAACCTGTGGTATTATAGTACATACCCACAAGGAGGTATCCACCTATGAAGATTTCCACCAAGGGCCGCTATGCGCTGCGGTTGATGTTGGATTTGGCGCTCAACGCGGAGGACACGGCTGTCCCCCTGCGGGACGTGGCTGCGCGGCAGGAGATTTCCGATAAATATTTGGAGCAGATTGTCACCCAGCTGGCCCGTGGCGGGCTGGTGCGCAGTGTGCGTGGTGCGGGCGGCGGCTACTTATTGACCCGCAAACCCGAGGAGTATCAGGTAGGGGAGATCCTCCGGCAGCTGGAGGGCAACCTGGCCCCGGTGAGCTGCATCAGCGGCGGTGCATGCTGCCAGCGGGTGGACCGCTGCGTTACAATAGAGGTGTGGCAGAAGATCCAGGACGCGGTGGACAGCGTGGTGGACAACATGACTCTGGCCGACCTTGTAAAGCGCTACCACGAAAAATGTCCCGCTGAATAAGTTTAAACCCAAAAACGCCTCGGAACGTGAAGTTCCGAGGCGTTTTCATACTTACTGCCCGATGGAGTCATCGATAAGGGCGGAGTACTGGGCGTAGGTGAGGTCGGTATGATAGAAGAGCTTATAGTACCGGGCGGCCTCGGTGTAGAGGTCGTAGTCCACGTCATCGGGGTAGAGGAGAGTGCCGAGCCACAGCATACCCATGTAGCGGTTTACCGACGGGGGGAAACCCAGCCAGTTATACGGTCCGAAGGGGACCTGGTAGTAGCGGTGGGTCTGGATGGCGGAGAGCTCCTGCCAGGCGGGGTCGTTCTTCACGGTGGTGTAGATGCTGCCAGGGGCGAAGAGGACGACGTCGGGGTTCCACAAAAGGATTTGCTCCAAATCTACCTCGTTACCCGTGCCCTTGGAGGAGGGGTCGTCCACAACGGCGAGGTTATCGCCCATCAGGTCCAGCACCTCGGCGTGGTAGGAGCCTTGAGCGATGACGCTCAAGCCCTTGTCGCCGGTACAGTAGAGGAGGCTCACCTTATTGTCCCCCACCTTGTCCATGAGGGCCAGGGTCTTGGCGTACACCTCGTCGCAATAGGAGGCAAGCTCCTCCGCTCGTGCCTCCAGGCCCAGGAGCTTGCCGAGGGTGCGATAGGTCTCCCCCATGGTGGCGGTAGCGGCGTCGATATGCACAGCGGGAATGCTGGTCTGGTCAGTGATGGCGTCCATATCCTCCACGACGGTTTTCTTAGGCTCGCCCACATCGATGATGAGCTGGGGGTCGGCGGCGGCCAAGGCCTCCATATTCAGCTCGCCGGAGCCGCTGCCGTAAATCTGGCCCAGGACGGGGAGATTATAGTAGGCGGTGTCAATATATTGCTCGGTCTCCTCAGACCAGGCGGTGGAGATGCAGACGAACTTCTCAGGCGCCAGGGCGAAGAGTACCATCTGGGCCAGGGGGCCGGAGGGGGCGATGCGGGATATATCGGCGGGGACGTCAACGGTGCGCCCGGCGGAGTCAGTGAAGGAGACGGCGTCGGCAGCCGGGGTGGGCTCGGGGGTGGTGGAGACGGTTGGGGTAGGCGAGGGTGTGGGCGTATTGCTGGGGGCTTCGGCGGCTGGGGAACAGGCCGCCAGAACGAGGGAGAGGGACAGGATGAGGGCAAGGACAAGAGACAGGGATTTTTTCATTTCAATTCCTCCTTTGGAATACAGACGCGCATTTTATCGTTTCGCAAGCTCTCCACCTCGACCTCAACGCCGTAGAGCTCGCGGACCAGACCGGCGGTGAGAACCTCCTCCGGGGCTCCAAGGGCCAGGACACCCCCGCCCTTCATGGCCAAAATCTCGTGGGAGAAGAGGTAGGCCTGCTCGGGGTTGTGGGTGGACTGGAGTATGGAGTACCCCTCTTCCGCCAAGGCGCGGACCTTGGACAGGACTCGCAGCTGGTTCCCGTAGTCCAAATTAGCGGTAGGCTCGTCCATGAGGAGGATGGGGGATTGCTGTGCCAAGGCCCTGGCGATGAGGACCAGCTGCCGCTCCCCTCCGGAGAGCTTGGTGTATGAGCGTTGGGCCAGATCTTCGATGCCCAAACGCTCCAGAGCCTGGGCAGCCAGATTTTCCGCCTCGCGCCCCGGCGCGGTGAAAGGGCCGGAGCGGGACTGGGTGCCCATGAGGACCATATCATGGACCGAGTAGCTGAAGGCAGGGTAGCTGGATTGGGGAATATAGGCCACTCGGCGGGCCATCTCCCGAGCGGTGAGGGCCTTGGAATCGGAACCGTCTACAAGGATTTGACCGCTATAGCCCTTGAGGAGGCCTAAGATGCAGCGGAAAAGGGTGCTCTTCCCCACGCCGTTGGGGCCCAGGACCGAGAGGAGCTTGCCCTGTCGGGCGGTGAAACTTACATCGGTGAGGACGCTTCGCGTACCGTAGGAGAAGGAGAGGCTCTTTACCTCGATGCTCATACTTCTCCGCCCCCCCTCGTCATCAGGTAGAGGAAGAAAGGTGCGCCCACCACGGCGGTGAGAATACCCAGGGGGATCTCGGTGAGGAGGAGGTTGCGGGAGATGCCGTCTACCACTAAGAGAAAGAGAGACCCCAGAACCATAGAGGCGGGCATCAGGTAGCGGTAGTTGCTCCCCACCAGCCTTCGGGCCAGGTGGGGTACCACCAGCCCTACCCAACTGATGACCCCCGCCGTTGAAACGCTGACGGCGGTGAGCAGTGTGGCGCACAGGAGGACGGCCATGCGGACGGCGGGGGCGTTTACCCCCATGGCACGGGCCTCGTCCTCGCCTAGGGTGAGGATGCCCAGCTGCCAGCGCAGCAGGAAGAGCACGACGGAGCCCGCCAGCACGGGCCAGAAGACGAAAGTGAGCTCTCGCCCCGTGGCCCCGGCGATACTGCCCATGAGCCAGTAGGTGATGCTGGGGAGGGTATCGCTGGGGTCGGCCACCAGCTTGATGTAGGAGGTGCCCGCCTCGAAAAGGGAGCTGACGATGATGCCCGCCAGGATGAGGTTGACTACCCGCTTACCCTTGGCCCGGGCGCTGGCCAATAGCACCAGGGCCAGGGAGAGAAGGCCGGATAGGAACGCGGCGCCCATGACTATTGCGCCCCCCGCACCCAAAAGTATGGCGAGGGCCGCGCCGAAGGCCGCGCCCTTGGACGCGCCCAGGATATCGGGGGAGGCCATGGGATTTTGGAACACACCCTGGTAGGCGCAGCCTGCCGTCGATAGGGCGCAGCCGACCAGGCAAGCCATCGCCAGCCGGGGCAGGCGGACGTTGAAAAGCACCTTTTCCATGGTGGAGGTCCAGAAAGGCTCGATGGAAACGAATTTGGAGAGGAGCATTCCGCCCAACTCCCGCAGGGGAACGGGGTAACGCCCTACAGTGACCGAGAGGGCGCAGACGGCAAGCAAAAGCAGGCACAGAGCCAGGATGATGAGGCGCTTTTTTCGGTTGGACCGGGCCACGACCTCCATGGTGCTCCCCCTTTCCTATCAAAAAAATCCCCCGCCTTGAAAAGGCGGGGGACCTCTAGCCGGCGCCCCGTAGTCGGGAGAAGCGTCCCCGAGAGTCCTCTCCTTTTCAAGCATGGAAGGCCCCGCCGTTTCCGGCAAGACCCGGGCCTGACGCCATAGCGGGATGCTTTAGGCGTTTCAGCTCGGAGAAAGATTGTATTTTCAAGCCTATAGGCTTATACTAATGCTACCTGCTCATACATATCGGAACAATGGCCAAATCTCGCAAAATGGTTTAAATAGCCGTTTTAAGACGTTGCGCGGTAAATGCCGCTCAAATAGAACACGAGACGATTTGTCCAGCAGCTATCATACTAGAGCATACTAGGTTTCAGGCATCCTGTCAATCTTTTTGGTCAGAAGGTGATTTTTATGCATCTCTTTCTCACCGGGCCGGTGGGCTGCGGGAAGAGCACGGTAATACAAAAGACCGTGGCTCTGGGTGGCTTGCGGGTGGGCGGCTTCCGCACCGGGTTCGGGCCCGACAGGCGGGAGGCGGTTCATTCTCTCTACCTCTGGAACGCATGGGAGAAGACCGTCCTTGATGAGGAGCATACGGTGGCCCGGTTCGGCCCCGGCGGCGTCATCTCTCTGCCAAAGCGGTTCGACGCGTTGGGATGCGCCGCGTTGGACTGCCCGGGCGCGGAGCTCATTCTTATGGATGAGTGCGGGCGGCTGGAGAGGGAGGCGCGGCGGTTTCATGCCGCCGTGCTCAGGACCCTGGGCGGGAACACCTCCGTGCTCGGCGTGGTGCGCCAAGGCTTTCCAGGCTGGACGCGGGCTATCGCAGAGCATCCGCGGGTGGAGCTTATTGAGGTCACAGAGGAAAACCGAAATGCCCTGCCGGAGGAGCTTTTGCACAAGCTGGAAAAGCATGACCCGCCGTCTCCCTAGGGAAACGGCGGGCCATGCTTTTTATTCTTAGAAAGCGGGAACCACGGCAGAGCCGTACTTCTCCTCCATAAATTTTTTGACCTCGTCACTCTGAAGCGCCTTCACGAGGGCCTTAATGGCCTCGTTGTCTTCGTTGCCCTCCTTGACGGCCAGAACGTTGACGTAGGGCTCGGCGGACTTAGCGGCATCCTCAAATACCAGAGCCTGGTCGGAGGTAAGGCCCGCGCCCAGGGCGTAGTTGCCGTTGATGATAGCGACCGCCACGTCGGGCAGGGCGGAGGGCAGGAGCTTAGCCTCCATCTCCACGATGTCATAGTTGTGGGGGTTCTCGGCAATGTCCAGCTTGGTGGCGGAGAGGCCGACGCCCTCTTTCAGTTTGAGGAGCCCCTGGGCCTCCAGCAGGAGGAGGGCGCGGGCTTCGTTGGTGCCGTCGTTGGGAACGGCGATCTTGTCCCCGTCCTTCAGGTCGGCGAGGCTGGCGGTCTGGCCGGGATAGATGGCGAAGGGCTCGTAGTGGATGTTGGCGACGCTGACCAGATGGGTGCCGTGTTCCTCATTAAAACCGTTGAGGTAGGTAATATGCTGGAAGTAGTTGGCGTCCAGATCGCCCTCCTCCAGGGCGGTGTTGGGCAGGACATAGTCGTCGAAGACCTGAATCTCTAGGGTGATGTTTTGCTTAGCAAGGATTTCCTTGGCGACCTCCAGCACCTCGGCATGGGGCGCGGGAGTGGCCCCCACCTTGATGGTGGTGGCGCTCTTGCCGGCGGTCGAGCAGCCGGACAGGGCGGAAATGAGCAGCGCGGCGGTGAGTGCAAGAGCGGACAGTTTCTTTTTCATGGTGTTCTTCTCCTTTTCGTTTTGTTGCGCTTTGCCCGGCGGCTCAGCGCTTTTTGACAACAAAAAAACGCCCCTGAAGTCATCTTCAAGGACGAGAGCTTACGCTTCGTGGTACCACCTTGCTTCACCCCGCCCTCGCGGGCAGAGCCTTGACGGGTACGGGACGAGTCCGATACCCCTGCGCTGTTACGGGCGCGCCCGTCGCAGCCTAACGCTAAAAAGCGGTCGGTGCGCGGCTCCAAGACCATGTTCAGCGAAGTCTTCCGTACCCGTTTCCACCAGTCCGGGTTCTCTGTGACGTATCTCTCCGCTTACTCTTCTTTTCTTTGCCTTTTTGTTGGGCGTTATTTGGTTGTGAGGTGATTATACTACCAAACCGGTAGGAATGTCAACTATATATTGTGCACAAAAATAGTAGGAATTCTGACAAAAAAATCCCGCCGCCCTCCCGCAACATAAGGAGAACGGCGGGGTGATTTTACTTCTTGCCCCGCCGGGTGATGCGCTTATCCAGCCGGACGGACAGGTAGGTGCCGACAGACTGGAAGATCTGCACCAGAATGACCAGGACGATGACCGCTACCCAGAGGACCAAAGTCATATTGCGGGTATGGCCCAGGTTGATGGCCATGCTGCCCAGGCCGCCGCCGCCGATGGCGCCCGACATGGCCCCGTAGCTGAGAATAGTGATGAACGCGGTGGTGAAAGCCGAGATGAGGGCGGGCCGCCCCTCGGGGAGGAGGACCTTCGTAATGAGCTGCATGGGGGAGCAGCCCATGGCCTGGGCGGCTTCCACCACGCCCCGGTCCACCTCGCGGAGGGCTGATTCCACCAGCCGGGCCACGAAGGGAAAGGCGGCGATGGTGAGAGGGACGATGGTGGCCGGGGTGCCGATGCTGCTGCCCAAGAGGAGGCGAGACAGGGGAAACACCACCACCATGAGGATGAGGAAGGGCACCGAGCGCAGAAGGTTGACGACAACGTTAAGAGCCTTCATCAGCGCGCCGGGAAGGGGGCGAACGCCCCCCTCCTCACCCACCACCAAAAGGACGCCCAGAGGGATGCCCAGAAGATGGGCGAAGAGTGTGGAGAGAACGGTTGCGTAGAGGGTTTGCCACACCGCGTCAAGCAGGCCGCCGGATAGGTAGCCCAACTGCTGGACGATTTTCGGGTCGCTGAAGAAATCAACCATGGCTCTCCTGCACCTCCTCCGCAGTTACGTTAGCTTGTGCCCTGATGTAGTGCATGGCCTTCTCGGCCTCTGCCGGATCCTCCGGGAGGCCCAGGAGCATGGAGCCAAACGCCTTGCCTTCGATATTGCGGGTGTCTGCCCCCAGGATGTTTACCTTCACGCCGCAGTCGATGGCAAGGCTGGCGATGAGCGGCTCATAAGCAGAGCCGCCGTTGAAGACCACGCGGACCACCTTGGGGGCGTGAAACGCCTCAATCTTGGCACCTACGCCGTCGGGGTAAACCAGGCGCTTACCCGCCTCGCTCTTGGGATTCTGGAAGATATCGGCCACCGTGCCGGTCTCGGCCACAAGGCCGTGATCCAGGATGGCGACGTGGGAGCATATCTCCTCCACCACGGCCATCTCGTGGGTAATAACCACCACGGTGAGACCCAGGCGCTTGTTGATATTCTGAATGAGGCGGAGGATACTCCTCGTGGTGGTGGGGTCCAGGGCGGAGGTGGCCTCGTCGCAGAGAAGGACCTTAGGGTCGGACGCCAAGGCCCGGGCGATGGCGACGCGCTGCTTCTGCCCGCCCGAGAGCTGGGCGGGGTAGGCCTCCGCCTTATCGGGCAGGCCCACGATGTCCAGCAGCTCCAGCGCCCGCTTGCGGGCCTGGTCGGCGCTCATGCCGGCGATCTCCATGGGGAAGCAGATATTTTTAAGGCAGGTGCGCTGCATGAGCAGGTTGAACTGCTGGAAGATCATGCTGATGGAGCGGCGTTTCTCCCGCAGGGCCTTGGGCGAGAGGGCGGTCATGTCCTCCCCATCGATGAGAACCGCCCCGGAGGTGGGCCGCTCCAGCAGGTTGACGCAGCGCACCAGTGTGGACTTGCCAGCGCCGCTCATGCCCACAATGCCAAAGACATCCCCATTCGCGATGGTCAGACTTACGTCCTTCAGCGCTGCGAAGTCCCCGTCTGCGGTGGGAAATGTCTTGGAAAGCCCCCGCAATTCAATCATGGACGGGGTCACCTCTTTTCATAGTTTTCATACCATTTTAGTGCAGAACTGCCAGGCTGTCAAGGTAGAGGAGGACGAGAAAAGGAGACGGGCAGGGTCTGCCCGTCTCCCAGATGCGCGTGTATGGCAATCAGCCGCAGCAGCCGTGGTCGTGGCCACAGCCGCCGCAGCACCCGCCGCACCCGCCGCCCACGATGGGGGCGGGGTCCAGGCCCTGGCGGGTGTAATAGTCGGAGATGGCGGCCTTGATGGCCTCCTCCGCCAGGACGGAGCAGTGGAGCTTCTGCGGGGGAAGACCGTCCAAGGCCTCAGCCACCGCCGCGTTGGTGAGCTTGAGGGCTTCCTCAATGGTCTTGCCCTTCACCATTTCGGTGGCCATAGAGCTGGTGGCCACTGCAGCGCCGCAGCCGAAGGTTTTAAAGCGCACGTCCTCAATGACGCCATTTTCAATCCGCATGGTCATCTTCATGATATCGCCGCACTTCTGATTGCCCACCTGGCCCTCGGCGTTGGGGTTTTCCACCTCACCCACATTGCGGGGGTTGGAGAAATGGTCCATTACTTTTTCAGAATACATATTCGAAACTCCTTTCTCTACTCCTCCCAGATGGGGGACATGGCCCGCAGGCGGGTGATTACTTTGGGTATTACCTCCAACATATAGTCCACATCGTCATCGGTGTTTTCTCGACCAAGAGAGAGCCGGACCGAGCCGTGGGCGATCTCATGGGGGAGTCCTATACCCAAAAGGACGTGGGATGGGTCCAGGGAGGCGGAGGAGCAGGCTGAGCCGGAGGAGGAGGAGATACCGTTCCCGTCCAAAAGGAGGAGAATGGATTCTCCCTCCACGCACTCAAAGACAAGGCTGGCGGTTCCGGGAAGGCGGTTTTCCCTGGGGCCGGTGATCTTGCTGCGGGGGATAGAGGCTACCAGGCCGTCCATCAGCTTGTCCCGCAGGGCGGAGAGACGCCCGCCCTCCTCATCCAGCATGCTTACCGCCTCCTTTAGAGCGGCGGCGAGGCCCACGGCCCCGGCCACGTTCTCGGTTCCGGAGCGGCGGCCCTTTTCCTGCCCGCCGCCGTGGATAAGCGGGGGCAGACGCAGAGGTTTGCGGACGTAGAGCACGCCGACGCCCCGGGGCCCGTGGAATTTGTGACCTGAAAGGCTCAGAAGGTCCACGTTCCAGTCGTCCACGTTCACTCCGATATGCCCCACTGCCTGGACCGCGTCGGTGTGGAAGAGGACACCGGCCTCCTTAGCAATCTTGCCGATCTCAGCGATAGGTTCAATGGTACCGATTTCGTTGTTGGCGGCCATGATCGAGATGAGGATGGTGTCGGGCCGGATGGCGGCCTTCACGTCCTCGGGATTAACAAAGCCCTCGCTGTCCACCGGGAGATAGGTGACCTCAAAGCCCGCCTTCTCCAGGTACTCGGCTGTATGGAGGATGGCGTGGTGCTCAATGGTGGTGGTGATGACGTGCTTGCCCTTACTCCCCCGTAGCTCAGCCACACCCTTGAGTGCCCAGTTGTCGGCCTCTGTGCCGCCGGAGGTGAAGTAAATCTCCTCAGGCTTCGCCCCCAGGCAGGCGGCGACGTCGGCCCGGGCCTGCTCCAGGTCGGCCTTGGCCGCCTGAGCAAAGCTGTAAAGGCTGGAGGGGTTGCCATACTTTGTCTTGAAATAGGGTATCATAGCGTTCAGCGCGACGTCCGACAGGGCGGTAGTCGCCGCGTGATCGGCGTATACGGTTCTTGACATGTGGTTGCTCCTTTCACTTTCCCTTAAATCCCATCTATTTAGTATGATTATAATGGAGCGATTTATTCTTGTCAAGCAAATTCCGTTGACTTGCTCCCGTTCCAATGGTATATTGAATTTACCTTCCAAATTAAGGAGTGCGTATGGATAGAAAACTTTTCCGCAGCATCTTGTGGATCATTACCTACGCGGTACTGCTGATGCTCTTTATCGTTAACTTTACTGAGGTGCGCGGTTGGTTCGGCACACTGCTGGAGGTGTTACGGCCTCTCTTCATCGGTTTTGCCATCGCCTTCGTGCTCAGTCGGCCTACCCAGTTTTTCTATCAGGTCTATCGCCATCGGCTGGACAGGACCCGGGCGGAGAAACTGGCCCGCCCTCTGGCGGTGACGACGGCCTACCTGGTGCTCATCATACTCCTGGTTACGTTTTTCTCCATCGTCCTGCCTAAGCTTGCCGAGAGCATCCACCTCTTCCTCGGCAGCCTGAGCGACTATATGAAAAACGCCCAAAGCTGGGTCAACTGGATTCTCTCCAGTTTCAATCTGGATACTCTGGGCACACTGGACTTCTCCCGGTTCTCCGACCTTATCAAGAGCACCCTCACCACCGCCGTCAATACCATCACCACGGCGGTGCCCCAAATTCTGGCCTTCACCGGGAACCTCATTTCCATCGTGGTGACCACCTTCCTCTCCATCATCTTCTCCATCTATATGCTTGCCGGGCGGGAGACGATGCTCACCCAGTGCCGCAGGGTTCTGCGGGCCTATGTCCCAAAGCCTTTGGCAGACGGTATCAGCGACGTGACTGCCCTGACGGCTGAGACCTTTTCGGCTTACGTCTCCGGCCAGCTCATCGAGGCCTGCATCCTGGGCGGGCTGTGCACTCTGGGCACCCTCTTCATTCAGCCGGACTATGCGCCACTCATCGGCATCATCATCGGCGTCTCTGCCCTTATCCCCATGGTAGGCGCGCTTTTGGGCGGAGCGGTGGCTGCCATGCTCCTTGTTATGGTCAGCCCGTTGAAGACCCTGATCTTCCTTGTTTTCCTCCTCGCCCTCCAGCAGTTCGAGGGGAACGTCATCTACCCCCGCGTAGTGGGCAGCAACATCGGCCTGCCTGCCATCTGGGTCCTGGCGGCTGTTACCGTAGGCGGCGGTCTGCTGGGGTTCGTTGGAATCCTTGTGAGTGTGCCCGTGGCCTCGGTGCTCTATACCCTGCTCCGCCGGGACGTGCACCGGCGGCTGGGGGAAGACTAAAAAGTATAACTAAAAAAGACCGGGCCACCATCGTGGTGGCCCGGGTCTTTTTATGCTTATGCCTTACTTTTTCTCCAGATGCTTACCGCTCTTTTTGCGGGGCACGGCAGTGATAAAGCCTGCGCCCAGCAGGCTCAGGCCTGCCAGCAGGAGGTAGAAGGACATAGGGATTTCGCCGGTCTGGGGCAGGTTGCCCTCGCCGGAGGCAGCGCCCAGCGGGACCATATCGTCCTCCCAGCCCGCCACATCAACGTCCTCGCCCTCGGCAGCGTTGCGGAGGGTAAAGGTCAGCTCCGGGCTTGCCGCTGTGAGCTCAAAGCCCTGGGAGCCCTCGAAGGTGAGATAACCCTCGGGCGCGCGGGTCTCGGCCACCGCATAGAGGCCCAGCGGCAGGTTGGTGAACCAGACGATGCCGTCCGCTCCGGTGACGGCGGAGGCATAAGGCTTTCCGCTGACGTCGTAGATCGTAAACTCCGCGCCGGCCAGCCGGACGTTGTCACTGTTCACCTTCAGCACGCCCAGCTTGCCCGTGGCCTCCGTCGTGCCGCCGCCGGGGTTGGTGGGATTGCTGGGGTCGGTAGGATCAGTGGGTTCGGTGGGATCAGTGGGTTCGGTGGGATCAGTGGGCTTGGTGGGATCGGTGGGGTCGGTAGGCTGGTCCAGCAGCTTGTTTACCATTGTGAAGGTGAGGTTGGAGCGATCCTTGGTGGTGACCGTCAGCACTTCGTCGCTCAGCTCATAGCCGGTGGGAGCGGCGGTCTCCTTGATGGTGTAGCTGCTGTAGGGTTTCAGTTTGGTGAAGGTGGCCAGGCCGTCGGCCCCCGTGGTCATGCTGGCTACCGCCGCGCCTTTGCTATCGTAAAGGGTGAAGGTCGCGCCCGCCAGCACCTTGCCGTCCTCGTCCACCTTCGTGACCGTGGCTTTCCCCTCGCTGGGTGAATAAGGGATGGGGTCATTTGTAAGGGAATCCTCACCGGTAAAGACGGGAGGCAGCACGGCGGTATGGTCGGTGTTATAGCTAATCGTCACCGTAAGGAACTTGTCGGTGGAGAAGTACCCGGAGGGGGGTGTTATCTCGGTGATCTTGTAGGATTGGCCGCTCACGTTGACCGGGACGTTCTCAAAGGTTACCTTGCCGTTCTTGGCCTCGGCATAAGCGACATAGTCACCATCGACGTCCTTGGGATAGCCCTCGACGGCCTTGCCCTTGATCTGGAACCTGCCGCCTGTGATCTTCGTATCGGGGTTCTGAGAATCGTCCTTTTGGAAGGTCACGTCGGTAACAGCGGGAGTATTGGAGACTTCCGTCACATCGGTTTGCTCGCCGTGTTTCGTGATGGTCACCACAAGGCCGGTTTTGCCGGTATTATACGCCACGTCCACATCAAGGATCGGAGTGGTGAGCGGAGCTGCGTTGGGATTGAGATAGCCGTTTGGACCAGTGGTCTCTTTAATGGTATAGGTTCCAATTGTGACATTGTTAAAAGTCACCACGCCGTTTACGGGACTGGCGGTACGGGATACGGCGGAGCCGGAATAGGGGATTCCCTCCAGGGTAAAGACAGCACCGTCGAGGGAAAGACCAAGGTCTTTGGTGGAGACCTTGGTAAACTCGATTTTCGTGTTCGCCGCGGCCACTGAAGGGACGTTTGTAAATTTAAACGCCGCACCGCTCATGACGGTGTCGTTGTAAGCCACTTCAAGGGCAGTCTTGTCCGCGCCGTTGTTCTTGTATCGGACGGCCACGGTGATGGGTGTGGTGTCCTCCTCATGTCCGGCTGGCGCGGCCGTCTCGGTAATTGTATAGTTGCCGATGGGGAGATCCCCAAAGTCCACAAGGCCGTTGGCCCCGGATTTCTTCACTATGCTGTAATCACTCTTGCCGCTGTAGTCTGTGCCCGTAAGCGTGAACTCGGCCCCCGCCAGCGGTTCGTCCTTCGCTCCGATCTTGGTGATCTGAACGGGGGCCAGACCAAGGGTGTTGGTTACCGCATACCAGTAATCAGCGGCGGCGGAAGCGGGGTCCTTGAGGGGCTTATAAGTGCCGGCGGATTTGGGGCTTGCGGGCATCAGATAGCCGGGGGCTGGAGCAATTTCCTCCACATAGAAGAACCAGCCGGGGAGGCCGGCGAAGGTAGCGACGCCGTCTGCACCCGTTGTGCGCGTTATCACGCCATTTGCGCCCTGCTTAAAGTCCGCCCCTGCGGTTGTGACCAGCTTGAATTCCGCGCCCTGCACGGGCTGATCCTTCTCATCCACCTTGATGACCTTGAGGGTGTAGTTCCCTTTTCCACCGGAGGAAAACTGGTTTGTAATGCGAATGTCGTTGTTGCTCGTGTCACCAGTCGGGGTGGTCGTCCCATCCATGCTGACTTTGTTCACGATGTTAGCGTCGTTTACGATGATGTTGGTCTCGTAAACCAGCTTATAGGCCTGCTTTCCGTCGGGCAGGCGGATGGTGAAGGCGTTTGCCGTGGGCGAATTTTGGATCAGCTCATATTTGTCGGTCGAGGTGCCCTGTTCGACAAGATTAGCCGGGTCGATTGTGCCCAGGCTGCCGTCAGAGCCCACCGTCACCTTGTACAGCTTTACGCTATCGGGGTCCAGCTCCATCGCGCCCGCCGGTTCCATGGTGTCCACAACCCGCGCATTGCTGAGGGTGATGAGACCAGGGTTTACATTCACCGTCCAGGTGATTTTCGCGTCGGCGGCGCTGTATACCCCGGATTTGTTGATGACGGGGTTTTTGACCTTTACGTCGCTGGTAATACTGTATTCCGCCGTTCTCTCATCGATTTTTAGTGTTGCGCTATTGGTGTAGGGCTTATCCCCGCTCCACTGAGTTTTGCGGGCATCCTCGGAGAGAGTGGTCTTATAGGTGATGACATAGGTATCGCTGTTAACGGCTGCCGGCAGAGCGAGCGTAAATGTGGTAGCCTGGCCTTCTCCGGTCGGTACGGTCTTAGTGAAGGTGATTACGCTGTCTACGTCTGTCGCCGGGGTTCCGTTCACCGAGACCGCGAAAGAAGCGGTGCTGTCGCCTTCCGTGAGGACCATGCCTGAAGGCAGGGTGTCCGTAATAACCGCGCTGGTCATGGGTAGATTGCTGGCGTTGACGGTGATGGTCCACTCGACAGTGTTGCTGTCGTACTTATAGCCGCTGTTACTCTTTTTTAGCATATCTGTGGTGAACTTCTTTTCTGCGGAGGAGGTCTGCTTTAAAACGCCTGCGGGAAGTTCCGTGTAGGTCAATTCGGAATCATTCCGATATGTGGCGGGGGAGTCGATATAGAGCCGATCCTTGCCCGTGGCGTCATCGTGAGCGGCAGGGTTTACGTCCGTGATCTGGGTATAGAAGTCAAAAGTGTACGTGTCGCGGATGGGAGTAGAAGAGCCAAAGGAATAGGTAAAGCCGGTGTAGTTCGGGCTTGTTCCCGTGAGGGTTAGGCTGGAATCTCCCGTGTAATCGGTATAAGTCTTGTCTGCCCACCCTGCGTCTTTTAAGCCGCTCTTCTTCACGGTCATTTTATGAGTAGCGTCGTCGATTAGCAGCCTTTGCCCAACCGGGACGATATCACTAAGCACCGCGTTGGTCATGGTAATGCGGTTTGCGTTGACAGTAACCGTCCAGTGGATATAGTCGTTCTTGTCAGTCACAGCGCTGTCGTACACGACGTCGACGCTCTTCTTCGTGCCGTCCACCGTCTTGTTCAGCAGGCCGCCAGCGGCCAGGTATTTATTCACGTTTGCACTGATATTGACTGGGTTGCCCACCCCGTCGCCGCTGGGGAGAGTCCAGGTAAAGCCGGCCACGTTGTTGAGCGTGATCTGCCCGTTGCTGTTCAGCGCGGCCTCCCAATCTACAGCCTTTACGCTGGTGTAGTAGGTCATCTCAATTTTTTTGCCGGTTGTAATAGTGCCGTCAGGGAAAATATAGGTGAACGTGTTTGCGGCTGGGTTAACTTCCGACAGGGTCCCACCCGTGTAGACTGCCCCATCGATCTTCACTGCGGGAGCGGGATCGTCCAGCCGCACCAGGCGGGAGTCCATGGTGTCCGTGATGGTCGCGTCAAGGAGGGTTACCTCGGGAGAGCCAACGGAGGGTATGGTTACCGTGACTACCCACTTCATCCTTGAGGGGTCTTCGGCAGTGGAGGCGGGGGAGCCCTCCTTGGAAAAGAGGCAGGGGACGGTGACCTCGCCTGTGAACGGGTCGGCAAAAGGATCGCCTTCCTTCGCGAGGCTGGCCACGTTGGTAAACACATTCTCTGCGGTCCAGACGGTGTCTGCCTTCGGCGTGGTGGAATAGGTAATCTTGGCGCTGGTAATGTCGTCCGGGCCGTTAAAGTTGTAGGTCCAGTGACCATTCGCATCAGGCGTGGGGACCGCGCCGGCAACTTTATCGGAGCTACCGTTGAGATACACCGCGAAGGTGTCGGGCACATATTCATGGTTCGTCCCCTGAATCGTGTCGGTAAAAGTCGCGCCTTTCAGCGTGCCATCCTTGGGTGCTTCGATGTCTACCGACCAGTGTATGACGTTTTTGGATGCGTCATAGACGCCGTTTTTCTTGAGGGTGGCTTTCGCTGCAGGAATTACCGGGGGGACATAGGGTTCGCGCTCAAACGTAATGGTCTGGTCGCCGAAATGAATGGTACCGCTGTCTGCCCCGTCGTCCTTTTCACGGGGGGCAAATACGCCATTGAGGTTGATTTTGCCCCAGAGGTCATAGTCGGTGTCCTCAAGTTCCTTCGTTATGGTGACTTTGATTCGATTGCCATCCACCTCCCATTCGCCCCAGGTGTTGATCGGGTTGGTGGCGGCATTGGGCATGAAGTTAATGCCCATCGGCAAGTCAATGTAGAAGAAGTCGCCCTTTTCGTAGGCGACCGTCTCGCCGCCGACCGGCAGGCCGCGGTCCTTCAGGCTGAGTCCGATTTGGAGCTCGAGTTTGTAACCGGCGGGAATGCCGGAATAGGTCAGGTTCCCGGTGGCATCCTCGGTCGTCGGATCGACTACTTGGCCGCTTGCATCCTTGATTGTAACGATGGAGACCAGAGGTCCACCAGCATCCGCTTCAATATCATAATTGTGCGGGTTGCCGGTTCTATCATGGATGGTCACCCAGTCGGAGTTGATGTCGGTCCCCGCCGCCGAGGCCACCCCCATGGGCAGAAGTTGGAACGCGAGCAGGAGAGCCATTAATAGTGCGAGGACTTTCGATCTGGTTTGTCGTTTCATGTGCATTCATTCCTTTATCTAGGTATTTTTTATACTGTGTATCGCATGGAGTCGCCACCTGCCAAAGGGCGCTCCCGCAGGGGAAAGAGGGTAATGCGCGAGGGCACTTCATTAGGGGGCTCAATATAAGAAGATTGAAAAGAAAATCGCTCTATGCTACTATTTATGTAAATTTTCTTCAATCAGAGGTTTCATATGAAAAAGAGATGTTTTACAAGAAGAAGGGTGGCCGTATCGCTGATTGCCTGCGGCTTGCTGCTCCTCCTGATTGCCGCTGTACTGGAGCTGAGCCGGTACCCCTGGCGCGCCGCCCTCGCCCTTCCCGCCGACCTGCCGGATCCGGCGCCCATCGTTCTCGACGGCGCAGACAAACGCGCTCACCTCATCAACGCCGAGACCGCGCCGCCCCAAGCAGAGGAAGACATGGCCCAGCTCCCCGGCGACGAGGAGAGCGACGCCGTCCCCGACGCCTATGTGGCGCTCGGCGTCATCAAGATCCCGCGGCTGGAGGTTTCCGAGCACCTCCTGGAGGGCACAGACCGCCAGCTGCGTTACGGTGTTGGTCATCTCACGGGCACGGCAGCGGTCGGCGCGGTGGGGAACGCCGCCCTAGCGGCCCACCGCAACCTATCCTTCCGGTACCTGGATCTGCTGCGCTCCGGCGACGACGTAATCCTCACCGTGGGGAAGGATACCTTTACTTACGAGGTGTACGACTCCTTCGAGGTGGAGCCCGACGAGCTCTGGGTCCTGAACGCCGTGGAGGGGGAGACGCATACCTTGACACTCATCACCTGCACTCCTTACCTCGTCTCCAGCCACCGTCTTATCGTCCGCGCCCGGCTGGTGGATGTAAAAAGATAGTAAAAATTTTAATGTTAGCACTTGCTTTTTCTGAAAAACTGTGATACAATCGCGTCGGACTAAGACATATAGGCGTTTCAAGCGATAATAGCAAACCAGTCAAAAGGCTGGGACGCAAAGCCACGGGCCTACGGTCATCAACGATGACTACGGCAGCCGGGTTGCCGAAAAGAACCGCAATCTGCTTTCAGGCAGGTTCTGTTCGTTTTTTCGGACAGGGCCTGTTTTTTTCGCAAAAGTCGATGTAAACAGGCAGAGAAACTCTGACGGCAGTACTTTCTTTTTGAACTGTGGTACAGTCGCGTCGGACTAAGACATATAGGCGTTTCAAGCGACAATAGCAAACCAGTCGAAAGGCTGGGACGCAAAGCCACGGGCCTACGGTTATCAACGATGACTACGGCAGCCGGGTTGCCGAAAAGGACCGCAATCTGCTTTCAGGCAGGTTCTGTTCGTTTTTTTCGGACGGGACCTGCTTTTTGCAAAAAGGAAGTGAAAGCAATGAAAAGAATGACCAAATACTTGGTTTCCGCCCTTGGGCTGGTCTTTGTTTCCTTGCTGGCCATTCCCTCTGTTGCGGCCTGGGATGTGGGGTTTGCTCCCCCTGCGCAGGTCGTGATCACGACGCCGAGAGAAACAGCGGCCAATTTGGCCGAGACCTATTGCACGGACGCCCTCAAGCTGATTAGCGAAGAGCGGACAAAAGCCGGGTTGGCCGCACTAGAATACAGCACCGCGCTAAAGCCCGCTGCTGATATCCGCGCAAAAGAAGCCGCCACAAGCTTTTCCCATCTCCGTCCAGACGGTAGAGACGTAAGCACTGTTTTCACCGAGCAGGGCCTCGCCTACAATAACGCGGGCGAGACGCTGGCTTACGGCTACGCCACTGCCACCGAGTTGGTGGCGGGCTGGATGAACTCCGAGACCCACAAAGAAGTACTTTTGAACGCCAAATTTACCAACGCCGCGCTGGGGTACTATCGTAACGCAGACGGGAGAATTTACTGCGCCCTCCTGCTCTATACTCCGGCTCCTGCTGAAGTTTAGCATTGTATCAAAGTATAAACATTTTCCATTTACGAGTCAAGTAAAAAGTTATTTTTATCGTTAAGAATTTTCTCAGGGCGCTGCCTCTTTGGGCCGCGCCCTGAGCTTTTTATTTCACCGGGGCCTCTTCGCCGCTGCGTCGCTCTTCCGCCGGGGGAGGGGGGGGCTGGGGCGTGTCATGGGTGAAGAGGTCGAAATAGTCCTCATCCTGGAGGACGGGCTTATGCCTGCGGAAGACTGCGGTGAGGATGGGGAAGAGGGCGATGGCGATGAGTCCGCCGGAAAAGCCGTTGTTGTAGAGGTTCAGCCCTGCCACCGGTGTGCCGGCGTGCAGCACCACCGACGCGTGAAGGAACCCGGCGGCAATACCAAAGGGCCAGCCGAAGTACCCTGACAGGGGAGCCAGCGTGGTGCCGAAGAGGACAGCCAGTTGGAGGGCGGGGGCGTTTACCCCGTGCTCCATCAGCGCGCCGCCCAGCAACACGCCCGCCATAACGGGCAGGATGCTGCGCGCGTGTTTACCGAAGGCGGAAAAGCCCATGATGGTAAAAATGCCGCCCAGGGTGGGACCGTTCAGGTCACCCCCTGTGAACAGGATACAAGCCCCGGCCAATAGCCCGTTTACCCCTGTGTTGATAAGCACCGGGGCCGAGCCGAACATCCGAAGATAGTCCGAGGGGGCTCGCCCCGTAGTCAGGAGGAGACGGCGGTATCCCGCCCAGGCCTCCCAAGGGGGGCGCTTGCACAGGAAGAGCCCTGCCAGGATGAGCAGTACGCAGAGGCCAGCCAGGGCCGGGGCAAAGATGAGGTTATTGCCCAAGGACCAGTGGAGGGCGGTCTGAGGCCGCGCGCCGAAGTTGGTCATGACGGGCACCAACAGCATGGCGGTCAGGCCGCAGGCAAAGCCCACGTTGTATAGGTTCATCCCATTTTGCACCCGGAAGGTGTACGCGCTGAGGGGCGGCAGTACAAAGCCGATGGCGATGCCCAGCGCCGCCCCTGCCGGGAGGCTGCCGGGGCGTCCGCCAAGAGCCACAAAACTGACCACCGGGGCCAGCGCGGTGGTCAGCAGGGCCACTGAAACGTACTTGCCGAAATGCTCCCGCTGTAATTTTGCGTAGAGCCACGCACCGGCGAGGATGGGCCAGATGTTGACGATGTTCTTCCCGAAGAGGGAGAACCCCGCCATCAGCCCGACAGTGACCAATGTGTAGCCATTGGGTGTCTCGTCCGAGCGGGCGAGGAGGCACACGCTGGCTGCTGTCACCAGCGCGGCGTTGACGAAAGCCGCGCCGATGCCGCCGATTTGGATATAATCGGTGATAAGGGTATCCTCGGTGGTGAGGATGGCCCACAGCCCCGCCGGGATGGAGGGGATGTCCCCGAAGAAGAGCCCTACCAGGAGCAGAAAGCCGGAAAAAACCATCAGCAGGGGGTAGAGTCGGTGATATCGGATACGCCTCGCCTCTCTTTCGCCTGTATTCTCTTTTAAATCAGCGCCAGAAGATACCGCAGGATGAGCCCCCGCCCCCGGCCTGGCAGGGCGGCGGTTCTGGCAGCAAAATGGTTGGTGGTGCGCAGCATCTCCTGCCGCTCCTCCTCGGTGAGAATATGCTGACTGAACTTGGCCTTCTGGCCAAGTGTTTCGGCGGTGGGGTCCAGGGCGCCCTTTTCGTGGAAACGCAAAAGCCGCTGCTGGTAGACATACATGGCGATGACCGCCCGGTTGACATCCGGCGCGGTAAATCTGCGCCGCCGCCACACCAGAAAAAGCTTGCGCCGCGCCGCCAGCAGCCCGCTCAGCAGCAGGAGCAGGGCAGGAGCGATAAGATACCGGTAGTCGATCGCCTGATCCTGCTCGGTCGCACCCGTGTTGGGGACAGGGGTGTTTGGGGCGCGGCTGGGCCGGGGTTCCTCAGATTCCGAGGGGGCGGGAGTGCGGCTGGGCGTGGGAGAAGGGGTGGCAGCGGAGCTCTCCGCGCCGGGGGGCGTGAAACCGGGGGTGACCTCCGCCGGGACCCAGCCGTACCCGGCCACATAGACCTCCACCCAGGCGTGGGCATTCTGGTCGGGGACGGTGACGGTCTCGTTTGCCTTCACGTCGGCGGTATACCCCGACACGTAGCGGGCGGGGACGCCCATGGACCGCAGCAATAGAGTGGCGGCGCTGGCGTAGTGCATGCAGTAGCCACGCTTGGAGGTGGTGAGGAAATACGCCACGAAGTCCTCCTCCGCCGGGGTGACGGGTGTATCCGGGTCGTACTCGGTCACCTGGGCCAGTATACCGGCGACGACCTGGGCGGCCTCCACAGGGAGGGTGATGGTATTGTATATGGGGGAGATTCCATGGGCGGCCATAAACTGGCCCAAAACCTCCCGGAGCTCCTCCGGCACGTCGAGGTAATTGCGGTAGACGAAATCCCGGTACGCGCTCTCAACCGCCAAATCGGGGGTGGCCGGGCGGCCGTAGCCGTCGTAGGTATCGGTCCGGGCATAGAGGACGTACCGGCGGATGCCCGTACCCCGGGCCAGATACGCGTCGTCCACAAACTCGGCTCCCGTCATGCTGTCGGGGGTGGTGGCGAGCTGGTAAGGGGTGTACATATATCCCGAGGAGAGGCCCACTCCCTCGATGGTAAAGCGCCGGGCGGAGGCCTCAGGGTGGGCTGCCTGGTCGGCCAGGGCAGGAAAATTCATGGGCTGGGCGTTTCCGATGCCGGTGCGGCGCCCACCCACGCCGGCGATAGCCAGGGTTAAGCTTTTACCCTGGTTTGAGGCGGGCTGGATGGGGACCAAAACCGTCTGGCTGCTGGAAAAATCCTCAATGTCCCACCCCTCACGCATCTCATCATAGGAGCTCTCATCCAACTGCTCCCAGCCCCGGTCGGTGTACTTCGCGGCTGAAAAACCCCGCAGGTAGATGTGGCCTGAAATCTCGCTCTCTACCCGCAGGACGGCGCCGCCGGTGTACCGCAGGGGGCCCGCGTGACTCAAATCCACCTCTGCGCTGCTGCCCACAATGCCCGTCAGTCCGCCGGGGATGGAGACTGCCTGCCCCAGGTCGGATAGCTCTTCCAGGGCTTGCGCCCTGGCTTTGGAGATCCATTCGGCGCTCTCATAGGCCGTCTCGGGCAGGGCGAGGCCTAAAGCGAAGAGGAAGAGAGCTGTCAGAGGCAGGGCGGCCAGGGTGAGCTTGGCGGTGCCCCAGGGATCGGCCTTGTGTACCAAACGGATCAGCAGCCCTGCCGCCCAGAAAAGGATCAGGGCCATAAGGGGGAGCCACAGGGGTGTCACCGTGATGGACAGAGGGATAAGAAGAATGGGAAACGTGCCCCAGAACGCCAGCCAGAAGCTCTGCTGTCCTACCACTGCCCACCCAAGCCACAGGGCCAGCAGCGCGAGGAAGAGGAGACATAAAAAGGTACATAGCTCCTGCCGCTCCGCTAGGGTGAGAGCCCCCAGCTCCTCGGAGAAATCGGGGGCCATCAGGCCCATGTCCAGCTTGCGGACAAAGACTGCGCCCACCCCCTCCGCGGAGATCAGAGCCGCCGAGACGAGGGAGGAGAAGTGTCTCCAAATTGTCCATCCCAGCCCCCCCAGCCAGAGGAGGGCCAGAGGGAGGCGGTACCGGAGCTTGGGCACAGAGAACACGGCCAGTGCCCCCAGCGCCGCCAGGAGGCAGGCCCGGAACAGGGCGGTTTCGTCTACTGGCAGGGGGAAAGCGGTGAGGAAGGAGAAAAGAGTGCCGTACAGCCCCAGCAGGAGCATGAGTAAGTTGGCGGCGGCCACGCCGAGGCGCTGAGGCAGGGTGAGCTTGTCCGTCATGTCTTGCCGCCCCCTCTCTCCGCCGGGGAGATGTGCAGGTGGCGCAGGTGAGCGGCTCTGCCCGTGACACGGACGGGCTGGGCCAGGACCGATAAGCCCGACTTAGGCGCTGCCGTGGAAAAGGCCGCATACTCAAAGGCGCGCAAATCGTTCAGGGAGGAGATGACTGCGCGCTGCACCACGCCGGTGACCGGCTCTGCCCAGCGGATGGCGTGGGGCCGCTCCCGTTCGATAAGCGCGCGGGAGATGGCGTCCAGCCTGTCTAACACCCGGTCCAAGTCCTCGGGGCTGCCGAAGTGGTTGTAAGTCAGCACAATCTGAACCTGCACAGGCTCCAGCACCTCGCGCACCACCAGCTCGTCCAGCTTGGAGGAGAGTTTCCAGTGAACGCTGCGCATAGGGTCCCCGGCCCGGTAGGGCCGCAGATCGTAGTCCTCGCCGGGCCCACCGCCGGGCCGGGGTTTCAGGATAAGCTGCCGCTCCCCTTCCTCCAGGAGGGCCGGGAGCTTCTCCGGCGGCAGGTCCAGAGGCAGGGCAAGAAAGAAAACTTCTTCCGGAGCGGCCAGGGACAGGGAGAAGAGGCCCAGCAGATCACAGACCTTGAGGCGGCTTGCGGTGCAGCGCACCAGACCGCAGTGGAGGGCTTCCACCTCGTCCTCCAGAGCAAGGCCGGCAGAGCCGCCTGCGGCTCTCTTGCGGAACGTGAGCGCATCCCCCGTCATCAGGTTGGTGCAGGAGAAGAGGGCGCTCACCCGTGCTGCGGGGAGGTTGGCCCGGCTGCGGAACGTCAGCGTCAGGCGGACGGAGTCCCCCCGGCGGATGGACCGCTCGGACACGGCAAAGCTGACCCTGGCCCCCAGCATCCCCGGCAAACTGACCACCAGAGAGAATAGGGGGAATACCAGCGCCAGAATTAACACATAGAAAGAGAAGTACCCATGGAAGGAGAGGAAAAAGGCCGCCGCCCCCAGCAGGGTCAGCAGATATCCGATCCGGCAGCGGGTCATCTACTTGACCCTTGGGGCGGAGATGGCCCGCAGGATAGCCTGCACGGGGGTGAATTTGTCCGCCGGCTTGCCCTCTGCCCTGGGGGAGAGGAGGAGCCGGTGCCCCACCGTGTCGGGGAAGACCAGACGGATGTCCCCGGGCACCACGTAGTCCCGGTCCTGGACAAAGGCGGCCGCCTTCGCCATGGCCGCTACCGCCAGGGAGGCCCGGGGGCTGGCCCCCTGTTCGATGGAGGGGTGGTTTCGGGTGGCCCCGATGAGGCGTACCACGTAGTCCAGCATCTCGTCCGCCATGTAGACCTTGTCCACCTTCTCCTGGAGAGCTACCAGTCCTCCCTGGTCCAGCACAGGGGCTACCTGGTCCAGCGCCGCGCCCACCTGCTTGCGGCGGAGGAGTTCCACCTCGTCGGCGGCGGCGGGGTAACCGATGGACAGGCGCACCATAAAGCGGTCCATCTGAGAATCGGGGAGGAGCTGGGTGCCCGAGGCCCCCGCCGGGTTCTGGGTGGCGATGACGGTGAAGGGCCGGGGTACCGGGTGGCTTACACCGTCCACCGTTACCTGCCCTTCCTCCATCGCCTCCAGCAGGGCGGACTGGGTACGGCTGGTGGCCCGGTTGAGCTCATCCGCCAGAAATAGGTTGCACAGGGCCGCGCCGGGCTGGTACTCCATATGCCCGGTCTCCTTATTATAGAGGGAGAAACCCGTGATGTCCGAGGGCATCACGTCAGGCGTGAATTGCACCCGGTTGTACCCCAAAGACAGGGCTTTGGAGAAGGCCAGGGCCATCGTGGTCTTCCCCACGCCGGGGATGTCCTCCAGCAGGATGTGCCCTCGGGACAGCAGGGCCAGCAGCACCCGGGCCAGCACATCGTCCTTTCCTACCACGGCTTTTTTTACCTCATTCATTATTTGCGTGGCCTCATTCATGGTGATAGTCTCCTCTCCGCTCCGGTCATTGTATTCATTGTATCAATTTCCCCTAAATCCCGTCAACCTAAAAGGGGTTACAAAATATTTCCCAGCCTGTCAAAAAAGCCTTTTCGACTGGATGCAGCATTTTTCTTTCCTTTTTTAAAGTGACGAAAAACGGTTCACATGCCTGTGAAAGGAAAAGCCGAAGGTTTCCTTTCACATTATCTCTCCCTCTGAATACTTTGGAGGAGGAGTTATCGACCGCCCGTATTTCGTTCTGTGCTTGACTTGTACCCAAAAGCGGGATAAAACATTGAAAATACTTGCATTTTAGAGTAGGCTGTGTTATACTCCATACGATAGTAAGAGTAATGTGTGGAGAGTGGGGTTCGCCCCGCTCTTTCTTATTGAAAAAATTTGGCGTGGTTTTTTCTGGAAGACCCGCCCGAAGGAGGCGTTTCCATGGCGAAGGTCACTGAGCTCACCCACGAACTGGCTGAGCCCATCGCGACGGCAAACGGCTGCACCGTCTGGGATGTGGAGTACGTCAAGGAGGCGGGCACCTGGTTTCTGAGGGTGTATATCGATAAGGATGGCGGCGTGGACATCAACGACTGCGAGGCCGTTTCCCGCGCTTTGTCCGATAGGCTGGACGAGCTTGACCCCATCGAGGGAAGCTACACGTTGGAGATATCCTCCGCCGGGATCGACCGGGTTCTCAAAAAGCCGGAGCACTTCGCGCGGTTCTTGGGTGCGGAGGTGGAGGTCAAGCTCTATCACCCCGTGGAGGGCCGAAAGGACCACGTGGGGTTGCTGCGTGCCTACGCCGACGGGGACGTCACGATTGAGACGAAACCAGGGGAACTTTTGTTCCCCAAAAAGGACGTGGCCCAGGTCCGGCTGTATGTGAGAATTTAGTAATATGTGGGGGCGGAGCGCTACCGCCCGTGCTTAAAGGAGAACGACGACATGCCTAAGAAGAATGTAAAGCCCCAGAAAACCAACGAGCTGGACGGCAAGGAGTTTTTTATCGCCATCGATATGATCGAGAAAGAGCGGGGCATACCCAAATCCTATATGCTGGAGAAGATTACCCAGGCTCTCACCTCCGCCTATAAGAAGGACCCCGACGTGGCGGGGGACAACGTGGTGGTGGAGACCAATGAGGAGAAGGGCGAAGTCCGGGTTTTCATCAAAAAGGACGTGGTGGAGACTGTGGACAACTCCTTCACCGAGATCAGCCTCGAAGAGGCCCGCCGTTCCCTCCCGCAGGTGGCCCTGGGTGACGTGATCCGTATTGAAATCAAGCCAAAGAATTTCGGCCGCATTGCCGCCCAGACCGCACGCCAGGTCATCATTCAGGGTATGCGCGAGGCCGAGCGTGGCATGATATATGAAGAGTTCTCCTCCAAGGAGCATGAGCTTTTGACCGGTGTGGTCACCCGTGTGGACCCCCGCTCCGGTGCGGTGAACATCCACATTGGCTCCGGTAGCGAAGGTACCGACGCCTTCCTCGCTGTGGGCGAGCAGGTCCGGGGCGAGACCTACCGCGAGGGGGACCGCCTGAAGGTCTATGTGGTGGAGGTCCGCCGGAGCACCAAGGGACCCCAGGTCCTCATCTCCCGCACTCACCCGGGCCTCGTCAAGCGCCTCTTCGAACTGGAGGTGCCCGAGATTTTCGACGGCACCGTGGAGGTCAAGTCCATCGCCCGTGAAGCGGGCAGCCGCACCAAGCTGGCAGTTTGGTCCGCCGACCCCAACGTGGACCCCATTGGTGCCTGCGTCGGTCCCCGGGGTCAGCGGGTGAACAACATCGTTGACGAGCTCAAGGGTGAAAAGGTTGACATCATCAAGTACTCCGACAGCCCCGAAGAGTACGTAGCCGCCGCCCTCTCGCCCGCCGATGTCATCAGCGTCACCACCTTGGATGATGGTAAGAGCTGCCGCGTGGTGGTTCCCGACGACCAGCTCTCCCTCGCCATCGGCAAAGAGGGCCAAAACGCCCGCCTGGCCGCCAAGCTGACGGGGTATAAGATCGACATCAAGCCAGCCTCCAACCCCGGCCCCGCGACGGAGGATGAGGTTGACCAGGCGGCCGAGTAAAGACGCTGGCCCCGCCGCGAGTGCGGCGTACAAGTGTTTTGGCCAAATCGTGATGCCGTGGAGTTCACTTTGCCGGGCAAATAATAAAAGGAAGGGGCCCCCGCGCGGCGGGAGCCGTGTGGGGAGATGACTGCCATGCCCAAGAAAATACCGCTCCGCCAGTGTCTCGGCTGCCGGGAGATGAAACCAAAGCGGGAGCTCATCCGTGTAGTCCGCTCCCCTGAGGGGGAAATTTCCCTGGACTTCAAAGGGAAGAAACCGGGCCGGGGCGCCTACATCTGCCCCAACCCCGACTGCCTCGCCAAGGCCAGGAAGTCCAAGGCCCTGGAGCGTGCTTTTTCCGCCCAGCTTCCCCCCGAGGTGTACGAGGGCCTGGAGCAAGAGATGAAGGAGGCGCCGCCCAATGAGTAGTGAGCTCCTCTCCCTGGTGGGTCTTGCCAAGAAGGCGGGGCGTCTGGAGATCGGCGAAGAGCCGGTGGGTGCCGCCGCCCGTGCCGGGCAGGCAAAGCTGATCATTGTGGCCGCCGACGCCGCCGAGAATACCCGCCGCCGGGCCTCCCACTTTGCCGACGCGGGCCATGTGAAGTGGCTCTCCGTCCCCTTTACCAAGGCCGAGCTGGGCGCGGTCCTGGGCCGCACCACTTGCGCCATGGCTGCCTTTTCCGATGCGGGCTTTGCCGCATCTCTGGTGAAAAAGCTCTCCGCCCAGGACCCGGAGACATACGGCGATGCGGCCTCCCAGCTAGGCGCTAAGGCTCAGAAAGTCCTCCAGCGCCAGCGGGAACAAAAAGCCCACGAAAAGAACCAGCGTGAGGGCAAACGCAAACCCTGGGCCGCCCCCACGGCTCCCGCCCCGGCCGCACCGCCCCCCGTGCTCGGGAAGTCCGACCCGCCGCTCCGCCCCAGGGGCAAGATCATCGTTAAGAAGAAATGAGAAGAGATTTTTTAAAGTGAATGGGCTTGTTCCAATAAGAAAGCGTAGGGCTGGCGCGCCCAATGCCCTGTGTTTTCCTATTGGCGCAAGCTCCAAGGAACCATTTTGGAGGTGGCATATTTGCTGAACAATAAATACCGTGTAAGCGACGTGGCCAAGGACTTTAACCGTCCCAGCAAGGATATCATTGAGGTCCTGGCGCAGTACGACTCCACGCCCAAAAAATCCGGCCAGGCCTTGGAGGATCGGGAGCTTAACTTCCTCTTCGAGCACCTGACTCAGCACAACCAGGTGGCGAGCATCGAGAGCATCTTTGCCGATACCTACCACGAGCCCAAGGCTGCGGCGGCCACAGAGCATCCCAAGGCTGTGCCCGCTCCTGCCGCGCAGCCTGCCGCGGCTCAGCCTGCCGCGCCCGCGGCGTCGGCTCCTGCGGCCCCCGCGCCTCAGAAGTCGGCCCCCGCCCAGGGTGTGGAGAACCGCCCCACCACTCGTGTGCCCGAAAAAAGGACTGTGGACACCCGCAAGGGCGGCGACGTAAACCTCGCCAAGTACGATGAGAAACTGGAGAACATCGCTTCACAGCGCACCCAAACCATGCAGGCTGGCAAGCAGAAGTTCCAGAACCGCAACAATAACCGTAAGGGTGCGCCTACCTTCGGCAACAAGCGCCGCAACGAGGAGCAGGAGAAAATGCGCCGGCTCCAGATGGAGATCGCCAAGAAGACCCCCCTCAAGGTGCTCATCCCCGATGAGATCGCCGTTGGCGAGCTCGCCTCCCGCATGAAGAAGACCGGGGCCGAGGTAGTCAAGTGCCTCATCCGAAACGGAGTTATGGCCTCGGTCAGCGACGTGATCGACTTCGATACAGCCGCCATCATCGCCGAGGACATGGGCTGCAAGGTGGAGCGCGAGGTCATCGTCACCATCGAGGAAAAGCTGATCGATACCGCCGAGGACAAGAACGAGGACCTGGTTTCCCGTGCCCCCGTGGTAGTGGTTATGGGCCACGTCGACCACGGCAAGACCTCTCTGCTCGACCGCATCCGGGCCGCCAATGTGGCCTCCGGCGAGGCGGGCGGTATCACCCAGCACATCGGCGCTTACCAGGTGGAGGTGGGCGGCAAGCCCATCACCTTCTTGGACACCCCGGGCCATGAGGCGTTTACTGCCATGCGTGCCCGCGGCGCCATGATTACCGACATCGCCATCCTGGTGGTGGCGGCCGACGACGGCATCATGCCCCAGACCGTGGAGTCCATCAACCACGCTAAGGCCGCCGAGATTCCCATCATCGTGGCCATCAATAAGATGGATAAGCCCACCGCCAACCCCGATAAGATCAAGCAGCAGCTTACCGAGTACGGCCTGGTGTCCGAGGAGTGGGGCGGCGAAACCATTTTGGTTCCCATCTCTGCCAAGACCGGCATGGGCGTGGATACCCTCCTAGAGATGGTCTCTCTCACCGCCGAAATGCGTGAGCTCAAGGCAAACCCCAACCGCACCGCCCATGGCGCGGTCATTGAGGCCCGGCTCGACAAGGGCCGCGGTCCCGTGGCCACCCTCCTGGTCCAGAACGGCACCCTCCACCAGGGCGACGTCATCATCGCGGGTACCGCCGTGGGCCGCGTCCGTGCCATGACCAACGCCAAGGGTGAAAAGCTCACCGAGGCGGGCCCTTCTGTACCCGTAGAGATCATCGGAATGGGAGAAGTGCCCGGTGCGGGCGACGACTTCCACGCCGTGGCCGATGAGCGCATGGCCCGCGAGCTGGTGGAACAGCGCAAGCATGAGCAGAAGAACGCCACCACCGGTGGCGTGAAGCAGAAGGTCTCCCTGGAGGACCTGTTCAGTCAGATCCAGGAGGGCGAGCTGAAGGATCTGAACATCATCGTCAAGGCCGACGTGCAGGGCTCCGCCGAGGCAGTCAAGTCTTCCCTCGAAAAGCTCACCAACGAGGAGGTCCGGGTGCGGGTCATCCACTCCGCCGTGGGCGCCATCAGCGAGAGCGACGTGATGCTGGCCTCCACCTCCAACGCTATCATCGTGGGCTTTAACGTCCGCCCGGACAACAACGCTCGTGACAATGCCGCCCGCCTGGGCGTCGATATGCGCATGTACCGCGTTATTTATGACGCAATCCAGGAGATTGAGACCGCCATGAAGGGCATGCTGGCCCCCAAGTTCAAGGAGGTCTCGCTGGGCGAGGCCGAAATCCGCGAGGTCTACAAGATCACCGGCGCGGGCATCGTCGCGGGCTGCTACGTCACACGCGGCAAGATCCAGCGCGGCGCGCAGCTGCGCCTCATCCGGGATAACATCATCATCCATGAGGGCGTCATTGCCACCCTCCGCCGTTTTAAGGACGACGTCAAAGAAGTCGCCCAGGGCTATGAGTGCGGTGTGACGGTTGAAAAGTATGGCGATGTGAAGATCGGCGATGTCATCGAGGCGTTCATTATGGAGCAGATTGTAGTATAAGCAACGAGCCGGAGAGGGGCGGGCAAAGCGCCCGCCCCTCATCGTGTATATTTAGGAGAAAATATTATGCCAAATAATAGAATCGGGCGTATCAACGAGGAAATCCAGCGAGAGCTTTCCAATCTGATTCGTACCGTCAAGGACCCCAGGGTTCATGGGCTGGTGTCCATCACCGCGGTGGAGACCACACCTGACCTCCGATACGCCAAGGTCTTCGTTAGCGTGCTGGACAAGAGCGACGTGAACGAGGTGGTCAAGGGTCTCAAGTCCGCCGGTGGCTACCTCCGGCGGGAGTTGGGCGGTGCGCTGAGCCTGCGCTACACTCCCGAGCTCATCTTCGAGCGGGACGACTCCATCGACAAGGGTGCCCACATCCTGGAGCTCATCGAAAAATTGGATAAATAGGCCCTATTGGAGGTTCCGCTATGGATTATAAAGAGACCGCCTCGCACCTCAAGGCGCAAGACTATTTCCTCATCATCACCCACCGCCGACCCGACGGGGATACCATCGGCTGTGCGGTGGGCCTCTGCGCAGCGCTGCGCGCTCTGGGAAAGACTGCTTGGGTGCTGGAAAACCCCGACGCTACCACCCTCTTTGCTCCCTATCTGGATGGGTATCTGGCCCCTGCGGGGTTCGACCCCGCTTTTGTGGTCAGCGTGGACATTGCGGGAGTCAGCCTCTTCACCGAGAACGCCGCCCCATATTTGGAGCGGGGCATAGACCTCGCCATTGACCACCACCCCTCCAATGAGGGCTTTGGGAGGGAAAACTGCGTGGATGCGGGCCGGGCCGCCTGCGGTGAGCTGGTGTACGACATCGTCCGGCAGTGGGGCGAGGTGCGCCCGGAGACGGCCCTTCCTCTCTATGTGGCCGTCTCCACCGACACGGGCTGCTTTGTGTACAGCAACACCACCGCCGGGACCCACCGGGTGGCCGCCGCCCTGATGGACGCGGGCATTGACTACCGGGGTGTGAACAAGCGGCACTTCCGCACCAAGAGCTTTAAACGCCTGCGGCTGGAGAGCATGCTCTGCGAGGGAATGGAACTCTTCGATGGCGGCAAGACCGCCATCGCCGCCGTCTCCCTGGACATGATGGCTGCCCTGGACGCCACCGAGGAGGACGTGGAGGACATCGCCGCCTATGTGGGACAGGTGGAGGGTGTCAGCGCCTCGGTCACTATCCGGGAGCTTCGACCCGGCGAGTGCAAGCTCTCCGTACGCACCTCCAGTGCTGTCAACGCAACCGCTGTCTGCGCCCTCCTGGGCGGCGGCGGCCACGCCGCCGCCGCGGGATGTACCGTGTACGGCTCTGTTCAGGACGCGAAGGACGCTATCTTAGCCGCCATCCATCAGGTGAAGCATGGCTAATGGCATTATAGTGATCGACAAACCCTCCGGCTGGACCAGCATGGACGTGTGTGCCAAGATACGCCGTGTGCTGGGTGAGCGGAGGGTGGGCCACGCGGGGACCCTGGACCCGATGGCGACGGGGATACTCCCGGTATTCGTGGGCCGGGCGACCCGGGCCGTGGAATTTGCCGCTGAGACGGGGAAGGAGTACGTGGCAGGGCTGCGCCTGGGACTTGTCACCGACACGCAGGACACCACGGGGACCGTCCTGGAGGAGTGCTCCCCGGAGGTGAACAGAGAGCAGCTTGAAACGGTGCTCGCTCGGTTCCGGGGGAACATTCTTCAAATCCCACCCATGTACTCTGCCATCAAGAAGGACGGAAAAAAGCTCTACGAGTTGGCCCGCAAGGGCAAGGAGGTGGAGCGGGAGCCCAGACCCGTAACCATTCACGCCCTGGAGCTGCTGCCCGCCGAAACGGATGAGCATGCTCAGCTTAACAGCGGCGATTACCTGCTACGGGTCAAATGCTCAAAGGGTACTTATATCAGAACCCTCTGTCACGACATCGGCGCGGCCCTGAGCTGCGGAGGAGTCATGTCGTCCCTCCGCAGGACGGAGGCCGCCGGGTTCACCTTAGAGCAGGCGGTCACGATGGAAGACTTTCTAGCGGCGGGTGAGCGGGGGGAGGCGGAAACCTTCCTTCTACCGGTGGACGCCTACTTCGCCCGCCATCCCCGGCTCGATGTGCTTCCTCCGGTGGAAAAGCGCCTGCGCAACGGAATGGAGGTTCCCACCACTGCGGGGGATGCCTCCTACCGGGTCTATGGCTCCGGTGGTGAATTTTTAGGGCTGGCTCAGGCAGAGGCCTGCAGACTGCGTTTTATTAAAAGTTTTTTCGAGGTATAATCTTACCAGCCTTTTTAAAAGGAGATACATTTGCTTGAACACCAAACGCGTAATTGCATTAGGCTTTTTTGACGGCGTCCACTTGGGGCACGCCGCGCTGCTCCGCCGGGTGACCGAGGAGGCGGAGCGCCGGGGCGTAGTCCCTGCCGCCGTCACCTTTGACACCCACCCGGAGAACCTGATCGTCGGCTCCCCCATGCCCCTTATTAGTTCTCCGCTGGACCGGGCTGAATTGATGCGCCGGTATTACGGCATCAAGGAGATCATCGTGGCCCGCTTTGACGAGCGCATGATGCGCATGCCCTGGGAGGACTTCATCACCGACTTCCTGGTGAAAGAGAACGGTGCTGTCCACCTTGTGGCGGGACATGACTTCCACTTTGGCTACAAGGGGGAGGGAAACCCCGAGCGGCTGAAGGCAAAATGTGTTGAGTTAGGGATCGGGTGCGACATCATCCCCAAGGTTGAGCTGTGTGGAATCACCATCTCCTCCACCTATATCCGTGGCCTCCTGAGCCAGGGAGAGACCGAGCTGGCCAACTACTTTTTGGGCCACCCGCATACACTAACCGATACGGTGCAGCACGGGAAAAAGCTGGGTTCCACTTTGGGCTTTCCCACAGTGAACCTCCGTTTTGCCCCCGGTGTGCTTGTGCCCGCCAAGGGGGTGTATGCCACCAAGGTTTTCTTTGAAAACGGTGACAGCCGTCTGGCTGTTACCAACGTGGGCGTTCGCCCCACGGTGGATGACCACGGCGAGGTCAACGTAGAGGGATTTCTCCTGGACTTTGACGGCGACCTGTATGGACAGACCCTCCGCATGGAATTCTACAAATTCCTCCGCCCGGAGGTGCGGTTCGACACCCTGGAGGCCTTGCGCATCCAAGTCATGCGGGACACCGACGTAACCCGGGAATATTTTAAGAGCCGCGCCTGAGCACCGCGTTGAAAGTCTCCCCGCCCCCGCCCAAACAAAACTAAGCCCCCTCCCATATGGGAGGGGGCTCGTTCTATACTCAGGGCTGCAGAATATCCACCATATCCTCGGTGACTTCGGTGGTGTAGGGGTTGAGCAGGGTGTTGATAAGTTCCAGCGCGGCGGCCTTGTCGTACTCGTAGCAGTATTCCACACCCCGGTAGGTCACGTTTCCGTTACCGGGGAAGGTGGCGGTGGTCAAGCCCTCGGACAGATCCACGGTGATGGCGTTCTGAGCGAAGAAGATCATGTCATCCAAGGGCATATTGGTCTTTACGCTCTCGTTCACAATGCCTGCCAGCTTGGTGATTTTGGGGATGCTGTTCCAAGAGATCAGCTTTTTGGCTATGGCCTTTAAAAGGGCTTGCTGGGTGCGGGTGCGTCCGATCTCCGCATCCGGGTAGGCGTCGTACAGGGTGTAGGACCCGTCCTTCCAGATGGTGTTTTTCCTGCACCGGGCGATCTCCATTACCTGCTGTCCAGAGAGGCCATAGTACATCTTGGCGTCATAGTGAATGTGCAGGTCCTGGTCGGGCGCATCGTAGTCCATATAGACCGGAACCTCAAAGTCCACCCCCCCCACCGCGTCCACGATACGGATGAAGGAGGGTACGTCTACCAATACGTAGTAGTCGATGGGGATACCTATAAGGTCGCTCACCGCATCCTTCAGCTCGGCGATGCCGGTGCCGGGGGAGTTGGTCTCGGCGTTGCCGTACGCGGCGTTGATCTTATGATAGCGGTAGGGCCCCACCTTCCGGTCTACCAGCGTGTCCCGTGGGATGGAGACCATGCCCACCTTCTTGTTGGGCACGTCGTAGGTGACGGCGATGAGGGTGTCGGTGCTGGAGCTCACCTGGTCCTGAGCGATGAGGAGAAAGGTATAGGTTTCCTTCCGCCGCGCAAGAGAGGGATTTGCGCTCCCCGGCGGCTGCGGCTCCCCGCTCACTGGGGGGGTGCTCTCGCTGGGGATGGAAGGGGCCGGTGGCTGTGCCACCTCCGGCGGGCGGATAGCCAGCTTCCACACCACAAACAGGGTCACGATGACGGCGGAGAGGGCCACCGCAGTGCGGTAGCTGTACTTCAAAAACTGTCCAAACGGGGAGAGCCGCCGCTTTTTTCCTTTTTTCTTTGGAGCCAAGCCCTCGCCTCCATATCTTTTGTATTATGTCAACAGAGGTTAGTATAACGAAATTTACCCATCCCTACAAGGGAAACGAAGTGAAATTTATCTTTTTTTAAGAAAATCCCGGTCTTAGCCCGCGCCAAGACCGGGATGATTGCTATACCTGTGCCCGGGTGGTGAGGAGGGCGGCGGTGAGGGCGTTTACCGCGCCCAGCAGGTCTACCAGCAACTGGCACTGGTTGGAGGAGAGCTCTACCAGCTGCTCCAGCAGAATCTGGTTCTGCCGGGCAAGGGAGAGGCTTTCGCAGCTCCCCGCGGCGCTCTCATTCGGCGCACAGGGGCTTATGTAGCGTTTCATCGGCTGGGCTTCCTCCATGGGGCGGGCCTGGTCGGCGGCCGCGGCCTGGCGCGGGCGGCACCTGTAATCTGCCATGTATCATTACCTCCATTCATCTGCCATATCTTATGCAAAGTGTACGCAAAACGCCACGGACTGGGAAAGAGTCCTTGACATTGATGGAGAAAAAAGTTAAACTCAAAACTGTTCCAAATGGAACAGTTTTGAGGTGGAATTATGGAATGGCTTACCAAGGCCGGCCACGAAGAGACCATGTGGTTTCTCCCCCTTTTGAGCGAGAAGGAGCGGGAGCTGCTCAAGGGGCATGTTCTCTTTGAGGACGCACCCAGTGCCATCTCCTACGCGGCGGAAGAGTTTGACTGCCGGGTGGGGATCGTGGAGAAAGGCGAGACCATCTACACCCCTCGGGAATTTGATCGGGCGCTGGGCATCATCCTGGCGGGCCGGGTCCAGGTAAGTAAGGAGGGCTACGTGGTCAGCGTGTTGGGGCCGGGCGATGTTTTCGGTGCCGCTGCCCTCTACAATAGCCGGGCAGACTACGCCACCACCCTCACCGCCCTGGTCCCCTGCCGGGTGGTCTTCTTCTCCCAAAAGCTGATGTCAAACATCATGGCCCGTGATTCGGCGGTGGCGAGGAACTATATCCGTTACTTGTCGGGCCGCATCCGCTTTTTAGAGGGCAAGCTGGATAGCCTCTTGGCGCCCGACGCCAAGCGCAAGCTGGCCCAATACCTGCTGGAGCGGCGGGTGGGGAACAGCGTCACCTTGGACTGCTCCATGAGCAGCCTGGCCCGCAGGCTGGATTTGGGCCGTACCTCGCTCTACCGGGCTTTTGAGACCTTGACCGAGGCAGGTGCCATCGAGAAACAAGGAAAAGAGATCCGCATTTTAAAGGAGGATGTATTGCTATGAAACTAAAAAGACTTTCCGCTCTTGCGTTGACCCTGGCCCTCACCCTGACGGCTTGTGCCCCCGCCACCCCCGCCGTGACGAATTCTCCCACCCCGACCCCTACGCCCACTGAGACGGCGACGCCCACACCCACTCCAAGCGAGACCACCCCTGCTGAGAGGACGAAGGTGAATCTGGCGGTCCTCAAGGGAAACACCGGCATGAGCGCCGTAAAACTCCTGGCCGACAACGAGACGGGCACCACCGCCAACGACTATTCCGTCACCATCGCCGCCGCTCCCGACGAGGTCACAGGCAAGCTCATCAACGGCGACCTGGACATTGCGGCCCTGCCCACCAACGTGGCCGCCACGCTCTACAATAAGACGGACGGCGGCGTGCAGATGCTGGCTGTGTGTGGCCTGGGCGTCCTCTACGTGCTGGAGAACGGAGACGCCGTCCACTCCATGGCCGATCTGGCGGGCAAGACGCTCTACGCCACCGGTCAGGGCGCGAACCCTGAGTATGTCCTCAACTACCTCCTTAAGCAGAACGGCCTGGAGGCTGGCAAGGACGTGACGGTGGAGTGGAAGACCAGTGACGAGCTCACCACCCTCATGGCCTCCGGCGAGATCGATCTTGCTATGATGCCTGTGCCCGCCGCCACCGGCGTGGTGATGAAGAACTCTGACGTGCGCTTTGCCCTGGACCTCACCCAAGAGTGGGATGCGGTAGCCGACCACGGCGTCCTCACCATGAGCTGTGTCGCCGTGCGTACCGAGTTTGCCCAGGAGCACCCCGAGGCTGTGGAGGCCTTCCTCAAGGAGTACTCCGCCTCGGTGGACTACGTGAAGAACAACGTGGAGGAGGGCGCGGAGCTGATCGCCAAGTATGGGATTACCCCCAACGCTCAGATCGCCGCTGCTGCCATCCCTCAGGTCAATCTTATCTACGTGGACGGCGAGGAGATGCGCGACAGCATCCAGGGCTACTACGAGGTACTGGCCGCCGCCGACCCCAGCAGCATTGGCGGCGGCATCCCAGCGGACGATTTCTATTACATTGGGTAATTCGAATCGGAATAAAATACTAAAAGTTGTCGCTCCCCTGGCCTTTTGGCTGGGGGTGTGGCAGCTTGCGGCCCTCTTTGTGGGAAAGGAACTCCTCCTTCCCGGCCCCGTGGCGGTGGGGGAGCAGCTCCTCCATATGGCGGGCACCTCCGCTTTCTGGCAGTCGGCAGCCTTGTCCTTGGGGCGGGTGCTGGCAGGCTTTCTGGCCGGGGCGGGCACGGGGGCGGTATTGGCGGTGCTGACCGCGGCGTTTTCTTGGGCCGACCTGCTCTTTTCCCCCGCCGTCCGGGTGGTCCGGGCCATCCCGGTGGTCTCGTTCATCCTGCTTATTATGCTCTGGCTCTCCACCGGGATGGTGCCGGGGGTGTGCGCCGGGCTGATGGTGATGCCTGTGGTGTGGGGCAACGTCCGCAAGGGCATCGGCGAGACCGACCCGCTCCTCCTGGAGAGTGCCAAAGCCTACCGCTTTACACCCCTAAAGACGGCTAGGCTTGTATATCTGCCCAGTGTCCTGCCCTACTTTGCCAGTAGCTGCGTCACCGGTCTTGGCCTCGCCTGGAAGGCGGGGGTGGCCGCCGAGGTCATCAGCCAGCCCAAGCGGGCCATAGGCCTTGAAATGCACAACAGCAAACTCTACTTGGAGACCCCGTCCCTCTTCGCATGGACTGTGGTGGTCATCGCACTGAGTTTTGTGTTGGAGAACCTGCTCTCCGCCTTCTTCCTGCGGATGGAGAGGGGGCGGCGGGGATGATCAGGGTGCGCGATCTGACAGTGCGCTTTGGCGACAAGCTGGTGCTGGACCGGTTCTCCATTGACCTGCCCGGAGCGGGCATCACCGCCCTCTCCGGCCCCTCTGGCTGCGGGAAAACCACTTTGCTCCGGGTGCTGGGGGGATTACAAAAGAGCGAATCCGGCAGTGTGGCGGGAGCGGGGGTGACCGCGTTCCTCTTCCAGGAGGACAGGCTGCTTCCCTGGCGCACCGTGGGCCAGCACATTACCGACCTGCTCCCCCGGGAGCGGCGGGGGGAGAAGGACCGCTGGCTGGCCCTTGCCGAGCTGGAGGGAGAGGAGGGGTCATTCCCCGCAGCCCTGTCCGGCGGGATGGGCCGACGTTTGGCCCTGGCCCGTACGCTGGCCCTGGGGGGCGATCTCTACCTCCTGGACGAGCCCTTCACAGGCGTGGACGCCGCCAGAATCGGACACATTCTGGAGCGGGTCCGCGACCTCGGCAAGCCGGTGCTCCTGGTGAGCCACGAGGCCGAAACCATAGCTCAGTGCGATAAGGTGATCTATTTGGACGGGTCGCCACTGAAAATTAATGATAATTGAAAACACCGGGTATATCTAAGAGTGAGATATACCCGGTGTTTTCAATTATACGCCTAAATAGGAGAAGTGCATATAGTCCTTGCCTGAGGTATCGGGCCAGCCGTTGCCTCCCCAGGTGTACCCATGAGCGTTAAAGATGCGCACCACGCTGCCTTCCGGCGGAATGGACCAGGGGTTCTCTTCAGGGAGCCAACACTCCCCTGCGCCGATGCGCCCATCGAAGGAGATCTGATAGTTTTCAATGTAGTTAATGTCTACGGCAGTGCCGCAGTTGTGCTCGCCCTTGGCACTGTTTCCCCGCCAGTCGTACCCGCCGATCGAGTAGATGGGGAATTGCTCGGGGTCGTTGAAGATCTCAGTGAAGATGGCACTCATGTCCTCCGCGATGGCGGCGTTTACTGTGAAAGTGAGCTGAGAGGGGGCCTTTACGCCGCTGGTGCGGTCCAGCCGCCAGACCGGGACCGTTACGTCCGCCATGTGGGCCTCTGCCTCTTCCCGGGAGGGGTAGCGGCTCATGTCGGCAGTGCCGTAGAGACGAATCAGTTTTTCTGGGTTGCTGCCTAAAGCGGTGAGAGGGCCGGGCTCTATCGTTATGGGGGCCTCGGCCACGGGGGGTTCTATAGAGGGTTTATAGGGAAGGTCCTCGGTCAGGGCCAGGGCGCGGATGATGAGGGCTGCCCCTGCTGCCCGGGTGAGGGTATCTCCACCGCCGAACCGCCCGTCCTCGTAGCCCTTGATCAGCCCTCGGGCCGAGCACTGGAGGACGGAGGCCTGATAGGCTCTGGGCAGGTCGGCAAAGTCGGAGAGGAGAGGGAGGAATTCCACCTCCACCGGCTCCGCCCCAGCAAAGAGGAATATCCGGTCCAGCAGTACGGCCATGTCCTGGCGGGTAAGGGGGGCATCCAGTGCGGTGGGGGCGATGGGGAGGAAGTCGTCCTCCTCCAGCACGCCGGCGGACAGGGCTGCCGTGTAGGCCCCCGTCGCCCAGTGGAGAGACTCATCCTTGGGTCGGGCCGCAAGCGCGTTGCCATAGAACGCCCGGCCCAGCATGACGAGGCACTGGCCCCAGGAGAGGAAGGCCTCCGGGTGCATGGTGCCGTCCTCATATCCTTTGAGGACACCCAGGGCCGCGGCCCGAGTCACGTCGGCATAGGCCCAGTGGCCTTCGGGTAGGTCGGCATAGGCCCCGGCAGGGAGGGTGAGGGCAGCCAGGAGGGCCAGGAGAAGGAGGGGAGCGAGAAACTTGCGCATGTTGGGGCCTCCTTTTGTGATGGTAGGGGCATTTGGTATAGCGTGGTCGAGAACAGCGGCGGGGGCAAGGCCCAACACTACGGTTGCGGTTTTCCCATTAATTATGCGGGAAACATAGGCCCTTAGGCATTAAGATCAGCTGCTGGCAGGGCATTGAAAATGCCACGCCGCCCCTTATCAGAGAGATCCGAAGGACAGCAAACCACAGCCCCGCCCCTAGGGGGCGGGGCTGTGGTAAATATTGAGCTAATCCGCCTCTTCAGCCATGAGCTTGGCTTCGGCGATGGCTTTCTCCTGGGCTGCGGGGGCGGCATCCTCGTAGCGGACGAAGTGGAACGTGAAGGAGCCGCGGGACTGGGTGAGGCTGCGCAGGTCGATGGCGTAGGTGCTCATCTCGGCCATGGGGACCTCGGCCTCTACCACCTGGTTGCCCTCGCCGTCGGGATTCATGCCCA